>JADKAS010000007.1 GCA_016715245.1 Saprospiraceae bacterium
CATTGTAATCAATAGTAGCAGATAATGCAGGTCCCACCTGAATTGTCGTACTCGCATCGGACACACAGCCTGTAGCTGAATTTGTATATGTAAACTGAGCACCTCCCGGTGTAAGTCCGTTAATGACTCCTGAAGAATTAATAGTTGCCACAGCAGGATTTGAACTGGTCCATGTTCCACCTGAAGATGGCAGAAGCTGGGTCGTGTTACCCACACAAATATTAGCTGGTCCGTTCAGTGTGATTACAGGTCCGGGATTGACCGTCACCGGAGTGGTGGCATCCGAACTGCAATTGGTAACTGAATTTGTAAAAATGAATGTAGCAGTACCCTGACTGATGGCGGTTACTATACCTGTATTGGTTACTGTTGCTACTGCAGGGTTTGAACTTGTCCACGCCACCTAAGCAGGGAGCAAATTTGCAGGTTGCCGGGACAAAGACCTGATGCTCCTGGAAACAGATACAACAGGTTTAGGGTTGACATTAACAGTTACTGTTGGTACTGCGGTACATCCGTTATCATTTGTCACTGTAACGAGGTAAGTTGTAGAAGGCGGTGCTGGTGTGACGGTCACTGACTTGGTTGTGGCACTGCCTGCGTTGGCACTCCACAGGTAACTCACACCTGTTGTGGTATTGATATCCAGAAAAACATTTTCTCCTTCACATACAGTGGATTGAAGGTTTATGATTACGGGGTCATATCTTTCATTAACATATCCTGAAACGGAAGTTTTGCAGACATTTGCATCTGTCACTGTTACGTTATATGTTCCGAATTGCGTGATGGTAATGGTATTGGTATTTCCGTTAAAACCAGAAGGTCCTGTCCAGAGATACGTATACGGCGATGCCCCTCCTGATACGTCAACACTTATTTGTTTATTGTCTGTAATACATAGTGAGCCCATATAATTTATAGCCGCTGAAGGTGCATTTGGAACACCATTGATCACCACCGGCGCAGAAGGAAGTGAAGTACAGTTTTCCGGAGTTCTGACGGTAAATGTATACGAAGTTCCGACAGCCAAACCAGTGACAGTATAACTGGTTCCGGTACCTGTATAAGTATTACCACCCGGAGTTCTTGTTAATGTCCAGGTTCCTGATGAAGGTAAACCATTAAGAACAACACTACCTGTAGTTATGGCACAAGTGGGTTGGGTAATAGTGCCTGCCACCGGGGCAGATGGTACGGCAAACACTGTAAAATCTTTGGTTCCGATACAACCATTGCTTGATCTTGTATAAATCAGATTGACTGTGCCCGGAGCAATAGCTGTAACCACACCTGCATTGGTTATTGTTGCAACTGAAGTGTTGCTTGAAGCCCATGTTCCGTTGTTTGTTGGTGAAACTGTCACCATACTGCCGACACATGCATTATCAGGACCGCTCAAAGTCGGAATGCTTGGTATTCTGTCGATTGACACAACACCAGAAGAAGGTGAAGTACAATTATTGCTGTTGGTTACTTTAAAAGTGTAATCAGTGTCATCACTCAATCCGGTAACTGTGTAAGAAGATCCGGTTCCTGAATAAGTTGCTGCTCCCGGTGTTCTGGTTATTGTCCAGTTCCCTGAAGAAGGAAGCCCGGTCAATACCACACTACCAGTAGGGTGAGTACAGTCTGGTTGAGTTATGGTGCCTGTTACCGGAGCAGTTGGAATGGCAAATACAGTAAATGGTAAGGTATTCGAACACCCGTCTGACGATCTTGTGTACGTCAATGTTACAGCGCCTGCAGAATTTGCTGTTACCAGTCCTGCATTAGACACTGTTGCCACCGAATTATTGCTTGAAGCCCAGGTTCCATTGGTTGTTGGAGTTACATTGGCTGTAAGGCCGGCACATATACTGGCAGCACCTCCGACAACAGGAGCTCCCGGAACGGCATTGATAGTAATATTTGTCGACGAAGGAGATGTACACAAATTACTGTTTGTAACGGTAAGTGTATAGGTTGCATTAGCAGGTAGCCCTGTAAGAGTATAGCTGCTACCTGTACCGGTGTAAAGTATTTCCGCCGGGTGAACGGGTTATTGTCCATGTACCGGAAGAAGGTAATCCACTTAAGATGACACTTCCGGTGGGCGTGGTACATGTAGGTTGAGTTACTGTTCCCGGAACAGGAGCTGAAGGATTTTGCAAAAACGGTAAAAGGAAGTGTATTGGCACAACCATCAGATGTTCTTGTATACGTTAAAATAACTGAACCGGCAGATACCCCTGTGACAAGTCCTGCATTGGTTACAGTTGCTATACCGTTATTGGCTGAACTCCAGGTTCCATTTGAAGATGGAGTTACATTTGTCGTTGCGCCTGCGCAGACAGATGTTGCGCCACCTAACACCGGATTTGCCGGAATGGCATTTATAGCGACTATGTTAGAAGATGATGAAGTGCATAAATCAGCATTTGTTACTACAAAAGTAAAGGATGTATTTGGTGTCAGGCCGGTAACTGTGTAGCTGGTTCCGGTACCTGTATAAGTATTTCCACCCGGAGTTCTTGTAATTGTCCACATACCTGATGAAGGTAAACCGTTCAGTAATACACTTCCTGTTGCCGTTATACATGTCGGGTGAGTAATAGTTCCAACGACAGGTGCTGAAGGAAGTGCATACACGGTAAATGGTAAACTGTTACTACATCCGTCCGATGTACGGGTATAAGTCAAAGTGACTGTACCGGCTGTCAGACCATTAACGACACCAACATTTGTTATAGTAGCTACTGAGTTGTTGGATGATGTCCACGTTCCGTTTGTGGAAGGGGTTACATTTGCAGACGACCCTGCACAAATGGCGAAGCGCCTCCTAAAGAAGGTGCAGAAGGAGGAGTGTTAATTACTACATCTGATGAAGGGACAGAAGTACATGTATTCGCATTTGTCACCCTGAAAGTATATGTGGTATTTGAAGGAAGGTCTGTTACTGTATATGAAGTTCCCGATCCTGAATATGTCGTTCCACCGGGAAGTCTTGTTATGGTCCAAGAACAGGATTGTTACTTGTCCACATACCACCTGAAGCCGGAGATAGTTGCAAAGTTGCTCCAAGACATAGGTTTCCGGAAGGCAGACTTGCCGGACAAGAACCGCATTTCGGCGAAAAGGTTATCATTTTTGGTTCACCTAAAGTTCCACCTGAATCAAACCGGTCCAGATATGTGCCTGAAGGATAATTGAATCTTCTTACGGTGCCTCCACTGACGGCAACTGCGTACAACCTGCCGTCCGGACCGAAGTTTACACCAGAATAGTATTCGCTCAGCCCGGAAGTGCCCCATACTGTGATGATTCCTGTACTTAAAGTAATTTTATAAATATTGTTGGTTCGTGTACCCACATATAAATTTCCGTCCGGACCGAAGACCATTGCTCTTGGTCCGAAATCGCACCTGATAATTCTGAAAATATACTAAAATCGTATGAAGCCACCAAGGCACCGGTACTTCCTTCAAATTTCATCACTTTATCATTATCCAGACTTGCTACGTATAAGAAACCGTCAGAGCTGAATAATAAACTTGTATGTGGTCCATTAAGGCCTGTCGTACTGAGTACAAAATTATCAATAAAAGCACCTGTTGTTCCATTATATCGTTTTACCTGATCTGTGTTATAGCTGTTTACATACAGGTTACCGTCAGGACCGAAAGTAAGTCCTCGTGCTTCATCCAAGCCACCCGAACCGGCTGATACAAAAGTACTAATAAATGCCCCTGTTTGTCCATTGTATCTTAATATGGCATCTCCAAAAGAACTTGAAACAAAGAGATCACCGTTTGGTCCGTAAGCCATACCATAAGGTCTGCTCAGACCACCAGAACCTGTTGTAACCAGATCATTAATGTATGTTCCATTCTGACCATTGTATTTATTGACTTTATCCTGATTGTTATTGCTTACCAATGCCACATAACTTAAGGTGGCTGAACAATAAAAACCAAAATCAAGGGTTGTGTTTCCTAACAAACCATCTTCGTCATTATTTGGTTCCGGGCCTCCCAGAGTGATCGCAGAAGAAGCCACACCAAATCCTGAAACCGTTTTTCCATTGTCATCATTATCAATGTTGTTGTCAGGATCAGGAGCCGGATCATTTCCAGTTGTCGTTGAGAAATTTTCCAAAATTCCACCAGCGTTAAAATTGGCAGGATCCACTTGTACAATATAATTTCCACGATTTAAATTTTTAAACAAATAGTAACCTCCACTATGCGTCCATTGAGTGGCAATCGCAGCTCCATCTGATGCATCCAACTCTCCGTTTCCGTTATCAAGATATAAATTTACCTTTACCCCGTCCAGAGGAAAATCGCCACTTGCCATTTCAAAGATGCCGTCATTATCTGCTTCAACCCAAACTCTGTTTCCTAATGTATAAGGACAATTTGTGACTGAAAATGTCATTGCATTACTACATCCATCACTTGTCCTTGTGTATGTCAAAGTTACTGAACCTGCAGAGACACCAGTTACCAGACCGGCATTGGTAATGGTAGCAATGGCAGTATTACTGCTGGACCATGTACCTCCTGAATTTGGAGTAACATTTGTTGTAAAATCTAAACATAATGGAATATTTCCGCCTAATGTGGGCGGAGATGGTTGAGCATTAATTACTACACTGGCTGAAGAAGGAGACACGCAACTATTAGAGTTAGTTACGGTGAATGTGTACGATGTGGCAGCAGGCAGACCTGTTACTGTATAACTGGTTCCGGTACCTGTATAGGTCACATTACCCGGACTTCGGGTTATGGTCCATGTACCGCTTGAAGGAAGACCATTTAAAACCACGCTACCTGTTGAATTACTGCAGGTTGGTTGAGTAATTGTACCTGCTACAGGGGCACCTGAAGGGCAAAAGACACATCATAAAACAAAATATTGTCTATCCATACAGTCTGGCTTGATTGGCCAAGATTAAATCCGATTCTTCCATTAGGTGTTGTAGTATTATGAGTATACGTAAAAGTAAAGGTTTGTGCTGTAGTGGTAAGATTTACATCATTATAAAAATAATTGGTCCATGGACTGATTCCCAGGTCAGTAAAAACACCAATGACTCTGTTAGCAGAAGCTTTTGCCCTGAAAGAGACTCTGTAAGTTTTTCCGGCTTCTAGTAATACATTTGTTTGTGCAAACTGAATGTGAAAATTTGTACCTGTTGATGTTGAAATATTGACCCTTGCAGAGTTTTTTCCTGAAAGTTGTGATGTATTGTCAACAGTTCTCGTAGCCACAGCACCTCCCTGCTGATAAAAATCCCACGATGTAAATCCTTCATCAAATTCTCTGTTCAAAATAAGGTAACAATCAGGATCAGCGCAGTCTGTAAGTCCGTCGCCATCATCATCGATGCCGTTTGCACAGATTTCCGGTGTACATTTTGAAGCATCCTTTAATGTCTGGTCAAATATGATTTTCATCTGCGGCGTCAGGTGTTTGGCAGGATGAAAATAGCTTGATACAGGCGCAGGGATAAAACCACCATTTTGTGAATTGCTGTACAAACCATTCATGTGCAATCCAAGAAATTGACGGTGGCCATGGGTGGTAGACACACCGGGAATGGAGTGAGCATTGTATTTATAGCCCATTGTGTTGCTGTTGCCACCTCCGTTTCCGGAAACCATCCAGAGATAACCAGTTACACCTGACAGGGTAGTTCCGCCCGTTTTTACAGGTGAATAGTTTGCATTGATGTTGTCATAATTGTAAACATTGATCATATTTACATCATTTGTATAAGCATCATTTCCCCATGCGTAGTACCCGGCACCGTTCGTCGTCCAAAGCTGTTGTATTCCATAGTTCATATTAAGAATACTTCCCTTGAATGGCAAAAGATTATTTGCCAGTCTTGAAGATACATAACCTTCTGTAGTGGGAGATAAAATTATCAGATCATAGTCATTAATATTGATGGTCAATGGTGTCACCTGATCCATCGGATTATAAAAATCGTTGCTTGTGCCATTGTCTTTGACAAGTACAGGAACTACGTTTCCTGTATTATTTGCCATAATATATTCGATCACCCCATGGTCAAAAGCATCTCCATCAGCCGGTTTGTCAAGGCCACACAAATAAAGAATATCACAATTTAAAATATCTGAAGAACAAGGATTAGGTGCATTAAATGTCAATACATTCGAACATCCGAAAGAAGGATTGAAATACCATCCGGCTGTAACGGGAATATTGGTGGCACCATTAGCGGGTACCGAGAAAGTTATTGTCTGGGGGGATGTAGCTCCTCCTGCCACATTGATAAATTCGGTTTTGTTATTTATAGTAACCCCGATCTGATCACCTGAAGGAGCGGATGTCCAGGCCACCTGCACACTTACCTGAGCAACGTCCTCTAATGGGTGATTAATACAACTTCCAACTGTTAATTTGACAAGGTCAAATTTGTACCTGTTGATGTATTTACGGTGCCTGAATCAGAAGAAGGACATGAAGAAATGCTGGTTAGTTCAAAATTATCAACAAACAACTCACCCGGTCCGAAAATTTCTGCAAATACAGTAAGCCATGTTGCTGTAGGAGATGTTACGAATTCAAATGAATAGTATTGATACTCTGAGGATGTGACCAATACTCCTTCTCCATTTTCAATCATAACACTGTTGTTGTCCCAGAATTGAAACCGAACTGAGGGAACTTCATTTGAGTTATTTGTTTTAGCATAAAAACTCAACCTATACTTTTTTCCGGGAGTTATATTCATTCCTGAGCCACGCCTCCGTATTCATTTAGAGTCCGTCAAGTTTTACAGCTTTTGAGCCGGAGTATACATCTGCTGGTGTTGTTGTAAATGCATGCGCTTGCCCAGTTGTCCCATCCTTCCAGATCTGTTGCAGATTCGAAATCCGGCATTGCTTAATAAATTGGAACTCCAGGGAGGTGTACAAGTTCACAGAATATGTGGTGGTAGTGACCGGATTCACGGTGATGGAAGAACTTGTTGAGCCATTACTCCATGGCAAAGAACCACCAGAACATCCTGTTGGGGTTAGAGTTGTGCTCGCACCAGGGCAAGCAGTGACGTTATCAAGATTTACCGGAGAACCTGAACCATAAAGCAGGTTCACTTCATCAAAATCATAGCAGGCCGGCAAATTGTAAACTAATGAAACTTTCGTCCAAGGCAACCGGAGAATTGGTACCTGTGGCACTATTGTTTTGCCAGGTAAATATCAGTCTTACTGTTGTTCCTGCTAAAGAATTGGGTAAGGTAATGGTGGCATTTTATAAAAAGGAGACGTTGTAAGGATTTGTACCACTTACCAGGTTGCACCACCTTAAAATGGTACTTGTTGACGCCGGAACTCCGGCAACAGGTTCTACTGTGGTTGGTGCTGTATAGACAAGTAATCTGTCAGTACTCGCCTGTCCCATACCTTTCCATTGAAATGAAAGGGTGATATTAGTTGCGTCAGGATGTATTTTTATATCTCTGTAAAGGTGGGATGTTTGCGCAGTGGTAATATTATAAGTATGATTTGTACCACCGTTATTAGAAATATAAGCTGCGTTGGTACCTGAATAAGCGCCCGGCACACTACCTGTATACCAATCATTTGTACCGTTGTTGATTGCTGTCCAGCCATTGTCATAGGGTGAACAACAGGATTCAAATCCACCGGTATCAGCAGGATCAAGGGCGGTGTATCTTCTTGTACCACCTGTGCCGTTGACAGTCCATCTGAGTCTGGCATTATTACCGGAAGAAATGGTAGCTGTTGAAGATGGCGATGATGTATTTGAAATGGAAGCACTACCTGAAACAACACTCCAGACTCCGGAATATCCCGCTGGAGGTGTATTTGCTGCCAATGTAAATGCATTGGAACAATTGAACTGGTCCGGCCCGGCATTTGCTCTGGATGCAGAACTTATTTCTTCAATACACATATCATCAATGACAATACCATTGACATTATGTAAAGTGGTAAATAAAAAATCTGCATATTCATATCCGGCAGAAGGTATAGTTACTTCAAATGAATATCGTTGCCAGTTAAGATTGTTCCATGATGTACTGGCAGGAGCCATAAAAGAATTCCCAATATGAAGATCAGGCACTGTATTTCCGCCTGAAATAAATTCCATTGCAAAAGGTTGAAGTAGTTTGAGTAGCTGAATTTGTAAAAGCGGCTACCCAGGCAGATACCCTGTAGGTACGTCCACAGGTAAGATCAGCAAATGTTTTTAAAGATGAAAGGCAAAAACCTTCACCGGCCATAAACACCATCCGGCTTCCGCTTTTTGGATTTCCGTTGGCACCTGTCTTATTAATATAATACGCCCCGGTAAACGATGAGGTATTGGGTAATGATGTTCCATATCTTTCTGACCATCCGACCGGATTAGTAGTCTGGTATATCAGTGTGGCCGGTGTACTCTGAAAACTCAGGTTGTCAGCGGTTGCTGTACCTCTTAATTCAAAATCCCCGTTGGAGTTGAGAGGACTCGTACACAAGGGCGTACACGACGTTGTATTGGTGAGGGCCACATCATCACTAATGGTGGTTGTACCGTTGGATACTGATAATCTGATGGTTGCTGTATTCCCTGCGGGAACCGTAACCTCAGCAACAGGATTAGAATTGTCATATATAAAACCATTTCCTGAAACTACTGACCATGTGATACTGTATCCAGCCGGAGGGATATTACTATTAATGACAAATCTGGCATTCTGACATTGTGATTGATCAGGCCCGGCATCTATATTTACATCATAGGTAATTAACACTTTACCGGCGCCTCCGTTTCCTCCTGCCGGGCTTCCTGTAGTACCTCTTACGGCACCACTTCCTCCACCTCCGGGGGCAGAACCAGCGGCTCCACTTCCTGCGGTAGTTCTTCCATTGGCACCATTTCCACCATTGGTCGGAGCGACACCACCGGTTGTTCCGGATGCATTCGTTCCGTTTGCCGCTGTACCAGCTGAAGAACCACCACCCCCGCTGGAAGTAGTACTTACTCCGTTGGCACCGTTTCCACCAGAAAATTTTATGGTTCCGATTCCGGAAGCTGAACTTCCGCCGGTAGCACCGGTAGTTGTATTTGAAGCTGCTGAATTGCCGCCTTTAGCCAATACAAAAGCTGTGGTCACAGTTCCGGGCGACACCCATGAATCTCCACCAGCTGCAGTATTGCTTGAACTTCCGGCGCCCACGTTAACATTGAGTACCTGGCCCGGAGTTACGGCAAATACCTGTCGTGAATAGGCACCTCCTCCGCCTCCACCTGTCCCATCTGTTCCGGTAGTTCTGGAACCACCGCGACCTCCGCCTCCCCATGTTTCGACCGTTATGCTGGTTACACCTGCAGGTACGGTGAAGGTATGACTTCTGGCCACATTATAGTTCAAAAGCTGATGTAAGGGGGGGACAGGCTGAAAAGGCGGGTTTTCTGAGAATAGCGGATTACAGACAGCCAAAAATAAAAAAAGAGCTATCCATACGTATCGTAAAGAAAACTTATTTCCGGAAATATCAAATAATTGAATACCGGGAAAGTATGTAAAGACCTTCATAGAGTCGGATTAACGGGTTTTAATAATATAGGTTATATCTTAAACACAGTTTTAACCATCGTCTCATTTTGAAAAAGATTGAAAAAAACTGGTTTAAAATATAATGTTTCTCAGGGTTTCAGATTATACTGAAATAATAACAGGCATAAATTCATATAAACTCAACCTGTTATTACTTTATTTTGACACAAAAACGGCCATAATCCCCTATAAAAAGTATTATTTAAATTTTCATATTAAAAAAAACAACAAGATTTAAAGGGGTTTACATCAGAAGTAAGTAATTATTTGTAGCTATCGGAAAATACTTTTTTATTGTGAAATAAATGATTTGCAAAATTACATATATTATTAAATATATAGGCATTATAAATTAAAATTATTTATAATATATAAAACATCAACCTTATTTTCCTGAATTCCTGTTTCAAATCCGGCAAATAATTATTTCACTACTTACATATTATTTTTATTTACAATATGTAATTTGTAAATATTTATATAAAATAATTATACTGGAATTATGTATGACAAATCATGAATTGTTTTTACTCTCAGTAAATGTTTTCAAAACATTTTTCTATTAAATGAAAATGCTGAACTACCGGTGGGAAGCGGGTGGAATCTGTTCTAAAATAAAATCAAAGTTGGCCATATAATTGGTATTCAAAGGATAAAATAATACCTGATAGAACAACATGTTTTTATCATCATCAGGGTTATCGTATTTGGTTTTTCCATTCAAATTGTAGTCACCTTGCAAATATCCATACGTAAAATTGTAGTTGGCAATATATTCTGTGTTGGTGGGATATGAAAAAACATCATAGAAGATATAGTTCTGATCATCATTTGGATTTACAAATTTTATTCTTCCGTTTGCATCAAAATCACCTGCCCAGAGTACCATATAACCAGGATAAACATCCCCTTTTTGAGCCAATCCGGTATAATCGTAGCCATCGTTTTTAGTTGTACCAAAATCAAACACAGGTGTATTCGGAGAGGTGAAATCGAGAAGATTTTTTGTAGAAACCACTGTAGACATTACACCTAAATGGGTTCTGTGTCTTAGTACTACATAACAACTATCAAGCCGGACGCCCGGAAATTCGACAAAACTGACACCATCAAGATCAACCACATCGCCATCTCTTTGTAACAGGGCAGATCTGGTTCCAAGTACTGTAGTATTGTCATTTTTAGAACGGAGTTCAATAAAAACCCAATCCACTATGGCGTTTTGCCCGGATACGGCAAAAACAGTTGTCGGATTTTGTATCGTTAAAAACTGAGGCAGACTTCCGTTTCCGGTGTGCTGGTAACTGTAAGTAAGATCTAAAAATTGTCCCGGAACGGTATAAGGATCCACAACAGGAATATAGTTGGAACCTGTGAAAGGACTAATTCTTAAATTATCTCTCATTAAAGGTTTGTTTTCCGAAGATTTTGCATCATCGTTTTCCATTATAGCACCTTCCAGATAAACTCTGATTCTGAGTCGCATATTCTCAAGCACGAGTATGTGAGCGGTGGCATTGACACAAAAATTTTGCTGATCACAAACAGTGTACACAATATCCACCGGTCCTGCAAATGTTATTTCTGGAGTAAAATACAATTCTCCTGCACTGTTAATATAATATTCCCCGGAAGGTATTGAAATAGGACTTAACTGGGATCCTACTGCATTAACAGAAAATGTTCCATTTTCGGGGTCAAAGTCATTAGGTTTAAGTAGCGCTTGTTCCAGCTTCATTCCTTTGGAAATAAAGAAAAAATCATCGGTAGTAGACAATGAATTTTCGGCATTGTTGGCCATCACTGTGATGATTTGGGAAGCAGTAAAACAATTCAATGGATTGTCGGAGGCACAAATTCTGTACTGAAGGGTATCCATTCCTGCAAAGCCGGCAGTTGGGGTATATAAAATATTGCCGCTGCTTACTGTTGCCGTTCCGTAATTGGGCGGAGAAAACAAAGTCACCAGTGAAGGGTTGATACTGCATGAAATACCTGCCATACATTTGTCATTTTCCAGTGTTTTGATGAGTACACTTTGACTTTCGTACGTAAAAACAGCATCTAAATTTGTTATAATATTTTGATTTTCCGATTCGGGTGAAACAACTGTGATGATCAGTAAAGAAACCGGACAATTATTAACCATTGAAGGCAGACACACAGTTACGTTATACCTGTAAACGCCAGGTTTATCAGCCTGGAAAGTATAATTTCCGTTGTTGTTCATGGTTATATTCGCAATACTTCCAACCGGCTTGGAAAGCAAAGATACCGAAGTTGAATATTGGGTGCCGTTTGGTACTTCATCATTTGTTTTTACCGTACCACTCACCGATACATTTTGCATGGTAACATTAAAATCGGGGTCTATACAACTTTTTACAGTAAAAGCATCATTTGGCAGATACGTCGTACATCCCGTAGTAGCTTCTACAAAATAGAACGATACTTTTCCGGGAGCATTTCCGGTAACAAGACCATTGGATGTTGTTTTGGCTATGTTTGCCCGTGTACTGTACCAGATTCCATTTGAAGAAGAAGAAAGGGTGGTTGTGGCTCCAAGGCATATCACAGAAGGCCCTGAAATGGTTAAAGTGGAAGGTGGCATTACAGTAACTGGAATGGAAGCTTCAGATGAACATCCTGTTTGGGAATCTGTGAAAATAAATGAGGTAGTTCCTGCTCCGGTTCCGGTGACCAATCCCGCATTTGTTATCGTGGCTACACTTGTATTACCTGATGTCCAAACTCCGCCATTATTTGGTAAAAATTGAGTAGTGGTTCCGATACATATTTGTTGAGGTCCGGTCAAGGTGAGGGTAGGTTTGTTGATGACGGTCACAAATCCTGAAGCAAGAGAATTACAACCACTTGAGGTTTGAGTAAAAACAAATCTTGCCAAACCTTGCGATAAGCCTGTTACATTACCTGCATTATCTATAGTGGCCACAGTTGGATTTAGTGCTGCCCATGTTCCTCCGGAAGAAGGGTTGAGTTGTGTACTTCCACCTAGACATATAGAAGTTGCTCCCCTGAATGATATTTCTGGTCGGTTTATTATGGTTATACCATTTGTCGAAGGGGATTCACATCCTGTGACTGCCTGAATAAATCTGAAAAAAGCTTCACCTTGTTCAAGACCGGTGATTAAACCAGTATTGGAAATGGATGCAATAGTTGGTGTCAATGTTACCCATGTTCCGCCTGTAGTTGGTGACATTTGTGTATTTTGACCAATACATATAGAAGCCGGGCCAGTTAACGAGGTAACTGGAGGTTCTGAAACAATTATTTGGGCTGAAGAATCAGAAGAACAGCCTGTTAGTGTGTTTGTAAAAACAAATCTGGCTGAACCTTGACTTATACCGGTAACCAATCCAGAAGAAGATATGGAGGCTATCAAAGGTTTAGAAGAAATCCAGCTACCACCAGAAGTTGGATTTAATTGAGTGGTTGTACCGATACAAACGGTTGATGGTCCGCTTATGTTAATTACAGGTTTGCCGTTGACGATAATTTCTCCTGTAGGATCTGAACTACACCCAACGGTGGATGTAAAAATAAATCGTGCTGTACCGTTTAAGAGTCCGGTAACCAAGCCTGCATTTGTAACTGATGCCACGGATGGTTGTTGGCTTATCCATGTACCTCCTGAAGTCGGACTCAACTGGCTGGTAAGACCCTGGCAGATTGCGGATGGACCTGTTATTCCGGTGGTTGGTTTTGGCAGAACTGTTAGAATGGAACTAGGGTCAGAAATACATCCGGTAGTGCTTTGCGTATAAATAAAAGTGGCTGTCCCTTGCGAGATTCCGGTGACTATTCCGTTGTTTTGAACAGATGCTATTGATGAATTTGAAGAAGTCCATATTCCACCTGTTGATGGTTGAAGTGTAGTTGTTGACCCTATACAGACAGAAGATTGATTAAGGGTAACGTTTGGTTTTGGATTGACCGTTACATTGGCTGTTGCCAATGAAGTACAACCTGTAACGGTGTTGGTAAATGTAAAATTGGCGACGCCAGGGCTGACCCCAGTGGCAACACCATTATTTGTGATTGTTGCTATGGAAGGTTTGGAAGAAATCCATAATCCTCCACTTCCGGGTATTACTGTTGTAGTGGAACCTATACAGATTCCTACGGGTCCCGAGATGCTGACAACAGGTCGGGCATGAACGGTAATCAAACCCGTTGGTGGTGAAGGACAACCTGTACTAAAACTGGTAAAAGTAAAAGTAGCCGTTCCCGGATTAAGTGCAGTTACAACACCAGCATTATTAACAGTGGCAATGGTTGGGTGATTGCTTACCCAGCTTCCTCCTGTAGTTGGCTGTAAACTTGTAGTTGAGCCTAAACAAATCGAAGTCGGTCCGGTTATAGAACTGCTTGGACCGGCTAAAACTGAAATGACGGTTGATGAGTCTGATTTGCAACCTGTGAATGTATTTGTGTAGACAAATTTAACATTTCCTTGTGCAAGGCCAGAAACCAAACCTGTATTGGATATGGAAGCAATCGTATTGTTTGATGAAATCCACGTTCCTCCGGTAGAAGGTAACAATTGAGTTGTGGTGCCCACACATATTGGGTTCGGACCATCCAGTACAATAGTTGGTCTGTTGTACACAATAATGGTAATAATGGACGTAGAAACACAACCTTGTTGGTTGGTAAAGGAAAATTGGGCATTACCCTGAGAAATGGCAGTGACAAGTCCTGTATTGTTTATAGTTGCCCTTGCAGGGTGCAAGGCTGTCCATGTACCGCCGGTATTTGGCAGAAGATTGGTTTGAGCACCAACACAAATGGTGGATGGACCGGCAATACTTACTGTGGAAGGACCGTGAATCTGAATGGTACTACTGGTATCTGAAGTACATCCTGAAGTTGTGTTCGTAAATAAAAACCTGGCTGTACCTACGCCAACTCCGGTTATCAAACCTGAATTGGAGATCGAAGCTTTTGAAGGGGATAATGAAACCCATGTGCCGCCGGTAGAAGGACTCATCTGACTGGTTTGGTTTAAACAAATAGAGGTTGGTCCTGTAATTAATATGGTGGGTTTGGGATTGACATTTATAACTGCCTGTGCAACGGCTTTACATCCTAAGGTATTGGTCACCGTCACAAAATAAGTTGAAGAGGGTAGGATAGGAGTAACATTAACCGAAGAGACAGTTGCACCCTCTGCATTTGAACTCCAAAGATAACTCGCTGGTGATGATGCATTTACAGAAAGAGGAATGGTTTGACCATCACATACCTGCGTACTTAGATTTACAATAATAGGATCAAACCGTTGATAAATAAAGCCTGAGGCATTGGTTTTACAACCATAACTATCGGTGACGGTTACATAATATAATCCGTTGTTGGTTATATTTATTTGGGATGTATTGGCTGAAAATCCCAATGGTCCAACCCACTGATATGTATACGCAGGGTTGCCGCTGGTAGCTATAACCGTAATTTTTGAAGTGTCCGTAAGACAAACATTTCCGTGAAAATTAATGGTAGCTGATGGAGCACTTCCAACTTGAACAGGAACACTTGCTTCAGAAACACATCCTGTTTCAGCATGGGTGAATGTAAATATTGCATTTCCCACAGATATTCCTGATACCACTCCTTCGTTAGTTACGGTAGCTACCATGGCATTTGATGAAGTCCATGTACCTCCGTTAAAAGGAAGTAATGTAGTGGTGCCTCCTATACAAATCCCTGAAGGACCTGAAAGAGATATAGTTGGTTTTGCGTAAACAGTTAAAGATGTTGACGGATCTGAAATACATCCTGTACCTGAGTTTTGAAAAATAAAGGTAGCATATCCGTTTTGGAGCCCTGTCACTACACCATTGTTGGTGACAGAGGCAATGGTTGGATTTGAGCTAGTCCACACGCCTCCTGAGGAAGGAGTAAGATAGGAAGTCTGACCTACACAAATATATTCACTTCCTGCCCATTGGGCTACCGGTTTTTCATTAATGTATATTTCTTTAGAAATCTGACCGAAACATGGTCCTGAAACAAAATCGTAATAAATGATAACATAACCGGTATCTATAGCTGACACTATTCCGTTATTACTGACGGTTGCTTTTTCCGTATTACTGCTTGACCAGACGCCACCCGGGAAATTACTAACAAGTGTAATATTGGAAAATACACAAACATCGTCAGGACCGGAAAGGGAGACCACAGGTAATTCACTAACATTCACAGGAGCAGAACCATCAGAAGAACAGGAAGTGGTTGAGTTGGTAAAGATAAATGATGCGGATCCAGCTGTTAATCCTATAATCAATCCTTCATTATTGATGGAAGCGGTGGAAGGAGCAGAACTTGTCCAAATACCTCCGGAATTGGGCGAAATATAGGTGGTGTCACCAACACAGATTTCATCAGGTCCCGTAATTTCAATAGTCGGTTTGGGTTTTACCAAAACAGGCAATGAAGGCAATGATGTACAACTATTGATATTTTCAGTATATAAAAATGTTGTATTTCCTGCACTGATTGCAGTTACGGTTCCGTCATTTTGTATTATAGCTACGGAAGGATTGGTGCTTATCCAATTTCCCCCGTTGGAAGGAATTAATGTAGTTGTTTCTTCTATACAAAGTTCATCAGGTCCGGTCACTTCAATGATCGGTCTGGGGTTGACCAAAATGGTAATGGTAGGTACTGCTGTACAACCAAGATTATTGGTGACGGTAACAAAATACATACTTGAGGGGACTGCAGGAGTGACCGTTACCATTTTTGTGGTGGCAGCACCTGCATTGGCACTCCAGAGATAACTTACTGCCGTGGCACTGTTGACGTCAAAAGTCACATTTTGGCCTTCACATACAGTAGTATTTACAGAAACTATAAATGGCACATATTCTTCATAGACAAATCCTGAAGTAACGGCAGTACAATAATTAGCATCAGTAACAGTAACATAATAATTACCATTTTGAACAATGGTTATAGCTTGTTGATTGGATGCATAGCCGGAAGGACCTGTCCAATTGAATTGAAAGGGTGCTAAACCTCCTGAAACAACAGTTGATAAATTTTTATTTTCGGTAAAGCAAACACTACCAAAATAATCGATGGAAACACTAGGATTGGCAGGTACAGGTAAAATTATAACGGCATCCGATGCAATAGATGTACAAAAATTGCTATTGGTGACTGTAAAAGTATACGTATTGCCGGCAGGTAATCCTGTAACAGTATATGAACTGCCAGACCCTGAATATAAAATTCCGCCCGGCGTTCTGGTTATCGTCCATGATCCGGCAGTCGGCAGTCCGGTTAATAACACACTTCCTGTAGTTGTCTGGCAATTAGGTTGTGTAATACTTCCTGTTACCGGTGCAGGAGGATTGTCATAAACAGTAACGATTTTTGTATTAAAACAACCATCGGATGTTCGTGTATACGTAAGAACTGCATTGCCTGCAGTTATTCCTGTCACAACACCGGAATTTGTAATGGTAGCAACCGATTCATTATTACTTGTCCATGCTCCTGAGGTGCCGGGTGTTACCTGGATAGTTGAACCAACACAGAGTGTTGAAGGTCCTCCGGGAACTGGATCCGCAGGTATGGGATTGATTACAGCTTCTGCAGAGTTTGTTGATGTACAGGTTTGATGATTTGTTACGCTGAAAGTGTAAGATTGATTAGGGGGTAAACCCGTAACTATATAGGAAGAACCTGAACCAGTGATAGTGTTTCCTCCTGGAAGTATGGTGATAATCCAATTTCCGATTGATGGTAAACTATTCAATGTTACACTCCCGGTCGGAGTAGTACAGGTAGGTTGTATTATTTGACCGACAACCGGTGGAGTAGGATTGTTATAAACTGAAATGGGTTTTGTATTAAAACAACCATCAGAATATCTTGTATATCTAAGTACGGCAGTACCTGCACTGATGCCTGTGAATTCACCTGCATTGTTTACTGTAGCTATTCCGTTATTTGAGGAGTTCCAAACACCGTTAGTTTCCGGAGAGACCTGACCCGTACTTCCAACACACACAAAATTATCTCCTCCCAAAACCGGGTCTGCAGGAATTCCATTTATTTCTACTGTATCGGATGGGTTAGATACACAAAGATTATTATTTGTAATGGTAAAAGTAAAATTGCTTGATGGAGGCAGGTTGGTTACTGTAAAACTATTTCCTGTTCCATTATACGTAATTCCGCCTGGCATTCTTGTCAACGTCCAGCTGCCGGATGACGGTAATTCGTTAATATCCACACTTCCTGATTGAACTATACATGTAGGTTGGGTAGTAATGCCAATTACTGGTGTTTCAGGAAGTTGAAAAACAGTAAATGGCAATGAATTACTGCAACCATCGGATGTCCTGGTGTAAGTAAGGATAATGACTCCGGCTGAGATTCCGGTTACGGTTCCGTTGTTGGAAACTGATGCAACAGATGGGTTGCTGCTCGTCCATGTTCCGTTCGTTGAAGGCGTTACATTGACTGAAACATTGGTACACACTGAATTACTACCTCCTACCGATGGATTTCCGGGGATGGAATTTATAACAGCATTGGAAGAATTTCCTGATGTGCAAGTATTGTTATTTGTCAATGAAAACGTATACGTGCCACTTAGAGGCAAGCCGCTTACGGTATAGGTACTTCCTGTTCCGGAATAGGAAACGTTTCCGGGCATTCTGTTAATAATCCAGTTTCCGGAAGAGGGTAGTCCTGATAGTTGAACACTACCTGTTGGTATATAACAGGTTGGATTTGTTATGGTGCCGATTACAGGAGGAGCCGGAATGGCATGGACATTAAATGGCATAGTGTTACTGCATCCATCTGCTGTTCTGGTATAGGTTAGAATGACGGAACCTGCAGACAAACCTGTGACAAGACCGACGTTGGTTACAGTCGCAATTGAGTTATTATTGCTTGCCCAGGTTCCTGCATCAGAGGGAATAACATTTGCAGTAAGTCCGGCACAAACTTCTGTTGATCCTCCCAATACTGGATTTGAAGGTATGTTATTGATCACCACATCAATCGAAGAAGGGGATATACAATTATTGGCATTGGTCACGGTAAAATTATAGGAATCATTGGCAGGAAGACCGGTCACAGTGTAAGTGGTTCCTGAACCGGAATAGGTTGTTCCACCAGGTGTTCTTGTTATAGTCCATGGCCCTGAAGCAGGAAGCCCGCTTAATGCTACACTTCCTGTAGTTGTTATACAAGTTGGTTGTGTAATATTTACTAATACAGGAGCTGAAGGATTGGCATTTACAGTAAATGGAAGCGTATTGCTGCAACCATCAGCCGTTCTGGTATAGGTTAATGTTACTGAGCCTGCCGCTACGCCGGTTACCACACCTGCATTGGTAATCGTAGCTAAAGCATCATTACTGCTGGACCATGTTCCATCATTTGAAGGAATAACATTGGCATCGGATCCGATACAAACAGAAGTTGCACCGCCGGTGACAGGATTTGTCGGGATTCCATTAATGGCAACATTTGTTGATGAAGGTGAAGTACATGAATTACTGTTGGTCACCGTGAACGTATAGGTTGCATTGGCGGGCAAACCTGTAACTGAATAAGTGGTTCCTGAACCGGAATACGTTGTTCCGCCAGGTGTTCCTGTTATGGTCCATGACCCGGAAGCCGGAAGCCCGCTCAGGGCAACACTTCCTGTAGTTGTTATACATGTTGGCTGTGTTATAGTACCAACAACCGGAGCTGAAGGATTGGCATTTACAGTAAATGGAAGGGTATTGCTGCAACCATCACTTGTTCTGGTATAGGTTAATGTTACTGTGCCAGCAGCTACGCCTGTCACAACACCAACATTGGTAATCGTGGCTATGGCCGCATTACTGGTAGCCCAGGTACCCAATGTGTTTGGAGTTACATTGGCAGTTAAACCCACACAAACAGAAGCTGCTCCACCGGTGACGGGATTTGTCGGAATGGCATTAATCACCACATTCGTCGAAGAAGGAGATGAACAATCATTGACATTCGTCACGGTGAAAGTATAAGTTGCATTAGCAGGAAGTCCGGTTACAGTATATGATGTTCCTGAACCGAAATAAGTTGTTCCTCCGGGTATTCTGGTAAGTGTCCAGGATCCTGAAGCAGGAAGTCCGCTTAAATCGACACTTCCTGTTGTTGTTATACATGTTGGCTGTGTTATAGTACCGATTACCGGAGCTGATGGATTAGCATTAACAATAAACGGAAGGGTGTTGCTGCAACCATCTGCTGTTCTTGTATACGTTAATGTTACAGAACCTGCAACTATACCACTCACAACACCGGCATTAGAAATAGTGGCTATGACCATATTACTGCTTACCCACGTACCTGATGTACCTGGTGTCACATTGGCAGTACTTCCCACACAAACAGCATTTTCACCTCCGGTGACTGGATTTGAAGGAATAGGATTAATTTCAACATCAGTCGAAGCCGGGGATGTACAATTATTGGTATTGGTTACGGTGAAAGTATAGGTTGCATTGGCAGGAAGACCAGTCACTGTATATGAATTTCCCGAACCGGAATAGGTAGTTCCACCAGGTGTTCTGGTGATGGTCCAAGACCCTGAAGCCGGAAGCCCGCTTAAATCCACATTACCTGTTGTCGTGATACAAGTTGGTTGTGTAATATTTACTAATACCGGAGCGGAAGGATTGGCATTTACCGTAAATGGAAGGGTATTGCTGCAACCATCAGCCGTTCTGGTATAGGTTAAGGTTACTGAACCTGCAGCTACGCCGGTTACCACACCAACATTAGTGACAGTGGCAACAGCATTACTGCTGCTTGCCCACGTTCCGGATGTATTTGGAGTTACATTGGCAGTTAAACCTACACAAACAGAAGCTGCACCGCCGGTGACAGGATTTGTCGGGATTGCATTAATGGCAACATTTGCTGATGAAGGTGAAGTACATGAATTACTGTTGGTCACAGTGAAAGTATAGGTTGCATTGGCTGGCAAACCTGTAACTGAATAAGTTGTTCCTGAACCGGAATAAGTAGTTCCGCCAGGTGTTCTGGTTATGGTCCATGACCCTGAAGCAGGAAGCCCGCTTAGAGCAACACTTCCTGTAGTGGTTATACATGTTGGCTGTGTTATAGTACCGATTACCGGAGCCGAAGGATTGGCATTCACGGTAAATGGAAGGGTATTGCTGCAACCATCAGCCGTTCTGGTATAGGTTAAGGTTACTGAACCTGCAGCTACGCCGGTTACCACACCAACATTGGTAATCGTGGCTATGGCTGCATTACTGGTAGCCCATGTTCCCAATGTATTTGGAGTTACATTGGCAGTTAAACCCACACAAACGGAAGCTGCACCACCGGTGACAGGATTAGTCGGTATTGGGTTAACAACAACATTTGTCGATGAAGGTGAAGTACATGAATTACTGTTGGTCACCGTGAAAGTATAGGTTGCATTGGCTGGCAAACCTGTAACTGAATAAGTGGTTCCTGAACTGGAATACGTAGTTCCGCCAGGTGTTCTTGTTATGGTCCATGATCCTGAAGCAGGAAGTCCGCTTAAATCGACACTTCCTGTTGTTGTTATACAGGTTGGTTGCATTATAGTTCCTACAACCGGAGCTGAAGGATTGGCATTTACGGTAAATGGAAGAGTATTGCTGCAACCATCAGCCGTTCTGGTATAGGTTAATGTTACTGAGCCTGCCGCTAAACCGGTTACCACACCTGCATTAGTTATAGTGGCTATGGCTGCATTGCTGGTAGCCCAGGTACCCAATGTATTTGGAGTTACATTGGCAGTTAAACCCACACAAACAGAAGCTGCACCACCTGTGACAGGATTTGTCGGGATTGGGTTAACAACAACATTCGCTGATGAAGGTGAAGTACATGTGTTACTGTTGGTCACAGTAAATGTGTAGGTTGTATTGGCAGGTAAGCCTGTAACTGTATATGTGGTTCCTGAACCGGAATACGTAGTTCCGCCAGGTGTTCTGGTGATGGTCCATGCCCCTGAAGCCGGAAGACCGCTTAGAGCAACACTTCCTGTAGTTGTTATACATGTTGGCTGTGTGATGGTACCAATAACCGGAGCTGAAGGATTGGCATTCACGGTAAAAGGAAGGGTATTGCTGCAACCGTCAGCCGTTCTGGTATACGTTAATGTTACGGCACCTGCAGCAATTGCGTTTACTACTCCTGCATTTGTGACGGTAGCTATAGAAGAATTACTACTTAGCCAGGTTCCATTTGTCGATGGAGTGACATTTGCTGTGCCTCCAATACATACTGTTACAGAACCGCCTAAAACAGGCGCTCCCGGAATAGGACTAATGGCAACATTTGCTGAAGACGGTGAAGTACATGAGTTACTGTTAGTCACTGTAAAAGTATAGGTTGCATTGGCAGGAAGGCCTGTCACTGTATAGGATGTTCCGGAACTGGTATATGTGTTGGATCCCGGAGTTCTTGTTATAGTCCATGATCCTGAAGCAGGTAGTCCGGATAAAATTACTGTGCCTGACGGAGTGGCACAAGTTGGCTGTGTGATGGTGCCGATCACCGGAGCTGAAGGATTGGCATTCACGGTAAATGGAAAAGTATTGCTACAACCATCAGCCGTTCTGGTATAGGTTAATGTTACTGAACCTGCAGCTACACCAGTTACAACACCAACATTGGTAACTGTGGCAACAGCGTTATTGCTGCTTGCCCAGGTTCCTAATGTATTTGGAGTTACATCGGCAGTTAAACCCACACAAACAGAAGCTGCACCACCAGTGACAGGATTAGTCGGAATGGCATTAATGACTACATTTGCTGATGAAGGGGAAGTACACGAATTACTGTTGGTCACCGTGAACGTATAGGTTGCATTGGCGGGCAAACCTGTAACTGAATAAGTGGTTCCTGAACCGGAATAGGTTGTACCGCCAGGTGTTCTGGTGATGGTCCATGACCCTGAAGCCGGAAGCCCGCTTAGAGCAACACTTCCTGTAGTTGTTATACATGTTGGCTGTGTGATGGTACCAACAACCGGAGCTGAAGGATTGGCATTCACGGTAAATGGAAGAGTATTGCTACAACCATCAGCCGTTCTGGTATACGTTAATGTTACTGAACCTGCAGCTACGCCGGTCACAACACCAACATTGGTGACAGTGGCAACAGCATTATTGCTGCTAGCCCATGTTCCGGATGTATTTGGAGTTACATTGGCTGTTAAACCCACACAAACGGAAGCTGCACCACCTGTGACAGGATTTGTCGGGATTGGGTTAACTACTACATTTGTTGATGAAGGTGAAGTACATGAGTTACTGTTGGTCACAGTGAAAGTATAGGTTGCATTGGCTGGCAATCCTGTAACTGAATAAGTTGTTCCTGAACCGGAATACGTAGTTCCGCCAGGTGTTCCGGTGATGGTCCATGACCCTGAAGCCGGAAGCCCGCTTACATCAACACTTCCTGTTGTGATAATACATGTTGGTTGTGTGATGATACCAATGACCGGAGCTGAAGGGTTGGCATTCACTGTAAATGGAAGGGTGTTACTGCAACCATCAGCCGTTCTGGTATACGTTAAGGTTACTGAACCTGCAGCTACGCCGGTCACAACACCAACATTGGTGACAGTGGCAATGGCATTATTACTGCTTGCCCATGTTCCCAATGTATTTGGAGTTACATTGGCAGTTAAACCCACACATACGGAAGTTGCACCACCGGCGACAGGATTTGTCGGAATCGGATTAACAACAACATTTGCCGATGAAGGTGAAGTACATGAGTTACTGTTAGTCACCGTGAAAGTATAGGTTGTATTGGCTGGCAAACCTGTAACTGAATAAGTGGTTCCTGAACCGGAATACGTAGTTCCGCCAGGTGTTCTTGTTATGGTCCATGATCCTGAAGCAGGAAGTCCGCTTACATCGACACTTCCTGTTGTTGTTATACAGGTTGGTTGCATTATAGTTCCTACAACCGGAGCTGAAGGATTGGCATTTACGGTAAATGGAAGAGTATTGCTGCAACCATCCGCCGTTCTGGTATAGGTTAATGATACTGAACCAGCAGAAATACCTGATATTGCGCCTGCATTGGTAATCGTGGCTATGGCTGTATTGCTGGTAGCCCATGTTCCCAATGTATTTGGAGTTACATTGGCAGTACCGCCCACACAAACAGAAGTTGCACCTCCAATGACAGGATTTGTCGGAATCGGATTAATAACAACATTTGCTGAAGATGGTGATGTACATGAGTTACTGTTAGTCACCGTGAAAGTATAGGTTGCATTAGCCGGAAGGCCTGTCACTGTATAAGAAGTGCCTGAACCTGAATAAGTGGTTCCACCAGGTGTTCTGGTTATGGTCCATGATCCTGTGGCAGGTAAACCGTTTAAGAAAACACTACCTGTAGGCAATAAACAGGTGGGTTGTGTAATTGAACCTAAAACAGGAGTTGATGGGTTGCTGTGTACATTAAAAGGTATAGAATTAGCACATCCATCAGCTGTTCTGGTATAGGTTAATGTTACCGAACCTGCAGCTATACCAGTGACAACACCGGCATTTGTTATAGTGGCTATGCCTATATTACTGCTTGCCCATGTTCCCAATGTGTTTGGAGTTACACTAGCGGTTGCACCCACACAAACTGATGTTGCACCACCGATAACAGGATTTGTTGGAATCGGATTAATGACAACATTTGCTGAAGACGGAGAAGTACATGAATTACTGTTTGTCACAGTAAAAGTATAGGTAGTACTTACCGGCAGGCCGGTCACGGTAAAGCTTGTTCCTGAACCTGTGTAGGTAGTACCACCAGGAGTGCGGGTAATGGTCCATGATCCTGAAGCAGGTAGGCCACTTAAAACCACACTTCCCGTCGGTGTTGTACACGTCGGTTGGGTTATTGTTCCTACGACAGGTGCTGTCGGGTTGGCATTGACGGTAATGGGTGTTGTATTGCTGCATCCATCGGAAGTTCTTGTATAAGTTAATGTGACGGATCCTGCTGTTACGCCCGTGACCACTCCGGCGTTGGTTATGGTTGCCACAGCGGTATTGCTGCTTGTCCAGGTTCCAAGGGAATTTGGTGTTACATTGGCTGTGAAACCAACACAAACTGCCGATGTGCCACCTAATGTCGGATTAGAAGGTATACCATTGATCACGGTGTTTGCCGAAGCCACAGAAACACAATTATTAGAGTTGGTAACAGTAAAGGTATACGTAGTACTTACCGGTAGGCCGGTCACGGTAAAGCTTGTTCCTGAACCTGTGTAGGTAGTACCACCAGGAGAGCGTGTAATGGTCCATGATCCTGAAGCAGGCAGGCCACTTAAAACCACACTTCCCGTCGGTGTTGTACACGTCGGTTGGGTTATTGTTCCTACGACAGGTGCTGTCGGGTTGGCATTGACGGTAAAGGGCGTTGTGTTGCTGCATCCGTCGGAAGTTCTTGAATAAGTTAATGTGACGGATCCTGCTGTTACGCCCGTGACCACTCCGGCGTTGGTTATGGTTGCCACTGCGGTATTGCTGCTTGTCCAGGTTCCAAGGGAATTTGGTGTTACATTGGCTGTGAAGCCAACACAAACTGCCGATGCGCCACCTAATGTCGGATTAGAAGGTATACCATTGATCACGGTGTTTGCCGAAGTCACAGAAACACAATTATTAGAGTTGGTAACAGTAAAGGTATAGGTTGTACTTACCGGCAGGCCGGTTACAGTAAAGCTTGTTCCTGAACCTGTGTAGGTAGTACCACCCGGAGAGCGGGTAATGGTCCATGATCCTGAAGCAGGCAGGCCACTTAAAACCACACTTCCCGTCGGTGTTGTACACGTCGGTTGGGTTATTGTTCCTACGACAGGTGCTGTCGGGTTGGCATTGACGGTAAAGGGTGTTGTATTGCTGCATCCATCGGATGTTCTCGTATAGGTCAGCGTGACTGCGCCAGCTGCAATTGCACTTACTACGCCGGCGTTGGTGATGGTTGCCACTGCGGTATTGCTGCTTGTCCAGGTTCCAAGGGAATTTGGTGTTACATTGGCTGTGAAGCCAACGCAAACTGCCGATGCGCCACCTAATGTCGGATTAGAAGGTATACCATTGATCACGGTGTTTGCCGAAGCCACAGAAACACAATTATTAGAGTTGGTAACAGTAAAGGTATAGGTTGTACTTACCGGCAGGCCGGTTACAGTAAAGCTTGTTCCTGAACCTGTGTAGGTAGTACCTCCCGGAGAGCGGGTAATGGTCCATGATCCTGAAGCAGGCAGGCCACTTTAAAACCACACTTCCCGTCGGTGTTGTACACGTCGGTTGGGTTATTGTTCCTACGACAGGTGCTGTCGGGTTGGCATTGACGGTAAAGGGCGTTGTATTGCTGCATCCATCGGAAGTTCTTGTATAAGTTAATGTGACGGATCCTGTTGTTACGCCCGTGACCACTCCGGCGTTGGTTATGGTTGCCACAGCGGTGTTGCTGCTTGTCCATGTTCCAAGGGAATTTGGTGTTACATTGGCTGTGAAACCAACACAAACAGCCGATGCACCACCAAGCGTGGGGTTGGAAGGAATGGCATTTATGACTACATTTGCCGAAGCTAAAGATACACAATTATTCGAATTGGTGACGGTGAATGTATAGGTAGTACTCACCGGCAGGCCGGTCACAGTGTAGCTTGTTCCTGAACTGGTGTATGTAGTACCACCCGGAGAGCGGGTAATGGTCCATGATCCTGAAGCAGGAAGACCGCTTAGAACCACTGATCCTGTTGTTGTAATACAAGTGGGTTGCGTAATGGTCCCGATGATAGGAGCAGTCGGACTGGCAAGGACGGTAAACGGGAGCGTATTGCTGCAACCATCGGATGTTCTCGTATAAGTCAGCGTGACTGCGCCAGCTGCAATTGCACTTACTACGCCGGCGTTGGTGATAGAGGCTATTGCTGAATTGCTGCTACTCCAGGTTCCACCGGTCGAAGGAGTTACATTTGTGGTTCCACCAATACAAACTGAGGTGGTTCCTCCCAATGCAGGGGCTCCTGGGATAGCATTAATCAACACGTTTGCTGAAGCAGGAGAAGTACAATTACTCGCATTGGTAACCGTAAACGTATACGTTGTATTGGCAGGTAGACTGGTAACTGTAAAACTTGTTCCTGAACCGGTATATGTATTTCCGCCAGGAGATCGGGTTATTGTCCATGAGCCTGAAGCCGGAAGTCCGCTCAGAACCGCACTCCCTGTCGGTGTAGTACAGGTGGGTTGGGTTATGGTTCCGACGACAGGAGCACTTTGAACGCATGGAGTTGCTGTAAGGCAAAAAGCGTCCACTTTGGCACCATCAAAAGCCGTTACAAGAGAGGTAAGTCCAAATGACACCCTTACAAAGGCAGCATTCGCAGGAGGAGCAGTCAGACTAAGTGTATAAGGCCCTCCGAAAGTAAAAGGATTTGGTCCCAGGTCATATGATATGTTGTGGGTTACTCCAGATCCTATGGCAACATTTGATGCGTCATAGTATTGTAATCTTACTATAGCTGCATTTTGGGTTGGTTCATGCATACCTGCAAAAAACGTAAGTGTGTAGTTTTGATTAGGGGTTGTATTTATTTGTTGAAACACCATTGATCCTGCACTGTTGGGTGAATAGCAGAAAGCGACTCCATCAGGCACTGTAAAGTTTGCATTAAATGCTTCAACAGTGGCTGAGTTTGTCCAGCCGGGAGGTGTGCCTCCGATTTGATTCAACACGCCATGGGTAAAAGGACCTTGTTCAAAACTTGGATTGGATAATAAATTTGTAGGGCAGGAAGTACAAAGGGTTACCCAAACGCTGCGGGACGCTGAACAACCATCTGCGGTGCGCGTATAGGTTAGGGTTGTGTTTCCTCTGGCCACTCCTGTTACCACACCGGCATTGGTTACTGTGGCTATACCTGTATTGGCACTGGTCCATGTACCGGCTGAGTTAGGAGTAATATTAGTTGTTTGTCCGATACAAACCGTGTATGTACCACCTAAAGTGGGCACAGTGGGCACGGCATTAACAACCACATTTGCAGACGCCGGAGATGTACAATTGCCAAAACTGGTTACGGTGAAGGTATAGGTTGCATTGGCCGGAAGTCCCATTACAGTATAGGTAGTACCCGAACCCGTATACGATGTGCCACCAGGAGTTCTTGTGATAGTCCATGAGCCAACAGACGGAAGACCGCTTAGCGCCACACTACCTGTATTGAGGGTACAGTTAGGCTGAGTTATTGTGCCTGCAATTGGTGCAGAAGGGGGCGTACAAGTACACACCTCCTTAAAAATAACATTATCTATCCATACAGTTTGTGTAGACTGTCCGAGGTTAAAACCTATTCTGCCTATTGATGTAGTAACATTTTGTGTGTAGGTATACGAAAATGTTTGACCGGTAGTTGTGAGGTTTACATTTTGTGAAAAATAACCTGTCCAGGGGCTTGCTCCTAAATCTGTAAAAACATTAATCGTTCTTGCAGATGCTGCACTTGCCCTGAATGAAACTTCGTAGGTTTTACCTGCTTCAAGTAATTCATTAATTTGGACAAATTGAACATTCCAGTTGGTGCCATTGGTGGTTGTAACATTGACCCTTGCTGAGTTTTTACCTGAAAGTTGTGATGTATTATCAATAGTTCGTGTGGCTGATGCTCCATTTTGAATATAAAATTCCCATGAATTAAAGTCTTCGTCAAATTCCTGTTGTTGATTTTCCAACAATCCGGATCGAAACAATCAATAAGGTTGTCGCCGTCATCATCGAAACCGTTGGTACAAACTTCCGCTGTACATTTAGCGGCATCGCGTAAGGTTTGATCCAGAATGACCTTCATTTGTGGTGTCAGATGTTTAGCGGGGTGAAAATAACTCGAAGCCGGTGCCGGGATATAACCTCCGTTTTGAGCATTACTGTACAATCCGTTCATATGAATGCCTAAATATTGTCTGTGACCATGAGAGGTTGAAACGCCTGGAATGGAATGAGCTGTATATTTATACCCCATTGCATTAGTGGTCCCATTAGCATCTCCGGCATTGAACCAAAGATAATCGTCAGCACCTGTTTTGGTGGTTCCACCTGTTTTTACATAGGAATAAGTTGGATTTATATTGTCATAATCATATATTACTATTGGATTTGTTGCGCTGGTATAGGCTGTATTTCCCCATTCATAATAGCCGGCACCATTGGACATGCCTATACCTTGTTGTAAAAGATAATTCATGTTCAGAATGCTACCTTTAAAGGAAAGTAAAATATCACCAAGCCTTGATGAAATGTTACCTTGGGTCGTTGGGGAAACCACTATTAAATCGTAGTCATTTACGTTTATGGTTAAGGGGGTAACCTGATCCATAGGATTGTAAAAATCATTGCTCGTGCCATTGTCTTTTACCAGCACAGGGATTACATTTCCACTGTTATTGGCCATAATATACTCAATAAGCCCATGGTCAAAAGCATCACCATCAGCTGGTTTGTCCAGACCACACAGATACAATATGTCGCAATTTAAAACATCGACGGAACAAGGGTTGGGTGCATTAAAAGTCAATACATTTGAACAATCGAAAGAAGGATTAAAATACCACTGGGCAGAAACCGGAATATTAGTAGCACCGTTGGCGGGCACATAAAAAGTAAGCGTTTGTGGAGAAGTGGCACCACCGCCTACATGTATATATTCCGTTTTATTATTGATGGTCACGCCAAGATAATCATTTGAAGGGGCGGATGTCCAGGAGACATTTACACTTACAGGTACTACATCCTGAAGAGGATGATTTATACAGTTGCCTACCGTAAGATTGGATAAATTTATACCCTGACTCGTGGTCACATTTACAGTGCCGGTTGCTATAGACTGGCAGGCAGTATATCTATATAATTCAAATTGATCGACATATAAATTTGCTTTTTCGGACACTTCAGCAATAATGGTTAAATAAGCTGCATTAGGAGGTATGACCAGGTCATATTCATATCTTTGATAAGATGCGGAAGTTATGGGTATTCCGGGGGCTTCTTCAAATACAGTCCAGGAGGAGTTACTTATCTGATGTCTGACCACAGGTAAAGCATTGGTATTTGTCGTTTTTGCATAAAAGATTAAACGATATCTTTGTCCCGGAGAGACACTTATTTCCTGCGCTATTCCTCCCCAGCTTGCTGACATTGTATTTATGACGGCTGCTTTACTTCCACTGTAAATATCTGCAAGGTTTGTCGTAATAGACCCATTCCCCCAATCGCTCCAGTCCTGTAAATTTGTCGTAGACTCAAATCCCGGATTTAATAAAAGATTTGAAGAAGGGGGTGGTGTACAAGTCACAGTATAGGAGGTTGTAGTAAGAGGGTTTACCGTTATTGAAGATTGGGTGGAACCCGTACTCCAAAGTAAAGTTCCTGAATTACAACCTGTGGCAGTCAATATAGCACTATTCCCCGGACAAATGTCTGCATTGTTGACAGATAAGGAATTTGTTGCAGAGTAGGCCAAATTGATATCATCACTATGGCTACATGTAGCTAAATCATAAGCCAGGATACCTCATCAATAGATGCAGGGGGTGTTGTACCTGCACTGGAATTATTCTGCCATGTAAAAATCAATCTTACGGTGGTTCCTGCCAATGAATTTGGTAAAGTTATACTGGCTGTCTGATAATTATAAGAAGAATGGAGGGTTAAAGTGCTGACAAGAGTAGCACCGGAAAGCGTTGTACCGGGTGAAGCCGGTGTTCCTGCAACAGGTGTAACACTGGTAGGCGCAGTATAAACGAGAAGTCTGTCATTTCCACTTTCACCAAATGCTTTCCATTTGAAATTGAGGTTTATATTGGTGGCTCCCGGATGTAAAATAACATCTCTGTACAAATGGGATGTTTGTGCTGAAGTTGTTGTATACGAATAACTGGTACCTCCGTTGTTTGAAATAAAAGCCGCACGATTTCCGGAACTGGGGTTGGATACGGTTCCGACCTGCCAGGTATTTGTGGTATGGTTTATTTCGGTCCATCCATTGTCATAAGCATTACAGCAGTTTTCGAATCCTCCTTGACCTTTCGGATCAAGAGCAGTTATCCGGGTAGCACCACCAGTAGTATTTATTGTCCATCTTAATTTAGCGGCATTTCCTGATGTAAGTGTTACATTTGTATTGCGAGAATTGGGATTTGATATGGTTGCCGTTCCGGAAACAACTGACCATGTTCCTGAATATCCTGAAGGAGGTGTATTGGCTTGCATGGTAAATTGATTGGAACTGGTAAACATATCGGGTCCGGCATTTGCTGTCGCTCCTGAAGTTATTTCTTCGACACACATATCATCTATGACGATGCCTCGAGTGTTGTCAAGGGTAGTAAAAACAAAATCACCCCATTCATAACCGGTGGACGGTATGGTAAAATCGAAACTGTATCTCTGCCAGTTCAGGCTGTTCCATGAAGTGCTTGCCGGACCAATACAATGTTGGCTTAGATTAAATCCGGGCATATTGGTACCACCTCCAAAAAATTCAAGTACAAAAGATGAAGTATTTTGTGGGGTCCCGTTGGTGAAAGCCGCTATCCAAACGGAAACTCTGTATGTCCTGCCACATTGCAATTGTGCATTGGTTTTTAAAGCAGAAAGACAGAATCCTGCTCCTGCCATATAAATCATTTTGGACCCACTGCGTGGGTTGCCATTGGCGCCTGTTTTATTAATATGATATGCTCCTGTAAAAGAGGTTGTATTGGGGGTGGAAGATCCATACGCCTCACTCCAGTTTAGCGGATTTGTATTTTGATAAACCAATGCTGCAGGCGTACTTTGAAAAGAAAGGTTGTAACTGGTAATGGACCCTGAGGATTCAAGATTACCGTTTAAATTGAGTGGTGCTGTACAATCCCCAGTACAGGAAGTAGTGTTGGTGAGTACGACATCATCGGTGACAGTAATAGTTCCGTTAGTGACAGTTAGTCGTACCGTAGCAGAAAATCCTGCCGGTACATTGACGATAGGAGTTGTTTCTGAATTGTCATAGATAAATCCGGTTCCTGAAATGACAGACCAGGTCGCTGAATAACCCGGTGGTGGTGTAGGGCAACTTACTCTAAATAATGCATTTCTGCATTGACTTTGATCAGCTCCGGCATCAACACTAAAGGTAAAACTAATATTGACTTGTCCATGTCCTCCGGATCCCCCGCTAGGGCTACCGGTTGAACCACGTACGGCACCACCTCCGCCACCACCCGGAAATCTGCCTGCAGTTCCGCTTCCGACGGATGTTCTTCCAGCACCACCGTTTCCTCCACCTGAAGGTGCAGTTCCAGCGGTACTTCCCGTTGCATCGTTTCCGTTGGCAGCAGTTCCTGCTGAAGAACCCCCGCCACCTGAAGCTGTTGTACTCACACGATTGGCTCCGTTGCCGCCGGAAAATTTTGTGGTACCTATTCCTGAGGCGGCGCTACCACCTGTGGCACCTGCTGTTGCATTGGAAGCGGCTGAATTACCGCCTTTTGCCAAAACAAAGGCACCGGCAACATTAGTGGCAGAAACCCAGGAATCTTGTCCCGCGGCTGTATTACTTGTGCTTCCTGAACCTACAAAGACAACATAACTTTGTCCCGGTGTAACCGTCAAAACATGCCTTGAAAAGGCACCACCACCACCACCACCTGTACCATCTGTACTGGTGGTACGTGAACCTCCACGACCGCCTCCTCCCCAGGTCTCGACCGTAATACTGGTCACCCCTTCAGGAACGGTAAATGTGTAATAACCGGGAGTGGTATATCTTTGTTGTAAATTTCCGGGTGTGGGAAAAACACTAGCATTTGCACCCTTGCTGCTGCCAAATATCATCAATATGATGACGGCACTTATAAGGAATGAAAAAGTTGAATATCTCTTTTTCTTCAATATTACTAATGTAATGTTCATTTGTAGAAATAAATACTGTTATTCTAATGTCATATTATCTTTTTAACGGGTTCAAAAATCAAAATTTCAGGTTAACAGCGTGTATGCATTTACAAACAGATAAGGTAAAATAGAGTAATAAATTTTACAACCATTCATTTGTAATGGTATGCATCACAATACATATAGGTTTAAATATGTAATTCCGGATGAAGAAAGAATGAAACTCAATCCTTCACAAACTTATGACACAAATTCTCTTGTTTGTCCCCTATGCAAACAGGGTCAGTTAACGCAAAATTTTCCACAGGTTGGAAAAAGTAATAATAAAGCACGAATTTACACACTTTACAGGAAATTATTAAGAAAAAAAGGTAAAATAAAATAAAATTTTTATTAACCTATTGATTTTCAGTTTATTGTTTTTAAATGAAATATACATTAATGATAAATTTAATATAAAAAATAGTTCATTGGCACGGATTTTGGAATAGGGGTAAATAGTAAATTATTAGTCTTAGTGAGGTAAGATATATTTTACGAGTACTTTCATCCAAAAACAGTAAAAATCATGACTAAATTAATTAACGTAGCGTTGTGGCTGCTTGTAATACCCGTTTTATCAGTAGCACAAATCAATAACGTGAGTTACCGTCTTTCTTTCAATCCTCAGACCAATTTGTACGATTGTTATCTGCAAGTCAATGAAGGGTTGGCCATTCATGCGAAAGACAGGGTGCAATTAAATGCTCAGTTGACGATTCTTGTACCAACAGGAAGTAAGATTGAGATTGTTCAAAACCACATGCCATTACAAAACAACCAGGATTTTTCCGGTTCTTTGCCAATGGAATGGAACAAATCAAATGTAGTCAGAAAGCCGTCTTCAGATCCTTTTCATGATTATGTCAGTATTGTTCCCCAGCTCTCCCCTGCCTCTTTTTACAATGAATTAACTACTGGTGATCAGGTAAAATTGTTTACCTGCAAAATTTCGCATGTCGACAATTGTGGTGATGATATCAGATTGTACGACAACCAAAAGGGATTACCTTCTACTGCTATCGGTATGAAAGGAGGTGACTTCAGCAATGGATTTACTGTCGGTGGCATTAAACAGAAATATTCAGGAAATGCTACAAGAGTAACTCCAGCCATAGAAGTAATTGATAATATAAAATCAAATACTAAAAATGGTATTTATCTGGAAACCAGCATCAATGAAAATGCAAAATTCGGTCCTTATGTTTACGAATGGTTTACACCTGCCGGCGATGTTGTAGAAGGAAATTCCTTAAAGATATTACAACCTAAACAAAGCGATTACGGTGTTTATCAATTGATGGTTACAGATGCACGAGGGTGTAAACAATTAAAAAACGTTGAATTGAAAAACAGCGTTTCTGATCAGACACATCAGCTTGATAATGGTGAAAATCCAAAAGATGTATCCATCTTTACAAATACAAGAGGAAATTATAATTCATTGCAAGATGCAGTAAATATTTACCCGAACCCAGCTTCTAATGAATTTTTTATCAATGTCGAAACGGAAGTTGGCACGAAAGTTGATATAATTCTTACAGACCTGAATGGAAGATCAATATTAAAGAATATTGCTTCGACCATAGCTTACCAGCCAAACCTGAATGTTCAGGTGGATGCTTCAGATCTGACTGCCGGAGCATATATGGTGATTACCAGAATGAATGGTAAAGAAGATGCTCAAAAAGTAATTATAGTAAAATAAGGGCATATGCCTAAAAGATAAACTTTTATAGTTTTAAAAACGAGAAGAGAGTCATCCGAAATGGCTCTCTTTTTTTTTGCCCGATTTATAAAATTTATAACTACTTTTGTTTTTTTGATTTTGCAATCTTTGTATATGTCCTTTGTTTTATATAATAAATTATCGGGTTTAGCCACTATTACATTCAACAGACCCGATAAATACAATAGTTTTGTCAGGGAAATGGCGCTTGAAGTACAAAAAGTACTTGACGATGCCTCTGCCGACCCTAACATAAGATGTATATTGATGACAGGTTCCGGAAAAGCTTTCAGCGCCGGTCAGGACCTTGTGGAGGCTACAGATCCGGAAGGACCGGAAATGACAAAAATTGTACAGGAACATTATAATCCCATTATTATACGTATCCGGGAAATGGAAAAACCGGTAATAGCGGCTGTAAATGGGGTAGCTGCCGGTGCCGGTGCCAATATAGCATTGGCTTGTGATATAGTAGTGGCAACGCAGAGCGCCAACTTCATTCAGGCATTCAGCAAGATTGGCCTGATTCCTGACAGTGGGGGTACTTTTTTTCTGCCCAGATTGATCGGATGGCAACGCGCTTCAGCAATCATGATGACAGGACAGAAGATAAGTGCGGAAGAAGCCTGTCAAATGGGTATGATTTATAAAGTTTATCCTGATGATCATTTTAGTGAAGAGGTCAGGATTCTCACAGAGATGATGGTCAATTTACCTACGAGAGGACTGGGGCTCACCAAAAAGGCACTGAATGTAAGTGCGGGAAATGATTTGTATACCCAACTTGCTATGGAAGATACATTACAAACGGAAGCCGGAACCACATCAGACTACAAAGAAGGCGTACAGGCATTTTTAGAAAAAAGAAAACCAAATTTTACAGGTAAATAAATGTTCTTATTTACAAGATTTCTAGAATCATTATGTTTCTTTAGAATACATTTTTTGATGAAAATTCTGTATTTGGATATTATATCAAGTCTATTGGTGATAAATATCAGTTTTTGGTAAAATATTTATATTTTTGAACAGCATTTTTCAAAGTAATACGTTTCAAAGATATAATTGTTAAAAAATTCCTAAATGAATAAATAACAAGGAACGTTTTTTGACGAAATAAAAATAAAGTTTAAATTTTTTGTTAAAAAAACGTAAATATTTGTTTAATACTTCGTAATTTTGCGTGGATAACATAGTGTCAGGAAGACACTTTATTGCTAATATACATTAATTTTACTTTATGACTTCAACTTTTATTCATGTAAAATTCATATTCACATTTGTTTTACTCTTGTGTTTTCATTTAGGAAAGTCCCAAAAAATTATTACTGGAACGGTAATTGATGCAAATAGCAATGAGCCATTGATAGCTGCTAATATATCGGTTCCAGGGTCAACACAAGGTAGTATTACAGATTTTGATGGTAACTTTACTATTGAAATTAACGATCAGGTGAAAGTGTTGGAAATCAGCTATATAGGTTATACAACACAAAATCTGAACCTCACGAATCAGACAAATTATATAATAAAATTATTACAAGGAAAAGTTTTAGATGAAGTTTTGGTTATAGGTTATAGTGTGATAAAAAAATCGGATAAAACTGGTGCTGTGACTTCTGTTAGTTCAGATGAATTAAACACAGGCCGGCTGTCGGATCCCATTGAGGCATTGCAAGGTAAAGCAGCAGGAGTTACTGTTTCTAAACAAGGAGGTGATCCTAATTCAGGATTCAGTGTGAATATCAGAGGAGCAGCAAGTTTTACCTCAGGGACAGGGCCGCTTTTTGTTGTTGATGGAGTTCCCGGAGTGGATCCCACGACTATTGCACCTACTGATATTGCATCTTATAATGTTTTAAAAGATGCAGCTTCAACTGCCATATACGGTGCAAGAGGAGCAAATGGAGTTATTATCATTACAACAAAAAGCGGAAAAAGGGGTGATGGTGAAAACCTGGTTATAGAATATTCTTCACAACTTTCCATTGATAACGTTTCAAAAAAATATGATTTGTTATCCGGGGATCAGATAAGAGATTTTGCAAACAAAACCGGAAGAGTGTTTTTGGATGGTGGAGCAAATGTTGATTGGCAGGACGAAATTTATCGAACAGGCCTTACCCAGGATCACAATTTATCCTTTATGAATGCCACAAAGTCATCGAATTTCAGGGCATCATTGTCACATATGAATATTCAGGGTGTTATCAAAGGCTCTTCCAAAACCAGGAGTATAGGAAGACTTAATTATTCTCAAAATGCTTTTAATGACTTTATGACATTCCATGCAAGATTAGCAACTACTCTTGAAAAAAATAATTATATAAATTATGGAGGTGGTATATCTCCGACCAACGTTATTTATCAGGCTCTCAGAAGATCGCCTACTGATAAGGTCAGGAACGATGATGGATCGTTTTATGAAACGGACAGATCTTTTCAATATTTTAATCCTTTAGCTATTATTGAAGATATTCAAAATAACAGAGATGCTAAAAGAATTTTAGGAAATGTAAGTCTTGACTTAAACTTTTTTAAAAATTTAAAAGGTTGGATTAATGGTGCATATATCAGAGATGACGACGAAAGCCTTTATTTTGAGCCACGTTTTACCGCTTCAAATCAAACAAACGGACGTGGTGTCAGAAGTTATAACAATAAGATTGCAAAAATTTGGGAAAGTACTCTAACTTATACCAAAAACATAAAAGAGGCTCATAATTTTTCAGTAATGGCAGGGCACTCGTATCAAATTGAGCAATATGATGGGTTTAGGGTAACCGGAAGGAATGCAACTTCAGATTACATTGGTGCTAATAATATGGCTATATTTTTAGACCATGAGACGGAAAGACCTTTTGGATATAAGAATGAAAATATTTTAGCTGCACTTTTTTCGAGAGCAACTTATGATTACAAAAGTAAATATTTGTTTTCCGCAAGTATCAGACGGGAAGGTTCATCCAAATTCGGATTAAACAACAGATGGGGTTGGTTTCCATCAGCTTCATTCGGCTGGAATCTTTTAGAAGAATCTTTCTTTGGGAACCAGAAGTTTTTTGACCAATTAAAGTTAAGATTAAGTTATGGTTTAGCAGGTAACCAAAATATACCTTCAGACAGGGAAAAAATATTGTTTGGACCTTCAGGACGAGCGATAAATCCTGAAAACGGGGAGGAGGTAATAAATTATACCATTGCGGGTGGAACAAATCCAAACCCTAATTTAAAATGGGAAACCAATGCAGAAACAAACATTGGAATTGACTTTGGAATTATGAACGGTAAATTGTCAGGATCAATAGAATTGTATCAGAGAAGGACATACGATCTTGTATATGATTTTCAGGTTCCGGTACCTCCAAACAGACAACCACGCACCACAGGCAACGCCGGTGAAATTAAAAATACAGGTATTGAGGCAACATTACAATACTTTGTATTAAATAAGAAATCTTTAAAATGGAAAACATTGGTGGCATTGAATACAAACAGACAGAAAACTGTAAGTTTGGGTAATGAGGAATTTCAGCTTGGTGAAATACAAACCTTATTTGTTTCAGGAAGAGGATTGGTTGGGGGTATAAATAATGCCCAGGTTATCAGACCGGGATTGGCTGTTGGCACATTTGTGATGCCGGAGTATGCGGGATTAAGCGATGACGGTAAGTTTTTATTTTACACAGCGGCAGGTGGAGTCACCAGAGATGTATCAAAAGCTGAAAGAAGGGTTGTAGGCAGCGCACAACCAAAATTCCAGATCGGCTGGTCAAATTATTTCACTATTGGTAAAAACCTTGACATAAGTGCATCTTTCAGATCAATTATCGGTTATAAGGTTCTTAATGTTACAAGAATGGTATTCAGTAACCCTTCAGACTTGCCTACGCTGAATGTTTTACAGGAAGGGCTTGAGGAATATGACAGAGGACTGACCTCCAACCCTACGCTCAGTAGTTATTATCTTGAAGATGCGAGCTTTTTGCGTTTGGATAATGTTACTATTGGATACAATTTAAATATTAAACATAAATATATAAAGAGTGTAAGATTTTACGTGACAGGAACCAATTTATTACTGATTACAGGTTATTCAGGAATAGATCCTGAAATTTCGTTTGGAGGTTCAGAATTTGGCCGTGACCAATATGATGTTTATCCAAGGACAAGAACGATTACACTTGGATTTAATTCTAAATTTTGATGATTATTAAAACAACATAAAAATGCGAAATATTTTTATTCTATTAACAATTGTTAGTTTTTATTCTTGTCTTAGTCTTGATGATACTGTCTATGATAGAATACCGGAAAGCAAATTTCCTGAAAACGAAAGTCAGGCGGTATTGAAAGTAGTGCCTACCTACAGAGAATTAGCAGACCTGATAGATGATGCAGGTTGGTGGTTCTGGGTACAGGAAATCACAAGCGATGAAATAGTTTTCCCTGTCAGGTTAACGGATTGGGAAGATGGTGGTAAATGGTATTTATTGCATCAGCACAAGTGGACGAATAATATAGACGGAGTGAACAGTATGTGGTCTCATCTTTATGACGGAGTCACAGAAGCAAATCGTGCATTAGATGACCTGGGGGATGGTGATCCGGTAACAACAGCGAAACTAAAAACACTAAGAGCTTTTTATTACTATCTTCTTTTAGATAATTATGGTGATGTGCCTTTAGTTTTAAATTTTCTCAAAGCTGAAAAACAACCATTCAAAGCAAAAAGAAAAGAAATATATGATCACATTGTAAATGATATAAAGGAAAGTTTACCATTATTACCAACTATTGCTCAAAAATTTGCTGTCTCAAAGGGAATGGCTCATACACTTCTCGCCAAATTATACCTGAATAGTGAAGTTTATACCGGAACACCTCAATGGTCTTTGGCTGAAGCTCATTGTGACAGTGTAATAAACAGTAATATTTATTCCCTTGAAGCCAATGCACTTTCACCTTTTAGTACTACAAATCAAACCTCTCCCGAAAATATATTTACTATACCTTTTGATGAAAAAAACCTCCCTGGATTCAGGCTGCATATGAGGACTTTACACTATCTTCATAATAGAACCTATGATATGCCTGTAGGTACTTGGAATGGATTTTGTGCTGTGGAAGATCATTATAATTCTTTTACAGATGATGATGACCGGAAAAAAGGTTTTATTGTAGGGCCACAGTTTTCATCGGCCGGTGCACCTTTATTTGATGAAACGGCCGGAAAACCTTTGGTTATTAATCCAAGAGTACCAAAACTGATTATGGATGGTTCCTTTACATTTGAAGAAATAAGGATGTCTGGTGCCAGAGTTGGTAAATATGAAATTAAAAAAGGTTCTCTTGAAAATTTAAGTAATCATTTCCCGTTATTCAGATATGCTGATGTTTTGTTAATGAAAACAGAAGCAATGATCAGACAAGGAAAAAACGGTGATAGTTATGTCAATCAGATTCGTCAGCGAGCAAAAGTCAGTACATGGAATAACACAACGCTTGAAATGCTGCTGGCTGAAAGAGGAAGAGAAATGTTCTGTGAAGGGCACAGAAGACAGGATTTGATTAGATTTGGTAAATTTAATGATGCATGGTGGGAAAAAGACGCAAGTAGTCCTGAAAGAAATATTTTTCCTATCCCTCAGTGGGCTATTGATGCCAATCCTAATCTATTATAAATAATTTTTTTTAAATAGTTTTTATAAATTTTTTTAATTATTAAATATTTCAAATCATGAAATCAATAAAATTTGGATTTTTTACAAAATTGTTTACCTTAATTGCCATTTTGGGTATTTTTACATTCTCATCGTGTGATAAAGATGATGATCCTGATACTGATCCGAAAGTTGAAGACGGAATTTATGTGTATGGTGATGGAACAGCCCTTGCCGGTTTGGATTCAAAAGGCCTCATGAAGGGAACAAACAATGAAGCAGATGGCAATAAGCCACGCAATGGCATGTATGAACTCTATATCGCTGTTAAAGCCGGAACACAAGGTTTCAACATTGCTAAAGTGGAAGGAGGTAAATCTACCGTTTATGGTCCCGGGGCAGAATTTAAAGTGGTTGCGGACGCAGACAAAGACAATGATGAACCTAAATTGTGGTTTTCAAGAGGGGTAATACAGGCAACAGCAAACAAGTTTACTGTACCTGAAGACGGACTTTATCATGTCGTTTATGATGAAACCCTTAATGTAGCCGTTGTTGCTCGGGTTGAATGGGGAATTATTGGCGGAGCAACTCCAAATGGTTGGGGAGGAAGTACTGCACTTACAAGCAGCCCGTTTAATTTGACAGCTATGTCTTTCGAAATAAAAGACTTGATTCTTTTAGCTGGTGAATATAAATTTCGCTATTCTAATGGTTGGAAATTAATATTGGATGGAACTGTTGTCAGGGCAAATACCAATTATGGCGGTACTTTGGCAGACCTCAAAGTAGGTGCTGGTAATATTCAGAACACTGTTGTCGGAAAATATACAGTAAAAGTTGATTGGGCACTTGATAAAGGTGTTTCAGCTTCTTTAACGAAAACCGGCGACTATACACCTCCGGCTTATCCGGATGCAATGTATATAGTAGGTGAAGGTTCTCCTTATGGTTGGGATACTCCTGGTACCAAAGCGGATGCTATTATGCATAAACTTGCAGGTGGTGGCCCGAGTGAAGGTATATTCTGGAAGATTTGCCATATTGAAGGTGGAAAAGGATTTAAATTATCCGCAGCAAATTGGGGAAATCCGAATCTTGGTTTTCCTGAAGTTACTGAGTTTGATGCAGAAGGAGTTGCTGTTTTAAACGAATCAAATAATATGAAAGTAAATGAAAGCGGTCAGTACATCGTGGTTGTTAATCTTCGTGATAATAAAACGAAGGTATCGGTAAAACCTGCAGAAGTATTTGGTATAGGAGAAGCTTTTGGCGGAATTTGGGATGCAGGTGTTCCAGCAAACAAATTTACAGTAGACAACGCAACTAAAACAATTGTATTTCCTGCATTGCTAAGCAATGGTGCTATACGTATGTATGCATCCCATGCCTGGATTCCTGCATGGTGGAATGCAGAATTCAGAGTTGATGCTGGTAAAATAGATTATAGAAATGATGGAGGCGACCAAGCTGCAGTAAACGGAACTGCAGGTCAGAAAATTACATTAAAATTTGATGATAATACTGGTTCCATACAATAGTTGATTTTGTAATCTGCTTTAAATAATCAAAGCCCAGCCAATACTTTTGGCTGGGCTTTTCTTTTATACCACATCCTGATTTTTATGATTGTCACCATCACATAGATCTGAGACAATAATTAGACCATTAAATCTAATGTCATCCTCTATTTGTAATATTTTGACTGAAAATAATAACGTATAATTTTGGTTTCCTTTTTAGTTAAAATTTCGGTATTTGAATATTTTATTTTTTTATTCACGCTGTGCCAAAGTTTATCAACAAAAGTTCTAAAGGTGTTGCAGGTTCCGACCCGACGCACGTAGATACGGATTACCCTATGTTCCGATTGGGAGACGTTCATCTTATATATGCAGAAGCGGTGTTGAGAGGAAGTTCCGGTGGCAGTAGGTCAGAAGCACTTCGATTGATTAATATGCTAAGAGAAAGAGCGTATGGAAACCAAAACGGAAATATAGTGGATAGTGAACTTACGCTGCCTTTTATCCTTGACGAAAGGGTAAGAGAATTGTATTGGGAAGGTATCAGACGAATCGATTTGGTGAGGTTTGACCAGTTTACCGACAAAGGTATCTGGCCATGGAAAGACAACATAAAAGTAGGAAGAGTTACGTAAAAACACAGAAATATATTCCCGATTCCGGCTTCTGACATTGGTGCCAATCCAAATTTGAATCAAAACGACAAATATTAAAAAAGGTTATACTTTCAGCGTTTTAAATAATAAAATGTGAGATGATTTCTGCTCACATTTTTTTTTGCATGGTCTTTCGTCAACTTCTCGTTTTAAAGAGTATTTGGACCAGCTATGATACATTTTTATGTAATAATATAGCTCAATTATATTTATCTTATTGACTTTTTGAAGAAATATTTTTTTACATCCCGATGATTTCCAAAAAATCAGCTTTTTTTCTGCGGGACAATTCAATCATTTTGCCATTTTTTAAAACGATAGATCCTCCTTCTCCTTTGATATATTTCTGAATAAAATTGAGGTTTATAATGTGCGATCTGTGACATCTGAAAAATTGTTCTTTGGGTAAAAGGTCTTCAAAATCTTTCAAAACCCTCGACGAAATTATTTTTGTAAGATCGTCAAAATATATCATCGTATAGTTGCTGTCGGCTTCAAGGTGTACAATGTTGACCAGGTCAAAAAAAAGTATGCCGTCATCCGTAGGCACCACTACTTTATGCAGACCGGGCACCACTCCTAAATTATGTTTGAGCGTATTGATTTTGTTTTTCTCATCATGTTCAGAAAACTCGGCACTCAGCTTTTTTACGGCTATCATGAGTTCGTCTTTATCAATAGGTTTGAGTAGATAGTCGGTAGCACTTAACTTGATGGCCCGAACGGCATATTGATTGTAAGCAGTAGTAAAAATGACTTTAAAATCAATATTTTCAATGGCATTCAACATATCCAAACCATTGAGAATAGGCATCTCGATATCCAGAAAAACTACATCCGGTTTATGGTCTCTGATCAGTTTAATACCTTCCACGCCATTACAACCCGTGGCTACAATTTCCAATTCCGGACAGTATTCTTTGATGGCCCAGCTGAGGGTGGTAATGCAATGGACTTCATCGTCTATTAAAATTGTTTTCATATTTATTTCACTTTTGTAGACTAGTCACTATTTTGGCTAATCAATGGTTTTCATGGTAATGGTTACTTTTGTTCCACAGGCTTTGCCATCTTCATCAAATAAATCATGGATTACAATGTCATTTTCCTTATGCAGATGTTTTAATCTCTGTAAGGTGATGTCTATGCCGTATGATTTATTGATGCTGCCGGACTTGGATTTGAGATCCCTGGCTTTTTGTCTTCCCACACCATCGTCTTCAATATTAAAAACAAGAGTATGTTCAAATTTCTGAATCGAAATAGTAACTACACCACCTTTTTCATTATTTCTCAAACCGTGCCAGATTGCATTTTCAACAAACGGCTGAAGGATGAGTGGCGGCATCATTATATTGTCAATATCTGTGTTTTTGCCTATGTTGATTTCATAGTCAAATTCGTTTTCAAACCGCACTTTTTCCATGTGCAGGTATAATTTTAGAGCTTCCAGTTCCTCGCCCAGCGTGATAAATTCATGTTTGCTGTTTTCAAGAATCAACCGAAGCAGTCTGGCAAATTTGGAGATATAATCAGAAGCCAACTTTGTGTTATTTTCCACAACATAACGGTTGATACTATTCAGGGAGTTGAATATAAAATGCGGATTCATTTGAGAACGCAGATTTTGCATTTCCAGGCCGGTGATCATTTCGTGATATTGTTTTTCAATTTTTAATTTGGCGTTAATCTGACGAATTCTGTACTTGTACAAAATAAATAAAATCAAGGCGCCCAAGAGTGCCAGTAAAGCTTTAAACCATAGAGTCAGATACCAGGGAGGTTTGATTTCAAATAGAATATCCCTGGGATTTGTAAATTCGTTTGTAATTTCATTTTTACCGATTATCTCAAGATGATATTGTCCGTAATTCAGGTTAGGCAGGTATAATTCTCCTTCGTTTAAGGTTTGCCAAGGTTCTGAAGATTCTTTATATTTAAACATGTAAGTGATGCTTCCGGTGGCATCAAAAGATGGCGCAGAAAATGAAATTCTTAAATTTTTTTCGTCCGGACCCAGGATATATTTTTGGGAAGAGGGATCCTGCAAAATTTCTTTATTGTTGGCTAAAAAGGAAGTGACATACAATTTTGTTTTTACTTGGTAGTTTTCAAATTTTGAGAGGTCAATTTTTAAGATATGATTGTCAGCCCCAACATAAAATTTATCATCAAAATCACCTAATAATGTAAAGTTGGTGGTATTAAATAACTCCAAACGATTATGAATGGATTTTACCGTTTTTTTAGTTTGGTGATAATAATGAATTCCTTCTTCGGTTGTAAACCAAACATTATTGTCGGCATCAATTTTAATATTATGTGATCTTTTTATCACCTTATGAATAGGTGCAACGGCTTTGATTTCCTTTCTTAAACTGTCAAATAAATATACACCTTTGTACGTGGCTATCCAAAGTTGGCGATTTTTATCTTCCGCCACCTGGCTAACTATTGATTTTTCCATTGTAGTATTTTTCATCAACAGAAAACTATCTTTTTGTGCATTGTATTGAAAAAGGCCAGACATAGTTGATACGTAGAGGTTTTTATATGAATCTTCATAAAGATGATTTAACTGTAATGTCATTCCGTTTTGATCAACAATTTTATATAATTTTATAAATTTTCTTTTAGAATAATCGTACAAGTATATACCCTTATGGAAAGATCTGACAAACCAGATACCATCCTTTTTAGGAATTATATTGCGCAGTTTTATGTCCGTATCGTCAAGTTGAACAAAGGTTTCCGTTTGTTTAATCGGGTCAATTTCAAAAAACCCAAAATCACTGGTTACATAGATTTTATGATTATATTTTAAGAAATCATAACCATCCTGATTATATGTTAATAATTTATCTAAATTTTGTTTTTTTGGCAGGCTTTTGCCATAGTGCCGGATAATATTTTTGTTTTTATCCAACTGAAAAAACCCTTGATGGTATCTTGTACTTAACCAATAAAAATCATCTATTTTTTCCAGATTATAATTGTAAGATTCCCATGGCCTCTCATTATTATTTGTTATGGTAGTCACTTCAAAACATTCCTGAAGGCTGCTGACTATGTGAATGCCTTCACCTTCATTACACAACCAGAGATTGTTTTTTGAATCTACAAATGCATTCACAATAGTCCCATTGATTATTGTCTGGAATCCTTTTTTGGTTTTGAGATCGTACAAAATGAATTTCTCTCTTGCTGCGATGACCAAATAATCTTTGTCCTGAAAGTGCCACGGTATAGTTTTGAAAGATATAAAAATATCTTCTTCTGAATTGAGGACATCTAATGTAGAAATACTTCCGCTAGTAAGGTCCAATATAAAAATTTTGTTTCCCCATGTATTGATGTAACATAGATTTCCGTCAAAATATAGATTGAGTACTGATGTGAATGTAGGACCACTTTTTATAAGATATTCTTTAATGATATTGTAAGATGTGTCCAGTTGATACACTGAACTACCATAAAAAGTAAATATCTGATCTCTGTGGAAAAATATATTCCCATACCTGGGTATGTTATGTTTTATGGTTGTAACACTCTTTTTGAGCACTTTTTTTCCGTTGCGATCAATTTCAAAGACTCCGTCCTTATCTGAACAGATAATGCTGCCATTTTTCCAGGTCATTCTCACATCTGACATTTCTCCTAAAGTAAAACCCAAACTTTTATTTTTAATATTGGTTAATGAAACACCATCAAAATGATTTATGCAAATATTTTGTTGATCATCAATGTGGAGTTTAATAACGCTGTTGTCAAAAACACGAATTCGTTTATCACCCTGATTAAAAATGGTAAATTTTTCACCATCATATCGGTTGAGTCCATTTGCTGTACCAATCCAGATAAACCCGTCTTTATCTTCCTTAATGTCACGCACATCATTCGACGAAAGTCCGTTTTTTTCATTGATCGTTCTGAAAAAAAGGTTGGGAAAAGGTTGGGCGAGCACCATTCCGATGTTGCAGTATACAACAGAAATCAAGATGAACCATCCTTGTCTGAATTTTTGTTTTACAAAAAAAATATGGATTGCTTTCCCTTTCACATTGTTGGATAAAAAATGAATGATAGCGCTTAAATTGGAAAATTTAAAATTATAAAATTTCTACAGAAAACAAAATTAATTATATAAACCAAAATTCCTGAATTTCAATTTATAGTTTTTTTAAAATTCCTTGATTTCAATATTGAATATTAAAATTTTATACATCATAATTATTTTACCTATATAACAGATTAGATTTTGAATTATTATTTAAAAATTTTCCAACTAATCTTTCTTTTGTATCAACTCGGGACGACTTTTGGATTCATCAGTTGATGTCTGCACGGACAAATCCACTTCACCACCACAAGGTTGCACATATGCTTTGAAAACTGCTTTTTCCTTCACATTCATTCCTTCAGTTAAGGTGATTTTATTGCCGGCACTGAGGATAATATGCGTACCCGGACCCTGGATGTTTTGATTTGAATTAATATTGTTGGATACCTCAAAATATTTTCTACCCACCGGATTGCCGGTCAGATTTAAATTTTCTGCACAATCAGAGGAATATTTTAAGGTGCGCCAAAGTCCTCTTCCGAAAGTCGAACAATGAACAAAAATACTTTCTTCCTCTTCAAATACAATTTGAGTTACAGGGACAGGAGGCAATTCATTATAAAAAGGTTCCCAATAATCAATCCCAGCTCTTTTGTAATAAACACCAATGGAGGTGCCGGCATACAAACCACCTGAGGGATCCCTTAATAAACAAAATACCGGTACATTAGGAAGGTTGAAAGAAATATTTGTCCATACTGCTCCGGCATTGGTCGACTCATACACTTTTGAATTTGGAATGGTTCCGGCGCAGGAAATATAAACATGATCGTCATTAAACCGATCAATTTCTATGTCTGTTATTTTAGCAGAGTCATAATTTAATGATAACAAATTTGAGTTGATTTGTGTCCAAATATCTCCCCCATCATCCGTTCTCCATAGCCCCGTTCCCACACCGTTAGTTCCTGCTGAGTATAATCTATCAGGATTATTTTTGCCGGCACAAATTGACCAGTTACCCGGCCTGCCAAGAGGTTCCCATATCACACCAGCCATGGTAAGCAGACCTTTCCAAACATGAGAAGTGTACCCAACGTAAATAATGTCACAGTTTTCAGGATGCATCGCTAAATTGCCAAAAAAGTTGGTATTGTTTGGTACTGAAATGTCTATATATCCGCCCAAAGCAAAGCCATCAGTATATATACTTTCATTTACTGTACAAAAAACATTTTCACTATTTCCATCCGAGCATCTTGAGACATGGTCTGTCATGATATCATATCCATCCCCTCCGCGATCTACTGTAAATTCATTGTAATTTAATCTCACCAATATTCCAATATCCTGAGCGCCCCCCCAACTATCATCTTCATCATTTTCCTCTTCAAAATGATAAAATTGGGTTACGCTTAATCCGGTCTGCATAAATTCAAAATCATCTCCATTATTGTCGCTGACATAAACTCCCCCATCATTAGCAACGTACAATTTGTTATTAATAGGATGGTACATCAAACTATGCTGATCCGGATGTATATACTCATGCAAACCGTCGCTGGTAGCCCAATATGCGGTCTCCTGACTCCAATCATACCCGCCATCTTCACTTCTCCACAAACATAAACCTCCGGCTAATATAATATTTTCATTCACCGGACTTATAGCAATAACATTGTCATAATCTATTTGATTATTAGTAACATTGAGATCAATATAGTTAAAAAACAGATTATCACTATTATCATAGTATGTCCTGTCAAAGTTACCCCTGAATCAGTAGATATAAATACGCCGACCAAAGAATTTGGATTGGTATTTTTTCCTGCCAGCAAAGCAATTTTTGATGGGTTAGCAGGGGTAACTGCCATCGAAATTCTTGTTGCCGGGTCTAAATGTTCAATAAAAATTGGTGTAAAACTGAGTCCGCCATCTACTGAGCGTCTAAAAAGTTGTTACCAACGCAGTACACATAATTTGAATTGCCGGGTTTTATCTTTACATCCCAAATATTGACGCCTGGTACTACATTAATCCAACTTAGACCGCCATTGTTTGTTCTGAATAACCCCAGACTGGTTGCCGCATATAAAATCAAAGGATTTGTCGGGTCAATGATTAAGTTTCGTCCTCTATACAAAACAGTATCAGCCACACCAGGAAACTCAGACAATTTTCTCCATGTCATTCCTCCATTTGTTGATTTATAGACACCATTACATTGGGATCTGTAATTATAGGAATTGACCAAACCATCATCACTTGAATCTCCATCTCCGGAAAGTACATATATGGTGTCTGGGTTTACCGGGTGAACAGCAATTCCGGAGACACCTAAGCTTGCTACATATTCTGAAATGGGAAACCACTCTTCTCCACTATTGGTTGTCTTGAATAAACCACCATGAGGTGACCCCGCAAATAGAACGTTAGGCTGTGTCGGATGAAAAGCCAGTCTGTCGATTCTTCCCACTCCCTCACCATATACTAAACCAAAATTTGTACTTATCGGTCCATTCTGAACCCATCCTTCCACTTGTGTTCTACTACCGGAACCGGTTTTTTGCTCTTCTTTTTTGCGATGGTTTAATGCATTTGAGATAACTTTTGATTGAGGCTCAACTTCACCATTTGCATTGGTGTAATATTCATTTATCCAAAACTCCCGATTCCACCTTTTCATCTGACGCATGATAGCTTTTCTTTCCAATGTATCTGTTTCATTTAGTAATGCCAACTTTCCGGTTAAATGACTCCACACCGTCGATTTAATATCCTGGAACTTTGTTTTTCCCTGGAGTTTTAATCTAAGTTCAGGGTCAATTGACTGACCATCCGCACCCATTTGTACACAAAAAACCAAAAGTAAAATAATTAAATTTTTCATGAAGTTCTATTTTTGATTTTTCAAGATATCTAGCTCATTTTTCAGATTCTTGATCTGGGTATTTTGTTCAATGATGTACAGCATCATTTCTTCAATTTTTTCCATCATCAATGTAGTGACTTCAGCTACTTTAAGCCCCTCTTTTTGAATATATTCCGCAGATGGTATATTGGGTAAATGTTTATTATATAAAATGAATTTTTCAACTTCTTCGATGGGCATTAGTTGGTATTCCTTATCAAAAACATAATCTGCCCATCCTGATTCAATAATGAGTTCTGTACTGCGTATAGTGCCATTTACATTAAGTCGATGGGTGGTATTAACCGTTCCTATAGACAGTTTGGTCCCCAGATCCGCCATAATGACATCACCGCCTCCTCCGGCTAAAAATACATCGCCACCTCCTCCGGCTATAGAAACACTTCCACCTCCTCCACCTATAAAAACAGGAGCAGGTACAGCATCATTTAATGCAAGAAAACCACTTTCAATACTTCCACCATTTATAGAAGTAGTATTATTCAGATCCATACCAAAAACAGATTGACCAAATTTTGCAATTGTGTAAGAGGAGTCGTTTCCTTTACTAACGTCCAGAAATGCAACAGGAGAGAGATTATTAATCCCTACAAAGCCCGGTTGAAAAGAATTGCTCAAAGGTGTTTGCAGAATCAGATTTTTGGAAATATTTGCCTGATCACTTGCCAGTAATCTTACATTAATGTGAAGATTATTTGATGTGGAATTGCCAAAAATTTCGCCCATAAATGTATTTCCTTCATAAATACCGGTTTTACCATTTATAGAAAAGGGAAAGATTCCATCTGATTTATTAATACCTACTTTATTGGCTAAAATAGAAATAGCAGGGTTGATCAAATCATTATTGGTCATGAAATTTAATCTGGTATTTGACATCATACCCAGATTGCCATAAGCTACTTCCGGCATATCGGCATATTGTTGTTCCAATTGAAAAGTCAAGCCCAATTCAGGTTGACCTGCTTCCATCCTCGTCACCCTGAATAATGGTGTTTGACCACTGGCTCCCGGTTCATACACATGTAATCGGGCTTGCGGATTAGTTGTTCCCAATCCCGTCTTACCTTGTTCGACAATAATAGCCTTGCCTCCTGTACCTGCTACTTCCAGTCCGATAGTTCCTGAAAATCTTCCTCCGATACCGCCTACCACGTCGATACCGGTTGTTGCTCCCCAAAATTTACCTCCGGTATTTCCGCCCATGCCGTCAACCCCGATTCCATCGGCAGCAGTAAATTTTCCCGCAATAGCATTGACAGAGGGTTGAGAATTCTGTAAATGAAAAGCTGCATTATTGATGGATATTCCTTCAAAATAAGGCAACTCAAGATTTGCAAGCATGTTTTTCCATACACCATTGACACCTGGATGATAAAAAAAAGATTTTATATCGGTATCGTACACCATCAACCCTGCTGTCGGGTCAAGAATGGCCAGTCGTTGTGAGGTAGTCATTCTGGGTATAAGTATTCCTCTGTCAAAACTTTTAATATCCAAAATAGCATTTGAATCTGGTGCAGATCCATCGGTATTTATGGCTACATTTTGTTGAGAAAATAATTCAAAAATGGAAAAAACACACAAGGTTAGGATTAGAATTGTTTGTTTCATGAAAATTTGATTTAATTTTGATTATTTGAGGAAAATGTTATAATATCAATTGAAACATGAGGGATAAGCGGTGAGAAATTTCGGTCATGTTAAGCCCAAAACTTCTCTTTACTATGCAAAAATGCCTCTAAAACCTTACAAATAAATCACCATTGATTAAAGTGTGAGTACTGTCGATTAAGCGGTCAATATTAGGAGATTAAAGGTAAAAGTGTAAAAGTAAAAAGGACTGAGAACACCATAGGCGAGCCAATATTTGTAAAGAAGTAGGTAGCATAATATGAACTTATTTATTTTCTAATTATTCAAGCCTTTTGAGCAGACTTTCATTTTGTATTCTTAATTACTCAATCATGACTTGTTGCTCCTGTACGGCTTTAACAAGTGGAACTACAAACTGGCTGTAGGCTATCCGGAGTTCATAAGATTTTCTTCTATTTTTGAATTAATTTCGCGTAAACCAAGATTGATATTAAGATAATTTGGTTCATGTGTATTGAATTTTTACAAATAAGTTTTATTTTACTCGGCCAAATATTGCAAGACCCATATTTTGAAAATTAGATCCTCCAAGTACAAATCTACGAGTGTATTCATCAATGGAAACAGAAACACCTGCATTCATATTATCCTGTCCATTTTCATCATAGACTTTTTCTATTTTTCTCCAATAATTTCCATATGTTTTAAATATGGTTGCTGATCCGTTATTTGTAAATCCATCTTCCTCATCGAACGGTGCTCCCACCATAGCGTAGTCACCGGAGACGGAGACCGCATATCCAAAATAATCATCATTTTGAGGTATATGGTTTAAAAGTTTTCCATGATATTGCCAAGTATTGTTAATCGTATTAATTTTAAAAATGGTTGCAGATCCGTTATTTGAAAATCCACCTTCATCATCTCCATTTGCACCAATAATCGCATAGTCGCCTGAAATGGAGACAGCAGTTCCAAACCAATCACCACTTTGCGGGTTTACATTTAAAAGTTTAACTTGAAACTCCCAATCATTGGTAATAGTATTTCTTTTAAATATGGTGGCTGACCCGGAATCTGTAAATCCATCTTCATCATCATAATATGCTCCAACAATAGCGTAATCTTCTGATATCGAGACATCATATCCAAAATAATCTAAATTTTGAGGCATGTAATTGATTAAAGTACCCTGAGATTCCCAATCATTGGTAATAGTATTTCTTTTAAATATGGTGGCTGAACCGGAATCTGTAAATCCACCTTCATCATCATATCTTGCACCAACAATAGCAAAGTCGCCTGAGATACTGACAGAATACCCAAACCAATCACCATTTTGCGGGTTGTTATTCAATAGTTTTCCTTGAGATTCCCAAATATTGGTCATAGTGTTTCTTTTAAATATGGTGGCCGATCCGTTATTGGTTTTCCATTTTCATCATCTTTAAATGCACCTACAATAGCGTAGTCACCTGATATTGAGACATCACCAAAATTATCAAGACTTGCTTGGTTTTCATTCAATTTTCCTTGTAATTCCCATGCATGCGTAGTGATATTTCTTTTAAATAAAGTTGCAGATCCGCTATCAGTAAACCCGCCTTCATCATCATTATATGCTCCAACAATAGCGTAGTCGCCGGAAATACTGACAGAATATCCAAAATCGTCACCTGATTTTCCTTCCGGATCAGCAACAGGGTGAAAGGCATCAACATTTCCCATACTACAATCTCCCCATGATCCTTCTCCCGGTACAGACTCTCCACCGCCACTGCCCATAGCTGCCCAATGCATACTACCGTTTCCATTGTTTGTTAGCACCTGTCCTTGTTGACCTCCGGATCCATTGGGTTTTATTTCTCCGGTAATTTTTACGTTTCCAATCACATCCAATTTTTCTGTCGGGCTTCCGGTACCTATACCTACTCTATCAGTTCCTGCATACATATGATTAGGGTTTCCTCCTTTAAACCATTGACCTAATTCAGGTTTATCTTCTCCATAGTATGTTAATGGTTTCCATTTATTTCTTTTACCATCATATATTAAGCTAATAGAAGATCCTGCTTTCAATTGTATTGTAGAAGGGTTACTCCCACTACTATTCGGCTCATATAATTCAATCATACTTAAACTATCTTGTGCAGTTGGTATCATTTGAGGAAAATCATTATTTGGGTTTCCTAAATGATATATTTTTGTATTATTCAGATGTGTGAAAATATAAATAATTTCTCCATCATTACCTCCTGTTATGGTTTTTACATTTGGTGAAATTGATAAACAATCAGGATTTTCTACGATATGAATAATTGATTTTCTCTTGGCAATGTTGTCAATATTTACATTGAAATTCATGGAAGTTGCACAGTTGACTATGACAGTATCACTTATTAAAGCAAGTTCTCCATTGATAGAAAGTTTACTTATTGGATTTGCATCTCCAATACCCACATTTCCATTATTGCTATTACTTATATCGTCGCCACTCAAAGTCCAGTTGCCACTGCCAAAATTATCCAGACTATTATAATGACTGGCAGTAATCTCCCATTTATCGATGACGTCATCGTATTTTAAGGTGACGCTTCCACCGGGATACACGGCAAAAGTACCGCCGGTTCCAGTGAGGATTCTATTGGTAATCAACGCATTGACATCGTCATTATATATTTCCAATGAATGACCTGCACGATTATATAAAGTGATGATCCGGTCATGCTCCGCAGCCAGGATACCTCCTATCTGAAAATTGCCGGTGGGTCCCATAAGTTTGTAGTGGTTGTATTTGGCAGTGTTTATATCAAGGTCAAGGGTGTTACCGTCTGCTAAAGTAAGGGTCGCACTTTTTAAAATCAGATCACCGGATACATCTAATTTTGCTTTGGGGTCGGTATTTCCTATACCTACATTTTGACTTTGTATAAATTTTGTTTCCAGTAAAAGCAGAATGATAAATCCAATGAGTTTACAATTTTTCATAAAAGTATGTGCTATGGTTTATAAAATAATATACCATGCAAAAATGGATTTAATATATTTAAAATAAATCACCAATGATTAAAGTGCGGTTTCTGTCGATTAAGCGGTCAGTATTGTGAGATTTAAGGTTAAAGTTGAAAGGTAAAAAGTGCTAATAAAAAGGTATAAACCAAACTGTTATTACATTTACAAACTAAGATGAATAATGAGGATAAAAATGTGTGGGTTTTAGTATGAATGATAGAAAACCCTATTTTTATATCGTGGGAAAATCAAAAATTTCCACTTAAAAATTTGCCTGAAAATTAAGTCCACTCCGAAAAGACCACACATTTGAAAATCAAGTAATTTATACCTTGACATAAAGGATAATGTAAGATTATCATGGTAGTGTAATTACTACAAGTCTGTGTTTATTTACTTTTCGGAGTGGACTTTTTATTTATTGTTTTATAAAGATTTTTTGAAAAACTTTTCCACTTTGATCGATTAATAATATGGTATACATGCCATTATTTAAAGTTGATACATCCATATTCTTTTCAGTTGAATATTTCATTAATTGTCCTACTGAATTATAAATTTGGATGTATTCAAAATCAATATCTGAGATAACTTTTATATAGTCACAAGTTGGATTTGGATAAATGGAAATTTTAATAGAATTTTTTTCCTCATTGGTGGAGGTAGAAGTTCCAAGGATTCCATCACAATTTTCGTCAACCTGGTTATTTGGTATCTCAATAGCGTTTGGATTTATATCAAAATTGGAATCATTACAATCTTCAGGAAATCAAATCCATCCTCATCCAGGTCATTTTCTCTGGTATCCGGATTACAATCATCGTCGACACCATTGTAAGGGATTTCAGTTTGCCCGGATTTATGTTAGCGTTACTATCATCACAATCAATAGGGTAGTTGTATCCATCCAGGTCGATATCATTTTCTCTGGTATTTGGATTACAATCATCGTCGACACCATTGTAAGGGATTTCAGTTTTGCCCGGATTTATGTTAGCGTTATTATCATCACAATCATTAGGGTAGTTGTATCCATCCAGGTCGATATCATTTTCTCTGGTATTTGGATTACAATCATCGTCGATTCCATTGTACGGGATTTCGGTTTCACCCGGATTTATGTTGGCGTTACTATCATCACAATCGGCAGGAAAATTATAACCATCCAGGTCCAGGTCATTGTCCCGGGTGTCAGAACTACAATCATCGTCGATGTTATTGTAAGGGATTTCGGTGGCACCGGATTTGTTGGCCGGGGGGTAAGTCAAAGTCGTTGTCCCGGGGGGTTTTCACGTCGATTCCATTGTAGGGTTTCGGCTTCACCCGGATTTATGTTGGCATTACTATCATCACAATCATCAGGAAAGTTATATCCATCAAAGTCAAAGTCGTTGTCCCGCGTATTTGGATTACAGTCATCGTCGATTCCATTGTAAGGGATTTCTGTAGCACCGGGATTAACATTGACATTACTATCGTCACAATCAACGGGGGAATTATAACCATCCAGGTCGAGATCATTGTCTCTGGTATCCGGATTGCAATCATCGTCGAGGCCATTGTAAGGAATTTCCGGTGCGCCCGGATTCACTTCAGGATTGTTATCATCACAATCATCAGAAGCCAGATATCCATCCGCATCATTGTCCGTGGTATCCCAAAGTGAAATACATCCCAATTTAAAATCTCCGGCTTCATTTGCTAAAGTTACGCTTTCAAGATTGGTAATATAATCCGGAATAACAAATACACCTACAAAAACACCATTTTCATAAACCTGCATCTGATTATAGAAAAAATTCATAGAAAATTGTAAATAAATTTCATCACTGGTATAATCATTATTGGAATAAATGTAAAAATCATTATCGTTGCCAAAAAACTTTATGAAAAATCCATCTATGGCAAATATTTTCACTTCGACTAAAATTTGAGTACCTGAGGTTGTCGTGCTTCTTTCAATCTGTATAAAATCACCACTTACAAAATTCAGAAAAGCCTGATTTACATCATTACTGGTGCAGGCCATGTACGCATCTCCATTGTAGGTCACATCTGCTGTAGCATTTGACAAATCAGACCAATTGCCATTTTGAGCACTTATAGGTCCCTGGTTGTAGTTTTCAAAATCTTCCATGAAGATTAGTTGAGCATTGATTTAAAAAAACTAAAAGTAAAAAATAATGCAATAAGTAAATGTGTTTTCATCTTTTTAATGTTTTAAGATTATTGTTAATTTGATTTCCAATCGAGTATGTATATTTCTGATTTGACCTGATTTTCATACATTGCCTGTATTCCATATCGAAGTTTATCATGCTTATTTTTGTCAGGTTCACTAAATTCCGTAGCGGAAGGAGGCAGATTTTTATATTGCTCTAAGCCGCTTCCAATATCTTTATACACGATATAAAAAATTGGTTTTTTACGGAGATTATTCCATGTAAACCCGGTAATTTCTTTGTCAGCAAGCCATGATAATTTTAATTCTTCAGTGGATTTGTTGGTATAAGCTTTAATAGTAAGGGGAAAACATGGCTCGGAGACTAAGTTTACTTTGTCTATTGAGACAATACTGTATTCATACATTTCACCATGAACTAATCCGGTATCCTCAAACTTTGTATTTTCTTTCGCTATTATTTTCTTTAGGATTTTAGTGGTATCCGAAAGTAGTTTTCTGGTCACCTCATAAGAAACCACATCATTACTTGGACTATGACTCCATTCGATATTCGCCGTTCCATCACCCAAATTATAGTGTACAATCTGCGGAGGTATGGGCGGGATTTTATCGGGTTTTATCAGTTTTATCGGAGCTGACCTTTTACTATGATTATAACTAATGTCCACAGCACAAACGGCATAATAAATTTCGTCAGTAAGTGTTGTCAACGACAATGTATCATAAAATTCGTTGGTAGAAAGATATCCTTGTTGGAGACATACAAAATCGTGATTTACCTGATTCGTTCGATACACTCTATATCCGGCCAACTGGTCCAAGGTATCTGTATCCCATGTTAGCTTTACCATCCCGTTTTGGTCAATAGTTCCCTTAAAATTTTCAGGGACTTTTGGCGGTTCCTTATCCGGGATGAAGTAACGGACGGGATTGGAATAAGACACATTTCCTGAGGTATCAACTGCTGAAATTTCATAATATGTTGATTTTGTGGTGGCCTTAAAGTTGTCCGTATAGGTATAAGTATTCTTATTGAGGATGAGTAAAGTATCCTTTATATTATTGATTTCATTTCCTTTTTTAACAATAAAGTGTTTTACGTCAGCATCAGCTTTTCCGTTTACAAATTTCCAGTTTAGCTGAATACTTTGTCCGTTGTTATCTTTTTCATTTAACACAATCTCAGAGGGTGGTGTAAGGTCTTTTCCATACCCCATGACGATTTCACTGTATCCTGCCGACTCACCAAACGGATCCAAAGCTTCAATTCTATAGTAGTGTTTAATATAATTTACTACACTATCGGTATAATATACAGTAGTATTTCTGTCGTTGGTCATTGTCAGGAATGGTTTTTTATTTAACCTGGAAAAATTTTTACCATCATTGGATTTTTCAATATTGAAACCGGCCCATCTATACAGGTCTTTGTTGTGTGGCCATGAAAGTTCAACTGCTTTTTCTTTGGATGTAGTGGTTAAATATTTTGGATTTGTAACAACATCCCACTCGCCATAAGTTGAGAAAGTAATGGTCGTATCTGACTCAAACAATGGGTGGTTGAAAGCACTATAAATCCGGAAGAATATTTTTTCTTCCTCTTTTATTTTCTCCTTGATAGTGTATCTCAAACCCATTTTAGTAGCCGCACTTGCAGAATAATCGCATCCCAATAATGTTATGGAAAAAAGGGATTTTGTCATGGATGCTTTGTCTTTGACATCTTCAATTTCTGATTTTGAAACGGTTTGTGGCAGATTTCCATACATTAACTGAGCGACCAACATTTCATATTCGTTTTTCTTACTGGCTTCATTATTAAATGCCTCAAGTGCAGCAGGAGTTATAGGATTAGCAGTTAGTTTTTCCCACTTACTAACTTGATATGGACGTTTGCCGGTTACTTTCAATCGTTCTATCCAGACTCCGGATTCAATATGAGCGGGTAGTGCATTTGCATCATCAGGTGCCCACCTCAATACGATACTATCAGGATAAGTTTTAGCAATGATCCCATATTTGAGTTTAATTTTTGGTACTTCATTGGTTTGACAATCAGCTTTAAAAAATAAAGTTATCATCAAAAAGGAGGTCACTAATATACGTGTCATCATCTTTTTAATTTGTTCTTAACATTAATGATTCCGGGATTAAACCCATTCACTACATTTCCTTGAATATTATTATTAAAATCATTCATCATGTCAGTCATAATTGAAAATGTAAATATTGGATTATGATCAGGCATATTATCCATAAAGTTTTTCATCGTAATGATGTGTGCAGGAATAATTTTCGTTGAACTTCCCTGACTTTTTAAAACTTTTTGAATTCTTTTAATTGAAAACATCGTCGTAGCATTATTGAATTTATACGATTTATTGAACATACTGCTGTTGTAAGAAACATTAGCCGGAATATTTGCCAGTGGTGGTAAAACCTGACCAATATGATTGTTGATAGCCCATCTTGTTGCATCCAACATTTTTTCGGTGATGTAATTATTAATAAAAGTGGACATTTCATTTTCGTATAAATTATCACCATTTTTACCTAAGTTGAGAAATTTAGTCATAACCTCCTTGTCAGTGAAGTAAGTTCTGAGAAACTGATCCACCAATTCCTGCGATTTATTATCAAATGCAAATCCGAGAATGCCTTCCTCTAATTTTTTGTCAAACATAATTTTCCTATTCCCACCTTCAAAAACATCAACTATGTAGTGGTTTTGCAAATCATGGAAATCAAATTTTTCATATCCTTTGAAATTAAATGTTGATTCAATATATTTAAATTTCTCTAATTTATAACCTCCTTTATTCATTGAAGAATAAAATGATTTCTCTGTAGTAATCGTGTCTACTGTAATCTCCATTGCAGCCATCTTGTCTTGATAAGTGTTGTATTCCCCTGTTGTAAAATACCATCTGAATATTTCCATTTCCGATGCCGATCCCGTTAGTTTAGATTCCAGAGGTACCGTTTTTTGATTGATGTTCACATTGTAAAAAGAATCATTGATCATTCCGGTAAAATTCTTTTTTACGACGGTGGATGCTTTTATATCAGAGTTATTCTGTGTTATGCTTTTACGTTTTTTAACGATAACTTGAACTATAATAAAACTATTTGCAGGTAATGGACTTCCTAAATCAAGGCTGAAAGAAGATTTATCGGCTGAAGGTGATACTTTATAATAATCTTTCTTAAATGTAGAACCTTGAGCAGCTTTATTAATAGAAGATATTCTGATGTTGAAATCAAAATTCTGTGCATAATCTTTTGGTATACAAAGTTTAGATTCATCAAAAAAATCCTTGTTTGTTACCACTGTAATGTTGTGCCCGTTATTGCTAACCTGAGCATTAATTCTCCTGATGACATTTTTAGTTCGCAATGAATTTTTATTGGTATTGAAAACCGGAGCAAAGGAGGAATTCCCGCTACTCTCTGATTTTCTTAAGTCACTTTCTTTCACTTTGCTGGAATGACTCAAAGGATTATTTTGAGATCTGTGGAAAGGTGTTACTTCATCAATCCAGATGTTTTCAATGTATTTTATACCACAGTCCGTCGTGAATTTAATATGTCTTTCATCCGTAAAAGTATTTTGGGTTTTATCCTTTGCTAAATCCCATTGATCTCTCACAAAATTATTTACTCCTTTTAAATCAGAATCATCATTTTTATATCCGGACCTTCCACCTGCCTGGTTTTTAGAATTAGTCCTTAAGTTGAAAATTCTTACCTGTGCTTTTACATCAAAAAAATAATCGGATTCTTTATGAAAGGAAATTTCTTCATTGGGTACAATATTAAAATTATCATTAGTAATTTTAAAATCAGCCATAGTCAATGGTTCAGTGTAAGGCACGCCATTTTGAGTAATTTCAAAGCCTGATAGGTTAACAGTAATGTCTTTTGGTAATATGTGATAGTATCGGTATTCTCTGTAAGTATATCCGGGATTATCAGGATCCGCTACAGGGATGATAATTAAAAAGGTTTTATCAATCTCATAATTGAAGGTGGCAGATGGTTGAACAAATATGGGCTGTAATTCGGAAACATTAATTCTTTTTTTAAAGTTATTCTCATCAAAATCAGCAACAGGATTTATCTCCGCAATCAATGGAAGAGATTCATCACTTAATTCTGTACACTCTTCACCCCAGTAAAATTTTACAGCAAAACTACCTTCAATAATTCCTCCCAGTACACTAAAGTACCCACCTATAGCTCCTGTAACAAAACTTGGATTAGGAGCTCCAAATTGGACCATGGCGCCTACACCTGCTTCTACAATGCTTATTTTTCCGCTAAAGAAAAAAAGATCAACTTCTATACCAACATCAATTTTTGCTCCAAGGTAAGCCTGACCGGCTGCATAAAATCCATTCGCCCCCATGGTCACAGTACTGCCATCGGACTTTTGGCACTTCGCACCATTTTTATTCACAAAGGCTAAATCAAAGCCTGCCATAAATGTAGTTTTCATATAGAATATCAGAAAATTAATATCCATGCCAACTGTAAAATTTGCCCCAAAAGCCAATCCTCCGGTTATACTCTGTTTCTCAGTATATAAATTTCTATTGGAATTGGCATAACCATTTTCTCCATTTGTATTATCACTCCTGTTGATGATACTCATGATAAAATTAGGTATAGGCGGAATGGGATCCAGGGCATTTACCCCTTTCACAAATTGACCATTTTCATAAACTTCTCCGGTGCCTTCACCACATTGGAAGTATCCCATAAATCGTATACCCAATATTTTCAATTGTATAGGATTTCCGCCTCCTATATTATTTCCCCACTCATCCCCTGCGGTGGTCCAGGGCCTGCCTACGTGGACAAACCATCCGGTTGGTCCGCTGTAAAAATTGATATGAGCCGAGGCATATAGTAGATCAGCATTTGAATGTGAGGGTACACCTAATGTTAAACCTAAGTGGAAAAGGAATGATTTTTCTGTGAAATTCATTTTCATAACGATATCTCCTTTCCCCATACAATTAGCTTTTCTTTGTGCTAAAGATTCTTTCATATTGGTAATAAACCTTCCATGTAATTCAAAGATTATTTCATGTAACCCTCCTGATTGCGTGTTTATAGTTGCAGTTAAGCTGCCATCAGCATCTAGTATTGCCCTTGTTTTTAATCCAAAAAGAATTCCGGCCTTCAACGAAAAAAATCCTTTTTCAGGGACATATGTCAATCCTGAAAGGGTGACACCCGGCTGAGGATTATCATAATAATGTACATATTTAGGGCTTCCTTGTATATCTGTATTATTTAAGAGTGTCACATCTGCAATACCCATATTGTAATATACTCCACCCATAAACCCATAGATTGCCATAGAAGGAGGAATAGGAATACCTGCTTCTCCCAGATCTGCCATAGCATCAATAAAGAAATAGTTATATCCGCCATTATTTTCTTTTTGATACCCAAATTGTGCTTTGGCCTCAATGGTTATCAATTTATCTATATTCATAATCAGACTCCCAAAAAATCCATAATTGGCATTGGGTTTATTATTATCATTATAATAACCTAGTGTACCCTCAACACCTACCGGCCCAATCTTGGCTCCCGCTTCCAATTTTATTTTATTGATGTCCGCATCAAAACCCTTCCAGTCCGGTCTTCCGTCTTTCATTCCGAATTTACCGAAAACAGAAAATTCAACTTCAGCTTTAGGCACAAAGTCAACATCGGCAACCAATTTTAGCAATGCTTTAAACTTGATTCCTATTTTACTTTCACCCAACTTTGAAGCATCAAGGGATACGCCTCTGCCTTGGGATGCGTCAAGGTCAATCACGAATCCTGCTATAGAGTGCTGTGGTGAGGAAAGTCCAAAAAATGTAGCTTGAGTTTCTCCCGGTGAAAAGTGAGGTGCTGCTGTTCGAAATGTAAGTTTTCGAAAGTGTACTTCTGCAAGTTTTATCTCCGGGAAATCATCAATTTCTGTTTGTAAAGTTAATTTACCATATAATTCTGCTTTGGCTCCAAACGTGCCGTCGTTTTTTCGGAAAATTTGGATGCTGCTGCTTTGTTCAATTTGACCACTTGCCCAGAATATATCGAAGTCAATTTTATTTGCGGGGAAGATTTTAAATTCAAAATCCAATCCGCCTTGTGTCGGTTTACTTAAGGTACAGGTATAATCCAATTGATTGGTTGTATTGGTATGGGCATTGGATACCGGCAATACCACTTTTCCCTTTAGGCTGCTCTGTTTAAAACTATTTTTCCAAATGTCAATCTGAAACCGGTCGATGGAATAATACCACCCATCCAGAGAACCTTTACCGATTTCCAGGATATTGTTAATAGAAACATTTCCTGATAAACCACCATCAAAAATTAACTTTTCTGCTTTCACAACTATCGGATTTCCCCCCTCACTTGAAAAAGCAGCCGGTAAAGTCAGCCCTATCGAAGGAATGTAAAAGCCTCTCCACGTTGGCAGATGAGTGTCAATCTGATCCGTATCATCAGAATTTTTATACGGACTGGGTATGCCTGCCGGGTTTTTTTTGTCCGAATGATCATAGTACATGGAAGTGTTGTTGTCATCAGGCCCAAATTTTATGTCTTCAAAACCGCTTATATAAAAAGGATTAAACTTTACATCTGCAATCCAGTCACTCCAGCCATCTTCCGTTTCACATGAAAGGGTGACACTTGCGGCGCGTTTTGTATTTACATCTATTAATGACCCTTCAGGAAAAGTATATTCTGCACTGATCCGAAGATTTTTAAATCCTTTTTTATCAAAAGTAACGGAGGTGGCATCTAATGGGTTGCCACCAATGAGTTTCATACCAATAAAAGGTATTTCAAAATCCTGTGATAAATACAACTTTGCATTACCACAAAAATCATTGTTGTCCATACAAATTCCCTGACCGATAAGTCCTACTTTGCTGTTCCCATCGATAATATCCAGAACAGCGGCTGCATCAAAGTATGCCTGGTCCGGGGAAAAAACCATGTTCACTATGGCTATTTTCATCACTTTTTCATCAAGGCCAAGAGGTAGTAAAAAAGCAGTAGTGTTCACCTTTGTTTTGATATCTGATATAAGCTGTTCACCATATTGTTCAAAATATGTTGAAAGTGCCTGAGTCTGTACAGGTCCCATTTGCAATTGCCCTGGATTTATGCCATCCATGGTGGGCATTAAAGAGGCGGCATCTTCTCTTACCATTGCTTTAATATTTCCGGCGGTATGTATAAAATTATCTCCATCACTTTTTATAGAAATGTCTTTAAATTGGACTTTAACCTTTAAAAAATTTACATTCAGAATAGGGAGCTTGATATACCCATCCCCGGAGTATAAACCTCCCTGATGAGAAATGGTGTTAACTTCCATTTCATAGTTACTCGTCTGAATTTTACTACCGTTTTGTAATTGGTTGGGATTTACATTGGCAAGATTAATAGGTACGACCGCTTTACAATCACACACAGGATCAAAGCTGAAATCATTGTTATTCAAAAATTTCATTTCGCCTGGTATCATCTCAAAGGTACATACAGGGCTTAGTCCGTCATTCACCATCGGGTAATCTCCGTTGAATACCCTTGCTTTGACAGCCCACGCATATTTACCTAATTCAAGTTTAATTGGGTTGCTAAAGTTTAGATTATAACTGTTGATAGGAATATCCTTAAATGCCAGAATATTGGAAGAATTGGCTGCAATTCCCATTTCAATTAAATCCTGAGGATTATCGTTTTCATTCAGTTTTACTATATACAGATCATACCTGAATTGAATTCCCGGTACACTGGAATTGACAGGTAACCAGACGAAGTCAATGTTTTGTATTTCGTTTTTAATAACGGTGCTGTTTTCACTACAACTTGGCTTTATTAACTGAGGGGGAGTTAAATAAGAAATTTGAAAACTTCTACATCCCAGATTGGGAATATTTAATTGTTCGTCATCATCAAAATTAAAAGCATCAACACATAAGGTATACGTACCATCAGGTAAAACGCCATCTGTTAATATGTTTTGCAAAGTGTAATCTCCGTAATCTACATCAATATTATTTTCATTAAAAAAATCCAGTAACTGGTTATTGCCCGTTAATTGAATGGTGGCGTTTGGGTTGAGAATGATCGGGCTATTTGGTATATAATCGTCAGAGGTCATAGCCAAAAAACCTGTATTACTGGTAAGTTTGGCTTTGAGATAAATATTTTGAGTGTTGCCGGTAGTATTGGTCAAGGTTATCACCACTTTTTCTTTAAACCCAATGTAGTCACTTAAGTAAGGTGAGTAAGGCGGTAAAATCTGAACATTAATATTTACGGAAGAGCCTTGAGAGAAAACAAGGTGGCTAAACAACAATAAAAAACCTACCAGAAAATATCTGCTAAAAAGGTTTACTTTTATTTCTTTCATAAAATGTTTATTGAAGGAAGGTTTCATTGCTATTGTATTTAAAAAGTAAGGGCTAAATTGGTAATGAAATATTGTTGAAAGAGGCTTCGGTTTTCAACATTGGATTGTGTGTAATTATAACTTAGATTCAGATTTAGTTTTTCAGTTAGTTTGTGGGTGGCATTCACATTCATGCCATGAGCAATCTTTTTACCTGTATTGACTACGCCTGATAAGTTGATAAAGCCACCCAAACCTAATATCAGTTTTTCTTCTTTTAAAAAAGGTTTTGACACATTGGAAAATACACCATAGGATTGGATATCGTACAATTTATCCGGTAATTGTACAAAGTGTGTTTTACTCTTGTTGTAATTTAATCCTATACTGTACGCAAGACCTTTACTGATCGTTGAATTATAGAAAATATTGCTGTAAAAAGAATTAAAATCGGAATTGTTAAAAGGGTTGTTTTCATAAGTCTCCGTAGTTTTTTGTGAATTGATATTAATGCCTACAGATGCAGATCGGGAACCATCATTATGGAGAAAATATTGGGTATTTACATTTATATTGTTGTTTACATTTTTTATGGAAATGCTATCTTCAATAAAGGTTGGAGAAGATTTGACAATGAGCCCGAAGTTTGAAAAACTAAAGTTTATCAATAATTTAGCATTTGGGTTGAAACTGATATTTGCAGAATATATCTGATTATTGTTTTGTAATGCCTGTTTGTTGGATAGATTATTTTTCTGGAATCCAATAGAGAAATTGCCTGTCAATTTATTGTCCCAAAACCTGAAAGAAGGTTCAATGGAAATTTGTCTCAGATCGCTGTTTTCAAACCTGAAACCCAGTGATTTGTATTCTGGTTGTATTTGTTTATATCGTAGTACCAAATCAACTGCAGAGAAATGAAACATTAAAGCATTGTCAAAAGCAAATGTTAATTGGGTAGAAGCATTTGGATTTTTTTCAATGGTTTTCGCCCATTCCGGCAATTCATCTCCTTTGGACGCTTTTATTAAGGTGTCGAGGTTGGCAGCATATTGATTTCTTGTAAAAATGCTCATACCTCCATGGGACAAAACAGATATGTGTTTACCCAGTCTGAAAAATATTTCTGAACCAATAGCTTTATTGGAACGGGGTTTCAAATTGTATTTTGGATTGTAATAGTCCAGCGATGTCTCATCATCTTTTCCTGAAAAGTAAGTAAAAAGAAGCCGGGTACTTTTGGTTTTTATTCCGGTTTTTATAGCATATCCTTTGGTACTGAATCTTGGTGCCGCTCTATTATAACTGGTTGAAGTGCTGTCAATAAATATTTTTCTGGTTACTGTACCGGTTATAAATCCAAGGTAGAACCACTTTGGATTGATTTCTGCACCTATGCCATTCGTATTTAATCCACTAAAAACAAATCGGGAAAAACTAACGGTATTATTTCCTAAAAAAACTTTTAACCACTTGTAGGATGGGGCTGCACCCAGCCTGATAAAAGGGTAGGTAATATTTGATTTATTATTTGCATACGTAAAGTTAAAGGGCATTGAAAAACCAAAACTTTTTATAACCGGTGAAATAGAAATACCGTAAGCATAAGGTGCCATAATATTGATACTATCCGAAGTAGAATAATATGATCCGAAAAGAGATGCGGCTCCCCTTAACTCAAATTTTTTTTCAGTTTTAAATTTAGAAATGTCCTGAGCAGAAACACTAACTATAGATACACTAAAGAGTAGAAAAGTAAAAAAAACAGTTACCCAAATAGCATTTTTTGTGATAGGGCAGTGGTTTTTATATAAATGATCCATCCGGAATTTAATTATATTCATGGACGTAGTCTCTAATTTTTCCGAAAATGGCTGTCCCTATGTTTGCCAAAGTTGTTTCATATACATCCAATTTTGTTTTGGGGTCAGTGTTTCCCAAACCCACATGTTGACTTTGTACCATTGATGTTTCCAGTAAAAGAAAAATGAGTAGTCCAATGCGTTTACAATATTTCATAAATTGGTGGGCATTTGAATTATTAAATTAATTTAACCCTGTAAAAATGGATTTAATATATTTAAAATAAATCACCAATGATTAAAGTGCGGTTCCTGTCGATTAAGCGGTCAGTATTTTATGTTTTAAGGCAGAAATCAAATAATGAAATGTGTTGATATTTGGCCAAAATCCATTTCAATGAAATGAATTAAGGATAATAAGGTAAGGGGTGGGAGTGTATAGGTTTTTATGGGAATGAGTTGACATACCCTCTTGATAAGTTGAATAAATCCAACAATTTTCTCTTTGTATCGTCCTGAAAATAGTTGACGGATTAAAAATATTAATTATCCCTGACTTCACATCTTGCTTTCAGGGATTTTTTATAAACTACATTTGGTGGTATGTTTTTCACCTTTCTAAAGTTATTTTCTGCCATTTACTAATTTAAAAATATTGTCAAGGTATACTTCATCACTTTTGTAGGGTAATTAACAACCCTCTTTTATGAAATATTTATTTTTTATTTTAATATTTTCCTTTACAGGCCTGTATGCACAAAATGTTGGTATCAATACGCCTGTGCCTCTTTCAGCATTGGATGTAGATGGTGATTTGGCGTTGCGTGTTACATCGCTGGTTTGTATTAATGGAGATAATCATGATGTGGATATATCAACGATTAAAAAGTCAATGTATAAAATATCAGGCCCTGTTGCAGCATTTGCTGTCACCGGACTTTCAGGAGGTGTGGATGGACGGATAATAACCTTGATGAATGATTCCGGTTTTGATTTGATTGTGAAAAATCAGGATGCAGGAAGTTTATCAGTCAACCAAATCATCACCGGCACATTAAGTGAAATTGTTGTTCCGGCACAATCACTAATATCTTTTGTTTACGATCCTTTGTTGACCAGATGGCGGGTGACTTCAGTAAGTTCTTCTTCTCCTGGTGACGGAGCCTGGCAAATCAGTGGAAATGCTGGCACGACCTCTGCTCATTTTATAGGAACGACAGATGCCCAGCCCCTTCGGTTCAGAGTGGATGACACACACGCCGGAGCCATCAGTTTGAATGCTTCTGTTTCTCTGGGCTTGCACGCTTTGGAAAATAATACATCAGGAACTCTGAACTCAGCTTTCGGGGAATATTCACTTTTTTCCAACACAACAGGAGTTGGCAATACGGCGGTGGGATATCTTAGTCTCGCCAATAATACTTCCGGTACAGACAATATAGGCGTTGGAACTCAGACTTTATTTAATAATACCACAGGATTTAATAATACTGCAATTGGATCTTCAGCTCTTTATCAAAATACCGTAGGCCATAATAATATTGCACTGGGATACAGCGCATTGGCTTCAAATACAACAGGACATTCCAATATTGCAGCCGGATACAATGCTTTATACGATAATACAACGGGGATAAACAATATTGCTACTGGCGTTTCTGCATTAGAAAATAATACGACGGGTTACAGCAACGTTGCTAATGGCTCTTTTTCCCTTTATTCCAATACAATCGGAAATAGCAACGTTGGAGTTGGAAATGAATCACTTTATACGAATACGAGTGGTGTAGAAAATATTGCAATCGGAATCAAATCACTCTATTCAAATACTACAGGACGTAATAATGTTTCCATAGGACTCAGGGCTCTTTTCTCAAATACTACAGGGCGTGAAAATATGGCTTATGGAAGTGATGCGCTCGCCAATAATATTACAGGAAGTCATAATCATGCAATAGGGCATTGGACACTCCAAAATAATACAACAGGCTCAAAAAATATTGCAAATGGTTTAGCGGCCATGGCCAATAATACTATTGGAAATTCGAACATTGCAACAGGATACATAGCCCTTTTTAGTAATCAAACCGGGAAATTATAATATTGCAATGGGTGAAGAAGCAATGTTCAGTAATTCAAACGGAAACCATAATATTGCAAGTGGTTATCAAACGCTCTACAATAATACATCAGGAAGCGATAATATTGCCAGTGGAATACAATCACTTTTCCATAATATAACAGGATATCACAATATTGCCAATGGTTTTCGGAGTTTATATAATAACACAACAGGATATAAAAACATAGCGATTGGTGGCTTAACTCTTTTCGATAATACAAGCGGTAACTCTAATATTGCAACAGGATATGAAGCACTTTCTAACAATACCACGGGTAATTCAAATATCGCAACAGGACTTCTTTCCCTTTACAATAATACTACAGGAGGTTTTAATATTGCGTTGGGTAACAATGCCTTGTATGCGAATACCATTGGCAGTAACAATATTGCAACAGGATACTCAGCCCTTTATTCAAATACATCGGGAACAAATAATACAACGCTAGGCCATGTAGCACTTTACCACAATACTATAGGTAATGATAATATTGCTATAGGATACGGATCTCTTTTTTCAAATTCAACAGGAAGTTCTAACATTGGTGTAGGTCACGAACCTCTATGGTGGAATACAACCGGTGAACATAATATAGCTACCGGATATCATTCCCTTTATTCAAATACATCGGGTAATTCCAACATTGCAGCCGGAAGTTTTGTACTTCAATTTAATAGTATAGGATCCAATAATATAGGAATAGGTTATTATGCGCTTAATAATTCTTCAACAGGTAGTGATAATGTTGCTTGCGGGTTTGAGGCTATGGAAGACAATACGACAGGAAATCTGAATGTTGCCGTAGGTAAAAATGCATTAAGAAACAACACAACGGGGTCATATAATAGTTGTTTTGGCTTTAATGCATACCCTATAAATGCCGGATTAACTAATTATACCGGTATCGGGTATAATGTTGGTACTAGTGTCAGTGTCTCCAATTCGGTAGAAATAGGTAATACCAGTGTGGAAATCATCAAAGGACAGGTAAATTTCACAACCTACAGCGACCGTCGCATCAAAAAAAATATTCAACAAAATGTTCCGGGACTGGAATTTATCAACAGGTTGAAGCCGGTCACTTACTATCTGGACATTCACCAGCAAAATGCCATGATGTACGGTCCTGAAAAACCCGATACTATGGAGTGGGAGGGCAAATATGATCTGGAAAAAGTATTGATGAGCGGCTTTATAGCTCAGGAAGTGGAAGAGGCTGCAAATGAAATAAATTATGATTTTAATGGCGTTTCCAAACCAAAAAGTGAAAATGATCTGTATGGCGTTCAGTATGCCAGTTTTGTAGTTCCCTTGGTCCAAGCGGTTCAGGAACAGCAGGAAATGATAAAAAATATGGAAAAAAAATATGCCGAACTGAAGAGTCAAAATGAAGACTTGAAGAGTCAAAATGAAGACTTGAAGGCAAATAATCATTTTATGAATGCCCGGCTTGAAAAGATCGAGCTGTTGTTGTCAACTATTTCGACGAATAAATAAGTGTACTTTAAAAAACCAAACTATCTTAAATATCATAGTATCATTAATTTTAATCAACAAAACATATGAAATATTTTGTTATTCTTTTATTTGTTTCTTGGACGACCCTGAACGCACAAAATGTTGGGGTCAACACACCTGTTCCTATGTCAATATTGGATGTAGATGGTGATTTGGCGTTGCGTGTTACATCGCTGGTTTGTATTAATGGAGATAATCATGATGTGGATATTTCAACGATTAAAAAATCAATATATAAAATATCAGGCCCTGTTGCAGCTTTTTCTGTCACCGGACTATCCGGAGGTGTGGATGGCCGGATAATAACCTTGATGAATGATTCCGGATTTGAAATGGGAATCAAAAATCAGGATGCAGGAAGTACAGCGGCAAACCGGATCATCACCGGTACATCCAATGAAATTGTTGTTCCGGCACAATCACTTATATCTTTTGTTTACGACCTTGTGTTGACCAGATGGAGGGTGACTTCAGTGAGTTCTTCTTCTGCCGGTGACGGAGCCTGGCAAATCAGTGGCAATGCAGGCACAACTTCCGGTCATTTTATTGGTACTACGGACGCCCAACCCCTTCGGTTCAGAGTGGATGACACACACGCCGGAGCCATCAGTTTGAATACAAATGTTTCCCTTGGTTTACACGCATTAGAAAATAATACATCCGGCACGGCTAATACAGCGTATGGGGAATATTCACTATTTTCCAACACTACAGGAGTTGGCAATACAGCGGTGGGAAATGTTAGCCTTGCAAATAATACCACAGGAATAGAAAATATTGGCGTAGGAAATGGAGCCTTATTTTACAATACCACCGGTTACAATAATACAGCTATAGGTACATCAGCCCTTTATAATAATACGATTGGTCATAATAATATTGCCATTGGCTACAACCCATTAGTTTCAAATACGACAGGACATTCCAACATTGCGACAGGATATCAGGCACTGTTCGATAACACTACCGGAGAATTTAATATGGCCACAGGTGTTTCCTCATTAGAAAATAATACTACAGGTTCTTACAATTTTGCGTATGGTCCTTACAGCCTTTTTTCCAATACAACCGGTATTATTAACATTGCAATAGGACATGAGTCACTTTACAGCAATACAACGGGAAGTTATAATATATCAAGTGGACACCAATCTCTTTATTCAAATACAACAGGAAATGATAATATTGCCAGCGGATACCAAACTCTATATGCCAACACAATAGGAGGAGGTAATATTGCAACCGGGACTTCAGCTCTTTCTTCCAATACGACTGGAAACTACAATATAGCTTTTGGAAGTTTTGCACTGGATGATAATCTGACAGGCTCAGATAACCTTGCATTAGGTCTGTATTGCCTTTCCAAAAATACAACAGGTTCAAATAATTTTGCTTCGGGATCTCAGTCTCTTTTTAATAATACAACAGGTTCTCATAATATAGGCTCCGGACTTGCCGCACTTTTTGATAATACTATTGGTGAACATAATATTGCTTTGGGAGAAGTTTCTTTAACGAATAATGTAAGTGGAAGCTCAAATATTGGAATTGGAAGAGCGGCTCTTTATTCAAGTACAACAGGAAGTAATAATCTTGCACAAGGTAATAGTGCACTTTATTTCAATACAACCGGAAATAATAATATTGCATTTGGTGAAGAATCTATGCATAATAACGAAAGTGGGGGAAATAACATTGCCGTTGGAACAAAGGCATTATATTCCAACACTATCGGTGAAAACAATATTGCAACAGGTAAGGAAGCACTTTTTAACAATACATCAGCAGATGCTAATATTGCTATCGGAATTCAAGCACTTTATACGAATACCACAGGGCAAAATAATATTGGCACCGGATACAGATCCCTATATTCTAATACTACGGGTTATAACAATATAGCAACCGGATATCAATCACTTTATAGTAATACCGTTGCTGTAGATAACATAGCACACGGTTTTCAGTCCTTATTTTCAAATGTAACAGGAATCCGTAATATTGCTCTGGGATCAGAATCCCTGTATAGCAATACAACAGGAAACAATAACATCGCAAGCGGATACCAGGCCCTTAAAAATAATACAACAGGATACAATAACATTGCCACAGGTACACATGCACTTTTAAACAACACTACTGGTGAAAATAATTATGCTTATGGAAATTTTGCACTCAATAATAATGTTTCCGGAAAGAATAATCATGCTATAGGCATTTCGGCACTTTACTCCAATACAACCGGTGATTATAATATCGCAAACGGAGGGCTTTCGCTTTTTACTAATACATCCGGAAGTCATAATGTTGCGGTAGGATGGTATACGCTTGTAAACAATATAACAGGAAACGGAAATATTGCTACAGGAAGTTTTACCCTTCAATCAAACACCCATGGAAATTATAACATGGCATACGGATGGAGGGCACTCCAAACCAATACCACAGGGTCAAATAATATTGCCATAGGTTATGAATCACTATTTACCAATTTAACAGGACAAAATAACATTGCAACTGGCTACCTCTCACTATACAATAATTTAAACGGTAATAATAATATCGCTCAAGGTTATGAAGCATTAAAAAACAATACATCAGGAAGTTTTAATGTTGCCATAGGTAAAAGTGCATTGCAAAACAACACTTCAGGTAATTATAACGTAGGGGTTGGAATAAATGCATTATTATCCAATACAACCGGATTCTATAGTAGTTGTTTCGGCTATAATGCATACCCCGTTACAAACGACTCTATTGCTAATTATACAGGAATGGGGTTTAATGTAGGCACCGCAGCCAGTGGTTCCAATATGGTAGAAATTGGAAATTCCAGCGTAAGTGTCATCAGAGGACAGGTAAACTTTACCACCTACAGTGACCGAAGAATCAAAAAAAATATTCAACAAAATGTTCCGGGACTGGAATTTATCGAGAGGTTAAAGCCGGTCACTTACTATCTGGACATTCACCAACAAAATGCCATGATGTATGGTCCTGAAAAACCAGATACAATAGATTGGGAAGGAAAATATGATCTGGAAAAAGTATTAATGTCCGGATTTATTGCACAGGAGGTGGAAGAAGCTGCCAACGAAGTAAATTATGATTTTAATGGCGTTTCCAAACCAAAAAGTGAAAATGATTTGTATGGAGTGCAGTATGCCAGTTTTGTAGTTCCGCTGGTCAAAGCAGTACAGGAGCAACAAGTAATCATCGACAATCTGCAAAAACAAAATAATGATCTGAAAACAAAAAATGACAAAATGGAAATACGACTTTCAAAACTTGAACAGTTGCTGGATGGTAAAGCTGAAAAAGAAAAAAAATAAAGCAGACTTAAATGTATCTGTACATGTATAATTAAATATAAAAGAATAGTGAAAAAATGTTTGTCAGTTATGAACCTCAATATCAAATTTTTATGAAACACGTTTTTTTTATTTTATTAAGTTTCGTTGCGCAAATGGGTCTTTCTCAAGACATTCCATTGAGTTCCGGTGCTAATGCAACAGGTGCAGGAGGAACGTCAGCGTATTCAGTAGGGCAGGTATTTTATACTTCGACAACGGGCACAGGCGGTATTTCAAACCAAGGGGTTCAGCAGCCATTTGAAATTTCTACGTCAGGCGGAGAAGAAATTACTTTTATAAAATTATCGATGATTGCTTATCCTAATCCTGCCTCATCGTATTTGAATCTGCAAATGGATAATTTTGAAGATTATACCTTTCAAAACCTGCATTATCAATTACTGGATATTTTTGGTCGGGAAATATTTACAGAAAAAATACTGGCTTCTGCAACATCGATTCGTCTCGAAAATGTTGTGCCTTCAACCTATATTTTACATATAATCAACGAAGACAAAATCCTTACAACTTTTAAAATCATTAAACATTAAAAAATGGTACAAGATCTGAAATCCAAAATAGCAAAAACGTTAGTGGTTTTTTTACTTATGTGTTCTTTCCAAACAGCCTTTGCACAGGCTCCACAAAAAATGAGTTATCAGGCTGTCATTCGAAACAGTAGCAGCGCACTGGTTACCAATCAGCAGGTGGGAATACGGATTAGTATATTAAAAGGTTCCTCTACCGGAACGGAAGTTTACAGAGAAATTTTTAACCCGAACCCGGCGACCAATAGCAATGGTTTGGTCAGTTTGGAAATAGGTGCCGGCATACCATTATCGGGAACATTTGCCGGAATTGATTGGGCAAATGGTCCTTATTTTATAAAAACGGAAACAGATCCTTCAGGGGGTACAAATTATACTATAACGGGAACAAGTCAATTAAATAGTGTTCCTTATGCTTTATTCAGTGCCAACAGCAGTGGTGGAGCCGGCTGGGGACTTTCCGGAAATTCAGGTACAAACCCTGAAACAAATTTTATCGGAACTACAGACGCAAAGGATGTCGTTTTCAAAAGAGATAATGTGATAGCAGGCCAACTAGGTATCTTCAATACATCATTCGGCGTGAATTCTCTAAATCCTGAAACCACAGGAAACAACAATACTGCTATTGGATTAAATGCATTGTTTTCCAATACGACGGGGGAAAGTAACACCGCTATCGGAGTTTATACCCTTTCTTTCAACACCACAGGCAGTTTTAACACTGCAAATGGTTATAATGCACTTACTTTTAATACCACAGGTGACAGAAATACTGCCAATGGTTCGAATGCTCTTAATTTAAATACTACCGGAAAAGAAAACACTGCCAATGGTGCAAATGCTCTAAATTTCAATACCACAGGCTTTGAAAACACAGCAATTGGAGGTAATGCTATGAAGTTCAATACTTCAGGGGACAGAAATACAGCAACCGGTGTGTTTGCGCTTTTTTCAAATACCACCGGATATGAAAATACTGCCCATGGTGCGTACACTCTTTCCTCCAATTCAGAAGGTCATTCTAATACGGCTCTTGGTATGAGCGCATTATTATCCAACACTCTAGGAATTTATAATACAGCTAATGGATATCAATCCCTTTTTACCAACACAACAGGAAGTTATAACGTAGCCAATGGTGTAAAAGCCCTTTATTCAAATACTGAAGGTCTTCAAAATACAGCCACAGGGTATCAATCACTGTATTGGAATACCACCGGAAATGCCAATACTGCCAGTGGAGTAGATGCACTTTATTCCAATACCACAGGATATGAAAATACTGCCAACGGAGCAGCTGCACTTAAAGACAATACCACAGGTATCTTCAATACCGCCGTTGGATCACAATCCCTTTTTTCCAACACTATCGGGAGTTTTAATACTGCACACGGTTACAAATCACTTTTAAATAACACAGAGGGTTATTCCAATACCGCTACCGGGGTAAATGCAATGCTTTCCAACACAACGGGTTATGAAAATACAGCTCATGGATTAAATGCACTATATTCCAATACCACCGGGACTAAAAATACAGCAATAGGTGTGTCTGCGCTTGGAAATACAACAACAGGAAACTTTAATACTGCTAATGGATTTGAAGCACTTTTTTCCAATACGATAGGGTCTTCCAATACTGCCAACGGGTTTAAAGCACTCTATAACAATACTACAGGGAACTATAACACTGCCAACGGAGAAGGTGCCCTTTATTATAATACTACAGGAAATGTGAATACTGCAACCGGGTCAGGTTCCCTTAACCGTAATACCACAGGTATCCTAAATACTGCTATAGGAGGTGGTGCACTTTTATCCAACACTATTGGAAATGAAAACACTGCCACAGGGACAAATGCACTTTCACAAAACTCTGTTGGAAATGCTAACACAGCTACGGGGACGAACGCATTATTGCGGAATTCTACCGGAATAGAAAACTCGGCCCTAGGAGTTTCTGCACTTCGTACAAATACTTTAGGAAACTTTAATACTGCCATAGGAGTAAATGCACTTACTAACAATATCACCGGATCTTTTAATACAGCTTGTGGTCAGAATGCTCTTCTGGTCAATGTATCTGGAATTGATAATACGGCCATTGGGCAGGATGCTCTCAATACAGTAACTTCAGGAGGTAATAATACAGCTATTGGTTCAAAGGCACAGGTTCCAGACCCCCAAGCTAGCCATCAAGTTCGAATTGGAAATACCTTTGTAAAATACGCCGGAATTCAAGTACCCTGGACAATTACATCTGATCTCCGATGGAAATCCAATATCCAAAAATCCAATCTGGGCCTTGATTTTATCAAAGCACTCAATCCTGTTTTTTATACACGGAAAGATATTCAGATCGAAAACCAAAAAACCAGGATATTGGAAACCACCACACGCCAGGAAACAGAATATGGTTTTATAGCACAGGAACTGGAAAGTGCGTTATTAAAATTTGGCGCCAATCATACCGGCATCATCAGCAAAGACTATGAAGGAATGTATGGTGTCCGCTACAATGATTTATTAGCACCCATGGTAAAAGCCATACAGGAACAACAATTGATTATTGACACCCAAAACCAAAAGATTTCTGAGATGCAGACATTGATAGATGATATGCAAAACGATATTAAAAACATCAGGCTTTTATTGGAGGTAAAAAAGTAATAATATTTAATAAAGCAGGAAGCAATTATGTACCTTTGGTGATTATTGGCTTGACAATCATTTTATTTTGTGTAGAACTGATAAATATATTTATTTATTGACTGTGTGGATATGGGTAATTCCTTTATTTTCCTGTTTGCAAAGCCAATCCGTTTCTCTCCAAAATCTTCACATCAGAAGATGGACAGTTAAAGACGGGCTGCAAAACGACAGAAATAATATAATTTATTATGACCATAAAGGTTTAATCTGGGTGGGTGGTTACGGACTTCAGAGATTTGACGGTTACCGGTTTGAACGTTTTCCGTTTGAAGAAAATACTATAATCCTCCGGATGACCGGTGATGACAACGGTTTTCTTTATATCATTGATGATGACGAACAATTGTGGACATGCCACCCCTCTTCCGGTAAATATACATTGTATCAGGCAGGTTTTAAAGGGGAGATGAAAAAAGAAAAGTTGACCTTTTTACATTGCCAAAAAGACAACAGAGGAAATATCTGGTTTTTGTTGTCCGGCAAACTTGCTGTACTTAAAGCCGGCCAAAAACAATTGACCAATGTTTCGGAACAATGGCCTCTGTGCGGAGAATTCCACAACAACAGATTTTTTATGGAGGAAGGAAGGTTTATTTGGATGTTGTCTAAAGAAAATGGCATTATCCGCTATGATACACAAAAGGAGGTTTTATCTCACCGGCAAAATCATCACACTGATGAAAAAATATTTCAATTTGAAGTAAAAGATGAAAATATTTTTGCTAAAGACAAATCAGGAAATTATTGGTTTTCAGATGCAAAAATCAGACATATTAAAAAGTATAATCCGCTATCAGGGGAAAACACTTTTTTTACTTTTCCTTACCGCAACAGAATCGATCATTATACTGAAACATTTATCAATGATTTTTATGTTGATTTGAAAGGTGAGTTTTGGGTGCGGTTGGGCGAATTTACCGGATTGGCCAAATACAATATAGGAAAGAAAACTTTTGATATATTGTACAGCGATAAGACAAAAGAAAATGGTTTATACAATGACTTGGTTATCGGAAGTTCCGGTGGTTTTTTTACTCAGGATATTCAGGGAAATTATTGGTTTGCTGGTGACGGACTGATGATGTTTCACCCCTCCAAACAATATATACAAACAATTTTAACGCAGGATGTGGTAAAAAAAACGTTTAAAGATGCCCACCTTAAACTGGCCGGTGCACAGTCTTCTCCGATTGACTTTGTTGAGATGAATGACGGGAAATTGTATGTTGGCTACTATGGACTGGGTTTGGTGGAATTTGACATGGAATGTGAAAATCCTAAAAAAATTAAAATGCCTGACTACACCAGTGAATTGATTTGGAAGATGTTCTCTGCTGATGGTGAAAATTTATATTTTGGGGATCAAAAAAAGGGACTGTACGTATATAACATCCGAACCAAAACATTTTCGGAAATTTCAAGTCAAAACTCCTTACCTGATCACCTCAGCGCTTCATTTGTTGAAAATGATACCACCTTCTGGCTGGGACATTACTATACGGGTTTGAAAAAATTTAACCCAAAACGCCATTCCTTTACCTTGTTCAATGGTTTTTCCGACCAAAAATCAGAACGGGATAAACATATTTTTGACATTGAACCTCAAGGAAATCATCATTTGTGGGTAGCCACAAATAAAGGCGGTTTAATTTTGTTTGATAAAAGAAGTGGAAAAACAGTCAAACAATTTTTTCCTTCCGGAAAAAGATTATTTCATCACAATAATACGGTGCATAATATAGAAAGATATAACACAGATACATTGTTACTGACTGCAAATCAGGGTTTTATCATCTTCGATACCCGGAACCAGAAATATTCAACCATCACAACTAAAAACGGGTTACCTGAAAATCATTGTATCACAAGTATGACATCAGCAAATCCACGATATGTATGGGTAAGTACTATAACCAGAGGCATATATCAGTTGGATATGCGGACGAAAAAGGTCTACCCCACGGGACAGCAACAGGGTAACGCACTTTTGCTCGGAGAGCAGTCTTCGTTTAAGCTTCCTGACGGTAAAATTCTTTTCGGGCAACATAAAGGTTTTACATTGATTTCCGGTTTGGAAAAGACAAACAGAAAAAGAGATTCGGTGTATATCACATATGTAAAAGTTAATAACAGGTTACTTCCTGTTGATTCCATAATGGCTGTTTCCGGACGAATGAGGTTTTCAAGTAAAAACAACAATATTTCTCTGGGATTCAGCACACTCAATTTCTGGAATTTACCTGTCCAGGAATACTTTATTTATATCCCGCAATTGCATAATTCCAGGGAATCAATAGGTTCTGAGGCAGAGTTGGAACTCAGAGGCCTTGCACCCGGAAAATATGAAATTTTTCTGCAATCTATGAATAAAAATACGAGGGAAGAGTCAAAAGTAACCAAATTATTTATCGAAATTGTTCCTCCTTTTTATGCAACTTTTTGGTTTTTGGGAATATGTCTTTTGGTGCTGTTGTTCTTTTTATATCAGGTTTTAAAATGGCGGCAAAATGAAAGACTTAAGGCTGAACAATTAAAAACATTACACTTTAAAAAGGAACTCGAATACGAACAACAAAAAAGTGAAGTGGAAAGTATCAAACAACAAATGAATGATTTACAATTGTCTGCACTGCAAAGCCAGATGAACCCGCATTTTATATTCAACAGTTTGAATTCAATCAATAATTATATCATCAAAAACGATATTCATACTGCCAGTGATTATTTGACAAAATTTTCAAGGTTAATAAGATTGATTCTCGACCATTCCAAAAACAGTGAAATATCACTTGCCAAAGAACTCGAGACGCTCAAACTTTACTTGTTGATAGAATCTGTACGATTCAGTAACAAATTTGTTTATCGGTTTGAAGTAGACGAATCACTCAATTTGGAACATATTAAAATTCCACCGACAACGATCCAGCCTTTCGCAGAAAATGCCATCTGGCATGGGCTTATGCACCGTAAGAGTGGCGGCGAACTAACCATTCGGATTCAAAAAGGGAAAAAAAATATCATACTGATTTCCATAGATGACAATGGAGTGGGTCGCGAAAAATCAGCTGAGTTAAACCGGAAATCTGAAACGCATAAAAGTCATGGCGTCAATATCACCATATCGAGATTAAAACATTTTCATCCTGAAAACACTATTGAGATAGAAGATAAGTTTGATCAGGATGGAAAACCAGCCGGTACAACCGTCCATCTATTTTTGAATATTTAAAGTATTGAAAATGAAGTATAAAGTGGTCATCGTAGACGATGAAGAACATTGTATAAATACATTAAAATGGCAATTGGAGCAGTATTGTGCTGATGATGTAGACGTCATTGCTGTTTTTTCAGAACCCAATGAGGCCATCAAAGAGATTTTGATTTTAAAACCGGACATTGTTTTTACAGATATTGAAATGCCCGCTTTGAGTGGCCTGGAGTTGGCCGCCAACATTGAAAATTTGGTTGATCATATCGTTTTCACCACAGCATATGACCAATATGCCATTAAAGCGATCAAATTAAATGTATTAGACTATTTACTTAAACCTATAGACCGGAATGAATTAATGGAAACAATTGAAAAAATTAAGACCATTCGATCTGTAAAAAAAGATAAACAGGATAATACAAATCAGGAACTGAGAAAATCAAAATTTGTCAATAAGATTGCCCTTAGAAATAATGACGGAATTTCATTTATTTCATTGGACAATATTATATTTATCGAGGGAGATAGTGCTTACAGTATCTTTCATATGGTCAATCAAAAAAAAATCGTAATCAGTAAGACCCTTAGTTTTGTTGAAGAATTGTTGGATGAGCCCTTCTTTTTCAGAGTGCATAAAAGTTATATTGCCAATTTAAAATATGTCGAGAATTATATTCGCGGCGATGGTGGAGAAATCATTATGAGTAATGGAATGAGTATTTCCTTAAGTAGAAATAAAAAGGAACAATTTTTAAAAATATTCGGCCAGGGACATTAATGATTGAAACCTGAAAATAAAAGTAAATCTTCATGATGCATACTTTTGAAAATTTGAACTGACATAATTTGAAAATCAGGGTCTTTGGGTTTTTTATCTACAGTGAAAAGCATAAAATTTCGCTTGTTTAACCATGTTTATTAATTTAAAATTATTCATGATTGGGAAAATAAATATTCCGACTGAAATTTTAAAGAATTACTATAACCTTATGATTACGCTTCAAATTGTTTTATTTTGATACATGTCTTTTTAATAAAAACTTTTGTACTGAGCCGAACTGTGCATTTTAATATTTGAAATGAAGAAGCCTCACTAAATATTGGTTTCGCTGTTGAAAAGAAAACAAATGTAGAAATCTTATTTAGAAAAATATACTTGCCCGAAAGATTAAATGGTTCCAATAGTTGATGGATAATTTTTCTCCCGTTTCGTTTTGTAGACGGTCAGAAATAAGGCTGTAGCTTATATCCCCGCGAAGTCCGGTATTTTTCAGAATGTTTAGTCGGAATCCGAGTCCCGGTGAAAATGTGAGACCATTGGATACATTTTTTTGAGCTAAGTCATTAGGATCAACATAGCTGCCATTTAAAGTAAAGCAGTACCCAAGCCCTGCTCTTATAAAAATCGAAGAACGGTTGTTGTTGTATTTTTTAATGTCAATATTGGTTTCCAGTGTCAGAGGAATTTTTTGCCATTTCAGTAACCTTGTGTTACCTCTTCCGTTTTCGCCCATGTATTGCACGGACGCACCCAACATTATATTCTGATGTAATGATTGAAATACAGACAGACCTATTGAAGTAACGGCATAATCTCCTGCACCGGCGCCAAAATGAACCATGGCAACTACTTTAGCCTTGTTGAAGGGCGAAACAACTTCTTTGGTTTTGTTTGATTTTTGCGCAATTATATTTGCAGACAAGAAGAGAATAACGATCAGGGACATTGATTTTAAAGATAATTTTGACATTTTTATGTGTTTTAAGGGTTAAAAACTATTTTTTTGGTTATGCTCCAAGTTCCGGTCATCACGCTGACCAAATATAATCCCGGGCCTATTTTTAAGTGATTTAAATCTATACTTTGATGCCAAATTAGGTCTGTAGGTTTATATGTATTTTGATACACTTTTTTTCCTTCCGCATTATATATTTCCAAATATAAAGTATCGGGGATTTTATTGAAAGTGGCATCAATATCAATATTTGAAGAGGTTGGAACAGGGGAAACCTTACATCGTAAAACAGCATTGTCAAATGAAAGGGTACTCGTTGTATTTTCATTTATGTGCAGTAATTGGTTGGGATTTATATTTGTAAAGGTATGTTTAATACCGGATGGCCAGAATATGGTTATGGTATCTACTATGTCAGTTTCACCCAGACCAAAATGTAATATACTGCTGTTTTGACTACAATATCCGCTGAGTGATGTAAGTTCTCTTTTTTGAATTCTCCTTTCTCCCGTGACGACTGACGATATAATTACTTTGGCACCTATGGCTGAATTGTTGGAAACAACCCCTTCAAGTTTTATTTTCAGCCACGAATGTTGATTTCCATCATTTATCCAAATGCTGTTTGTTGCCAGTGATGCCTGGCTGCTGTTTTTACAATTTGCTATAACAAGATCAATATTTCCATCATTGTTAAGATCGCCCCAGGCAACCCCGAAAGAACACTTTGTGGACAAATCGGGAATGCTGTTCAGGTCTTTACTAAAATTACCGGCACCATCATTCTGATATAAAAAATTCTGTATTATTCCATGGCAAAATCCATTGGTTACAAAAAGATCTGTATCTCCGTCATTGTCAAAATCTGCAAAAGATGCGGAAAAGGAACAACCCAGATCTGATTCAAATACACCTTCCTTTCTTGTAAAAGTTCCATCCCTTTTGTTGATATATAATCTGTTTGTTTGACCTGTAAAAAATCCGGAATTGCAAATGAATACATCCATCCATCCATCATTATTGACATCAGCCCAGCTGGCACTCATACTTCCCGAAGCTTCTTCAAGAAGATCTCCGGCTGAAGTTATTTTGGTGAAATTTCCGTTAGCATCATTTCTGAAGAGTTCCTTTCTGGTTTGATTTTCATTACAGATAAATAAATCTATATCACCATCATTGTCATAATCAATCCATGTGGAACCTCTGCTGAAATTGGTCTCTTTTACCGTAATGTGATGTTGCTGAAGCTGTAAAGTTCCTACTTCATTTTTGTACAGGAAATTATAGTTGTCAGCAAGGTTGTTTCCACTATTGCTTACATATAAATCCAGAAAACCATCATTGTCATAGTCACCCCACGTAGCAGATTCTGAGTAAGAAAGGGCATTCATTCGAATGATTTCATATTCATTAATACCTTTACTCCTGAATAGAACATTTTTTTTATTATACCATGAGGCAACGAAAATATCAGAAAACCCATCGTTATTCATATCTCCGATGGTTGCCCCTACAGAGGGATCACTTACGGAATTTGTGATCTCGGCTTGCCGTTCGAAAACTAAATTGCCTTTATTGTAGTACAATAAATCAGGTGCACCTGTGGAAAGCCCCTGCGTAATGAATATATCTTCCAGCCCATCTTTATTGAAATCGGCAAAGTTGACACTTCTGCTGTCTGATAATGTATGTACAATGTCTCCTTCTGTCAACTTTCGAAAAGTGGTTTGTGCGGGTACAAAATGTAAATACATAAAAATGAAAAGTATCAGTACAAACGTGTTTCGTTTAAAAAGATTCATTTTTTTGTTTTTAAAATGGGGAAATAAAAAATTTGCTTTCAAATAATATCCAAAAGTAATACTATCTCTCAATGGAAAATTTACCTTCAACCATAAAAAGGGTTTTGTCGTATCGGCAACCTTTACAGGCGAAGAATAACAATTTTTGCAACGATAATGGTAGTTTGTTGGGCGGAATACTTTTTTCATCATGAAGAATAAAACAATCATGGAAAAAAACCTCATTTTTGCGCCATGAGTCGAGGTGTACAGAGAGATATTTTACTTTGGTTGATATATTCAATATATCTGCTAATATTACTTTTGCCTAATCTCATTACACCTGAAAATTCACAACTGTCATGGTCTGAAAAAATTATAAGGGTTTGTCTGATAATTGTATTTTTGTTTCCTTCAAAATTGGCAGTGGTATATATCGGACTTCCTTCCTTCATTGACAATATAGTGTATAGAGTTGGAAATAGGATTTTTGTGATTGTAAAATTGTTGGCATCAATTATAATAGGCGTACTTCTGTATCGGCTTGCCTTGTATTTTTATATATATCCTTATTTATATGAAAAGTCTGCAGAATATGTCCAGTTTTTTTCATTCGGAAGGTTTTTATCAAACTTTGCAGACCTTACTGTTCCCATGTTGTTTTTTGGTGCGATATGGTTGTACGACGCCAGACGTAAAGCTGACCAGGAAAAAACGGAACTGGAGCTTCAGTTCTTAAAAAATCAAACAAGTCCACATTTTTTGTTTAATGCATTAAATAGTATTTATGGTCTCGTCCGTAAAAACGACATAAATGCGGCTCAGGCGCTGTTGAAACTATCGGGAATATTAAGGTATTTGCTGTATGAAACGATGGATCGTAAAATTTTACTTGAAAAGGAACTTGAAGTTGTCGAACGTTATTTGGACATACAAAGACTGCGCTTTGGAAATACCCTTCAACTTACTACCAGTACTACTCAAGAGACAAAACAATTGATGATTTCACCCGGTTTGATACTTCCTTTGTTGGAGAATGCTTTTAAATTTGGATTTAGTGATCGTTTAAATGGCATTTTTGTTGATTTGGTGTTAGAAATTAAAGAAGACAAAACGTTCAGCATTTTAATTTCAAATCACATTTCAGAATCTGAAAAAAATGAAGTTGGCGGATTGGGTCTGCTTAATCTAAAACGACGTCTTGAAATAGAATACCCGGGAACACATCAATTTGAATCAAAAATGGAAAATGGAATGTATTTGGCTCACCTGAAACTTGTACTTCAGTGATGGACGTCCTTACATGTATCATCGTCGAAGACGAACCGATTGCTGCTGAAATCATTGCAGATTATATTTCTCCGGTTCCATTTCTGGAATGTGCTGCCACTTTTACAAACCCCATGCTGGCATTGTCCTGGCTAATGGAAAACAAAGCAGACGTCATTTTTCTGGATATCAATATGCCGATAATCAAAGGGCACGATTTTATTAGGGCTGCAAAAAAAGATTATCAATATATCATAACCACTGCCTATCAGGAATTTGCTGTAGATTCGTATAGCTGGGGGGTAGTAGATTATTTGCTAAAACCTGTCGACTTCGCAAGATTTATGTCCGCTGTTTCTAAATTGAAAGGGAAAAATAAAACATCTTCTGAGTCAAAGTCTTTGATGAAAGAAGAGGGTAAACGCTTCTTGTACTTTAATGTTAATAAAAATTTTGTAAAGGTAAATATTCATGATATTTTGTATGTGGAAAGTATCAGAGATTATATTAAAATCGTAACAGATCATCAAACTGTAATGACAAAAGGCAAATTGTCTGACCTGGAAACGTCTTTTAGAGAAGTTGGAATTATCAGAATTCACCGATCATTAATGATTAATATTCATAAAATAGATTCATTTAACCTCAATGAAGTATATATCAATGGGGTTTCATTGCCAATTGGAAGACAATATAAAGAATTGTTCAGCCAAATAATGGAAAATTTTATAAGACGAGGGAAATAATCGTTTTTAACTTAATACATTTGATAAGGTAGAATTGTACCATCAGATATAAAAATTGTGATAAAACTAACAAATATTATTTTTGTAACGTCTTTAGAGGTACAGGTGGAAAAGAAACTTTTATTTTTATAAATGAAGCCTGTTTTATACTTGGTTTTATAGTCACCAAAAAATAGAAAAATGCAAAATTTGAGTATCCTGTTATGTTTTGGAATGATGTTCCTGTTTACTTGTACACATCATGAAACAAATGAAACGGACTGTACATCAACTATACTGAAGCAATACAAAATGGTGCCCTTTACAGGCCAAACAAATTATTGTGAATCATTGGTTTTGTACGAATATCAGGACCAGCCATATTTTGTATATGATTGTTGTGTCTGTGATCTTATTCCCAATCCTGTTGATTGTGATAATCAATCTTATTGTCTAACCAATGGCGAGTATGATGAAAATAAATGTCAGTTGTTTTTTGAAAAGAGCAGGAGGATAGGTGTTGTTGGTGTTTTGGAATAAGTATTTTATTTACGCAAAAATAATTATACATAAAATGTCAAAATTTTTACACAGTAATACAGTATAGTTTTGGTCTAGAAGATTTTAATCCTTCACAAAATAAAAAAGTCCCGTCTTTGAGGACGGGACTAAATTTGTTTGGTTTCGTTTTGAATTTTATGAAAAGGTGTTTAGTCTCTGTTGAGTTTAGATAATAGTCTGAGAAATTCCACATACAACCACACAAGTGTGACCATAAGACCAAGGGCACAAAACCACTCCATATATTTTGGTGCTCCGTGCTCCTGCGCTTTATCAAAATTATCAAAGTCAAGAAGCAGATTAAAAGCTGCAATTCCAATGATGACAACACTGATTCCTATTCCCATCAACCCTCCTTCATGCAGATAAGGGACAGTCATGCCAAAAAAACTGCCCACAAAACTGAAAAGATAAACTACAAATACGGCACCTGTAGCCATGACTATACCTGACTTCAGTTTTTCCGTTACAGGAATCAAACCTGTTTTATAAATGACAAGCATAGTAAATAATGTTCCAAAGGTAAGACCAACGGCCTGGACTATTATACCATCCATCATAGTGGCAAAAGCTGCAGACAGTGAACCTAGAAATAAACCTTCAAACATGGCGTACACCGGAGCGGAAACAGCAGATGTATGTGGTTTGAATGTGGCTACCAAAACAGCAATCAAGCCTCCTACTGCACCACTGATCATTAAAAATGAAGATGGCATGACATAACTTGCTGCAGAAGTAAGCAGCAGAATACTAAATAATATCAGGGTTTTATTGACAGCCCCTGCAACAGTCGCGGTTTCAGTTAAAACACCTGCAGAATTTGTGGACATAGTTTGAGCACTCTGTATAAACCTTTCTTCATTCATTACAGGATTTTTTGATTCAAAAAAGGATTTATTTGCCATTGTATAATTTAAAAAGTGAATTTAAATGACAATAGTAAAACAAATATGTAAGGTAACATAAAAAAATGTAAAAATTATTTACTGACATTGCTATTGATAATATTTACGTACTTTAGCGTTTTCTTTATTAACAAGTAAATTGCAGGTACCATAAACCGTATGTCCGTCAGTTTGGAAAATATTAAAGCACCGGTAGCCAAAGAATTAATACTCTTTGAAAAACATTTTAAAGATAGTATGAAAAGTTCAGCACCTCTGCTGGATAAAATTACGTATTATATTGTTCAGAAAAAAGGAAAACAGATTCGCCCTATTCTGGTGTTTCTTTCGGCAAAAATGTGTGGAAATATCAACGATTCCACGTATGTAGGCGCTTCATTGGTGGAATTGTTGCACACCGCCACACTCGTTCATGACGATGTAGTCGATGATTCGTATGAAAGAAGGGGATTTTTTTCTGTAAATGCACTTTGGAAAAATAAAATTGCCGTTCTGGTCGGAGATTATCTTCTCTCTCAAGGTATGAATATCGCTCTGGAATCTCAGAATTACCATCATCTCCATACAGTTTCCAAAGCCATAAAACAAATGGCAGAAGGCGAACTGATACAAATTGAAAAAGCCAGAAAACTCGATATAAAAGAAGATATTTATTTTGATATTATAGGTAAAAAAACAGCCTCCCTTATTGCTGCAGCCTGCGCAGTAGGTGCTTCTTCAACCAATGATGATCCGACAATAAAAAATAAATTCTGGTCACTGGGAGAAAAACTTGGTATTTCTTTTCAGATAAAAGACGATTTGTTTGACTACGGAGATGATAACATCGGCAAACCAAGAGGTATTGATATTAAAGAGAAAAAAAATGACACTTCCTCTTATTTATGCATTGCAGCAAGCCGACAGCGGACTGAGAAAAAAAATCATCAATTATATTAAAAATGAATCGACCAACGAAACAAGGATCAGAGAAGTTATTTCTTTTGTCAAAGATTACGGGGGATTAGAATATGCTGAAAAGGCGATGTTGTCCTATCAGGAACAAGCCATCGGACTGCTGAAAGAATTTGAACCTTCAGAAACAAGATCTGCCTTTGAATCTCTTGTGTTTTTTGTCACCAAAAGAAATCTTTGATCGGTGAAAGAGGATAAAAAAATAAAAAAGGAACAGTTTATCATCGAAAGTGCTGAAAGGGTTTTTGAAAAAGTAGGTTTCAAAAATGCAAAAATGGATGACATCGCTGCCGCAGCAGGGATAACAAAGGTTACCTTGTACAGTTATTTTCAATCTAAGGAAAATCTGTATCTCGCCATTACATACAATGCGCTGTCAGCGCTTAATGAAGTATATCTGCAGACCATTAAAAAAAACGAGACCAACAGTGGAATGGTCTGTACACTGGCCTTACTGGAAACCTTTATGGACTTTTGCGAAAAACATTATTTTTATTCAGAAGTATTGCTGGAATATTTTGCTTTGATCCGTTCTACATCTGCCGGCAAAAATGCTGATAAAATGACAGACGCAGCCAAAGACAGTGCCTATTACCATAAGCTACAAGAATTGCATAACCTGCCTTTTAAATGGACCGTCCGGGAAATTGAAAGAGGGAAAAAAGACGGAAGTATCCGCACACATCTGGATTCTATGTTGTGTACTTTGCACGGCTGGACAGTTGTCATAGGGTATGTAAAAATTTTATCTGCATCGGGGGATAATGCTACGCCACTTTTTAAAGTAAACTTAAAAGAATTAAAAAAAGTGCATCTTAAGATGGCTGAAATTATGTTTGGCGTTGACATTTTATAATTTGATTTTCGAGTAAATTTTTTTACCTCAAAGAATAAATAAACCATGACAATATTTTTATTTGGCAGAAAATTAAAAGATGAAAACGAACTGCATTACGTCAGGCAGGTCTTTGAATTTATGACAAATCAAAAAATTGAGGTAGGAGTATATAAATCGTTTTTGAAGGAATTACAAATCCTTGGTTTAAAACCCGAAGGCATTAAAATCATTGCCACCAAAAAAGAATTATTGGCATTATCACCAAAAGTTGCCATAACAATGGGCGGGGACGGCACTATCCTCCAGGCAGCCGCTTTTATTCAGGATTGTAAAATTCCGGTTTTGGGTATTAATCTGGGCAGGCTTGGTTTTCTGGCGAGTGCAGATAAAAACCATATTTTAAAAGCTTTAAAACAAGTTGTCGGTAACAAATTTTCAATTGAAGAAAGATCTTTGCTGAAACTTGAATGCAATAAAAATTTATTTGCAGATTTTCCTTATGCACTAAATGATTTCACGCTTCACAAAAGGGATAATTCGAGCATGATTACCATTCACGTGTTTGTCGATGGTGTATTATTGAATGCGTATTGGGCTGATGGTATCATTATAAGTACGCCAACAGGTTCTACAGGCTATTCTTTGAGTTGCGGCGGACCTATTGTGTTTCCTGATTCATCAAATTTTATCATCACTGCCGTGGCTCCGCACAATCTTAATGTCAGGCCCATTGTTTTATCTGATACACACAAGATTGCGGTCAGAGTGGAGGGAAGGTCAGACAATTTTATGTGCACGCTGGATGGAAGATATGAAACCGTAACTTCCGAATACCTCATTGAGATAAGCAAAGCGGAATTTAATTTTGGAATGGTAAGATTGGACGGACAACAATTTATGAAAACGATGAGTGAAAAACTTTGGTGGGGAATGGATAAACGCAATTGATATGAAAGCAGAAATTCAGCTTAAAAATACCACATACTCGGTAGATTTTGATAACGGAACAGATATTTCGATTCCTCTGGTCCCCGGAAAAATGACACCTAACTGTTTTTACGCTCCTTTTTTTGATGCAAAACCTTTTACGTCCGGAGATTTTACCGGTTCTGTTAAAAAAGGGGCACCGGTCAATTTTTTTAACGTATTTATCAATCCGCACGGTAACGGAACCCATACGGACTGTGTGGGGCATATCATTGAAGAACCGGTGACCATCAACAAGAGTCTTACTCAGTTTTTATTTTTCGGGGAGGTAATCAGTGTATTTCCGCAATTACTGCCCGACGGGGACAAAGTGATTACCAGAGAAAATCTGGAAATGATGGGAAGGAAATATGAAACGGAGGTACTGATATTAAGAACACTGCCTAATGATGATGGTAAGAGAGAAAAAAATTATTCCGGAACCAATCCGCCTTATGTCGATAAAGGAGCCGTGGAACTTATTAATGAATGGAATATTAAACATTTGGTGCTGGATCTGCCGAGTGTGGACAAAGAAGAAGACGGAGGAAAACTTTTGGGCCATAAAACATTCTGGGCCACTGAAACCGGTTGGGATTTTTCCAAAACCATAACAGAACTGGTTTATATTCCCGAAAAACTGAAGGATGGTTTGTATTTTGTACAGTTTTCCATCATAAGTTTGGAAATAGATGTAAGTCCCTCCAAATTGATTTTGTATCCGGTGGAGTGATCTGAAAATAATGTGGTCTGAAAGGGAAGATTTTACTCCTTGACTTTGACGGTTTTTGTTCCCCGCAGATGTAAAATTCCCCGTTGAATTTCTTTCAGTTCAATGGTATATTTACCCGGTTTTTCATACGTGTAAAAGAGGTCTTTTTGCGTCACCACCAGGCGAACACCATCTCCCATGTCCATGACATATCTTGATGCTTTTTCGTCTGCCAGAAAGGTGATGATAACCGCTTCACCTACTTTTCCCTTACCCGACATTTTTATGTATTTGTTAAAATCTGAAGAAAGCTGATTTTCTGCTTCCAGATTTGATAAAAATGAAGATACGGCACCATACTCAGGAAGAGAAGGTCCGGGATTTTGGTAGGATGGCCTGTTTGTAATCAGAAAAATAGTACCGGCAATGCCAATCACAGCCAGAAAGGATAATACCATGGATTCAGCTTTTTTGCTGACATGGAAAATACCCTGAATTTGTTTTTTTGCAGAAAATGAAGGAGTGTAATGCTCTATTCTCATATAATCGGTTTAAGGTAAAAAATAGTTACTACGAATCCTTGGTTGGCATTGAGAGTGTAAAGGTAAACACTTAAGGGTAAAACTCCAAAAAAAATTTAAAAAATTTACATATATAAAGCACTCATTATTAATATTTAATAATTTAATTATACTACTTATTGTATATGATTGGGTTATATATTTTTATGTGTAATATAATAAAAAAATCAATATATCCTGAAAAGGAATGTAGTCTGAAAAGGAAGGAATATTTTTATATTATTATCATTCAGGGAACAAATGTAAAAACATATTTGAATGCCGATTTTTATGCGGTGAATTCATATAATAATAAATTTAATATATTTTTAATGTAAAATTGAATGATGATTTATTGATATTAAGTAATTTGGCAGAATAAATCGTAATAATCATGGAATGGCGAAGATTTTCAGGAGAATTAATCCAAAAACCGATTTATGAAATGGTGGAAACAACGATTAGGAATGAACAATCCTCAGGCCACAGAATTAAAGTTTGTATCGGATCAGACTCGCAGGTAAAAGGAAAGTGTATTGAATTTGCATTGGTAATCGTCTTTTTACGTGAAAAAAAAGGAGGGTTTATGTTTTTTTCGATGGACAAGTTGTATCAAAAAATGTCCATCAGGGAGAGAATGATACATGAAGTTACCTTATCTGTCCAACTCGCTTACGAATTGTGTCCTGTTCTGGATCAAAACAACGTCGAACTTGAAGTTCATGCTGACATCAATACGGATCCTGCGTTCAAATCAAATGTAGCTTTTAAAGATGCGATGGGATACATTCTTGGAATGGGGTATGTATTTAAAGCCAAACCGCATGCTTTTGCCTCTTCCTATTGTGCGGACAGATTGGTACACTAAGGATAAGATATAATTTTCTTCTGAAGATATTTTCAGCCTGTTATTTTTGGAAAAAAATTCGGGACAGGAAAAATACTTTAAAAATCAGGTGTTTTCCCTTGACGCTGATAATTATTTTAATTTCTATATTTACATTTCAAATGAAGGCTCTTATATAAGGGAGGAGCATTATTAAAAATTAAACATCAGAAAATAAAAAAATATGACAAAATTTAAGGTGGTCTGCAATAGAGGTGATTATGCTTATACTTTTGACAAAAAAGAAGATGCTTCAACTGCTGCTGAAAACCACACCAGAAGAACGAGGCATAATCCGGTGTATATTTATGAACTGAAAGACGAAGTTGAGATGACCAGGGATGAATTGCTGGCGGTAAAGACACCTGACGAACAAATAGGAATAATTCAAATCACGGTGGTATGAAAAAAATATGTATTCTGTTAATGTTTAGTTTTCCAATGTCATCGCAAAATCTGGTATTTCAGAATGGTATCAGTTTTTCCCTGTACTTTGGCAATGAATTTAAGTATTTATTGTCTTACAACCCCAATCTTTCCTATCCACTTGAAATCGGAACCAATCAGGCAATTATTCCAATGGCAGATCTGAAAATTTCATTTTACAACAATAATCTGGGAAGTTCGGTATTAAAATCGTTCAGGAATCATTTTTTTATCAATATGGCTTTTTCTCCGACCCTTAGTTATTCATTTAAAAGAGCCACAAGTGATTTGCCCGGATATATACCTATATTTTCCAATACTTTTACCGGGTTTACAAATACCGATTATGATAACAATATCGGTATTTCGACAACCTATATTTTTCAGGGAGGGTACGGAAAAGTGAAAAAATATGAACGGAGCCAGCGCCTGGGAAATATTTTTGTTTCCTCAAGGTATGTTTATCTGAATTATTACAATGATGGTGGTCCGGTGAATAAATGGTTCGGGGACAAGGAAGACAGGTACTGGACCGGTGGGGGAGCTGTAGGGTTTAAATATTTTAATAAAGGAGAAATCCATTATCTTTCACTGGCATTTGACAAATACAGCGGTTTTATAAAAAATGCATTTGAAGCCAGCGGATTGTTGTACTCGGATCAGGTGATGTATAAAAATCCATTGGAGACGAGTTACAATTCCAGTAAATATACGCTCAGATATGTCAACCCAGGGCGTAATTTCGGAGCGGCTGTCAATTGGTGGGATACACCGTTTGATTTTCAGGATTTCCTGCACCGGGATGTTTCCAGTGACCCGTTTCATTTTAAATTGAGAAAAAAATTTGTTGACTTTGAAATAATGGCCGTACATGAAAACTAATATTTTATTTATAACAATCCTTATCCTTGGATTGAGCAGTTGCCATAAAAAATTTAAAATGGCTACAGGAAAGTTTTATGAAGGATTGTCTCTTTCACATGAAAAACATTTTTCCCACACATATCCGTCAAGGCCCAACCGACTAAAAAAAATCACCGATGATCCCTATAGTTATTTTTCCTGGAAGACCATTAAATTCAACTATATTTTAAAAAATGATACTGTTTTATTAAACGACAAAATACAAACCCCTGATTCAAACCATGTTTCTATATTCAAAACAATCATGAATAAAGAATTGCTGGCTATGGACAATGATCAGTATAGTTATATCCGTAAAGAAGGAAACGTGTTGATGAACAACTTATATTTTATCGATGATTATCGGTGTATTTACCTTAGTTTTGATGATTCGCGGGCAAAAAACGACCAAAACAACATTCCACTTTATTTCGATAGTAAAAAATACCCGATTCCAAAAAAGGATAAAAAGAGATTTGAACAATACCTGAGAGGATATTATAATGTCAAAGGGGATTCGGTGTTTATTCATTTTGAGAGCCCGGTTTCCGGTGGAGGATATTTTGTAAATGCTAAATTCCAGGGTGATCAAATCATTTTTACTTCTATGACGGTGCCCAATAGTCCAACCGAATTGTACGGACAGGGATACAATGCTAATTTAATTCAATTTAAAGAAGTTTTTCATGAAACAGCTTTACCGGTTTTTGAATGGGTTGGCCCGGTAGTTGATCTTATTTACCCTCCTCAATTTTACATAAGCACTGGTTTTGAAAATCATAAAAAGTCAACATCTAAAAATCAACTCCACCAGGAAATAATAGCTGATTCTCATTGTGCCTATCAGACAAATGATATTTTTTTGATTGAGAAAGTTGAATATACATTGGACCCTGAAAATCCATACAGGGAGTATACTTTGAAAAGTAGAAAAAATCAAATAGAATGTAAAGTGAAAGAATATATAGGACTGGATCCTTTAGGTGAAAAAAGTTTAATAAATACATGGTAATTGAATTTTTTCGGAAACTTTCATTTGCTGAAAATATTCTTGGATTCTGATAAAATAATCCTACATTTACGGGAATTTTAAAAAATAGAACGACGTACATTTTCGTTGTATGACCATGTATATTTATCCTGTATTTTGACGTTTTATTATTTCAGTAAAAACCACCACTTACCATGCGTATAGTTTATATTTTTTTATTTTTTTCTTTGCTTTTTTCATGTAAAAAAACAACCGTTGATGAAGTTGCCGGAAACATTGATGAAGAAAAAGAAATTTTGTCACAATATTTTGATGCCGCAACTTCAGGGGTAGTGTCTTCTTCGGAACCACTCAATTATATCCTCAAAACACCTCTCTCAAAAAATATTGATGACAATGTCTTGCAAAGTGTCATTTCTCTTGAGCCGAAAGTAAAGGGTAAGGTTTCTCTTGCCAATGGTACTGTGCTTTCATTTGCTCCGGAAAAACCTATGCAAAACAATACGATGTATGCGGTCACGGTAAATCTTCCTGCTCTTGACAAAGAAAGGTATTCTAAAGTAATACAATATAAGTTTCAGACTTTGGAACAACAGGTAAAACTTGCGAAAAAAGGTTTTGTGATTCTGGACAACGGAGAAACAGAGGTGGTAGTGGATATTTCTTCGGCAGACAAACTAGATGTAAAACTCCTGGAAAATTGTTTTTCATCCAAGGCGTCAAAAACTGCATTTGAAGAAAAAGAAACCCTTCATTATTCCGCAAAATTTACCTATACAAATACCGGCAAAGCCAATACGATTATTTCATTTGATGGAGCGGCTATACACGCAGATTCAAAAGAAGAAATCCAACCTTATGAAATCGATCCGGGTAAATTTTATGTTGTCCATTCTGATTTTCAAACTGAAAGTAAGGAAGTACAATTTTTCTTTTCAAAAATTATTGATAATCGACAGGACCTCTCCGGTTTACTCTCTTTGGCAGGTTTGTTTCCTGACTATTCCATACATCAAAATGTACTGACCCTTTTTGTCAATGACGCTCAAAAAAGTGATGTACTGAACGTTTTAATAAGTAATGGTTTGAAAGCGCGCGACGGTAGCGTAATGGAGGAAGATTTTTCTTTTTCTTTTGAAAACAGAATTTCCGGGCCGGCCATAGATTTTGTCAGTTCCGGAAATTATTTTCCCTCTGAAGGCGAATTTAAAATTCCTATAAAATCGAGGAACCTGACCAAAGCCAAAGTCGTCGTCATTGAAATCAAACAGGAAAATGTACTTCATTTTCTGGCCTGGCACTCTTTGGAATACAGTGATTATTATTCTTTGAGAATGTATGGAAAACCGATTTATGATCGCGAAGTAGACCTCAGAAAAGGGCTTGTCGATGAAGATGGCTGGACCGTATATGGACTGGACCTCAGTACCAATATTAAAAAAAATCCGGGAAGCATATACCATGTAAGTATGGATTATCTGCCGGAACATACGACACTTTCATGTAAATCGTCGCTTGAAAAATACAGAGTTCAGTATGCAACTCCGTCTCAGGAATATTTTTATTCCAAAACCGCAGATATGAGGGAAGAATATTATTACTATGAAGACTATAGCTGGGAAAAAAATCAGGACCCATGTAATATCTCCTATTATGCCTACAAACAACCTTCTCAAAGACTGCTCATTTGTTCGGATTACTCCATTATTGCCAAAAAAGCCGGTAATAATTATCATGTGGCTGTAAATACATTGAGGGATTTAAAATCCGTAAGCGGAGCTGATGTTTCAATCTATGATTTACAGGCAGAAAAAACAGGTCAGTCAACTACCGCTCAAAATGGAATGACGACACTAAAAGGAGCCGGCAAAAATGGGGTGGTGCTCAAAATTTCAAAAGACAAAAAAACTACCTATCTTTCATTGGATGAGGCAGACAGCAATCCTTTGACAGAATACGATATATCAGGTGAATTGTCGGAGACAGACACAGAAATTTTTGCGTACACGGAAAGAAATGTATGGAGACCGGGTGACAGCATTTATTGCAGTGTCATGCTGAATGTAAAAAATGCCGAAATACCCGACGGACTTCCTTTGGTTTGTTCTTTTGTCAATCCTGACAATGTTCAGATTCAACAAAAGATTATTCCCGTCAAACTTAATGAAAAACAGATCTATAGTTTTGTCTTCCATACCTCTCCTTCTTCCAAAACGGGAAGGTATCGCTGGATTATTAAATGGGGAACCAAAACGTTACGTCGCAATCTTCAGATTGAAACCATTAAACCGAATACCACAGAAACTATATTTGATTTTGAAGGGCTGGAAAATAATGTTGTGTATAACGATTTTCTGAAAGGTTCATTAAAATCCCAGTACCTTACCGGATTTGCCGCCGGCAACACCAAAGTAAAAGCAGTGGGAAAATATTATCTTCATTCCAAACCATTTCCTGATTTCAGCCAGTATTCTTTTACCATTCCCGGAAGTGGGATGGATGGAAATATTGATCTGTTTGACCTGATTACTGACCGGGAAGGCAATGCTTCTTTTTCTCCTGATTACGATTTTAAGATGGCCAACGGTCCCGGAAATCTTCAGATAGAAATAGAAAGTATTATAGAAGGCGGCGGAAGCAACAAAGAGGGCAAGTCCATTAAAATGTCTCCTTTTACTTCTTACATCGGTGCGGAAAGAAAGTTGGGTTCAGCCTGGGCAGGAAATCATACCTTTAAAGAAAATATTGAAATTAATCTCATACGTCTCGACAAAAAAGGTAAAGTAATGACCGCTTCACAAACGGTAAATTATACCATTTACAAACATATAGAACATTGGTGGATCGATAAATACCGGCTCCAGAACTGGGGAAATTTTAAATCAGATGAATACTGGTCTCAAATGCGAAGTGGTGAAACCAATTTGTCCGGCAAAGGTGTGCTGAAAATCAATAAAGGAAGTCTGGCGAAAGGCGCGTATAAAGTGGTGATGGAAGACGGCAATTCAGGCCATAAAACCGCCGTATTTTTCAGCGTATATGATGGTCTTGAAACTATTCCGGGAAAAGAGGCCCACCTCCTCGAATTAGTCACTGAAAAGGATGAATACAATGCCGGAGAAAGTATTTCTATGCTTGTGCCTGAAATTGCCGGAGCTAAAGCATTGATAAGTATCGAAAGAGGCAAAGAAATCATCGAACAGTTCTGGTATGACGTCAAGGGCGGGATCAACGAAATTAACATCAAAACCAACGAAAACTGGGCTCCCAATGCCTATATTCACGTGACCATGGTACAACCTTATACAAAATCGAACAATGATTTTCCAATGCGTTTGTATGGTGTAAAAAGTATAAAACTGAATGGCAAAACCAAACCTCTGACACCGGTTATTGCTGTTGCTGACATAATGGAATCGGACAAGTCTTACTCTTTTTCTGTATCCGAACAATCCGGCAGAGCTATGGAATATACTTATAGCCTTGTTGATGAAGGACTTCTTAGTCTGAAAGGATTTAAGACACCGGATCCCTATTCTCATTTTAATGCAAAATATCCTTTGCTGGTCAAAACCTGGGACATTTACAAATACCTGATGACATTTTTCTCAGGACAGTTTGCAGGTGTCATTTCCATTGGGGGTGACGATGCCTACAAGGCTGATGCCCTTCAGGAAGTCAACAGGTTTAAGCCTGTCGTCATTCACAAAGGTTCATTTAAAGTGAAAGCCAAAGGCAAAAACAAACATACCATCGAAATCCCGCGGTACATAGGTAAATTAAGAATGATGATCGTCGCCTGTAATCCGGAAACCACAGGAAGTGCTGAAAAAATGATAACCGTTAAAAACCCGGTGATGGTTCAGAGCAATTTTCCAAGATCTTTGAACGTGACAGACAATCTTCGTTTACCTATACAACTATTCCGTGATGAAGCCAAAATCAATAGTGTAGTTTTAACTTCTAAAATGTCAAATGCCCTGTTGAAAGGTTTACCTGTCAACAAAAATCTGAGCTTCGGAAATGAAAAGATGAAAAAGGAATTTGCAGATATTCAGGTGCTGAATAAACCGGGCACCACTACCATTGAAATGTCAGTCAGTGGTGGCGGAAAATCTATGGTTGAAAAAACAGAAATTGCCGTACAATATCCCAATGCATACTCAACTTCTGAAAAAAGACAGGTGCTCGCTCCCGGTCAGAAAATGACTATCGAAACTAAACCGACGGGATATCCGGAAACTTTCCGCTCCCAGATTCTTGTTTCAGGTACCAAAGCGCCTGATTTTGTATCTTATGCTGAAAAATTAATAGAATATCCTTATGGTTGTCTCGAACAACTGACATCAAATGGATTTGGCCAGTTGTATCTTGATAAATTGCTTGATGTCGACCCTTCCACCAATAAACAAAGGGTTGAAAACCTGAAAATGGTCGTCCATAAAATCGGGTCTCATCAAAGAGCAGGAGGAAGTTTTTATTATTGGGATAATGATTACTACCATGCCTGGTCTGATATGTATGCGGGGCATTTTTTAATGGAAATGAAAAATGCCGGTTACCTTCCGAAGGACAACGGAATGCTGCAAAGCTGGCTCTCAGGACAATTTCAAAAGGCCAATCAATGGTCTGTTACCGGGGCAAATGATAAAAATTTTTATGAAAGTGAGGCTCTTTCACATACTTACCGCCTGTATATTCTGGCGAAAGCCGGTAAGCCTGCCAAATCGGCGATGAACCGGTTCATGACGACATCAAAGGCAAAAAATCCGATGGTGTGGTGGTTATTGGCAGGTAGTTTTGCCCACGCAGGATTCGACTCCAAAGCAAAGGAAATTATGGCTAAAGCAGAAGCTTTGCAAACAAAAAACAACCGGCAATGGGATTATTATTCCTTTGGTTCCGAACCCAGAGATCTGGCCCTGATCGTTGAGATTCTGGCAAAAATAGAGGGACAAAAATCGAAGTTGGACAAATATTACGAAGCCATGGTAGATGCGTACAACAAATCATCATGGTTGAGCACACAGGATAAGGGATTTGCCTGTATAGCTACCTATGCTTATTACGGAGGCAATCTTTCTTTAAACAAAGATATAGAATATTCAATCACAGGTCTGTCTGCCAACCAGAATTATAAACATTCTGCAGGGAAACAAAAAAAGGTCAGCATTGAAAAATCTTTCTGGAATAAAAAAGTTGACATCAAAAACACAGGTAAAACCAATCTTTATATCAATCATTATACTCGTTTTATCAAGGATGAGATAAATTTACCTGCAGAAAATAAAGGAATTAAATTGGTGCTCGATTATTATAATCTCACACAGAAACGTGCAGGACTGGAAAATATGCAATTGGGTGACGATATAAAAATAGTGGCCAGGGTCATCAATCAAAGTGCACTCGAAGTTCCAAATATGGCTTTAAATTTGGTCATGCCTTCCTGCTTCGAACTCATCAATCCAAGGTTGTACCAGACACAAGATATAATCAGGCAGAGTTCTTATATTTATCAGGATTACAGAGACGACCGTGTGTATACATTTTTTACCCTGCCTGCGGGCGCTTCGGTGACGTATGAATGGAAAGCCAAGGCCAGTTTTACAGGAGATTTTTATTTTCCACGCACCGTTTGTGAAAATATGTACAATGGAAATATTTTTGCCGGAACCGCTTCATCCAGGGTCAGAGTAAAATAAAACATGGTTTTATGATCTCCGGACTTTGGTCAAAAAAATGGTTCAGAGTCGCCTTGATTCTTTTACTCCTTTTTGCTTTGATTCCATTGCCAAAGGACGCTTTGAAATATAGCCATAGTCTGTACAGTAAGGAAAACGTTTTGTTGTCCGCCAGGGTCTCTGAAGACGGCCAGTGGTGTCTTCCCTTAACAGAAAAACTACCGGCACATTTTCAAAATTGTATTATTGAATATGAGGATGCCTGGTTTTATTTTCATCCGGGTGTAAATCCTCTTTCTCTTCTGAAGGCTTTTATTGGATATGTGCGTTCCGGAAAAGTAAAAAGGGGAGGCAGTACGATTCCAATGCAGGTAATGAGAATTCGGTTTAAGAATTCGAAAAGAAATATTTTGAATAAAGCCCTTGAATCTGTTTGTGCCGTAAAGTACAGTCTCTTGCGTTCAAAATCAAAAGTTTTGATGGATTGGGCACAAATTGCTCCCTTTGGTGGAAATACGATTGGTGCAAAATCTGCTGCTTTGAGGTATTTCGGAAGAGACCTGAACAATTTGTCCTGGGGAGAATACGCTTTGCTCGCTGTCATGCCGAATAGTCCTACATCAGCCAACTTAAAAAAAAACAGACCAAAACTTCTTAAAAAACGCAATTTCTTATTAAAAAAACTATGTTCTAAGGGATATTTTCCCAAGGAAGATTTATGGGTTTATCTCGAAGAGGAATTGCCGGAAACGTTGAAACAAATACCGGATACAGCCCCATTTTTATTGGATTTTTTCATTAAAAAACATCCGGACCAGTTTGTTTTTAAGTCGACTTGCCCGGCAGGTTTACAAAATGAAATCGTGGATATCGCTGAAAAAGAAATTCAATTTTTGCAGCATGATGATATCAAAAATATTGCCGCCATCGTAATGGATGTAGAAAAAAATGAATTACTTTCCTACGTCGGCAATACAAGAATAAATCAGCATAAAAATAGAAATTTTGTCGATGTGGCGCAGGCACCTCGCAGTTATGGTAGTCTGCTCAAACCATTTTTGTACGGGTACGCTATCGATCGGGGATTTATACTTCCCGGAGAACTATTATACGATATCCCTACGGCTATCGGAGATTTTACACCCAAAAACTTTGATGAAAAATTCAGGGGGGCTGTCAGGGCAGACGAAACCATATTACAATCATTAAATGTGCCGGCAGTAAGATTGCTCAATCAGATCGGACTGTCCGGATTTTATGAGTTTATTTCCCGGCTTCACCCGGCATATCTGGACAAAGGTGTCGACCATTATGGCCTCAGTCTGATATTGGGGGGAGGTGAAACTACTTTGTGGGAGATGTCAAGATTGTATAAGGGACTTGCACAAAATTATCTTGGACAAAGTTATCCTTACCGACCTGTTCAATATATGGTTGATAGAAAGGAAGAAACTGAAAAGGTTTCTGTGGAATTTTCCGCTTCTGCTATTACTTCACTGGTTTCCGTGATGGCAGATATCCATCGTCCCAGGGAAGACAGGTTTTGGTTCAAATTTGAAAATGAGAAAAAAATTGCATGGAAGACAGGAACAAGTTACGGACACAGGGACGCCTGGTCTATCGGCTTTAATGGAAAATATGTTGTAGCGGTATGGATCGGAAATGAAAACGGGGAAGGGCGGCATGACCTGACAGGAATCAGCAAGGCGGCACCTTTTATGTTTCAGATTTTTAATGCCCTGCCGGAAAATAAGTGGTTTGCGACGCCACCCCGCTGGAATAAAAAACAATACATTCAAGTATGCCGGGAGTCAGGCAAACTGGCTGGTACTTTGTGCAAACACAAAGACAAGGTTTTTGTGGAAAAAGAATCTTATCAATGGCAACAGTGTAAAATGCACACGGAAGTTTTGATCAATAAAAAAGGATTTTTGACTTCACCACAATGTGCCGGAGAAGGAGACAGGAAAGATACATTATTTACTTTACCTCCGGAAGTAGAATATTATTTCAGAGAATCCAATCTCTTTTTCAAAGGCATGCCGCCATCAGACCCGGATTGTGAAGCAGGAATTCCATCCCTTTCCATCATTTATCCGCAGGAGAATGTCAAAATATTTATTCCACGGAATTCTGAATCCGGAGTAAGTTCCATTCTTGCCAAAGCCCACCACACTTCACAGGAAGCGGTTTTGTATTGGTACCTTGACGACAAATATCTGAAGACAAGCCCTTCCGGAGAAAAAAACCGGGTGTGCGCTATTCAACCCCTGCCGGGAAAACACCGGCTTTCGGTCATAGACAATAAGGGATTTCGCTCTGAAGTTTCCTTTGAAGTATTGGAGAAAGAGTAAGAAATTCAATTTCAGAAAAATATCTTTTTGGCATTCAGCATTTGGTTCGGGATACGAATTATTCTCAAGTAATGAATATTTTGAGTGAGTAACTATCTCTCTGATTCAAATAAAATGATTAATTTTGCGGCCTTATTTGCAGATTATGGCAATAGTGTACCTCACAAGATTGGAAAAGTTTAATGCAGCCCACAAACTCTGGATAGAATCGTGGACTGAAGAAGAGAATATCAATTTTTTTGGTAAGTGTGCCAATAAAAACTGGCATGGTCACAACTTCATACTCAAGGTGACAGTGAAAGGGCAACCGGATCCCCTTATCGGATGGGTCATGGATGCTAAAAACTGGGGAAACTGATCAGAGATGTCATTATTGATAAACTTGATCACAGCAATCTCAACCTCGATGTGGATTTTATACCCAAAAATGTGATGCCTACCACAGAAAATATGGCGATTCTGATTTGGGAACAACTTAAACCTCACATTGAACAAAACCATTGTATATTACATTGTGTTACCTTACAGGAAACAGATTCCATTTACGTTGAGTATTACGGTGAGTCTTAAAATATAATACTTTGAGCTATTCAAAAAAGATATTTATCACGAAGGAAAAACCGGATTGATATCGGAGCAGTACAAAAATATAATTGAACTCCTTGGAGAAGATGCCACCAGGGAAGGTTTGTTGAAAACACCTGAAAGAGTAGCCAAAGCCATGCAGTTTCTCACCCAGGGTTATCACCAGGACGCAAAAGCCATTCTCGAGTCCGCATTGTTTAAGGAAGACTACAACGAAATGGTCATCGTAAAGGATATAGAGGTGTATTCGATGTGCGAACATCACCTGCTTCCGTTTTTTGGTAAAGCCCACATTGCCTACATACCAAACGGTTATGTCGTAGGGCTCAGTAAAATACCCAGAGTGGTGGATGTTTTTGCCAGAAGATTTCAGGTCCAGGAGAGACTAACTCAGGAAATTCTGGAAGCCATACAAAATACACTTAAACCGCAGGGTGCGGCTGTCGTCATTGAAGCGGCCCATATGTGTATGATGATGAGGGGCGTGCAAAAACAAAACAGTACAACCACTACATCAGCCTTTACAGGTCAGTTTCAGAAAGTGGAAACCAGGAGCGAGTTTTTGCACCTTATCGGTTCCAGATTTAAATAAAATTTTATACTTTATCTATATGAACGCATTTGTTTTTCCCGGTCAGGGCGCACAGTTTGAAGGAATGGGATTGGACTTGTACGACCAATCCGCTGAGGCAAAAAAAATATTTGAGCAGGCAGATGAAATCCTGGGTTTCGCCTTGTCAGAAGTGATGTTTAGAGGAAGTTCAGAAGAATTAAAACAAACCAGAATAACACAGCCGGCTTTGTTTGTTCACGCTATGGCTAAATGGAATTCAACGGAGCATGTGGCACCGGACGCAGTGGCAGGACATTCACTGGGAGAGTTTTCAGCACTGGTGGCAAACGGTGTTTTGTCATTTGAAGACGGGCTCAGACTGGTGTATGAACGCGCTGTGGCCATGCAGGAAGCTTGCGAAAAGTCGCCGGGAACCATGGCGGCTATTCTGGGTCTTGAAGATGAAAAGGTCGAAGAAGTCTGTGGTCTTATTGACGATATTGTGGTGCCCGCCAATTACAATTGTCCGGGACAGCTTGTCATTTCAGGAAGTGTAACAGGCATTCAAAAAGCGGTGGAAAAACTAACTGAAGCCGGCGCAAAAAGAGCACTTGTCCTCGAAGTGGGAGGTGCGTTTCACAGCCCGCTGATGGAGCCGGCGCGCGTAAGGTTGGAAAGGGCGATCCAGAACACAAAATTTAACGAACCGATATGTCCGGTTTTTCAGAATATCCACGGACAGGCAGAACTGGATCCGGATGCGATTAAAATCAATCTCATCGCTCAGTTGACCGGAGCCGTCAAATGGACTCAGTCGGTGCAGAACATGATCAGCAGTGGCGTCACTCATTTTTATGAGGTCGGTGGTAGCGGAAAAGTATTGTCAGGATTGATTAAAAAAGTCAACAGAGATGTTGAGGTGGCGACATTGTAAATATGAAAGTAACTAAAGGAAGTTTATTGGTGGCCGAACCGTTTTTGCTCGATGACTATTTCAAGCGGGCGGTGGTATTGATATGTGAACACGAAGTCCACGGATCCACCGGATTTGTACTCAACAAACCTTTTCACGCATCAATGGAACAACTGGTTCCTGATTTTCCTGAATGTGATGCTCCTGTATTTTTAGGAGGACCTGTTGCCACAGATTCTATTCATTATCTTCATAATGTAGGCGATATCCTTGACGGAAGTCTGGAAGTGGCTAAAGGGGTGTATTGGGGTGGAGATTTCGAAAAACTAAAATTTCTTATTGAAAACAAACTGATACAATCCCACAACATAAGATTTTACGTGGGCTATTCCGGTTGGAGTGAAGGGCAACCCGAAGAAGAATTACAAACAAATTCATGGCTGGTCTCAGAAATGGATGCCAATTATCTTTTTAAAACAAAACCCTTTGTTCTCTGGCAGACGGTATTGCAAAACAAAGGGGATCATTATACGGTTATTGCACAGATTTCGGAAGATCCTAAATATAATTAATCAAACCCAACTTTAAAATATGTTTTACGTTCGTGACATTGTGGTGAAGTTTGGGGACAGAACCCTTTTAGATGGCGTCAGTTTTATGATCTCTCCAAAGGAAAGGATTGGGCTGATAGGACGAAACGGAGCCGGCAAATCGACGCTGTTGAAGATTATGGCAGGAAAACAAAGACCTGATGAAGGAAAACTCGAATTTCCGTCAAAAACGACGGTCGGATACCTGAAACAGGAGTTTGAACTCGATGAAAACAAAACAGTGATCGAAGAGACGTTGACTTGTTTTTCAGAAGCACTGGCACTGCAAAAAAGGTACGAAGATATTCAAACGGAAATGATGGCGTTTGAAGAATTTGAATCCAAAACGTATCACGATCTGGTTGAAGAAATGTCAGAGGTTTCAAATCTGTTGGATCATTACAATCTGGCCTCACTTCAGGTCAATACCATAAAAATTCTCAAAGGACTCGGGTTTCAGGAAAGTGAATTCGAAAGAAAGGTATCCGAACTCAGCGGTGGCTGGAAAATGAGGATTGAACTGGCCAAATTATTGCTGCGGTCTCCTGATTTGCTGATGCTCGACGAACCCACCAACCACCTTGATATTGAATCCATAATCTGGCTGGAAAATTATCTACAGGGATATTCCGGTACGGTTATTCTGATTTCACACGATATACAGTTTCTGGACAATGTTTGCAACAGAATCATAGAAATTGAAGTAGGAAATATCATTGACATGAAACTTTCCTACAAAAAATATCTCATCGAAAAAGAAAGATATCGGACAGTACAACAGTCTGCCTTTGAAAATCAGCAAAAAGAAATAGCCCAGAAAGAAAAAACCATTTCGCGTTTTATGGCCAAAGCCACAAAAACCAAAATGGCGCAGAGTATGCAGAAACAACTCGAAAAAATGGACAGGATTGAGGTTCCTGCTGAAATCAACCGCTCCATGAGGATTCGTTTTTCTGAAGTGCCCAGATCCGGAAGAGATGTGATCGTTGCCAATTCAGTGTCTAAAAGTTTCGGTCAAAAACACGTGCTGAAGGATGTACATCTGACCATTGAAAGGGGCGACAGGGTGGCTTTTGTGGGACAAAACGGACAAGGGAAAACCACGCTTGCCAAAATCCTTTGTGACGTACTACCCGCTGATAAAGGTCAGGTGACCAAGGGGTCAAATGTACATCTTTCGTATTACGCTCAGAATCAATCAGAACTGCTCGATGTAAAAAGAACCATTCTGGAAACAATGGAAGACAAAACTCCGGAAGAGGCGCGTACCAAAATCAGAAGTGTGCTGGGATCATTTCTGTTTTCCGGAGACGAAGTGGAAAAAAAAGTGTCTGTACTTTCAGGAGGGGAGAGAGCCCGGCTAGCTATGGCATCTCTGATGATGAAGCCTTGTAATTTTCTGATTCTCGACGAACCGACCAACCACCTGGACATACATTCAAAAGAAATTTTAAAATCGGCATTATTGGAATATGAAGGCACATTGCTGGTTATTTCCCACGACAGGGATTTTCTGGCCGGGCTGACCAATAAAATGTATGAATGTAAGGACGGAAAGGTCAATGAATACCTTGGCGATATAGAGTATTTTCTGCAGAAAAAATCGTTTGCCAACATGCGGGAAATTGAAACATCCCAACCCGGACAACCAAATGTACCATCATCACCGGAGACTAAAAATATTGTCGAAGGAGAGGAATACCGAAAGGCTAAAAAACAAATCCAGCAAATTGAAAGAACGATTGAAAAGCTGGAAAATGAAATAAAAGTGTGGGAAGAAAAAATGGCGCAACCTGAATTTTATTCCGACCCAAACCATCAGAATGACATGGATAAGTACCATTCATTACAGGAAAATCTTGCCGCCAAAATGGAAGAATGGGATCAATTGGTTTCAATCCTGGAATAAAGATCCCGATAATTTCAGACTTGCATCCACAGTTGTGTTAAATACGGTAAACCCTACTACCCGGTCATAGATATCTCCGAAACCTTTAAAATAAGCTATGGCCTGATAATCATTTTCAGTTTCGTTCCAGCTTCCTTCCATCGTTGCATAATCAATATTACCATCATTTTTTAGAATACCGTAATAATAATTATAATATCCCTGCTTTAATACCGCTTCCGTGATGAGGTATTTCCCGTTTTCTGAAAGTTTCATTCTAAATTCTTCCCTGGGTTCCCAATCATTCATACTGCCTAGTACAAATATTTCTGCATCAGATTCAAGGTCAGGAATTATATCCAGCGTAAAAATGACATTAACATAATCTGAATTGGTGTTTTTGATGTCAAACTTAAATTCTTTGGCACCGGCACGTCCATAGTTTACGATGGAATCTCTTTCCTGCGTTAATTCATCGGGTGTTGACCAGGTAAGATCCGACGCACTGATGGTGGTACTGCCAATATTTAGTGCATCAATATTGCCGACAAAATATTTGCCATTAAAATCAAATTTTAATAGATAGGGTAGGTTTTTTCTGGATGAACCATGGGTCAATAGAATTTCAGTTTTATCCTTTTTTCTTTCAATCCTTTGAATACCTCTTCTGACATTCAACAAACCCCTGGTATCAAATTCTCTGAACTCCGATAATCCTTTAAAACTAAAAGATTTACTCTTGGTAAAACGGGCGTTTGTCCTGGATAAAAAATTTGGATTATCAGCATTATTGATATCCCAGTTTTCATTCTGAAGGACTACCAGTGCCAGTTCAGTTTGGGGATCTCTGTAGGTAAGTTTGTTTAAACTTACGTTAAACTGGAAATCCTGATGTGTTAAAAAATTGGAAACATCTCGTAATTGATTAAAACTTGGTGTAATTTTTACTTTTTCTTCCATGACAACAAATCTTCTGGTAAGTATTGGATTCTCAATGGATTCCTCATAAATGACAATCAGATAGTTTCCGGAAACATTAAACTTGGAATCTCGGTTTGGAAATTCCTGCCAGTAATGAATATAAGGTATTTTGGTATTGACAGAATATTCAAAATTTCTCAAACGTTCGTCATTAAATCCATTCAGATAATCAAATTCCCTGAGTGGCGAAGGTGTCCAATCCATATTACAATGAATAAATCTGTAGTAAAAAATTCTTTCTTCATTCAGTAAGTCATCAAATTTAAGCACCATTCTGTCTCCGCTGTTCAGTTTTATTATCGGAAAATTGGTAGGAAGATTATTGACTTCCAAACTTAGAGATTTAATATTTTCATCGTATACCGTATTGTAAAAATGAAAAGGGTACTCGGTTGCTTTAAGAGATGGAAAAACAACCGTCAAACAGAATAAACAGATGATTTTTTTTATAGGAAACATTATATATTATTTAATGTATATGATGGTATTTATCAAAAACGGGTAAAAATATCAAAAAGTGTTAAATTAATTTTAAAAATAAAGAAATATTATTGTCTTGCATCCCTCTTTTAAATATTTTAACTACATTTGTCTTGGAAAAAAACATCATTTAAAATCTTTGATTATTACTATTAAATCCCATTATTTTGCGGTTTTATTTTATGCATATTTTTGTAATAATATTTCTCAAAATCAAATTTTATGGACACCGTTGTTCACTATTTTGAAACCATTCCCAGTCTGCACAGAACGTTGATTCTGGTTGGTGGACTTACTTTTTTCTGGTTGCTCGAAAGTTTTATTCCACTATTTTCTTTTTCCTACAAAAAATGGAAACACGCTTCCCTGAATATATTTTTCACATTTACCACCATTGTTGTCAATTTTGTATTGGCATTTTTGGTAGTTTGGGCTTGCGATTTTACGACAGAACATAAGTTTGGACTATTGCATTGGTTGCCGCTGGACGGATGGTTTTTTCTGATTTTTGGTTTGCTTTTCCTTGACCTTATCGGAGCCTATTTTATACATTGGCTTGAACATAAAGTTAAATGGATGTGGCAGTTTCACATTATTCATCACTCAGATAAAGAAATCGACACCACTTCAGCCAACAGACACCACCCCGGCGAAAGCATTTTCAGACTTGCCTTCACGATTCTTGCAGTTTTACTCATCGGAGCACCGATTTGGCTTGTATTTTTATACCAGACCATGTCTGTCGTTCTTACACAGTTTAATCACGCGAATATCAAAATGGCTCCCTGGCTGGACAGAACTTTGCAATGGGTATTTGTCACACCGGATATGCACCGTGTCCATCATCATTACAGAATGCCTTACACAGACAGTAATTACGGAAATATTTTTTCATTCTGGGACAGGATATTCGGTACTTTTATGTCGGCACCTAATGAAAAACTTATTTACGGGGTAGATACTATGATGGATTCCGTTAAGACAGATAGTATAATGGAATTGCTCAAAAAACCATTTACAAAGTACATCCCTTCTCCACAATATCCGGAAGAAGAAAAATTGTAATCAGAAGTATTTTTTTGGTAAAAGGTAGTTCTGAACATAATCTTTAATGCCCTCTTCAAGCGTGTAAAAAGTGTTAGTGTATTTTGCTTCGTTTTTCAATTTCTCCATATCTGCTTCCGTAAAATACTGATAGGATTCCCTGATATCTTCCGGCATGTCAATAAACTCAATAGCGGGTTTGAGATTCATGGCGACAAAGGTACTTTTTGCCAGATCTTCAAAAGTTCTTGCCAGCCCTGTGCCGAAATTATATAAGCCAGACGGACAACTGTTTTGATTATTTATAAAATGCTGTAAAATGGATAATACGTCTTTCACATAGATAAAATCTCTTTTTTGTTGTCCGTTTTTATAGCCTTCCTTATGCGACTTAAAAAGTTTCATTTTTCCTGATGACCGGATTTGGTGGAAGGTGTGAAAAATTACAGAAGCCATTCTTGCTTTGTGGTATTCATTAGGTCCGTAGACATTAAAAAACTTGCAACCTACCCAGAAATCAGGCTTTTTTTCCTGCTTCAGCACCCAGGCATCAAAATCATTTTTGGAATGTGCATACGCATTTAATGGTTGTAGTTTCGGAACTATATCATGGCTGTCTGAAAATCCATGTTGTCCGTCACCATAGGTTGCTGCTGAACTTGCATAAATCAGAGGGATATTTCTCTGAGTGCACACTGTCCAGATTCTTTTGGAATAATTCAGGTTCAACTGGTCAAAAATCTCTGTGTCGGTGGAAGTTGTGTCAGTTCTGGCCCCTAGATGAATGACGAGATCTACATGTTGAGTGGTAGTTTCAAACCATTGCAAAAAAATATCCCTGTGCACAAATTCGCGGACCGCTTTATTTTCAAAATTTTTGTCCTTGTACGTTTTATAAAAATCGTCAACCACGACTACATCTCTGAAATAACCATTTTCATTGAGCCATGTAAGGACACAAGACCCTATAAATCCGGAAACACCTGTTAAAATTATCATTAATAAATTTTTTTATAAAGTCATTTCCACAAACGAAGATTCAACTTTTCCTCCGAGTTGGGGTGCTTGTTTTTGTATTCTGATAAAGCCGTTTCTTATTTCAGGAAATTCGGTTTTCAAACGAATCAAAATGTCAGAAGCAACCGTTTCGAGCAATATTCTTGGTATTTCCATCTCCTCTTTACAGATTCTGAAGATATTTTCATAATTTACGGTATTGGACAGAACCTGATCTTTTTTATTGGAATACCCAAGTTCAACCCAGGCAGTAACCAGAAAAACATGACCTGATTTTCTTTCCTCAGGGTAGTAACCGTGAAATGAAAAAAATTCGGCGTTTTCTATTCCAACTCTGGCATTCATAACTGACAACTTGCTTTGATGCTCAAAATTAGTAATTTTAACACACTTTGTTATTCCATGGGCATAACTTTATTTTATATTTTTTTTCTTTTGTGATTTATAATAAACATTGTGGTCTGGTAGTCGTTAATTGATGCTAATTGATTATTTTTGCGGTAAAATTAAACAACCCTTTTTCATGAGCTCAAATCATATCAAAAAATCATCTAAAACAGACCTGTACGAACACCATGACTACTACATGATTGATGAATTGCTGACAGAAGACCATTTACTGGCCAGACAAGCTGTCAGGGACTGGGTAAAACAGGAAGTCAGCCCCATCATAGAAGAGTATGCACAGAGATCTGAGTGTCCTACACACCTGTTTAAAGGCCTTGCGGAAATTGGCGCTTTTGGTCCGAGTCTGCCGACGGAATACGGCGGTGGTGGTATGGACGAAATCGCTTATGGTATCATCATGCAGGAATTGGAAAGATGTGATTCAGGAATCCGTTCTATGGCTTCAGTCCAAGGTTCTCTCGTGATGTATCCGATTTATAAATATGGCAGTGAAGAGCAAAGACGCAAATATCTTCCTAAACTGGGCAGTGGTGAGTTTATAGGTTGTTTCGGATTGACAGAACCCGACCACGGATCCAATCCGGGTGGTATGGTGACCAATATTAAAGATGACGGGGACGCTTATATTCTGAATGGTGCCAAGATGTGGATTACCAATAGTCCGGTTGCCGATGTAGCTGTCGTTTGGGCCAAAGACGAAAATGGAAAAATCAAAGGATTGATTGTCGAAAAGGGGATGAAAGGTTTTTCTGCTCCGGAAATTCACGGGAAATGGAGTTTGAGAGCTTCTGTAACCGGAGAACTGGTATTTGAAGATGTCAGAGTCCCGAAAGCGAATCTTTTGCCAAATGTTGAAGGATTAAAAGGCCCCTTGGGATGTCTGAGCAAAGCCAGATATGGTATAGCCTGGGGTGCTATTGGTGCAGCTCTGGATTGTTATGATTCTTCGTTGAGATACAGCAAAGAAAGGCAACAATTCGGCAAGGCATTGGGACAGTTTCAATTGACCCAGAAAAAACTTGCGGAGATGATTACGGAAATCACCAAAGCACAATTGCTGGCATGGAGACTGGGTACATTGGCGAATAAAGGCCAGGCCACACCGGGACAAATCAGTATGGCCAAAAGAAACAATGTCAATATGGCTTTGGAAATAGCCCGTGAAGCCCGGCAAATCCACGGCGGTATGGGTATCACCGGAGAATATTCCATTATGCGGCATATGATGAATCTTGAAAGTGTCATCACCTACGAAGGTACGCACGATATTCATTTGCTCATCACCGGTATGGATGTGACAGGGTTCAATGCTTTTTCATAAATAAAACCCAATGACCAAAGAATGGAATTTTGAATGGCAAAGCTACCTTTTTGTTTTCGGTGTAGTTGCCTTATTTGTATTGCCTGTGTATAATGTGGCGGATTATAAATACAAATTTTATATCGAAAATATAGTATCAATAACGGTTTTTTTAAGTTTTACAAAGTATATTTTTCTGTTGAAATATTCCCCTTTTGCCAGGATAAAATGGCTTAAATTCAGTATTGTGTTTTTATGTATCCCTTTGATGATGTACCTGATTGGCGCTTTATACGATTTTCAGAAATTTCTGGATGAAGAAGGAATCGCAAGTGTTTTGGTGCATACCTCGGATATGGCTAATTATAATTTTGGAAAATTTATTCGCTATCAATTTATGTTTTTTACAACGGGAGCTATCGTAGTAACAGCCCTTATGCCCATTCGGATGATTATATCTTTTTGGCGGACTTATAATACACCTGATAAAGTTTAATTCAATATTATGTCACAAATCAAAGAATTCAACGATTACAGAACAAGGATGAATGATGTCATTCTGGCCAAAGACAACATAGTATTAAACGTTTTTTCAGCCTGGATAACCAAACGTACAAAGACGGTGCTTTATCTGAAAAGACCAAGGAATTGTTGGGTTTGGTGGCATCGATGGTCCTGCGGTGTGACGATTGTATCAAATACCATCTGGGAACGTGTTTTGAATTGGGCGTCACTACAGAAGAAGTTTACGAAGTTTTTTCAGTGGCCAATCTGGTCGGCGGATCCATCTGTATTCCGCATACGAGGAGAGCGGCCGAATATTGGGAAGAACTTTTGAAGGAGGGTAAATAAATTACCTTTTAAAAGAATATTTCAGATATATAATACTAGGTCAGACCAACATTGTATAAAATGTAAACGTCTTATTGAGTATCTAAATTTGAAATCATGATAAGATTGATTATTTTTTCAGCAATTTTACTGTTTGCAATATCCTGCAATAAACAGGAAGACCGTGTTTTGCTCAGGGTGCGAAATGTAAGTACGGAGGATTTTAAAAATGTCAGACTCTATCAGCAGAGCATGGGTGATGTGGATGCCGGAAAAGAAACAGTATACAAGGAATTTGAGATGGCGTACAGGATTGCATATGTGCAACTTGAACTGAAAGGTGTGACTGTTTCACTTATTCCGATAGATTTCGTTGGAGAAACGCCGCTTGAAAATGGTAAATACACGTTTGAAATCGGAGTCAATCCTTTGGCACAAAGTGTATACGATCAGATTACCTTGCAATTGGTGGAGGATTAATGTTAAAAAAATCAATCTGGAAAAATTTACATTCATTCATAGTCAAATTTCTTTGATGGTTGCAGAATTATCGCGATATGGTAATATCACCACTTTCAGATACTTTTTCTATCATTGTATCGTGTAAAAATTCTGCTTCGTTTAAATAACAAAAACTCCCTTTTCGATTGATTTTCCTCCGGAATCTTCAAACCATCTTTTCAGGCTTCTGGATGAATGACAAGCGGCGCCTTCGTAACAATAATTGAGTGAAGTTTGGTCAAAAATCATGTTCACCGATTGAAGGCATTCAATTTTTTACAATTGCCAATTTCCTGGTGTTATGGTTTTCATTTTGTTTTAAAAAATATCTTCCAGAGTCACTTCATTTTGTACCAATTCTTTATAATATTCGTTGTCCAAAGTGCCAAAAGTAGTGACCATCGTAAGGAATAAGGTTTTCTTTTTTACTACTTTTGAGAATGAAGCTACCTTGTTTCTGAGTTTTGCAGCATATGATTTGTCTATGACAAATGTTGCGTTACAAAATTTGATTTCGCACAAATGTATAATATTATCAGCCCTATCTATAATCAGGTCAATTTGTGCTCCTTCATCGTCATTCTGAGATTTCCAGCCGTAAATTTGTGTTTGTATTACACTCAAACCGAGCGCTTTTTTGATTTGGTCTGTATGGGTAAAACACAATCTTTCAAATGCAAATCCTGACCAGCTGACCCATGATTGATTTTTTACCAATTTTGTCCAGTTTTCCTGTTGTCTGCCCGACCTGCCATGCATAAATTTGAAATAAAATAGAGTAAAAAAATCTTCTATTTTAAAAACTAATTTGTTTTGCTTCATACCGTATGGCGTCCAGGGGATAATGAAATTAGATTTTACCAATTCATCCATAGTTGAGGTTAAGTTTCCACCCGACGGAAGTTTTGATTTGATTATTAATTCGTCCCGGGTCATTCCTCCTTTCGATGAGGCCAGAATGCTAATGATTTTTTTATGGTTGTCGCTATTGCTAAATAATGAAGTGTACAGCTCCTCAAATTCATTGTACATCAAACCGGTTTTTTGAAAACACAGTCTGTCTATACACTGAACCACACTTTCTCCCTTTCTGACAGCATCCAGATAATAGGGAATACCACCCATGGTCATATATAACTGTGCGATATCATACATAGACCATTTTATACCTTTTTCATTGAGAAATAGTTTTGTTTCAGACAAAGTAAAGGGTAAAATCTGCATTTTTTCTGAAATTCTGTTATGCAGGCCACCTTTGTTTTGTAATATTTTTTTTATCATCCATGAAGCGGAAGATCCACAAATAATCAGTAATATATCTGATCGTTTGGTACAAAAGGCATTCCAAAAGTGCTCAAAAGCCATCAGAAACTTTGATCTTGGCGTGTCAAACCAGGGCAGTTCGTCAAAGAATATCACTTTTTTCTCTTTTCCTTTCAATTTATTCAGGTATAAAGAAAATAAGTCAAAAGTTTCCATCCATGTGTCAGGATGAGCCACCATAGCTTCTGCATAGCCATGACGAACCAAAGTTTGTACAAAATGGCGTATTTGATCTTTCATGTTTCCGTTGTGCAGCCCTACTATTTCAAAGGTAAATTTGGTGTCAAAATATTTTCTTATCAGGAAGGTTTTTCCGATTCGCCTTCTTCCGTACACAGCCACAAGTTTTGACTCCGTTGACTGCATCATGTGTTTAAATGTTTTTTGTTCTTCTTTTCTTCCGATGAGTTGCATATACCGAATTATTATAATAAATACAAAGATATAGCAAATATACTATTTTGGCCGAATAAAGATAATTATATTTAGCCAAAAATATTATATAAATATAATAATGGCCAAATATATAATATTATTTATAGCCAAAATAGATAAAAAAGTATGATATTGGCTATTTATAACAGAGGTTGGCAGGACGTTTTTGCATGTTTTGTTTTGATAAGGCAGTTTTCTTGTATGGGATTAATTCATTACTTCTTTCGGTTTAAATCATTGATAATTGTGTGAATCTCTTGTTTATAGCTTGCGCTCCGGATTTACTTCAAATCTTACATCTTCAGCAAAATCTGAAGATACATTTTTGATTACTCCAGCCCCAGAATTTCCCTCAGTTGTTTTTCATTTCTTTTGCCGGAAGCAAAGTCGTCAAATGATTTTTCTGTTCTCTCTATCATGTGAGCTTCAATAAAAGGTGCCCCTTCCCTGGCTCCTTGTTCCGGGGATTTGATGCAACATTCCCATTCCAGAACTGCCCAGCCTTCATAATTGTATTGCGCCAGTTTGCTGAAAATATTGGTAAAATCTACCTGACCATCTCCCGGAGATCTGAACCTTCCCGGGCGGTCGATCCAATCCTGATAGCCACCATATACACCAGATTTGCCATTAGGATTGTATTCCGCATCTTTAACGTGAAACATTTTTATTCTTTCGTGATAATGGTCAATCATGGTCAGATAATCCATTTGCTGCAACACAAAATGGCTCGGGTCGTACAGCATATTGGCTCTCGAATGTTGGCCGACTTTGTCCAGAAATCTTTCAAAGGTAATGCCGTCGTGCAGGTCTTCACCCGCATGGATTTCGTAACAAAGATCCACACCACAGTCTTCAAAATGATCGAGGATAGGCTTCCACCTTTTTGCCAGTTCGTCAAAGGCCATATCTATCAACCCGTCCGGTCTTTGTGGCCACGGATACACGGTATGCCATGCCAAAGCGCCTGAAAAGGTGGCATGTGCCTTCAAGCCTAAATGTTTGCTGGCTAATCCGGCTTTTTTGACCTGATCAACAGCCCATTTTTGCCTTTCTTTAGGCTTGCCATGGAGGTTTTCCGGTGCAAAAACATCAAACATAGTATCATAAGCCGGATTTACGGCTACCAACTGTCCCTGAAGATGGGTACTGAGTTCGCTGATGTCAAGACCATGTTCACGGACTTTACCTGTGAGTTCGTCGCAATAGGTTTTGCTTTCTGCTGCGAGATCGAGGTCTATGATCCTCTTGTCCCAGGTCGGTATCTGAACGCCAGTATAACCTAATGAAGCTGCCCAAGTACAAATATTTTCCAATGTGTTGAACGGGGCTTCATCACTTAAAAACTGGGCGAGAAATATGGCCGGACCTTTCATTTTCTGATTGTTTATTTGTGGCAATTTGTCAATTTGTCAATTTGGTAATTTGTCAATTTGGTAATTTGTTGAATTTAATAATTCATTAATTTGTCAAATGAGTCGGACAATCGTTTTTTAGGCATAAAAATATGGTCTTCAAGTGATTTCGTAAACGGAATGGGTGAATCCAGTCCTCCAACCCGAAATACCGGTGCATCCAGGTATTCAAAACAATGTTCTGAGATGTAAGCTGCAATCTCACCACCCAAACCACCAGTCAACGTATCTTCGTGTAAAACAAGTACTTTTCCCGTTTTCCGGACGGTTTTTACAATGGCTTCATAATCCAGCGGTAACAAGGTTCTCAGGTCGAGAATTTCGATATTGTGTTCAGATTTTTCTGCCAATTCCAAAGCCCAGTGCACACCAAGACCGTACGTGATGATGCTTACATCATTGCCTTCTTGTGTCAAAACTGCTTTACCGATAGGCACATTGTAATATCCTTTCGGTACTTCTGTGGCATTTTGTCTGTACAGGGCTTTATGTTCAAAATACATCACCGGATTGGGGTCTTCAAAAGCAGAAATAAGCAGACCTTTCGCATCATAAGCATTGGAAGGGTAGACTACTTTTAATCCCGGCGTATGGGCAAACCATGCTTCGTTGCTTTGAGAATGAAAAGGTCCGGCGGCAACACCTCCACCTGAAGGCATACGAATGACTACATCTGCTTTTTCGCCCCAGCGATAATGTAGTTTTGCCAGGTTGTTAATAATCTGGTTGAATCCGCAGGTGACAAAGTCGGCAAACTGCATCTCTACCATGGCTTTGTAGCCTTCCATACTTAAACCCAAACCGATACCAACGATAGCACTTTCGCACAATGGTGTGTTCCTGACTCTGTGTTTTCCGTATTTTTCCACAAACCCTTGTGTTACTTTAAAAACCCCACCGTATTCCGCAATATCCTGACCCATCAGAATGAGATTGTCATGTCTGGTCATCGCCTGATCTAAACCATCTGTGATGGCGTCGACAAATCGTTTTTCTTCTGTTTCAGGTCCGGGAGCTTCTGTTTTTTGCTGGAAAGGCGCATATACATCCGCCATTTCTCCTTCTTCAGAGGATAAAATAGCCGGTTCATTGTCTGCCTTTTGAAGTGCTTCATCAATTTCTTTTTTGATTCGGCGTATCAGTTCATTTTTCACTTCTTCCTTTAATATTCCTTCAGCCGTTAAATAATTTTCAAAATTTTGTACCGGATCTTTGGTCGCCCAAAAGTCCATGAGTTCCTGAGGAACGTACTTTGTACCCGAGGCTTCTTCATGCCCCCGCATTCTGAAAGTTTTACATTCTACAAGCCAGGGCTCCGGGTTTTTACGGATTTCACCTGCGATTTTTGAAATGGTGTGGTAGACTTCAAGAATATTGTTGCCATCAATGGTTACTGACTTCATGCCATAACCTGGCCCTTTATCAGCAAGATCGTTACAAACAAATTGTTCTTTGGTAGGTGTCGAAAGGCCATAACCATTATTTTCAATGACAAATATAACGGGTAGTTTCCAGACCGCCGCTGTGTTTAACGCTTCGTGAAATTCTCCCTGGCTGGTGCCACCTTCACCTGTAAATGCAAGGGAAACTTTGGGTTTATCTGATAATACATGACCCAAAGCCACACCGGCGGCCAGTGAAAGCTGAGGCCCAAGATGGCTGATCATTCCTACGATATGGTACTCCGGAGCACCAAAATGAAAGGATCGGTCCCTGCCTTTGGTGAATCCCATTGCTTTTCCCTGCCATTGGCAAAAAAGTCGCACTAAAGGCATTTCTCTCGCCGTAAAAACACCGAGATTGCGGTGCATGGTGAATATCTTTTCGTCTTTTTGTAATGCAAGAGCACACCCAACAGAAATGGCTTCCTGTCCAATGCCTGAAAACCACTTACTGACCTTGCCCTGTCGAAGTAGAATCAACATTTTTTCTTCAATGAGCCTTGGTCGTAATAATTCTTCGTACAGTTTTATTAATTGTGCCTCTTGTAATGTTTTTTTGTCAAATTGCATATTGGTTTCTCTTTGTGGACAGTATTTATTTTTTATGGGAACAGTCTTTACAAATTCCTTTCAGCAACATTTCTTTTGAAAAAATTTTATACCCTTCCGGTATGACTACATTGGGAACGGCGGCAACATCAATACAGTAAGATTTTAAACACATTTCACAATGAAAATGAACATGCTGATGGTGGTGGTGATCTTCAGAACAAGCACTTTCACAGGCAGCGTATTTAGTAATTCCTGTATTGTCCGAAATTTTATGAATCAATCCTTTTTCTTCAAAACTTTTAAGTGTTCTGTATAAGGTAATTCTGTCAAATTCTTTGAGATAATCTTCTATGTCTGACAGAGAAAGGGCATAGTCACTTTTATGAAATATTTCCAGAACCTGATTGCGGAAGAAAGTACTCCGCAAGCCGTGAATTTTTAATGTTTGATCAATGGCGGACATAAAAAAATTATTTTACACCATAACCTTCGGGCCAGATACTTTCCGGCGATACGAAACTAAGTTTTCCATCCCCGTTTTCTGCAAGGAGTACCATACCTTTTGACTCAATGCCTTTCATAGTACGTGGGCAAGATTGGCTACCAAAACTACCTGTTTTCCGATAAGTTCTTCAGGTTTATAATGTTGTGCAATACCTGAAACTACTGTTCGTGTTTCAAAACCGAGATTGAGACTCAGTTTCAGCAATTTATCCGCCTTGGGAACCGCTTCAGCGGCAACTATCGTGGCGATACGCAAATCTATTTTTTGAAAATCTTCAAATTGTATAGTTTCTTTTACCGGTTCATGTTTATGTTCATCCACTTTATTTCCGTCCTTCATTTTTTCTTTTTGCTGAAGTTTTTGAATTTGTTCAGAAATGACTTCATCATCAATTTTTGTAAATAAATGATTGGGATCACCTATGACGTGCCCCGCTTTTATTACCGGTTTGCCTTCTGAAAGGGCATTCATCATTTTGACAAGATCACCATTTTGTTTGAGCGGTGGAAGCTGAAGGATGGCAGTAATTTTATCTGATGTAAAAGGTAAAAACGGATAGATTAATACCCTTATGGCCGCCGTATACTGAAGCACAAGATTCATCACCGCTTTGACACGCTCCGGTTCGTCTTTAATTGTTTTCCAGGGTTCGTTAAATTGTAATATCTGATTTCCTTTAGAAGAAATTTCCATCAAACCTTTCAGTGCATCTTTAAATTTATATTCCCGAATACTTTGAGTGACTTCGTAAATATCATCGTATAATCTCAACATTTCACTGTCGTGATAAGAATCTTCGTATTGATCTTCCGGTCCTGTAAATTCAGCACCTTCATCAAATTTAGGAACTTTGCCCCCATAAAATTTGTGTGTCAGTACAACAACACGATTGACAAAATTGGCGAGGTTATTTACAAGTTCATTATTGACAGCATCCTGATACCCTTTCCAGGTAAATTCACTGTCTTTTTGTTCAGGCATATTTTTAATCATAGTATAGCGGAGTTCATCTTGTTTGTTGGGAATGTCTTCGAGATATTCGTGAACCCAAACGGCCCAGTTTCTCGAAGTGGAAATTTTGTCCCCTTCCAGATTCATAAACTGGTTGGCCGGGACGTTAAAAGGAAGAATATAATCTCCGTGGGCTTTCAGAATGGCCGGAAAAATGAGGCAATGAAAAACAATATTGTCTTTACCTATAAAATGAATCAGCGCTGAATCCTCAGACTGCCAGTATTTTTTCCAATCCTTTTTATGATCGAGCGCCCATTGTTTGGTGGCAGAAATATATCCTATCGGTGCATCCATCCAGACATAAAGTTTTTTGCCTTCATGACCGGGAATCTGATGCGGAACATCGACGCCCCAGTCAAGGTCACGAGTCATGGCTCTGGGTTGTAGTCCGGAATCAAGCCAGGATTTGCACTGACCGAGAACATGATTTTTCCAGTCATTCGGATCATGGTATTCTTTATGATTCAGATATCCTGTTTCTATCCACTCCCGCAACCAACCTTCGTATTTGTCCAGAGGCAGATACCAGTGTTTTGTTTTTTTAAGAACGGGGGTTTCTCCCGACAACATTGACTTGGGATGTATTAATTCATTCGGACTCAGGGATGTACCGCAATTTTCGCACTGGTCTCCGTAAGCTCCATCAAAATTACACTTTGGACAATTACCTTTTATATATCGGTCTGCAAGAAATTGACCGGCTTTTTCATCAAAATACTGTTCTGATTCCTGTTCGGAAAATTCTTTTTTGTCGTAGAGTTTCTTAAAAAAAGACTGGGAAGTTTCATGATGCAACGGTGAACTTGTCCTGTGATAGATATCAAACGAAATACCCATTTTTTGGAAGGTATCTTCAAAAAGGGTGTGATATTTGTCTACAATTTCCTGTGGTGACAATCCTTCTTTCATTGCTTTTATCGTAATGGCAGCACCGTGTTCGTCTGAACCACAGATAAAAAGGATGTCTTTTCCCATCAGTCTTTGAAATCTGACGTACACGTCTGCTGAAAGATAAGCGCCGGCTAGATGGCCAATATGGAGCGGACCATTAGCATAGGGTAGAGCAGAAGTAACCAGGTACCTTTTAAAATGTCTCATGTTATCATCATCAGGGCGCAAATATAATCAATTCGACCTTAATGCAGGTTACTGAACTTTTTTTTCTCCTTGAAATCAAATATTTTTTGCGGAAAAAAAAATTGATATTACAGGCTAAGGGTTTTTATTAAGATGTAATACGATAATAATAAAATGTATAAGCTTTTTATCCGGACAGCCCACTAATTTTATTTTTACAAAAATATTAGACCTACATGTTATATATAATATGTTTTATTTATCGGATAATTCAAAATATATTATTTAATGCACAGTATTAATACCTATCTTTCATTATGGTAACTATTAATTTATATTATTATATATAATTACGATTAAAGTTCCAATGTAATGTATGTAATAAATATAAAATATTAGAAACCATTTAATTTGTTCTGGCTTTATTAAACTTAATAGCCAAGCTTTGGTTAATAGATTTTAACAAACTTTCGGATCACATATAATCCTTGAACAAATGAAGAACAGTAAAACCTTAGTTTTTTTTACATTTTTTTTTATCTTTATAAACCTGGTTTTTTTCCAGCATTGTACGCCAAAGGTGGCAGAGGAAATGACATTGCCAAAAGAAGAAAAAGAGGAAGTAGTTACCAACAATAATCCGAAAAGTGTTTGTTCTACTTTTGATGATTTAAACGGTGCTGATAAAGAAAATGCCACTACTGCCTACGTATTATATAAGGACTATATTAAAGCCAACCGTTACGAGGAAGCTTTACCCATCTGGAGAACAGCTTATACATTGGCACCTGCTTCCAACGGAAGAGTAAAATATCAATTTGATGACGGAATCAAAATTTACAAATACCTGATAGAAAAAACGACAGATGAAGCTCAAAAAAAGAAATATGTAGACACCATTTACCAGATTTATGACAAAAGGATATATTGTTTCGGAGATGAGGCTTACGTAAACGGTTTGAAAGCGTTTGACGGGTATTATTCTTTTCAGCGTTATTTTGATACAACTACCGTCTATAACTGGTTTACATCACACATTGATTCAAAAGGTAAACATTCCGAATATTTTATTGTAAATCCGTTTTCTAAAATGTTGTATGATGGTGTCGTTTCCGGGAAAATTGATAAAAAGCAAGGATTACATTATGCAAAAATGGTGGGAAAAATTGTTGAGCATGGTTTGAAGACTTGTAAAGAAGCACAATGTGCCACCTGGGAAATCATCAATAGTTATGCTCCGGTTCAACTCGAGTTACTGGAAGGAATTGAAAATTTTTATGATTGTGAATATTACGTAGATAAATACATTCCATTATTTCATGCGTATCCTGACAGTTGCGAAATTGTCAATACCGCCTTCGGACGTCTGAGTTCAGGAGGATGTGATCCCAAAGGAAAGGAACTCACAGAACTGGCTAAAGTGAAGTCTAAAAAATGTTATACGGCACCCGAGTCTCCCGGACTTGCAAGATTGGGGTATGATGAATACCAAAAAGGAAATTACAAAAAAGCCATACAATATTTTGAGAATTTTGCCCAGGAATCCAAAGACAATGAGACAAAAGCCAAATATTATCTGCTCGTTGCTAAAATCTACTACGGGGACATTAAAAACTTTTCAAAATCAAGGTCTTATGCCAGAAAGTCCGCTGAATATAAAAACAAATGGGGAGAACCCTATTTGTTAATTGGTAAGTTATATGCATCCAGTGGCCCCTTATGTGGTCCGGGCACAGGGTGGGATAGTCAGATTGTCACCTGGGTAGCGGTAGATCAATTTCAATATGCACGCTCCATCGACCCGGCTTCAGCAGCAGAGGCCAATAAACTTATAGCACAATATTCTAAATTTATGCCCAATAGCGAAGATTTGTTTTTCAGAAATATCAAAAAAGGTTCCACCTATTTTGTTCCATGCTGGATTCAGGAAGAAACGAAGGTCCGAACCTCTGATTAATGGCGGGGTAAATGATATTTTAACGGTTTATATCCGGTTTGTATAACACATATGATGAATTTATATTTGAAAAGGAGGAAGGTACTCTTTGTGCCGAACAGAAATTTTGGAATTAGTGCGTATGTTTATTTTGCACATGCAACATATATAATATCTTACATATATTGAAAATATATATATTAATTTTGTCTGTAAAAAAACAAACAAATTCTTTTTTCAGAGGATAAACTGTTCTATATTTGCATGTCGGTTCATAGTGTGAATTGTTTAATTTTATGTACTTGTATTAAATTATTTATAAATTTTAGTACATTGTATATAATAAATTCATATTTTTGCCCCGTAAAATCATATCTCATTAAAGAATGAGGTATTTTAATAATAAAGACGATTAATAAGAAAGATAGAAAACTACACCGGATTTGATTCGATTTAATAACCAGACAGACGAAATCCATTCGAATTTTTCCGTTTCTATTTCTTAATTTTTTGACATGGTATATGTAATAATATATATGTCCTTCTAAGGCTCCTCATAATGCTTCTTTGGAAACAGAATCAATACGTCCCTAAAACGTGTTCTTTCATCTATATTTTCCTATAAAGCTCTTTCCCACCAGTCGCCAAACAGGTTTGACCTGTTACCCTATTGGCTAATTTATTATTTCATAAAATTTAATTTTTTTTAACCAAAACTCAATCTCATGAAGAAGTTAACATTTTCTTTCATTCTGGTTATGGGTTTAATTTTTACTTTTTCAACAATCACTTCAGCGCAGGTATCCACTAGTACTGATTTAGCAATTGGAATGAAAACTGGAAATTTTAAACCTAAAGACCAAATTATTACAGGTATGGAGCAGCAGCTTTCCGTACTTTACCATGTTCTGGATCAATCTCCCATTGATCCTCTTACTGAAAAGCTGACATTGATAGAAACATATCTTGTCAAAGGTATGCTTTCTGACATTAACTCCGGAAAAGCAGTTGAAGCTGCTTATATTGACAATGCCTCATTATTTCTTATTGAATTTCCTGAATCAGGAGATTCTGCAATCAAGAAAAAGCAAGCATTGGATGCTTTTCACTCAAATGTATTCCTTAACTAAAACTCAATCTCAATGAAAAGATTTTTAAATCAATTATTAACACTGGTATTCGGTACGGTGTTAGCAGTGAACATAAATGCGCAGTGTATTGAAACTATGGCGTTTGGTTCAGCTACAGTAGGACCTTGTAGTGGCGCTGTCACAATTAGTACTTGTAATTTCGCTGGTGAATTTGCAGTTGTAAGTGGCATCGTAACTGGTAGAACTTATCAATTTACAAGTGCCGTCGCAACGGATTTTATTACCATTACCACAACGGGAAACGTTGTTTTGGCATCTGGTGTTCAACCTTTAAACTGGGTTGCATCTTTGACAGGTATGGTTCGTGTTCATTACAGTACCAGTTCCAATTGTGGTGATGCTTCTGTTTGTAGACAAACGTCAGTGGGTTGTACCTCGTGTTTACCTCCTGCTCAAAGTTTGTGTAGTGCAGCTGTGCCAATTCCTGCAATTCCTTCTACCGGAGGTTCTGTTACCGTTTCAGGAGCCACAGTCTGTAGCGCTGGTATTCAAGCAGTTCCCACTTGCGGAACAACATTAAATACTACAAACGGATTTTGGCATTCATTTACTGCTCCATGTAACGGTGCGGTAACTATGACAACCTGTAATGCTGCAACTTCTTTTGACACAAAAATGGGTGTTTTTACCGGTACGTGTACAGGTCCTTCTCCTGCAGGACTTACTTGTGTTGTAGGTAATGATGATGATTGTGCTGCTTTTACTTTCAGATCGACGGTAAGATTTAATGCAGTTGGAGGTACAACATATCTTGTTTACATTACTGGATTTGGTGCTGCAAGTGGTTCATATGATTTGACAACAACTTTTGTTGGTGATGTATGTAGCTGTGCACCGAACCCTCTAAATGTTTCTTTTGTTCCCCCTGATATTACTATATGTCCGAATGAACCATTGACATTGTCTCCAACTATCACTGGTGGTATACCTGGTGTACAAGGAGCTCCTGGATATTATGCATTTGACGTACGTGGTGCTCAGGCTCAAACGCCTTTGAGTAGAATTCAATATTTTACTTCGCCAACCGCGATTCCTACATCTTTTCCTGCACCTTCAATAACAACTCCACAAGGATCTGTGTCTGTTAATGGAAGGTTTTATGTCCTTGAAGGACCTGCGGCAGCGCCTAGAATCAGTAGACTTAATTTAGATGCAACTGTCCCTGCAGTTATTGCTGGACCTGTAGTATCTGGTTTTGGTGCTGTGGTTCCTGCTAATTTTTGGGGATTGTCCAGAAATCCTGTTAACGGAGTTGTAACCGGATTAGTTTCAACTGGAGCTTTTGCGTGGGCTAATCCTCAATATTTGTATGATATTAATCTTACTACAGGTGTGGTATCCAATGTCAGACAAATTTCTAATTTACAAGCAGGTGGATTCCTTCTTTGGGCAAATCACACAGCATCTGGTTCTATTGTGGGCCTTGTAAGGACTGGTGCTACTCCTGCCCCAAGTTTTTTAGTTGATATCAATTCTGCAACAGGTGCAGTATCAAACTCAAGAGCCACTGGTACAGCGGCAAATTTTGTTCAAGGAGCTAGTTTAGGTCCTGATGGAGTATTATATGCTGCTTTATATATAGGTGGCGGAACCAATTTCATTGGTCAAGTGAATACAACGACTGGTGCCATTGCTAATATTAATCCGTTGTTCCCAACCAACAATATAGACAGAGAAATGGTTGGTTTCAATTATTATCAGTCTATTTTGGATCCGTCAGGTTTTAACTTTGCTTGGACAGGTGCGGGTTCTCAATATTTGTCTTGTACTAATTGTAGAAACCCAGAGTTTAATGATGCTCCGGCAGGTACGTATGTTCTTACATTAACGGTAACTGATGGTTGCGGAGCGACAAGAACAGCTACCGTCACGATTACTGTAAGAGATATTCCTGATGCAATGGCTTGTAACGATGGCGTAAACATCTCTGTTGAAGAGTCTTGTTCTATCGACATCAGAGCGGACATGTTCCTTGAAGGACCTTATGACGGATGTTACGACCAATATGAAGTGTATATCTGGCCATATGGTCAGGAAGGAGCTTCTACTGGAAATGTAAACAATCAATTGTTTAATTTCACAGGATTGTTTGGAACACATACATTTGTAGTTGTTAATCCTTTCACTGGAAACAGATGTTGGGGTACATTTACTGTTGAAGACAAGTATGCTCCGGTAGTATTATGTGAAAACTTTAACATTTCTTGTTTGATTGAAGACAGATTATACTTAGATATTAATGATCCTGATTTCATAGGTTTACCGGAAGTTGAGGACAACTGCGGCGACTATACTTTAAGTTATAATGACTTTGAACTTGGAAGGGATGTTTGTACAAAACTTGTTTTGAGAAGATGGCAAGCAGTGGATGCAAGTGGAAATTTGAGTGAAGAATGTTTCCAAAACATTTTAATCAATCCTATTTCTTTCGCTGATGTATTCGTTCCAAATCCATTGGTTTTACTTGAGTGTAAAACAGCTACAGACCCTGCATCTATCGTTGCTGCAACGGGTGATGTAAGAGACGGATATGCATTTGTATTGATTGACGGAGAGCCTCTTCCTTTGACAGGTCAGGTTTGTAATATCGTTGGATCTTATACTGACTTACCAATTGAAGCATGTGGACCTCACTGTCATGGTAATATCAAAGTAATCAGAACATGGCAATTTATTGACTGGTGTCAGGGAATCGTTTCTCAGCCGGTTACTCAGTTGATCAAGTCTGCTGACCTTCTGCCTCCAACTTTCTTCCTGAAAGACACTATCGTAAGTACATCACCTTGGTATTGTGCTGCTGATTTTGACCTTCCAAGACCTTGGGAACTTCATGACAATTGTGATATCAACCCTACATATTATGTAAGTGGTCCTGGTATTGTTACGATCACAGGAAATCAAGTTGACGGATACAGAGCAAAAGGTGCTCCTAAAGGACCACACATTTTCTGTTACACAGCTAAGGACTGTTGTGGTAACTATAATACACAGTGTATGACAGTAACTGTTGTAGACAGAACTCCTCCTGTACCTTCTACCAAACAAAATATTGTTATTGGTTTAGTACCAGGTGGTCCTGGTCAGGATGGTAATGCTAAATTGTTCACTCACCACGTGGACAACTATTCTTATGATATGTGTTCAGCGGTAAGACTTGAAATCAGAAGACCTGCAGGTGCGCCTCAGTGTAACAATGATGGTAGAATTGACCCTGCTACAGGAAAGCCTTACAACAACAACGTAACTTTCAACGACAACAAACCTAGATTACATGGTGATGACAACATTTATGATTCAGATAATGGAGAGTTTGTTAAATTCTGTTGTGCGGATTTAACCACAGGTGTTGACATCGACGGTGACGGCGAAGTTAATATCGGATACCATGAAGTTATTTTGAGAGTATGGGATGATGGAGATATGAATGCTCAATGGGGAAGTGCAGGTGACAACTACAACGAAAGCTGGGCTTACGTTAAAGTTGAAGACAAAGCTCCACCGGTAATTCAGTGTCCACCAAACATGACTATTCACTGTGACTGGGCTATTACGTACAGTTCTGACTTAGGTAGTGGTGCACAATCTACAGCAGGCGTTGACTTTACAAAAACAGGTCTACCTGTTGCATACGGAACTTGTGGTCCACTTCCAATCACATTCAGAGACAATACAGGTCAGTTGAACCAGTGTAAAATAGGAAACGTAACAAGAGATTTCTTTGTAGATCAGCTGAGTAAGTGGAGGATCCACCTTCTTGCAGACAAGTCATCACTATTTTACCAAGTACTTCTACGCAACCATGGGTAGTCACTCCACCGAGTGCAGCTCCTGTGGCTATTACATGCGCTGACCCTACTGCTCAACAGATCAAAGACAACGGACCTAAGTGGGTCAACGGACCTTGTGATGTGATCGGAGAAAACATCAAAGTTCACAAATTTTTATTTGAAGATGGTGTTTGTGTAAAATGGAGAGTTGAGTACAACTACATGAACTGGTGTACAAACGAACCAAAAGGACCATACTTCAAAGACTTTATGTTCTTCGACAATAATAAGCCTGTAATCGATAATTGTGATCCTTTAATGTTTGGTGTAGATGCCAACTGCGAACACAGATTGGTATTGACTAACAAAGCCACAGACACAGGTGGATGTAATGGTGATAACGGATGGTTGAAATGGCAGGTATTCATCGACCTATGGGCTGATGGATCAGATGACTGGGAATTCTCAAGTTTCTTACCTGTAAACAATGATGTATCGAATGCACAGAACGGAAACCTTGCTGCTATCAGAGATGATAACAATAACGGAATTCTTGATATCTATGTAGCTCCAACGGCCGAAAATGGCATTATTACGATTACCGTTCCTGAAATCATTGTTGGTAAAATGAGTAACCACAAAGTAAGCTGGAAAGTAACAGACGGATGTCACAACCACACTACTTGTCACCAACCAGTAATGGTAGTGGACAAAAAACCACCTACCCCTTACTGTCTGAGCTTAAGCACAGCATTGATGGCTGATCCTGACGGAACCGGACCATTGAGACCAATGGTAGAATTGTGGGCTATTGACTTCAACGTGGATCATTTGACAACTGTACCACAGGAAGACTTGTTGTTTACATTCAACAACTGGGCACCTCAGGTTACAGATACTATTATCGATGGAAGATTAGTAAATATTGACGTTCCTCACTATTTTGATGCAAATGGTGCAGTATGGCCATATCCTACTACTAATGCATCTGTATTGGCAAGTTACAATAGAGGTGATTTACAATTGTGGTTACCTAATCTTAGAAGTTCTGCAAGAGTTTGGACTGACGTTGTATTTACCAACGGCACCAACAAAGCTGATGTTCCTGTAATGATGAGCGTATGGGATAAAAAATTCAGAGTTGATTTCTGCATGGTTAATTTGACAATCATTTGTAATACATGTCCTACAGGTGGAGGACAAGGCAGAATAGCCGGTATCACCTCTACTGAAAGTGGACAAGGTGTTAATGATGCAACTGTATCTATCAACAGAAATGCGATTGAATATCCTAAGTCAATGCTGACGGTAGATGGTTTATATGCATTTGATGATGTTGCACCAAGCGTAAGCGGAGCTGACGGAGTACAATTATTTGCCAACAAAGGCGGAGATTATGACAACGGTGTATCTACACTAGACTTAGTATTGATCCAAAGACATATCTTGAATATGGCAAAATTGGATAGTCCATACAAAGTGATAGCTGCAGACGTAAACAATGATGCTAAGATCAATACCATTGACCTTGTAGAATTGAGAAAAGTAATCTTAGGTACTTCAGAAGAATTTACCAATAAGAGCTGGAGATTCCCGACGGCAAATCAGGTTATAAACGCTGAAAACGCATTCCCTTACAATGAAGTAATTAACTTACTTGTAAGCACAAATGATGTTGACGGACAAGACTTTGTAGCTGTTAAGATAGGTGATGTAAACGGAAGTGCATCTACAGATGTAATCAATGCACAGTCAGAAAGCAGAACAGCTTCAAGACTTGATTTGACAGCAGCTGAAAGAAGCGTAGAAGCCGGTGAAACATTTGAAGTAGCAGTTACGGCAGCTAACTTTAATGAAATCTTCGGATTCCAGTATACAATGAACCTAAACGGAGCGAACTTCGTAGATGTAGTTTCCGGTGCTATTGAAGTAACTGAATCAAATGTTGGCGTAATCTCAAGTGATGTTATCACCATGAGTTATGCAGCAAGAGAAGCAGTTTCTCTAAGAGCTGATGAGGTATTGTTCACCATCGTATTGAAAGCTAACAAAGCTGGTCAATTGAGTGACATGATCCAACTTAACTCTAATGTAACCGCAGCTGAGTCTTATGTAGGTTCTACTATCAAAGTTCAGAATATCGGATTGACAGTAGGTTCTGTTGATGCAGCAGCTCAGATTGAGTTGTTCCAAAACGAACCAAACCCATTCAAAGCAACAACAAATGTAAACTTCTTCATGCCTAAAGCAGACAATGCAAGATTGACTGTTTATGATGTAACTGGTCGAGTAATCAACGTAAGAAACATCAATGCAGTACAAGGTTTGAATACAGAAGCGTACACAAGAGAGCAATTGGGTACTTCCGGTATGTTGTATTACAAATTAGAAAGTGGTGATTTCACTGCTTCTAAGAAAATGATCATCATCGAGTAATCTTTGAATCATAAAACAACCAAGTAACGGTTTAAGATAAATCGGTTTTTGGGATGGCCTCTCTCCGAGCAATTGGAGGGGGGCTTTTTTATTGTATGTTGTAAGGGTTGAATTTTAATAATATTGTACTAAGGAAATTGATATTAGAATTTCAAGTGTTTGTTTTTCACATTTATGGCAGGACGGAGGCAGGGTTTGATAAAAGCATCTGGTCTTGGTTCATTTGTTGTGTCTAATTTTGAGACCTATTTGCCAACAAAACTACGCTATACATTTTTAGGTTCAAGGTGAACTATTTTTTCGCGAGTTATAGGTACAATATTTAATACATTATACATTTTATTCACATATAAGATTTTTTGTAAATTATTTTATATTTTATAAAAACTTATATATCAATTGAATATATGTTATGTATAAAAATATATGTAAAAAATACGTATAATATTTTTTTATATGTATTATCGGTTCTATATTTGCACCTGAATAGTGTGAGAAACTATTCGGAACCTGAAAAAAATCCAACCTTATTTATTGATAATAGAGTGCCGACATTCATGTATTTAACATGGGTGATTTTTTGTTTTTATCCTTTACGTAAGTAAAGATTAGCCTGCCTGATATAAAATAATAGATCCAAAAGAGAAAGGAGAATTTTTCTCCCTCCTATTTTATAACCAAAAGTTTTGGTATGCCTCGTGGTATATCAAAACATCAAAATTTTTTTAACTCAAAATTTGGATCTCATGATGGAAACAAAATTAACACGTTTCTCGAAAAATTGGATTATGCTCTTGAGTGTAATTCTATTTTCATTCAGTACGTTTCAAGTGGCTTCTGCCCAGGAATGTGCTTGCAAAGGTCACATTCAGATTTCTCTGGATAATGACTGTTATGCTGATGTGATGGCCAGTATGGTATTGGCTAATGGAAGTACATGCGGTGGTACCACGGCATCGATCGTATCTTTGATGACAACACCTACCGGCAACCCTTTTTCTACGGGTGTTGGTAGCGCCCCCATTTCAGGATCGTCCTGGATCGGTAAAACCATTTATTCTAAAGTTACATCTCCATCAGGAAATTCTTGTTGGGGTACCATTCTGATTCAGGATAAACTGGCTCCGGTAATTGAATGTCCGCGTGACCTAACGGTGACATGTTATGAAATGGCCATGTTTGAACCGGTAGTGACAGAAAACTGTACACCTTATACAGTAAACATTACGTACGAATCTATTTCCACCAATAATTGTGATGGAAATTATGCGCCTAATGTATTAAAGGTAGTGGAGAGATGTTATCAGGCTACAGATGGCAGTGGTAATAAATCTGGTGAGTGTTGTATGGAAATAACGGTAGTTGGTCTTCCAAGCCTTGAAAATCCTTACATCACCATGCCTGTCAATAGATGGTTGCCTGATAATACTGAATTAGCTTGTGATGGTGATTGGGCAAAAATACCCGCCGGCAAACCTTTTGCCGAACACCCGTCTCCGGTTGCTATAGGAACAAAGTTTGGTACAGGTGTTCCTAAATTGTTATTATGGGAAACTAATACCACTGGTGCTGCAACGGTAGTGCCTAGTAATTTTTACAACAATGCTATTACTTTAACAGGAGGTAGTACAGGAACGAATACGGGTAAAATTTTGGGTTCTGAAGTTTGTTTTACAGCAAAACAAGACGGAACATTCAATTTTAACTGGAATGCTTCTATGAGAAACAATGCCGGAAATACTTCAGGAGGTAATTTTAATAATGATAATCCTTCTTATTCTGTTAACGGTGTTGTGACGGATCTTGCTACCAGCGGAAATTCAGCGTCCGGTTCAGTTTCTTTGAACTTAGACGCAGGAGATGAATTTTGTTTTCAGGTATATACAATGAATGTTGCTTATTACACCATTCTTAACATAACGAATATTTCCGGTACTGCTTTCAGACCTTTGTATCAGGATTTGTATCCTAATACAGATCTTCATTGTAATTTATTGGTGTCTTTTACTGATGTCAAATTAGATGAGGTGAAATGTGTGACTAAATACATGAGAACCTGGGAAATATTTGAATGGTCTTGTTTGTCTGTTCCCAGGTACAGAAAACAACTTCAGATGATTGAAGTGGTAGATAGAGTAGGACCTGAGTTTACGTGCCCTGATCCTATTTTTGCTTCAACGTCACAGCATGTATGCGATGGATACGTGTATCTTCCCGCAATTGTTGGAGATGACAATTGTAGTGAAATGTACAGAGTGGATGTGGCATATCCGGGTGGTATATTAACCAATCAAAATGGTGGGTTGGCACATATCCCTGTGGGTTGTCATCAAGTAACCTATATAGCGTATGACAGATGTCACAATTCAACAACTTGTACAGTCTCGGTTACGGTTGAAGATAATACACCACCGGTAACCATTTGTGACCAGAATACGAACATAAGTCTTACTTCTGATGGACTAGCATGGGTACCTGCCGTTGTTTTTGACGATGGAAGTTATGATGAGTGTGACCTTGCTAAATTACTGGTGAAAAGAATGGATACACCTAGTTCTCCTCATTGTTTGCCTTGTAAAACACCACAATTTCCGGGATTTAGTTATCTTGGAGAATACGGTTCAGGTAATCAGAAACATTATTATTATTTGTCAAAACACAGAGCTTTACCTCACGTAGCGTTTAAAACAGCAAAAGCTATGGGTGGATACGTTGCTTCAATTACATCTGCAGCTGAAAACACTTTTATTTTCGATGCTGTTTCTGATTATCATTATGATGAAGATTATCTGATAGGTTTACGAGATATTAAACATAAAAATATCTGGAAATGGGAAAGCGATGAAGCGTTTGTTTATGACAATTGGGCAGCCGGAAGACCTTTCACAGGAGACAAAGATGAAACTGAGTTTGTCAGCGTTAGTAATGTTGATGCAAAATGGTTTGATTTCGAGTATTACCGATGTGGTGAAAGGGACGAATACAGATATGTCGTAGAGATAATCGACCCTTGCGGATTTAGTGAATTCGTTGGATTCTGTTGTAATGATGCACCAAATACACATATGATTCAGATGAGGGCTATCGATAAAGCGGGTAATTATAATGATTGTATGGTTAATGCCAAAATTGAAGATAAATTACCTCCTCAAATCGTTTGTCCTCCTCACATGACTGTTGACTGTTCAGACAATTTTGATGTTGCACATCTGAGACACTTTTTCGGTTGGGCTACAGGAATTGATAATTGCGAAAAGCCTACAATAACAACAGATTCAATGATTTTGCTTAATCAGTGCAGAATTGGTTTAATTCACAGAGATTTTACGGTTACAGACAAGGGCAATAAAAAGAGTACGTGCAGACAAACAATTCATGTAGATCCTATTGATCCTTTTGTTATGACATTTGACAGATGGCCGATAGATGTGACTATAGAAGGTTGTTCCAACCCAAATGACGCTATGTTTTTACCTGACAGAACTGGAAAACCGGACTTGATTACAGATAACATCTGTAGTTTGGTTGGATATGAATTTGAAGATCAGGTTTTCAGATTTAACAATAGCCTTGGTGAAGCATGTTTCAAAATTTTGAGACACTGGACTGTAATCGATTGGTGTCAGAGTTATATTGATGATTTTGGCGGAACCCAATATGTTACGTGGAAACACACCCAAATCATCAAGGTGTCAGACAAGGTAAAACCTACCATTACTTCCAGTTGTGCCAGAAAAGAAGTATGTACCTATGATGCACAATGTTTGAATGGAACCATTGAATTGATTGCAACAGCAACTGATAACTGTACTGACGAGTTAAAGTGGTATGCTGAAGTGGATATTGATAATGATGGAGATTTTGATAGCGGCTCTTTCGGTGTAGGTCTCAATTACCCAAGGTCAGGAAATGGAAATGTTGCAGATATGACAGGTTCATATCCTATTGGAAATCACAGAATCAGATGGATATTTGAAGATAAATGTGGTAACCTTACCAAGTGTGACCAGTTATTTGATATCATCAACTGTAAAGCACCGACACCTTACTGTTTGAATGGATTGGCAACAGATTTAATGCCTGTTGATACAGACAACGACGGTGATATTGATGGAGGTATGGTTGAAATCTGGGCTATAGACTTTGACAGAGGAAGTATACATCCATGTAATTATGATGTCATCCTTTCTTTCGAACCGGTGACCAGAAATGCAGACGGAAGTTTGAGAATTGTTGCCGGAAAAATATTTACATGTGCCACGCAAGGAGATCAGGATGTCAAATTGTACGCCGCTGTTGAAACAACTCCGGGCGGGAATATAGTTCAGGCTTACTGTGAGACTTTTATCAATATACAGGATAATATGAATGCATGTGATGGTGACCCGGACAACAGATTGGCTATCAAAGGAGATGTAGTAAATCCTGAAAGTATCGGCATCGAAAATGTCAGTATGAAACTGGAAGGAAGTGAAATGGTTGCCAATACAACCAATGGAGCTTACAACTTTGAAAACTTGAATCACGGTTCACAGTATGAAGTGGTTCCAAGTAAAGATAACGACATTTTAAATGGCGTTTCTACCTTGGATATAGTACTCATTCAAAGACATATTCTTGATATTGCCAAATTAAGTACTCCGTACAAGTTGATTGCAGCGGATGTTAACAGAGATAAGAGTATCAATAGTATTGACCTTGTAGAATTGAGAAAAGTGATTTTAGGAACAAATCCGGGATTCACCAACAACAAATCATGGAGGTTTATTGATAAAAATTATCAGTTTATCAATCCTACCACTGCTCAAACAGAAGTGTTTAACGAGAAGTATACGATTTCTAATCTTGCTCAGGATATGACCATTGATTTCACCGGTATAAAAGTGGGTGATGTAAATGGTGACGCCAAAGCAAACTTCACAAGTAACTCTACGGAAGGTAGAAGTTTGGCTGGATTGAAGTTGAATACGTTGGCAAGTAAATTTAAAGCAGGAAGTATTGTAGAAATACCCGTCACTGTCGGAGAAGCATTAGATATGGCCGGAATGCAAATGACTTTCAAATTCAATAATTCAGATTTGGAATTCGTAAATGTAAAACCTGGTGTTCTTTCAATGAATGAAAGTAATTATGGTTTCGCAAATCTCGATAATGGTATGATTACCACAAGCTGGAATGAAAATGAAAATGTTTCTCTTAAGTCAGGAGATGTGTTGATGACTTTGGTTTTCAAAGCGACCAACAATGGTTCACTGGAAAATGTATTTTCCGTTGGCTCTGAAATCACGGCTGCAGAAATGTACACCGTTTCAGGAAACAAAGGAAATATCAGCTGGCAGGTAACCGGTGCAACACAGGAAAATTATGTTTTCCAGTTGTATCAGAACAATCCTAACCCATTCAAAGACGAAACTTCAATTAGTTTCGACTTGCCGGAGACAATGGACGCAACCATTACTATCCAGGATGTGACAGGTAAAGTATTAAAAGTTATAACCAGACCTTGTACAAAAGGCAACAATGTAGTTACGTTAAACAAAACTGAATTGATTCATTCAGGTATGTTGTACTACACGCTTGAAGCCGGAAACAACAAGGCTTCGCGTAAAATGATAGTGATAGAATAATTTTAGATTATTCTTAAAAGAGTTTACTGTTTTTGGGATGGGACCCCTCTTCGTAAAGTCGGAGAGGGTCCCTTTTTTTTTGGTATATTTTGGTTTTTTTATTTGACATAAAACATATTGATAATCTCCTTCGTTATATTTAAAATTTACATTATGAAGTATTTGTATTTATTACTTGTTATAGTTACGGGATTAAATTTTGGGTTTTCACAGGAAGATGTTGAGGTTTTTGAAAAAGAAGAAGGTAATTCGACAATGTTGGTCGGAAAAAACAACCTTGACGAAGCTGTAGAAATAACCTTAAAACTTACCTATTCCGGTTTTGTAACAAAAGATACTTTTCCTCTTAAAAAAGTACTGAAAGCAAAAGAAGAAATAACATTGGTGACATTAAACAAACCTCCTCAAACTGAATGCGAATACAGTACTTCTGTTTCGTATAAAAAAGTGGCCAATGCGGGAAAAAGAATTAACCGTACCACGGGCATACAAATAAATACGACCAAAATTAATGTATTTACCAGGGATGATTGTGCAAGATGCAAGTTTGTCATTGATGAATTCGAAAAAAACAAAGTAGTATATCTTGAATTAAATACGACCTTGGCACCCTCCAATAAAGAGCTGATGTTTGAAAAATTGAAAGAGGTTGGATTTAAGGGCAATACAGTTCAGATGCCGGTAGTTGTCTACAATGGTGAAGTGTTCTACAATATTACTGATCTCCAGGCTTTTGTAAAAAAGTATAAAAAATAGATTTTTTTACAGATACGCTAAAATGGAATGTGCGTTTCAGTTTGTCTGGTAATACTTTTTAAACCCTCTCCTTCTCAATGTAAGAACACCTTTGATGGCTTCTAATATAATGCCTGAGTGCATTTTGGATTTTCCTTTTTCGCGGTCAGCAAATACAATAGGAACTTCGACTATTTTAAACCCATTTTGAACGGCTGCAAACTTCATTTCAATTTGAAAAGCATAGCCTATAAAGGTAATTTTGTCCAGGGGAATTTTTTTCAAAACAGTTGATTCATAACATATAAATCCTGCTGTCGAGTCTTTGACATGTAACCAGGTAATCAAACGCACGTATAAGGATGCTCCATAGGACAGTAACAATCTGTCCCAAGGCCAGTTTTTTATTCCTCCTCCTTTCGTATATCGACTGCCAACAGAAATATTAGCTTTTCCGTCAAGCAAAGGAGATAAAAGTCGATTCAGATCGTTTGGATTATGACTGAAATCGGCATCCATTTCAAAAATATGTGATGCCCCCAATTCAATTGATTTTTTAAACCCGGCAATATAAGCGGTCCCTAAACCAAGTTTTCCTGTTCGCTGGAGGAGATGAATTCTGCTGTCATATTCAGCCATCATTTTTTTAACTTCATCGGCAGTTCCGTCCGGAGAATTGTCGTCCACTATCAATACCTCAAACAATGGACCTTGCGACAAAGTCGCTTCAATAATGGACCTGATGTTTTCTATTTCATTGTAGGTCGGAATAACGACGATGTATTTTTCCATCGCTATGACAAGGTTTTACATTTATTGATCATAAAATACAGCATAAAACTAAGTTAATTTTTAAATATTATAAATTAATTTAAGTATAAATTACAGGATCTTAATAAAGTTTGTAATGTTGTATGTTGATATTCAGATATATATGTAATGATTTAAAGTGAATAAATTATACCAAATGGTTGGATGAACCATTTAAAAGGAAAGAAATCCAAAATATTAAAATATTTACCGAAGGTTTTCTTCAAATTACATTTTCGTATTCTTAATGAAAATAACCATCTGATATTTGTTTGAAGGTTATTTATCTAAATGTTATACTTTTGCGAAATAAATAATTTATGATTAAGTCACATAGTACTAACGAAAAGCAGGCATTTATTTATATGCATATGGCTGTATTATTGTTCGGATTTACTGCTATTTTGGGTAATTTGATACTCCTCCCTGCTATAATATTGGTTTGGTGGAGGGTTTTTCTTACTTCAGGGAGTTTAGTTTTCTTTTTTTCATTTTCAGCTGTTAAAAAAATATTCAGATCAGGTGATGTGGTGAAAATTGGCTTTGTCGGGGTTATTATTTCATTACATTGGTTGTGTTTTTACGGGGCAATAAAAGAATCCAATGCCTCCATTGCTTTGATTTGTATGTCTTCCACCTCCTTTTTTACCTCTATTGTTGAACCATTGGTTTTAAATAAGAGATTCAGTAAATATGATATTTTAGTAGGCTTTCTTCTCATCCCGTGTTTTATTCTGATCACCCGCAATATTCCGGGAGAATTTTCTTTTGGTATAGGGCTTGGTTTAGGTGCTGCTTTATTAGCTGCTTTGTTTTCCGTGTTCAATAAAAAATGGCTGGGCGAAAATAACGTATATGCTTTTACTTTTATTGAGTTATCAGCAGCATGTATTTTTTTGGGAAGTTGTATTTTTTTGAACCATGTTTTTACTTTCTTTGAAGTTACGGCTTTTGTACCGTATGACTTCCGTCAATGGATGTACATACTTGTACTATCTTTTTTGTGTACAACCCTTGCTTTTATTCTTTCTTTAAAAGCACTTAAACAAATTTCTGCCTTTACGTCAAATATGATTATCAACCTTGAACCTGTGTACGGTATCATACTGGCTATTTTGTTGTTGGGGGAAAAGGAATATATGAATACCGCCTTTTATATTGGTGCATTATGTATTACCCTGATCGTTTTTTTATATCCCTATTTCAAATCAAAAACCATATAAAATGATTGATGTACTTCGCTCCATTTATCAATATTGTGATGATCATTCTAAAGGTTTGGACCCTGTACTTTCAGAGCTGGAAAGAACAACACACCTGGAAACGGCCAATCCAAGAATGTTGTCCGGGTATTTACAAGGATTGTTTTTGCAAACCATAAGTGTATTAAAAAAGCCATTAAACATACTTGAGTTGGGTACTTTTACCGGTTATTCTGCCATTTGTTTGGCGAAGGGCCTGGCAGAAAATGGTAAGTTAATCACCATCGATAACAATGCGGAAACATTGGCTATAGCTAAAAAATATTTTACCAAAGCAGGATTAAACACGAAAATAGAAATAATACAAGGAGATGCGGTACAGGTAGTTTCCGGACTGGATATATCATTTGACATCGCATTTATTGATGCCGACAAAGAAAATTATCTACTTTATTATCATCTCATCAAACCAAAAATGAATAAGGGAGGATTAATCATACTCGACAATATGTTGTGGTCGAGCAAAGTATTGGAAGAAAATAAAGATGCCAAAACAAAAGCGCTGGACAATCTGAATACATTTATCCAGGAGGATAAAGACGTTCAGAATCTTTTATTGCCACTTCGGGATGGACTTCACATAGTGACGGTTTTATAAAATCCCTAAATTTACATTGAGGGTATGGCCTGGAAAATAAAATTATCTGACCAAAGTAATAGCACCGGTATAAGGTAACTCTACGCCATCCTTAAAACGAACGACAGCGTGATACACAAACACGGCTGATTCCAATAATTTTCCGTTGAAAGTACCGTCCCAGCCATCTGTAAATGTATCGTCCGGAATAAAATTGGATTTGTTGAAAACGCGGTTACCCCAACGATCATATACATTAAGGAAAACAACTTCCGTTACCCCTTTTCCTGTTTTGATATTGAAATAACTATTGCTGTTTCTTCCTCCTTCTTCTTTTGGACTAAAAATATTCGGAAAGCTGACATCCCTGAAATCTTTAACCCGGACTTCAATTTCATCCAAAGCTGTACAATTATTGATATCTGTGACCAGGACTTCAAATATTTGTGTATTTACAGGATTAAAAATCACAGCGGCACAATCAGGGGTCTGGCATTCAATGATTTCAGCACTGAAAGGGCTCCACTGAATGGAACGGATACCAATACCTGAACTGATTTTTGGAATGATGATTTCTGATTTTTCTCCAAGAATTACTTCTACAAAATCAACCAATTCTATTTCAATGAGGTCAGGCTGGTCTATGGTAATCATAGTATCGATAAAACATCCTGCAGAGTCGATGAGATTGATAGTATAGGTACCTGCAAAAACATCAACACATGAGTCAGCGGGAAATCTTTGACCCTGATTGATCTGAAAGGAGTATTTATTTCCGGTTCCGCCGGAAATAAAGTCTATACAAAGTTTGGTTTTTTCTCCAAAACAAGGTGGTGATTCTGCATCCGCGACCCTTCCGGTGACAGGCGGTGGGGAAGTAAGTTCAAAACAATATTCAGCGGTACATCCTTTGGGATCCGTAGCCGTCGCACAATAATTTCCTGCAGATAAATCGCTGATGATAGGTCCGGTTCTGTTTTGGAAATTCCAGGCGTAAGATACGGTGCCGGGATTTCCACCTGAAGCAACAACACCAATTTGACCACCATTTGTATTTCTGCAGGAAAGCAATTGTGTTGCAAATGAATTTTGGAAAAGTGCAAAGGAATCAGGCTCAGTCAATGTGACAGAATCAATGACAAAACATCCTGTGCTGTCTATTAATCTTACATAAAAGGTACCGGCACCAAGACCGGATATAGTATTGCCTGATACCGGAGGATTTACCAACCAATTGAATCTGAATAATGTATCCACACCTCCCTGGGCAAATGCCGTAATAGAGCCGTCTGTAGAACTAAAGCAAGCAGGATTTGTAAAAGTGGTCAGATTACTTAATCTGATTTTTTGCACCGTTGGAACATCAAAAAATAAGGTATCAGATACACATAAGGCATCAAAAGCAATTACCCAATTTCTGCCTGCCGGAAGATTGAAAGCTAAAGGCCCCGAATCAAGTGGCGATGTCGACCAAAGATAGTTGAAGAGAGGGTTGGCTGTAGTACCACCGTTTGCGATGACGTCAGCCCGACCATTAGCCAGCCCAAAACAATTGACCCCATTGACTTCAATGAGGTCAATTTCAATTTTAGCCGGGTCGACTAAGGAAATCAGTGTATCTTGTCTGCAATTTTTACTGTCAATAAGTATAAGTAAATAGTTTCCGGCTTTGACGGGTGCCAAAACAGAATTCAAACCGATGGGGACGGAACTTCCTTCAGGAAACCATTGATAGGTGTAGGTCGGATTTCCACCTGTCACCACGGCTCCTATCGAGCCATCACGCAATCCCGGACAGGTTGGAATGGTTAAGTTTATATCTATGTTCATGCCTACAGGATTATTTAAAACGACAGTATCCAATACATTGCAGGTTCCATCCTTAATCAAAACAATGTAGGTGCCGGCGGATAAATTACCTGCTGTTTTTTGAGTGGACACAATATTAACCTGACCCTGGAGCCTCCACTCATACATCAAAGTTGGCGTGTCCGGAATCACATCTAAGGTTACTTCTCCGTCTGATCCGCCAAAGCAGGAAATTTCTCTGGTGACACGGGTATTGGTCAAGGGAGGAGTACCTACTATATCAAATCTGAGCATGATAGTAGTATCTTGAGTGCATCCATTGGCATCGGTCACGGTTACGGAATAATTGCCCGGAGATAATCCTGAAACTGAGTTGCCTGTTTCCAGTATATCATGGCTCCATTTATAAAAATACGGAGAAACCCCATTTAATGGTTGCAGTGTAATAGACCCTATATTGCTTCCACAGGATGGATTTATAATCAGTGTATTTGTCAGGTCTATGGCAGGAGGTTCTGTGATTGTAAAAAATAATATTTTTATACAACCTGTCAAGGAAGAAATGACCGTCAGCGAGTAATTTCCTCCCGGAAGGAAGTCCTTTGTATAGGTATCAGGAGAAGATATTCCACCGGCTATGATCTGTGTGCCGAGTCTGAGGATAAAAGTAAAATTTGAATTACCTGACTCTGATGCACCGATAGAAACCCTGCCATCCCCTCCTTGAAAACAGGTAACCCCGTTGATAAACAAGGTGTCAAGTTTTACACCCTCTTTTGTAGGCATAAAAAAATTAATGGTTTCGAAACAATTTAAAGAATCAATAATATTAAGGGAACGATCTCCTCCTCTAATGCCGGTCACCGTTGCCATCATTGGAACCCTGCCTTGAGGAATACCATCCAGCCTGACCACATAGCTACTTCCTGTAAAAGGTAATCCACCTGAAGCTGTAATTTTTACGATGCCGTCTCCCAAACCAGGACAGGATTCTTCCTGGATAATTTCATAACTGACGACCATTGGTTCTCTGAAGATTTCAACTGAATCATATACACGACATCCGGACGGGTCGACAATGGTGACAAAATATTCGCCATTTCCAAGATTGACATTGTCAGTCGTATTAAAAATAAAATTTGACCATTCGTATTTAAAATTACTGGCCGTATAAGGTCCCGGATCAGTAATGGTAATGGTTGCACTTCCGTTTGGTATATCCCTGTTTGCACAATCGGGATCTTTTCCCACCAGCGTATAGGTATAGGGCAAGGTATTGGATACAAGTATATTGATGGTACGCATATTACTCATCGCATCTGTGACGGTGAGAGAATAATTTCTGCTCATCATATTTTCAAAACGAATTCTCTGACCTTCCACCACGCCCGTTCCTGAAAATCCGACAGGGGCCAACATGTAGGAATAGGGTGGAGTACCTCCTGCTATCATAAATTCAACAACACCATTAGTGTTGGTAGGATTGGTAGCATCGCACGCCGAACTGGTAATGGTAAGTTGGGATGCTTTAACTTTTACAGAACCATTTTTAATTACAAAAGGCACTGTGACAGAAGGTGATCCCGGTTCCTGAAACTCAGGTTGTACTATACCTGAATCCGGAAATACAGGATTTATAAATACAGGTGTAGAATCTCCCGGTTCGCCGATTATTTTGAAACACAATTCAAATAATATAGTGTTATCAGGCAAAGTTTCTTTATCAAAACCAACATAATTTACCAGAATATATCCCAGACTTTCAAAATTGAATATAGGGGCTGTGTTGTCTTGTATAATCTGGGGAACATTTAAGTCCGGAAATCTCAATGGTTGTAGGGGCTCTACTATGTTTCTGTTGTAAGAGATCTGAAATATGAAAGCCTCTACATCTATAAAATTGTCGACCTCAAATTGAACACAGACGGTGTCTCCTTTTTCTCCACATTCGTCACTGAGGTTCAGTAAAGGATCGGGGTATTGCGTTTGTGCCTTCAGATTGATAGAAAAGGAAAATAAGAAGAAAAACAAAAAAAATAAAAGGGTAGATTTTCTTTGAATCATGGTTACTGTTTTATCTATGTTCAATGGTGAGAAAAACATACATTACGGGGGGATATGTATTTCTCCTGTAATAAATTCGTTAAAATGTCCGAAAAACCTTGATGAATAGTAATCGGAAATAATTATTTTTGTATTTCTGATTATGTTGAAATACAAGACGCAAAGATATTAAATAAATCTCTATCTGAAACAGATTTAGCATTTATTAACTTTTTTGTTAAGCCTTAATTTTACTATTTTTAGGATCTTAATTTTGTTAAGTCACAGGAAAAATAATAAGGATTTAATGTAAAAACGACCAACCCGCTTTATGTATTGTTTTTAAGCCGTATATATTATGTATAGATAGTAAAAAATCATTTTTTGTTGCATTAAAAAACCTGGGTTAATTAACCATAATGATTTTAGTATCATAGGATGTAAAATACTACAGAAAATTTAATCAGCCTTAAAGAGGAAAATTTCAATTGATCTGCCAAACCGTTATTAAAATCCTTCAGTTTTTTTAATTGAGGATGTTTATTTCATTTTATTTTTTTCTGGAGAAGATATTTTCAAAAAACTTAACCATGGATTAATGCTCCAAACAATAAGACGGAATTCATCTTTGTCTGGAAAAGAAAGAATGAGAATTGACACAAACCTTTTATCATTTTTTATTAATATTTAACAATTAGTATAAAAGGAAGGCACCTGTAACCTATAATCTCATACCTTTGCTTTTTGAAAACACAATTTAAGTTCAGGTTTAATACGTCAAATCAACCGTATGGATAAAAAATATGACATTGTATTGCTAGGAGCAACCGGATTTACCGGAAAATTAATAGCCGAATATCTGGTAAAAAGCCGAAAAAACGAAAATTTTTCACTTGCTTTGGCCGGCAGAAATAAGGAAGCGCTTGCATCACTTGTATCTTCTTTACATGATAAGGATATAACCATTGAGATTTGTGACATCACTAGTGAAACATCTTTGGATGAGCTCACGTCCAAAAGTAAAATTGTAATGAATGCGGCCGGGCCATTCACCTATTGGGGAAAAAATGTAGTGGACAGTTGTATCCAAAATAAAGCGCACTATCTGGACATCACCGGCGAACCCTCGTTTGTCTCTGACGTTTATCTTACCTACCATGAGAAAGCGGTAGAAGCCGGTGTTTGTATAATAAATTGTTGTGGTTTTGACAGTATTCCTGCAGATCTGACTTCCTGGTTTACCGCCAAAAGTCTTCCACATGACCAACCTATGATTCTTGATGGTTTTGTTCGCACCAATGCGCAGTTTTCAGGAGGAACCCTCAACACCGCTATAGAAATGTTGTACAGGGAAGCCAAAAAATCATCCGTAAAATTAAAAATCAGAAAACATCCTGACACACCCAGGCCCAAAGTACGTCTTCATTTCAATAAAGACATACATGCATGGGCTCTTCCTATGCCGGTGGTGGATCCGCACATTGTCAAACGGAGTATTTATAAAATGCCTCTGGAATTTGGATACGCAACTGCGTACCGCCAGTTTTTTGTGAGATCATCTTTTTTGAAACTGCTGAAGACCATTGTTCCGGTTCTTTTTGCCCTTTTTCTGGCTCGATTTGTATGGTTCAGAAAGTATATGAAAAAGAAATTTCCACCAGGAACCGGACCATCCGAATCCAGAAGAAAAGCCAGTAAGTTTGAGTTTACCTGTATTGGAAAATCAGGAGGTAAAAAAGTCACAACCGTGATGTCAGGAGGTGATCCCGGATATACAGAAACTTCCAAAATGTTTTCGGAAGCTTGTTTTACATTGCTTCATAAAATCAGAACCGAAAAACACAAATCAGGGGTGTGTACGCCTGCAGAAGCACTGGGGCAGGAAATAATAGATCGTTTGATAAAACAAGGAATCAAAATAGAACAAACACAACATTAGATTTTCGAACGGACTGAATAAAATTAATTTACCCAAACGGCATACCTTTCACGACGGAGTTTGGCAGCGAGTTCTTTTTCTGCCTTCAATGCTTCCTCCCTGTTTTTATAGGCTGGAATAGTATGGTAGAGACTTGGACGTAGAAAACTTCCATATTTTCTGACAATAGAAGAAGACAGGTCAACTCCTTTTTTACTTTGTAACCTTTGTTTATGCTGTTCGAAACGCTGTTTGGGATTTTTGCTGGTCATACCTACGTATACACACTCCAATTCCCCGTTAAATTGGGGATTGGCCTCTCTGAATTTTCGGTTTTCCGAAAACACGTTTTTTCGGAGTTCAATGACATAAAGCCGGTACATATAAAATAATTCTACTTAAGAAACAAAATGCAAAAAGTGTTCCAAAAGAATATCCGACCACAATTGTAAGCAGCCAAAAATACTATAACAGAGAGAATGATGTTTATCTTACAAAAGCCTAATCCACCACCACCTCATCTACAAACAACCACGCTTTATGACCGGCTCCCTGAGCACCTGAAGGAATCATACCGAAGTTATTTACCCTGATTTTAATAAAACGGATGCCATTCAGTACAGCCTGTATTTTTACTTCAGCAGTTTTTGAAGTTGATGTAATGTTGTCCACCAATCTGATTTGTTCAAAAACTTTTCCATTTGCGGAAGCATATATTTCAACAGAAGAGGGCAAATAAATCCATTGACCTTCCGCCTTAAAAAAACGAAGGTTGACGGAACGGATATCCTCAGGATTTTTCCACTCAAGAAGGATATCGAGGTCTTTTCCTTCAAAACCGAGCCATTCAGTACCTCCGTATTTATTTTCACTACCGGTCAATCCGTTTACGATACTTCCAGGTCCTTGTCCGGGATATTTTTCTGATGGGGAAGGGCTCATAGAAATTTTTGCTTTTGTGGCCAGATGAGGGTTAAACATAACAGAGACAGATCTGGATGTTCCTGTTGTGGCATCAAGACTAAAATGGTGAAGTCCTTTATCAATAAGATCAAACTCATTTCCTAATTTTGAGTTTCCACTCCATTCATGCCAGACTTGTTTTTCCATCGGAAGGTCAAAGGAAATTTTAACCGGTTTTCCTTTTCCTGCCATAATTTTGGGTTTGAGTTCAAATACATGATTGGCTATATTGACCCCTTTGGTTTTCCAATAATCATTATGTTTTAAAAACCTTCCTGTAAATTCTTTGTAATCGCCGGGTGTTGTCCATAAAGCCTCTGACATGGCCAAACCTCTTGCATAGGCCATATATTCTACCTGCCGGAAATCTTGAATATATTCTGTCCAGACATTAGCCTGTCCTCCCAAAATATGTTTTTTATAAGGTGGTTCCAGGGTTTCCGGAATAGGTTTCCAATGGTATACTTTTTCGAGAGAGGTATATCCGCCGATAGCCAGAGGCTCCTTGTCACTAGTGGATTGATAATGATCAAAATAACAAAAACTGCCGGGCGTCATAATGACATCATGGCCCAGTCTGGCCGCTTCTATTCCCCCTTCTGTTCCACGCCAGGACATAACGGTAGCTCCTGGCGCAAGCCCTCCTTCCAATATTTCGTCCCAGCCTATGATTTGTCTGCCTTTAGAGGTTATATATTTTTCTATTTTTTTGATAAAATAACTCTGCAGTTCATACTCGTCTTTCAATCCGTTTTCTTTAATGATTTTTTGGCAGACACTGCTTTTTTTGCCATGAAGATTTTGGGCATTCATCACCTCCGATATGAATATATTTATAAGGAAATAATGAAATGACTTCATCCAGTACGTCATATAAAAAGGCAAAGGTATTTTCAGTCGGACAAAACACCTCTTCGAACACACCCCATTTTGTAGCTACCTTATAAGGTCCTCCACTACATCCCAATTCGGGATAGGCTGCAAGAGCAGCAAGGGCGTGACCAGGCATTTCGATTTCAGGAATGACATGTATATGTCTACCTTCGGCAAAAGAGACCAGATCTTTGATTTCTTTCTGTGTATAATATCCTCCGTATCTTTTTCCGTCAAATTTGTGGGGGGTGTCATTGTAATGCCCAATGAGTGTTTCGTTTCTGTAAGCGGCCACATCCTGTAATTTTGGATATTTTTTTATTTCTATCCGCCAACCCTGATCTTCGGTAAGATGCCAGTGAAAATGATTAAACTTATAGTACGCCATAAAATCGAGGTATTTTTTTACCTCTTCGATCGAAAAAAAATGACGGCAAACATCGAGGTGTTTACCTCTGTACACAAAGCAGGGATAATCCTGAATACTGACCAAAGGCAGTGGAAAACCATTGTGGCGAACCATTTGCACCAAACTGGTGATGGCATATTGAACAGCAGTTTTACTTCCCCCTTTTATTATGATGCTGGTTGCTTCAATGTTGAGAATATACTCCTCATTTCCAAGAAGGGTATCGATCAAAATATCAGTATTCGAGGAGACGCTTTTTTTATACAAAAAACCTTCCGTTTCTTTTATAAGTTGTGACGCAAAAGCAGAAAGTTCATCAGAGTGAGAAATGGTTATGGTTTCTATTTGACTCTTGCCACCGTCAATTTTTATTTCAGCAGGTGCAGGGATAATTCCAAAAAAATTATGGGGATTGTTGGAAGTCTTTTCGGCAAATCCAAACAAGGTAGGAATAAAAATAAACCCACAAAAAAAAGAAATGTTGGCAAACGTCAAAAAAGGATATAGTCCGGTACGCATTTTTTTATTCATTTTAAGGTTTTGCCGGTTCAATCATGGGGAAAGATATATCCAGTAATCGCAGTCGGGCATTTTTTCCGACAATATAGATTTTTCTGGAAAATAATTGAATAATATATCCACTTACCAAAGCAATTCCACCTACCAGAAGATCTTTTGGGACGACATTTGGCAGGTTCAACATTAATGCAATACCCCCGTATGTCAACCATCCTACACCAAACGTCATCAATGCTTTTCCGACGATTTTACGTATTGGAAGGCCGTGCCGGATATGAGTTATTTCTGAAAGTGAAATAAAGCCATCTTCAAAAACAATGACGGCTTCCTCAACCATTATAGATTTGATTTTTTTGCTCTGCCATTCCTTACCAAAATAGGCTGTCCTGAAAGTGATTTTTTCTCCTTCATAATATCTTATTGTTTTTACTTCTTTGGGATCTTCTATTTGTAAAAGTTTCTGCGCATTGGAGGAAGCTAAAAACCCAAGAAGAAAAAAACATAAATAAATGCCGGTTTTATATACTTTCATTATTTTTTATTTAAGATCAATTATGGCCGTATATACCGATAATACTGATCCGTCCGCATGTGTCCAAATAGGCCGGATGACACCATTTACTGCACAAATATCATTATAATCTCCAAAGAAGACGCCGCGCACCGGCTTAAAGGTTGTATCACTGATTTTGACATTAAAAAAAGTTTGCCCCATATCAAACGACCCGGCGAGATAAACATCTGTATTTTCATCCTGAGTATGTCTTCTGTCATAAAACACAAAATAAATATTTCCTGTACTTTGGTCAAGATCCATCCAGGAAAAGAACTGATGTTTTCCCGGGGTATCGTCATTTATTTTTTTTACATCTGACCAGGTTTTTCCACTATCTTTTGAGACGATCAAAAATATATCAGTATCATGTACACCATTTCTTTGATCGGCCCAATTTATATATATATTTCCCCGGCTGCTTTTTTGGGAATGATCAATTTTAATGACGGGAAATCCATTACAGCGTTTGATGCCGGGAACATCGAAAGACCAGCCTCCGGGCTGCTGAGCAATCTCCACATCCTTACCCCAGGTTTTACCACCGTCATACGAAACATCCATCCATATTTTTTGGTTAAATGACCATACCACATATATTTCTCCATTGATCCCAAACGCAGGGTGGGCGCCTTCCGTAGTATAGTCATCATCAAGGCAATCGCCTCTCAGATCGCTGATTTCAATAGCGTCAGACCATGTAGCGCCCTGATCACGCGAAATGGAAAATAAAATTTTGGAAGTATGGTGTTTTTCTTTGCTTCCATAGACATCAAATTCTGTCCAGGTCATAACGATATCACCGGTTTTTGGGTGAATGGCTTTCCATTGTTTGTCATGGTCCTTATTATGATCTGCTTTGGGGAAGGTGCCATCTGTCCATGTTTTTCCATTGTCGGATGAACGCTGGACAACAATCCTGTCCAAAAATTCAACACTGGCATAGGCCTTTCCTTTGGAGTTGGCAAGGTGGCTGTAAAAAACATTTCCCTTGCTGTCATACCTTACCACTGGATCTCCATAAACGCCATGACTGGAACTGAGTACAGAGTTTTTCCATGTTCTTCCTCCATCAGACGAAGAATATACATTATTCAGAACACTGGCGGCCACCATTATTCTGGTATCATTCGGGTTAATTGAAAGGGATGGTTCACAAGGGCCTAATCGATCGTTAGATGAATGAATCAAAATATTTTTAAAAGGTCCCTTAAGGTTTTTGGTTATCTTAGTGTCAGGTGATATTTTTTTGGCACATCCCAAACTGAAAACAAACAGAGATATACATAAAAAAAGATTAAAGAACAAAATGTGTTTTGTCGGTGTACAAACGATTTCAGATTTGTTTCGACGATGCATGGATATCATTTATTACTTTGTGAAAAAAATGGATTTTCTATCAAAGTTGCATATCCTTGTCCGACACCGATACACATAGAAACAATGGCGAATCTTTTTTTTCGTCTTCTCAATTCATGGGCGGCACTTAATAATATTCTGGCTCCTGACATGCCCAAAGGATGACCAAGAGCGATTGCTCCACCGTTGGGATTGACCCTTTCATCGTTATCCGAAATGTCCAGTTCTCTCATACAGGCGAGTACCTGAACAGCAAAAGCTTCGTTGATTTCGATGATATCCATATCTTCGAGTTTCAGTTTGGTTTTAGCCAATACTTTTTTAATGGCATTTACGGGTCCAATACCCATGATTCTTGGTTCTACACCAACGACGGCAGAATGTACAATTCTTGCCAATGGTTTGTAAGAGGTACCTTCCAGAAATTTCTGAGAACAAAGCATCAATGCGGCAGCACCGTCGTTTAATCCCGAAGCATTTCCTGCAGTAACACTACCACCTACTCTGAAGGCAGGCTTAAGATGGGAAAGTTTTTCCAAAGAGGTGTTCGGCTTGATAAACTCATCTTCATTGAACAGGACCGGGTCTGATTTTTTTTTGGGAATATGCAGAGGAACAATTTCGTCCGCAAATTTTCCGTCCATCATTGCTTTGGCGGCTTTATTTTGTGACCAGGCGGCAAATTTATCCTGATCTTCTCTTGAAATGGAATATTTTTCAGCCAGATTTTCAGCGGTTTCCCCCATAGCATCCACTCCAAATAGTGCCTTCATTTTGGGATTGACAAATCTCCATCCAAAGGTAGTATCGTACATGTGGGCATCACTACCAAAAGGAAGTGATGATTTTGAGATAACCCATGGTCCCCGGGTCATATTTTCCACACCGCCTGCAATAAAAAGATGACCGTCGCCAACCATTATGGCTCTGTGGGCATTGATGACAGCAGACATACCTGAAGCACACAACCGGTTGACTGTTTCTCCTGGCACCGTATAGGGCAATCCCGCCAGCAATAATGCCATTCGTGCCACGTTTCGGTTGTCTTCACCTGCCTGATTGGCGCATCCCAAAATAACATCATCAATTCCATTGGGTGAAATAGTAGGATGTCTGTCCATCAGTTCTTTAATAACAAAGGCAGCCAGATCATCTGTTCTTATTTCTGACAACGTACCCCTGAAACTACCTATTGCTGTTCTGACACCATCTAAAATATATGATCCGTTCATGTATGATGTTGTGTTTTTTTTTGATGCTCAAATGTACTATTATTTGACAAAATAATTCTTCTAAAATTTTAATTCCTTTGGCAATAAAAAATTTTGATTTCCTTTGCACTATGATTAAAAGATTAAATATGATAAATAGTGAGTACAAAATTTAATAAAATGACTTATTCTATTTCAAAACCGCATTTATTTGTATATTTAAAATAAAAAAAATATGTTTGCCAAAACTTTAGTTTTCTTTTTTACATTGGTTTTTTCATTTCTTTTAACGGGGCAGTCCTTGCCGACCCAATGGAATATTTCTGAAGATGGCAGGTATCTTTCTGCCGGTAAAAACGCTTCAATTGAATTGTACGATGCCACCACTGTTGAAGAAATCAGGTTGTATTTTCCTCAGACCAATTACTGGAATTTGCTGACGCAAAATTACAATGCAAAAATAGATCTGCCGGCCTCTTTGACCTATAAAGGTGAAACACTGGATAGTGTTGGTGTACGATTCAAGGGGCAGACCTCCTATTTTATGAATAATTCTCAAAAAAAATCCTTTAATCTCTCCATAGACGCATTTAAGGAAGACCAGAAATTGAAAGGGTATAAAACATTAAATCTGAATAATGGCTGGGAAGATCCGACCTTTATGAGAGAAGTATTGTATTATGCGCTGATCAGACCCCACACGCCGGTGGTAAAAGCTAATTTTGTGAAATTGTACATCAATGACCAATACTGGGGAATTTACCTCAATGTTCAACAATTGAATAAAGATTTCCTTGAAGAATGGTACGCGTCCAATGACGGAAACAATTTCAGAGCTGACAGTCCTACCGGTACCACAGGTGGTGGGGGAGGAGGAGGTGGTCCACAATGGGGAGATGGTACGGCCGCTGTTAATTTTCTGGGCACCGATAGTTTGCTTTATCAGAAATATTACACCCTGAAAAGCAGTGGTTACAATAACCCATGGACGGAACTTATTGAAGCCTGTAACGTTCTCAACAATAGCGGTACTGCCTTGGAACAAACCCTTCCAGAACACTTTGATCTGGATAAAATATTATGGCACCTTGCCTGTGAAATTGCCTTTGTCGATGATGATTCATACGTGTACAAGGGTAAAATGGATTATTATCTCTATCAGGATGATATTACCGGAAGATGGACAACCCATGACTACGATGCCAACAGCACAATGTCCAACAATCAACAGCGAATCACCTGGTCACCTTTCTACAATGAAAACAAACCGAATTACCCTTTGCTAAATAAAGTACTCAGTATTCCTGCATTCCGGCAAAGATATCTCGCCCACATGAGGACGATATTGAATACCTCTTTTGATGAAACCAGGGCCAATGCACTAATAAACAGTTATGATGTGCTTATAAAGGATCATGTGTTTGCAGATACTAAAAAACCAACCACCAATGCGAACTACACTTCCGGGGTCACGGGGCTTAAAAATTTTATCAAAAACAGAAAAGCTTTTTTATTGACCAATACAGAAGTAAACCGATTGTCACCTTCCATAACCGATTCAAAATATATCTGTAACGGAATTGATTGGGGCCAAGTCACGGATGGTGACCAGGTACTGATTGTTACGAGACCTGAATTCAGCAGCGGAATTTCGGAGGTGTTTGTTTGGCTGGGTGAAGGAATTGCCGGTGTGTTTTCAAAAATGCACATGAATGATTCCGGGACCAATGGAGATGAAACAGGAGGTGATGGGATTTATTCAGTGTCATTACCTCGCTATAATGCAGGTGAATTGATTAAGTTTTATATAGAAGTCATAGGAAATGATGCGAGCAGGACAAGAACCTATTTCCCTGCAGGAGCAGAACATGAAGTGATGATTTTTAATGTTAAAAATCAGTATTCCGGCCCGGAGAAAATTTCTATAAACGAATTTATGGCGTCCAATGACGGTATCATCAAAGACGAATTTGATGAGGCTGAGGATTGGATAGAATTGTTTAACCTTACCAACCAGGACATAAATATGACAGGGTATTCTATTACAGATAAGGCTGACAACCCTGTCAAATATGTTTTTCCGGAAGGAACAGTAATCAAAGCCAATGGATTTCTTATAGTCTGGGCTGATGAAGATAGTTCAACAGGTTCATTACACGCCAATTTTAAATTATCAGCTTCAGGTGAAGATATTTTGTTGTTTGACAATAACCAAAACCTTTTGGATCAGGTAACATGTGGAGCACAAACCCTAAATAAATCAGCAGCCAGAAAACCAAATGGAACCGGTAATTTTGTTATTGGAGACCACACATTCAACAAAAATAATGATGGAACTACGGATACAAAAGATGAGGCAATTAATACATTAAATATTAAGATGTATCCTAACCCTGCGTCTGAAACCGTTATCCTGGAGAACAATGGAAATGAGGAAGTGATTTTTGAGGTGTTTACTCAAACAGGTGTTAAAGTAAGGAATATTTCATTACCAGCCACCTCCACTACGCTGTTAAACAATCTTACTTCGGGCGTATATCTTTTAAAATCAGGAAATATCACCAAAAAACTGGTTGTTTTATAACATCAGTTCACGCCAAAATAAAATGAAGGCCAAGTGGATTTGTCCGCCTGGCCTTCTTTTATTTACATAATGAGGAGAAAGTACTTTATCTCTCAGCGATAAAAATTGGGAATATCCATAAACCAAAAACAGGTGTGCCTGGCCGAATTTATTGACAGATGAGGATAGGTAATTAAAACCAGAATTTATTTTCATAATGTAAATCATGTTGACCAATGACCATAATCCATTATTAATTTCAAATTTTTCCTATCTTTATAGCTGATTTTATAATCAAAAAGACTGACATGGATACTTTTCGAAGTTTTGTCGACTCGGTAAAGAAGTTTTTATTTGAAACCGGTGAATTGGCATTTTTTGCCGGCAGGTTTTTCAGGGAAGTTTTTAAAAGACCTTTCGAGTGGAAAGAACTTGCGAGGCAATGTTATAATATAGGCAACCGCTCTTTATTTCTTGTAGCAATTACCGGATTTATCATAGGCCTTGTTTTTACATTACAGTCAAGGCCAAAAATGATGGAATTGGGTGCTGTTGCCTGGTTGCCTTCCATGGTAAGTATTGCTATTATCAGGGAAATTGGTCCTATTATTACCGCACTTATTTGTGCAGGGAGGATTGGTTCGGGAATTGGTGCAGAACTAGGTTCGATGAGAGTTACTGAACAGATTGATGCGATGGAAGTATCCGGTACCAATCCTTTTAAATTTCTTGTGGTCACACGAATTCTTGCTACAACACTGATGATTCCTCTTTTGGTTATCATGAGTGATGTTGTAGCTTTATTTGGTTCTTTTTTTGTGGAAAATTTAAAAGGGGATGTATCATTTACACTCTATTTTGATGAAGTTTTTCGGTCTTTGAAGTTTTCAGATGTTTTTCCTTCCACAATCAAAACTTTCTTTTTTGGATTTGCCATTGGTCTTGTGGGCTGTTATAAAGGATATTACTGCAAACATGGCACGGCCGGGGTCGGAAAAACAGCCAATGCAGCCGTCGTTGAAGCATCAATGCTTGTATTTATTTTAGATTTTACTGCGGTTTTAGTAACAGATATTTTTACTTCCATATGAATCATAGATTTTCCGATAAAAAACCAGTAATAGTCATTCAAAACCTTTATAAAGCATTTGGCAATAATAAAGTACTGGACGGCTTCAACATGGAATTATACGATGGTGAAACCCTTGTCATCATGGGAAAATCAGGAAGCGGAAAATCGGTGATGATTAAATGTCTCATAGGCCTTGAAACTCACGACGATGGCCAGATTACCATCATGGACAAAAATCTCGACACCATGGATGAAGCTACCCTGAATGAAATCCGCACAGAGGTTGGCTTTTTGTTTCAGGGTTCAGCGTTGTATGACTCCATGTCGGTAAGAGAAAATCTGGAATTTCCCTTAAGGAGGCATGTTAAAAAATTTGGAGAGATCAATGATGCTACACCTTTAGTAATGGAAGCTTTGGACAGTGTAGGGCTGGGTCATACCATTGAACTTATGCCTGAAGAATTGTCCGGAGGAATGAAACGGAGAATTGCCCTTGCCAGAACACTTATTCTCAAACCAAAAATAATATTATATGATGAACCCACGACAGGCCTTGACCCTATAACATCTAAAGAAATTGTCATTTTGATGAAATCTATTCAGGAAAAATACAAAACATCTTCTATTGTCATCACTCATGATGTGGATTGTGCCAGGTTTATTGCAGACAGGATGATTTTACTGGTGGATGGAATCAATTATGCGGAAGGAACTTTCGAAGAACTTGACAATTCGTCTGACCCCAAAGTAAAAGCATTTTTTAAATCTTAAATATGGATACATTCAATTCTCAAAGGATAAAACTCGGAATCTTTATTTTATTAGGTACCATCCTTTTTATTACCGGTGTTTATTTTATAGGTAAAAAACAAAATATGTTTGGCAATACCTATGATATTTATGCGGTTTTTAACAATGTAAACGGATTAAAACCAGGCAATAATGTCAGGTATTCAGGTATTAACGTAGGTACTGTAAAGGAAATCAACATGATTTCGGATACGGTGATAGTCGTCAGAATTTCAATTCAAAAGGAAATTACCCGACACATTAGTACGGATGCTAAATGTGCTATCACAACGGACGGTCTTGTGGGCAGTATGATAATCAATATTTTACCCGGAACTGAAGATGGCCAACTGATAGCACGCGGTGATACCATTTATTCCTTAAGCAGAATACGTACGGATGAAATGTTGCAAACCCTTAGTGAAACCAATGAAAATGCGGCGTTACTCACGGCAGAAATTCTTAAAATTGCCAAGGATATCAGTGCGGGGAATGGATTGATTGGAGCCATTATCAAAGATCCGACTATAACGCAGGACGTGAGGACCATCATAACCAATCTGAAAGGTACAACCCAGGCATCCAATGCCACGATAAGTCAACTCAACAAAATGTTGATTTCTTTGGACAGAAATGATAATCTTATAGGGAGTCTTCGCGATACTTCTATGGCGGTCAAAGTCAAAAAAATTATTGTCAATGTAGAAAAAGCGTCTTCAGAATTAAACAAGATTTTGAATCAACTCGATTTGACCATTTCAGAAACCAGAAACACCATAGCCAATGCCAGAGAAGGGAAAGGAGTTATAAATTATCTTTCGAATGATCCGGAATTGGTGAAAAAAATAGATGGTACTTTAAACCATTTGGATTCCACTATTTATCAAATTAATAAGGCAGGCATTCAACTTAATGAAAATCTTGGGGCCCTGAAAAAAACCTGGTTGGTGAAGAAGTATTTAACGGAAAAGGAAAAATAAAGGACTGGAATTTGATAGATAAACAAAGATAAAATTTTGAAAATATCGTTTTCTGTTCTTGATTAATCATCTACATTACAATAAAATGACATCTTAATGGCATATGTTGCCCCTATGCAGGAAATGTCAAAAACTACTACATAAAATAGAAATCAATTAGGTATATAATATTCTCATATTATTGGGTACAAGACTATAATATGTTTATAGTCACAAATCCTGCACTTTTTTTGTAACCAGTCTCATCTTATGGACGAGATGAGATGAATCATTGCTGACTTTTTCAGCATACCTGCAAATATAAAATCCTCTAAGACAACCCATCATATTTTTGGAAAAATCACATTTTTATAAAATCAATCCATGTCCATTTCTGATTTTTATCCATGATTCGGACAAGGTACATCCCAGGTGGTAATGTTTTGATGTCAATTTCGTTTTTATTGGTTTCCAAAATTTTGTGCCCGGCGATATGATAAATTTCAAGGAATTTTATTTCAGTTGTATTTGATTGAATGTTAAGGATTTCATTGGCTGGGTTTGGAAAAACCCTCCATTGACTTTCAGCGTATATTGCATCTTCACTGGCACTTTTCAGTTGTACATCATGAATATATACCAATCCGTTTTGTTCTGTAAATATATTAAAGTCCGGTATGCCGACGATCAAATTATTTTGGTCTCTGTCTATGGTTATCTGAAGTGAGTTGAGAGGTACTGATGTATTTTTTACTGGAATTGTGTTTATGATATTGGTTTTCAAATGGTGTTGGACGATTTTGGTTTCAGGTGGACTTAGACTCATAGTAAGCTGATCTTCGAATAAAGAAAAACCCGTAATTTCACTGTTTCCTTGAGAATAATTACCGATAAATGTCCAATTGTCTCCCACTACTTTATAAAGAAAATATCCGGAGGTAGTGGCTACACTAAAGTACTGATCGCTGAGGGCTACATAAGAACCATAACCGGCAATATTAGTTGGATTGGAATAACGTCTCTGATAGGTTGCCATAGAAGCATCATTACTGAGCCTAAAAACATGAACGACCCCATACCTTTCATTGCTGATTTTACTGTTAGGTGAACTAACACATATTAAATTTTTATACATTGTCATTGAATAACCAAAGTCTCCGTCTGTGTCATTGGCAGGCGGAGATATTTTTTGGCGGAATTGACATGAAGTTCCGTCAAAATAATAAAGATAAACATAACCATTTTCTTTTTCCGGTACCCTGCGGGGGCTACTGACAGCGATAACCTGGTCGGAAATTTCCGTTTTAGTCCCAAATAGGACCCTATCATTCACACTTTCACCGGTCAAAGAAGTTACCAATGTAAAAACTCCATTTTTCAATTGGTATAGATAACAGATTCCATTCTGACTTCCGATTTCATTTTCTGAAATCAATAAAATATCATTATCTGATGAAATTTCATACCCGAAAGAAGTATTAGCTCCGGAAGGTGATGAAATTTTTTGAGTCAATTCCCATTTTTTGTTTTCATTTATTCTGTACACGTTGACCATTCCTCCATTTATAGGGTCGTCTAATCCTGCAAATCCGTAACCATTATTATTCAATTTGACGATTCTACCCAAATTTTTTTGTTCCATTTCCCCAAGAAGGGAAACTTGTGGAAATAGCAAACAAACTTCTGAAGTGTCGGCACAGTAGTCATCCTTTACTATAAGTGTAAATTCTCCTTCTGAAGGTGGAATAAATTCCAGATTAGCAGAGGATAGCGGACTCTCAAGCTGATCACAAAGGTGCCATTTGTATTGGCTTGCATTTTTTTCAGTTGTAAACAAATTGTCCTGCGTAACAATCAGAATGGCATCAAGGTCACTGATGGTAATATTCAATCGGTCTTCCTCCAGACATCCAAAAACATTAGGATAACTATTGACGTACATTCCGGATTGAGTAAGTAAAGAGTCAGCAAATACATAGGGAGAGCAGTTGTGGATAGTTTGATTTCGAACCTTGATAGAATCGCACATATCATTCCATCGGAACACAAAATTTTCAATTTTATTATCGTTGGAAATAAATGCAGTTGAATCTGTTGGATCAAAATATCCTTTTCCAAGCAATCCACCGGATACCATTACTTGATTTTTGTTTCCAAAACAATATAAGTAACGTGGTGAAATAAGTCCAGTCGTTTTTAATAAATTTTCTGAAAGGAAGAGGCCTTTTTTTGAATATTTTCGCACGAATGCCCGGCCGTCTCCATATGTTTTATATTTTCCGGTTGACGGATCGTAAGTACTATAGCCACCCATATTACCGGTGAGAATTATATCGCTGTAACTGTTGAGGGCAAAAGAGCTGACAAAACCTGCGGGTAAAACCGATGACCATATAATTTTCGTAAAATCAGCCGAATATTTTTCAATTTTCTGAAGATTTGTATTTGTCGTATACAACAGTACCAGATTATTTTCACTATCTGCCAGAAATCCCAGTATTTTTTGTTTATCGGCGATTAAAAAGTTTTTTACTTTTTGATAATCACCAGTTGGTGAAAGGCTAACAAAAATCATGTCATTATCACCCTTAGAACCAATATACTTTGTCGGCGGACCGAGGTCAATATCAATGGTACCTGAAAACAGCGTTCCAATCATAATATTGTTGGACCTGTCTACCACTATTTTCATGTTAAAAGTGCTATTGATATCGATATATTTTTTTCCCCAAATGAGTTTGCCATCATTTCCGTTGACCTTAAGACAATATAACTTTGATCCCGGTGTACTCATGTTAAAATTTCCAAAATAGAGTGTATTGGTAAATTCACCGGCAATGATAATATTATCCGTTCGATCCACCTCTATGGCTTCTCCTTCTGTATCCCAGCTGATACCACCAAATGTTGATACCCAAAGAAATTTTCCATTAGGATCCAGTTTTAAAATAAAATTGGTGATGTTGGTAGTACTTCCTGATAATGATTTTACTTCCACAGGATCAGGATTAAAATCTACATTGCCTCTAAAGGCGCCAGTAATGATGATGTTTCCTTTGGAATCCGTTTTCATAAACCTTAGAATAAGCTGATTATTACCCCCAAAAGTGTATGCCCATTCTACGTCACCCACAGTATTGATTTTACTGATGTAACCATTTATAAATGCCGTACTCTGGAGGGTAATATCACCAATAACATAATTACTTGTAAAGGTACCACCAAACATACCCGCCTGCAATGTATTACCATTATTATCATAATGAACAATACAGGTACCTTCACTTAGATTGTGACTTGAATTACCTGTCTTTGCAATATAATTTGGACTGTACTGGGCATTAACGGATATTATGGAAGACCACAATATCAATAATAAGATGTATCTTTTTTGAATAGCTGAATTGATGAATACAGTCGGTGTCATGTTGGATGTATTTTTCCGGTGCGTGTGGAAACGAATGTTATTTAAAAACAAAGGTATACAAAATCTATGGATTCGGTCATTTTTTATAAAGGAGTAATCATAATTTTATTGATGTATCTATTAAGTTATTTATGAAGAGAAGCATGTAGCTTTATTAAAATAATCTACGTAGTTCGTCTATTTTCGAAAAAAAAAAACAAATATAAGAAGGTATCTTCTTTTACATGAGTAAGTGGTCAGGATTTGGGGCGGGACTGTTCATAGGAATAGGATTTGTCAAAAAGTCAAAAAATAATTTTTAAATCAATTTCAGAGTGAAAGAGGAGACAGGAACCGGAATTATTGACTCGGGTATTGAAGGAAAAAGAATTTTAAAATTCATACAAACCTGCTATAATAAAAGATTGTTCAGTTTTGACCCTTCCATTGGAAACGTGTTCAAAAGAAGGATTATCTGCTGTATCCATTCGCAATTCAGGGAGCAAAGTAAGACCTTGTGCTACTTTGTATTTACACCCTAATGTGAAACACCATATATGGTTGTCAGGAGAGCCAAAATAATAGCCGTCCTTATCCCAGAACCTTTCAATAAATGTGCCGATGGAAAGGTTGTTTTTGATTATGTATTGTGCATATATTACGGTGGAAAACCACTCGGACACTTGTTTTGTTCTATCGGGTTTGTCACGCATATAGTGAAATTGGTAGCCTAACTTTATGGCAGGATTCACTTTATAAAATCCATACAGATCCGCCATAAATACCGCAGTGGTATCACCGTCTCTTCCGTTCAGAATATCCGCGGTTGCTGACAATTTATCCCCGGAATAAATCAAGGTTCCCATTATATGTTTTTTGGGGTTAGGGTCAATTTTTTTGTCAGGATCACTATATACACCCACCGATGTGGTCCATGTGTCATTAAAAACATATTCTGCTTTCAATCCGGTAAAGGATGCTGCAATAATGGTATTGGAATAACTGTTTGAATAAACAAAATTCGTGGCAGGTTCAAGATATTCGATGTTAAAAGGTGTTGTCATACTCCCTGCATATAACTTCAGCTTTTTAACAGGCTCGTAACTGATATAACCTTGTTTGATATACGTAAAGACATTTTCCTGGTCTTCCTTTTTATAAAATTGATCTGCACGAGGTCCTGCCACCAGGTCAACCACCAAATCAACTTTTTTCCATTTTTTGTTCATGGTGAGGTTGATCCAACCCAGATTTATACCATGATCATAGGAAGGTATTGTTTTGGAAGATGTTTTGTTTTTACCATATCTGTAATACATATCAACGTTGCCTGAAATAGAAAATGATGCCGGAGGTTCCGCAGAAATACTGTCACTTATAGTCTGACTGTAGCTCATTGTGAAACCACACATGGTAAGAAAGAAAAATAGGATAATTTGTTTTACCATAATTATTTTTTCAAAAAAAGAGAAAGAGGTTACAAATCATTTTGATTAAAACGCCACGCTATATACCATCCAGCCATTTATGGCAAAATAGACACACAAAATACTCCAGAAACCTATATTATCAATACGTATGGATTTAGATTGCTTTTCATGATGAAACAAGGCAGAATTATAGATCGTGAGGGCAACGATTAACAGTATCGCTGCGAAAGTCACATTGTGAATATTGTCAATCAATGTATTTTGGGTAGTGGTAGGTACAATATTTTCGGCAATATATTTATTTCCGACCGCAGCAAATAACCCACCCACGGCGAGACCAATGCGGCTTTCTGTTTCGTGTGGCATAATTTTAAATACCAGTAAAGCGATAAGAAAAGCGACATATAATCCGGTGACGAGTTTAGTAAATGTCAACCAACAATGCGTCCTTTCTAAATAAATAGTAGTTTTGACTGATGGATATACACTCTCACCTCTAAGTTCCGGATCGCCATACGTAGTGTTGTAGAGTACATTATCACTTTGTACATGAAATGAGTCGATGGCCCAGCCTTCGATTTCCAGGCTCTTGTTGATTTTGGAATTTGAAATATCCGCTATGTAAACGACTGATGTGGTATCAGCCATTGCATCTTCTATGTTGATCGTCAGTTTCTGATGATCAAACGGAAAACTTCTCACATCCCAATCCTGGATTAGGATTGCCGTACATTTTTTTTGTTCCCAGTTATACCCTGCTTTTTTTTGATGATAAAAATTTGAAAATTGTGTTTTTTTAGACTTGGTTATTTCCTGAGATTCTTTAAAGGAAATACTGTCATTTCTGAATAAAGACCATGTCCAGAATTCGGTTATGTAACTGCCATCGGCCAGATTGAAATCATATAAATTGGTGATAAAAACGCCGACTTTTACACTGTCTTTTTGGGTATTGGCATAAGTGTTATTGACAATACCCAACAAAAGGGTAAATAAAAAAATCTTGTGCATTGGAATACTGGATAATTTAAGAATGGTAAAAATAAGTTTTTCTTTCACAAAATAAGGATATAATATAGATAGGGAAATGAAAAACTGTAAGAATACATCAACTATGTTAATGGCTTTTCGATGACCGCTTTTATGATGAACCAAATATTCATTAGTAATCAGGAAAACACCAATGTTATTTCTGACTATTTGGATGTAAACAATTGTTTATCAAGCATATAAGTTAATTATTTACCTGAAAGGAATGAAATATTTGTATAAAAATACTTAACTAAAGCCTGTGTTATGGTTTATTACATACCATATACTGGTCCCCAAATAGTAGTGCCGGCTGCATTTTTGGCCACAAGGCCACCCTGATCTGTGAGTTCAAGTCTGTCACAATTTGTAGCCAGTGTTACAATAATATGCCATGGTGGAGATGGATGCATTTCTAATACAGGTCTGTCATACATAATATGACATTTCAGGTTTCCGTTTTGCTCCAAAACTATTTTTTCTCCAATACAACCTCCAGGCTTTGGTCCTGTGGTATAAAACTCCACATACTTAGTAGTTTCTGTGGTAAAGTCTTTTATTTCCCACTTTCCGTTTGCTTGTCGGAAATAAAACCTACAGTTGGCATTTGGTGTGGATACAAGCTGATTTGATGTTGCCTGATGACCCTGCTGATTTTGTTGCTGGTAATTAATGACAATTTCCTGCCCTTTGTTTAATGCAGTAATTTCTTCTTGTGAATGTAAAATATTTCCGGAAACACACATGATTGACAAAAGTGTTATGAATAATTTTAATGATTTCATTTTTAATAAATTTTGAAAACTAAAAAAAATTACCTACTCTGTTTAAGGCTTTTCGGTGACCGCCTTTGATTGAGACTACCGTGTACCTACACTGCCACAGCCATTTACCACACCACCACAGGTACCGGTGGCCCAGATTGGTGTATTGTTATCATTGTATAGGACTAAATTGCCATCGTCCTGCATTTTCAGGAAAGTAGATGCAGAACCTCTGCCACCGGTGCCAGTAGACCAAATCTCCTGATTGTTAGAAGCTATGGCTACGAGATTCCCATCGTTCTTTACCTTAAGACATTGAAGGTCCATATTAAATTGTTGTGACCACACCGTTTCGCCATTCTTTTTGAGGTATATAAAATATCCTTCTACTTCAAATTTGTATTGTGCATTTAAACTTGTCTTTTTTTGCCACGCTGACATACAAGTATTATTTGCTAAGATATCTTGACCAGCTACAGCAGGCGGTGGTGTCCAAACATAAGGTGAAGGAAGGTGTCCATTATAATTGTCTGTCTCATTTCCGAACCAAACATGGGCATACCCATCCTTTATCCCAACGCCAATTGCATTCCATGGTTGTGGAAATCCATTCCCCAGAATACACATATTATGACCATGACTACTTTTCCACCCATCCAAATGTTGAGCTGGTGTTGTGGCTGAGTGCCCCGTCCCAGAACTTATTTCATAACCGTATGCATAATATGGTGTTAGTTCTCTGGGTTTAAACCACACCTTTTCTTTTATGGATTGAGGATCATTCGTTCCTGTGTAACATACAGCAGTCCACGATCCGTTGGATGACCAACTATGGCCATTACACGGTGCAGTAGGTGGATACATTTTGGTATCATTGGCATGGGTCTGAGCTACATAAGTCAAACATCTGGAAGCAGGAATACTAGGTAGTCCTTGAGTAGCTCTATACGCCATGATTAGATTATACAATTCTTGTTCTTGTGATGATAACGTCTGCGCCTCTGCTTTTGGGGTAATATTGCTTAAAAGAACTAAAACAAGTATTAAATATCTCATTGATTTCATTTCAATAAATTTTAATTGTTAAAAAATTAAAAAAAAACACCTACTCTATTCAAAGGCTTTTCGGTGACCGCCTTTTTTAATATATCTTTATATATATCCTATGGACATGCCATCAAATAAAAGTTACAATTTACAGATTTGCTTGCAGGAATATCAAGTATTTGAGGTGCAAAGGGAGCAGGATTACAATCAAAAGGTTCAAAAGTAAATGACAATTGAGTGACAGAAGCATCTGCCTGGATGTTGTAGTCACCGGTTATGTTAGTGCGGACACAAGCAGTCTCCGGCTTGCCGACAGGGCATACTTTTGCATTAGCAAACGGGCTGTCCATGGTTTGATCAGTTCTCCAGAATACTTTGCCGGTTACGGTGGAAGTTTGTGCCTGAGACGTGAGACTCCAGCCACAAATCAAAACGATAGAAAGAAAATAAAATTTTAAAGTTTTCATGTGAAATATGATTTAGATTATTGAATAAAACTTATGAATTGGTAATTTTACCTTTAGAATTCAGATGGTAAAATGATACCGGTGTGAAAAGGCAGACGCTATAATTGAGTTTAACCATTGGGTTCGGTTTTAATTTGATTTTTAGGAAGGTTTTATCCTGATACATGAGAAAAGGTATGTAAAGAGATTTAATGTTGTTTGCTTTGAAAACTATAATTCAGTCCCAACCCGAGATTGTGAAAATATTGCGTCCTCGGCCCTGTTGCCCCGGTGTTCTGACCTAGTTTGTCATCACCTTCCAGTAATCTGAACTGACGGTCTTCATCATAAATCACGGTAGTAGTAATGGAAAATGAAATATATTTATTAAAATTAAAATTTAATGAATTTTGCCACAATTGTACATCAATGGATCCCGGACGTTCAAAAGCAGGATTTTCTTTATTTTTCAGATAGTTGGTAAATAATTGGAGCTTGGTGGCAAACACGACATTTTTCATAATTTGCCTTCGGTAATTTAAATTTAAAAAGGAACCAAACGTTACATTGGTAGCTTCGTCCTCCTCCAATCCAAATTGTTGCCGGAGTTCAGGACGTCTCACAAACAATAAATCCAAGCCGCAGGGCGAATAATATACACTCATGTATTGGTTAGGCCTGTAGTCTATACCCACACCAAGGTTGAATACTACAGGCGCCAAAAATTCAGAAATAAGTACTAAATCCCGGCCGCGTGCAGGAGCATCAGGGTCACTGTAGCCCGGAGCAAACTGGCTTTGTGCGTTGGCTAATGCCGTCAAGTGAAAGTATTTGGAAAATTGTTCCGAAAAGCTGGATGTCACAGACAATAAATCACCACTTTTGGCATTCGCTTGTACTGATCTTATACCTTGCTGGTCTTCTATTTTAAGACTGGTAAAAGATTGACCGTACAGTAAGTTGAAGTCTGTAAGCCAGGTGTATTTTCCTTGTTTCCAATCTAAATGAATAAGCGCCCTACTCAATATGGTAGAAATGTTATTGTTGTTTCCCGATGATTGATAGACAGAAAAAAATGAGCTTGCTGCGGACAAGGACGTTTCAGCTTTCCAGTTAAAAACACCTTTGATCACATCCAGATTCATCGATATAAAATTAGAAGTATCTTTTGATGAAAGTTTTAACTGATTGGAATGAAAATCGTCTTTTTCAGTAAACGACAAATATTTGACGCCGGCAGGAATAAATATCTCAAACTCTCCATTTTCGTTGGTAGTGTCTTGGGGAGAGTTTTTTAATCCTTCAATGAAAATACGTACTTCTGCTGCAGGTTTGTTGTATCTTGTAACAACACCCTTTATGATTCTTTGTGAAATAGATGTACACGGAATACCAAAAATACATACCACTGTTAATAAAATAAATAAGGTAAATTTTCTATGCATCATTTTTTGTTTTGATTTAAAAATTATAAAAATTAAGGTTGGGCAAAGTTCATTATTTATTTAATGGTTAATAACAGGTATTTATAACTAAATAGTTGATGAAATTGGAGACTCCATTCTTTTTATGATAAATGAATGAGTAAACCAACTGTATAATCAATGTTATTTTTTTCTTCCAGAATGGTTGTAGGGTCGTTCATGGTTTTGTGGTTGATGATATTCATTGATTAACTTATTTTTTGATTTTCTGTGGAAACACATTTTTATTCTTTTCACGACCTTGGATGATTTGTCTTATCTCATTGATGTTTTGATTTGTTAAAGGTATATCATTTTTGAGACACTCCATAATCACTTCATCTTTTTTTACAGAGATACGGTAAAGTTTGGACAGATTGATAAGTTGCTCAAGCACTTTCATATTAAATTTATTATAATTTAAATAAAATCGTATTGTAGTGCAAACATGGCATGGTAAATCCAAGTAAACAAACTTTAGCGGGGTAGTCTTCGGGTAGTTTTTTGACTACCCGACGGGTAGTGTGTATTATAATGGACTGATAATGAACAATTAAAAATAAATCGGCAATAATTTATTTACTTTACATTTAATCATTAAATAATATTGGAAATGTTATTTTTGTGATATTTTATGATAAACAACCTTGTTAAGTGACTAATTTTATTTTAAAAAATTCAGGTTTATCACCATGTAGTCTTAAAGGACGTGATCAGAAGGAATGTATTTTTGATGTTAATCAACCTTTGTTGAAAAGGCTTTTTATTTTATTTTTTTTCATTGGGTTGGGTGTGATCAGTTTGAGAGGACAATCAGAAAAAATCATACAACTTGAAGAAATGGTTTCCAAATATAACGACGAGCAGAAGTATGAAAAATCGATAGAAGTGCTCACCGATTTTATCGATGATCCTCAGACTAGTAGCCATGAAAGATTTTATGCTTATTTATACAAGTCGTATACTTACAAGAGATTATTCAACTATCCAAAGACATTATACTATATAGATGAAGCCTATAAGGAAGGAATGAAAAGTGAGCATAAGGAGGAGGTCAATAATAATGTAATGGCTGAAAAGTCATTTGTTTATTTCGACACACGTGAGTATGACAAAGCAGAACAGTTTATCAAAAAGTTGCGGACAGCTGGCTATAAACATTTGCCAGTGACTACCAAAGCCTGGATCATCATGCAGGAGGGTTATATCAATATGCTCAATAAAAATTATCTTGATGCCGAAAAAAATCTGGATGAAGCAGCTGTCATCTTAGAGGATGGTGAGCCACACAACTTGCCCAATATCTATGCAAAAAAGCTGGAATTATACAACCGGATGTTTTTGCCTGAAAAGCGGGATAGTCTATTTCATATAGCTTTGGCAAATGCCAAAAAATATAAAAAAATAAAGTACGAAATGTATTTGTACGAAGTGATGAAAGATATTTATAAACAAAATCATGACCATAAAAATGCTTTGGCCGCCCTGAACGCATATGACTCTCTGGAGTTAGCTTATAATGCGATTAATAAAAGCAGTGAACTGGAAATACTAGAAAAAAAATCATCCGATGCAAAACAGGATCGACAGCTAAAAAATGAAAAATATTTCAAAGACATCCTTTTAGGGTGTCTGGTTATCATTATAATGTTACTTGGATTTTTTATAAAGTTGAGTAAAGCAAATAAAGAAAAACGATTATTGGCTGAAAAGGAAACGGTAAGGATCAAAGGGGAAATCACCCACCTTACCAAACAGTTGGACGAAAAGAGTAAGGCAGCGGTAGATTTATCAAAATTTAATCTCAACGAAAGGCAGCTTGAGATTGTCAAATATATTAAGGAGGGCAAATCCAATAAAGAAATGGCAGACCTGATGTTTATATCAGAAAACACGGTCAAATACCATTTAAAAAATATTTATGAAATTCTCCAGATAGAAAATAGGATGATGATCAAGTAGGTTGAAAAGGGGGAGAATGAGCATTTGTGAATTGAGAATTACGAATTACGATTCTGATGGTGGAAGTCTCCGATTGTCGAAGTCTGCGACTTCGATACCATACAAAAAGCATTTGAAATGCGCGGTACTAAAAAATGTTGTTGAAAATGTATGATGACCTTAGCCGTACTGAAACGATCGGGGTGTTGTTTTTCCTGTTGCATAAAGTGATATGTGAAGTTAAATATCTTCTGTGACAACTATCACTTCTCAAAGTGTCTGCTGTCATTACTTTATTTATCAATTTTATGGATATTTGAATATGATTATAAAGTCATGATAATTGATTTATTATCACAATGAAGTATGTTTTTACCAATTAAATCTTATAAAATGACTTACGAAAAACTGGCAGGTGAAGACCTCATAACCTTACAAAAAGAAAAGGGGAATATTTGTATTTCTGTTATTGTGCCTACCCACAGATTGTTCCCGGAGAGGAAGGCAGACCGTATTGTTATCGATAAAGCAGTGGAAAATACTATTCTTTTGCTCGAAGCCAAATATGGTCAAAAGGAAACAAAAGAATTATCACAAAAACTTAAGGATGTAATTCCAACTATAGACTATGACCATAATCTGGATGGAATCGGCTTTTTTGTTTCTGATAATGTATCCTCGGTTGTAAAATTCCCTTTCCCGGTGAAAGAAAAAATTGTAGTGGACCGTGGTTTTGAGATAAGGGATTTGCTGTACAAAACCAATATTTCAAAACCTTATTATACGCTGTTGCTGAGTGAAAAAAAGATTCGTTTATTTCAGGGAGTCCATGAAGATTTTACTGAAATAAGAGGCAAACATTTTCCATTTGAATTTTACGATGACTGGGAATACAATCCACCAAGCAGGGTGTCATCCGAACCAGGAAATGCACAGATCAGGAGTTTTGAGCACGACAAGTCGACCATGCAAGCGGTCAGATTTCAGGATTTTTTTCGCAAAGCGGATGAATACCTGAGCGATTACCTGGTTCAAAATACACCACTTATTGTTACGGGAACTGATAAGGAAATTTTTTGGTTCGAAAAAGTAACTGCTTTTTCAAATCATATTGTAGGCAAAATATCCGGAAGTTTTGATCATTACAATACATCAGAAATCGGTAAAAAATGTTGGCCTGTTTTTGAAAATTATCTTACATCAGAGACAGAAAAAATGATTCTTAAATTCAGGGAAATGGTAGGACAGGGTCTTGGCGTCACTGGAATTCAGGATATCTGGACAGCAGTAATGGAAGGTAAAGGTTGGACCTTGATTGTCGAAAAAGATTTTAAAGTTCCCGGTTTTACAACTGCCGGAAATGAACACTTTGTCACGCTAAGACCGCCAAAAGAAAATCATGAAACCATTGCTGACGCAGTGGATGTTATTTTGGAAACCATGCTTGCCAAAGGGGGTGATGTTTTGTTTGCCGAAAATGGAAAACTTAATGAATTTGGAGGAATGGTATTGATTACAAGATATTAAATTGTAATAAGGAAAAAATTAAAGTGTGGTTTTAATTATTTGAAGTAGGCGGTTGAATAAACCGCCTTTTCTTATTATGCTTTATCCTGAAATATATTCTTTATTTCAGTAGTTACACAACCCGAATTTTTTATTTAATTACTTTGCACGCTTTTCTCAACGATTTATCTTTTATCAAATTATTAAGTTGATGTATTATATCATTGAAAATGATTTGAGTCAATATAAATTATGATTTTAAAATCGTAAAAAATCACAAAAAAAAAACAGGCATAACAAAGATGTTTTGCCTGTTTCAAAATTCTTAAAAAAAGAAAAATATAAACTCTTTATAATGTTCCTCTTCTTGCCTGTTCGGCTTCTATACTTTCGAACAAAGCCTGAAAATTATCCGATTGTCGAAGTCTGCGACTTCAATACTATACAAAAAGCATTTAAAATGCGCGGTGCTAAAAAAATTTAATATGTTTATCTTTAGAGAAAATTTTAATAATCAATGCATGGACACAAGATTATAAATAAGAATGCATTGCATTACATTACATTTTCGGTTGTAGGTTGGGTGGATGTTTTTTCAAAGGATGAGTATCGTAAAATTTTAATAGATAGTCTTATTTACTGTCAAAAAGAAAAGGGTTTGGTTTTAAATGCTTATGTAATTATGAGTAATCATATACATCTGATTTGTTACACTAAAGAACCATTCTTATTATCAGATTTTGTGAGAGACTTTAAAAAATTCACATCTAAAGCTATCATTGAATCCATTCAATCTAATACCTCTGAAAGTAGAAAGGAATGGATGTTAAGGCTGTTTACTTATTTTGCTAAGTTTAATAAAAATAATAAAAATTATCAATTTTGGCAACAAGACAACCACCCTATAGAACTACAAAGCCCTAAATGGATAAATCAGAAGCTAGCGTACATACATTTGAATCCTGTAAGAAATGGTCTAGTACTCAAAGCTGAGGATTATCTTTATAGCAGTGCTGGAACTTATGTAGGCTTGGAAGGCTTTATTGAAATTGAACTGTTAGAATTGGATAATACTATTGGATATATTGATAGTTAATCATGAATTATAAATTCATAAAATATAGGATCGCAGTTGCAAACTGCGACCATCCTCTTTCAGCATTCCGATTGTAGAATCCGATTTTCGAAGTCTGTACCTTCGATACCATACATTAAACATTTAAAATGCGTTGTACTAAAAAATGTTGTTGAAAATGTATGATGGCTTTAGCTTTACTGCGACGATCGGGTTTGCGACCATCTTCTTTCAGCAGTCCGATTGTCGAAGTCTGCGACTTCGATACTATACAAAAAGCATTTGAAATGCGCGGTGCTAAAAAAATTAAATATGTTTATCTTTGGAGAAAATTTTAATAATCAATGCATGGACACAAGATTATAAATAAGAATGCATTGCATTACATTACATTTTCGGTTGTAGGTTGGGTGGATGTTTTTTCAAAGGATGAGTATCGTAAAATTTTAATAGATAGTCTTATTTTACTGTCAAAAAGAAAAGGGTTTGGTTTTAAATGCTGATGAAATTATGAGTAATCATATACATCTGATTTGTTACACTAAAGAACCATTCTTATTATCAGATTTTGTGAGAGACTTTAAAAAATTCACATCTAAAGCTATCATTGAATCCATTCAATCTAATACCTCTGAAAGTAGAAAGGAATGGATGTTAAGGCTGTTTACTTATTTTGCTAAGTTTAATAAAAATAATAAAAATTATCAATTTTGGCAACAAGACAACCACCCTATAGAACTACAAAGCCCTAAATGGATAAATCAGAAGCTAGCGTACATACATTTGAATCCTGTAAGAAATGGTCTAGTACTCAAAGCTGAGGATTATCTTTATAGCAGTGCTGGAACTTATGTAGGCTTGGAAGGCTTTATTGAAATTGAACTGTTAGAATTGGATAATACTATTGGATATATTGATAGTTAATCATGAATTATAAATTCATAAAATATAGGATCGCAGTTGCAAACTGCGACCATCCTCTTTCAGCATTCCGATTGTAGAATCCGATTGTCAAAGTCTGCGACTTCGATACCTTACATTAAACATTTAAAATGCGTTGTACTAAAAAATGTTGTTGAAAATGTATGATGGGTTTAGCTTTACTGAAACGATAAGAGGTGATGAATTACAAATTCGGAAAATACAGGATCGCAGTTACATTTATTTGCTTTCAGCAGGCAGAAATTGTGGCCATGGGGTTTGTTAGGCGAGCGAAAAAACTTAATCGTTAATTTTTTCTATCAATTCCATTCTACTTATATCCATGTGATGAGCCATGTCATTCAGAATTTTGGAGAGTAATCCAATTTTGATGGGCGTTGGTCTCTTGTGTTCTTATTTTCGTATCCTTGACAATCTGATGTGGCTTCCCTTTTGTCTTATGACAAGATATCCAACTTTGGATAATTTTTTCGCTAAACTTTCTCCAGATTCATCCCTTGAAAGTCTCACGCTGTCAATACTTCATCTTTGACAAAATGCATTCTAACAATCCGTTGAACATTATCATCAAAATGACAAGATACAGCATTAATAATATTCTCTTTCAACTCAGACCATGAATCTGCTTCGGTAAAAATAGATAGGCCTAGTGCCTCTGCTTCGTATCCACCTTCTGAAGATTCATTAATGACAAATATTATTTCTTGCATATTACAAATGTTGAATGGCAAAGATATGGTATTTTAAATATTATTCAAGAAGATTTTTAGCCAAATAAGAGCTATCAAGGTTCGTATATAAGAAGTAGTAGCAGTTACAATTATATAATACTATTGAATATTTTGTTTATGAATTGCAAACTCGTAAAATATAGGATCGTTTTTACATTTATCTGCCTTCAGAAGGCTGAAACGGTGACCATCGGGGGAAAATGGAAAGTTCATAAAGTTGGAAAGTTGATAATCGTAACTATCATACCTAATTATTACAATAGTTAACAAACTAAAAAACAATTCTCAAAAAACAGGCACCCCACAATGGAGATGCCTGTTCCAAAATTCTTAAAAAAAAGAAAAATATAAACTCTTTATAATGTTCCTCTTCTCGCCTGTTCGGCTTCTATACTTTCGAACAAAGCCTGAAAATTACCTTTTCCGAAAGATTTTGCCCCTTTACGTTGTATGATTTCAAAAAACAGAGTTGGCCTGTCTTCCACGGGTCGGGTAAAAATCTGAAGCAGATATCCATCTTCATCCCTGTCTACCATGATTCCCAGAGATTTTAGTTTTTCAAGATCTTCCGCAATTTCCCCAACACGGTTGCCGACGGTGTCGTAGTAGGTTCCGGGAACGTACAAAAACTCAACACCTCTTTTTCTCATTTCACTGATGGTGAAAACGATATCATCTGTAGCGACAGCTATGTGCTGGCATCCCGGACCACCGTAAAAATCAAGGTATTCTTCAATCTGGGATTTTTTGAGGCCGGCTGCCGGTTCGTTGATCGGAAATTTGATTCTGCCATTGCCATTGGTCATCACTTTGCTCATCAAAGCCGTGTATTGTGTGGAAATGTCTTTATCGTCAAAGGTCACCAGATTGGCAAATCCCATCACATTGGCATAAAAATCTGACCATTTGTTCATTTCGCCAAGATTAACATTTCCGACCATGTGGTCAATGTATTTCAGACCGATGGAAGTTGGGTTGTATTCAGATTCCCATTTTTCAAATCCCGGCATAAAAATTCCCTTGTAGTTTTTTCTTTCAACAAACATATGAATCGTATCACCGTACGTTTTGATGGCAGCTTTTACTACTTCACCGTTATTATCTTTAAAGACGGTGGGTTCCATAACACCTTCAGCACCTCTTTTGGTAGTTTCGGAGTAAGCACTTCGCGCATCATCGACCCAAAGGGCAATAACTTTGACACCATCTCCATGCCTTCGGATATGGTCTGAAATTTCACTGTTGGGATTAAATGGGGTAGTCAGTACAATTCGGATTTTATCCTGAGCCACCACATAGGAACAAAACTCCCGGTTGCCTGTCTCCAGACCACAATATGCCAATGACTGAAAACCAAAAGCAGTTTTGTAAAAGTGAGCAGCCTGTTTGGCATTTCCTACGTAAAGTTCAACGTAGTCGGTTCCATTGATGGGAAGAAAGTCCTGCGCTTTGTCAAATATTTTTTCGATACCGTAATTAAAATTCTGAACGTCTGTTAAATTTTTGGTTTCCATGATTTAATTTTTTAAAATTCAAAATAAATTCGAAGTTTGAGATATTTATACGAGAGCCGGTTCTTCCAGCCAGGATTTGTAATAGTCTTTTACTTCTATAGACATTGCCTCTTCGGTGACCATGACAGGTTGGAAAGGATCTATCATCACCGCCAGTTCTTTAGTCTCCTTCTGACCAATACTCCGCTCTATCGCTCCTGGATGAGGTCCGTGAGGAATACCTCCCGGATGTAAGGTAATCTGACCTTTTTGAATGTTGTTTCGGCTCATAAAATCACCATCGACATAATACAATAATTCGTCGCTATCGATGTTACTGTGGTGATATGGGGCCGGAATAGCGTCCGGATGGTAGTCGTACAGCCTTGGAACAAAAGAACAAATCACAAAATTTGCATTTTCAAAAGTCTGGTGAATCGGAGGTGGCATATGTATCCTTCCCGTGATGGGTTCAAAATTAAAAATACTGAAAATATATGGGTAGTGATATCCGTCCCAGCCTATGACATCAAAGGGATGATTGGCATACACATATGGGAAAATAAATCCTTTTTTCTTAATAAAAATATCAAATTCACCCATTTCGTCATGTGTCTTCAGATTGATGGGTCTTTTGATGTCCCGTTCACAAAAAGGTGAATGTTCGAGCAGCTGACCAAATTCATTCCTGTATCTTTTGGGTGTAAAAATCGGACTGAAGGATTCGACATAGAGCCAGAGGTTGTCTTCAGTGTTAAAATTGACCTGATAGACCGTTCCTCTGGGAATGATGATATAATCTCCATATTTGAAAGGCAGGTCTCCGTACATGGTTTTGACGACCCCGCTTCCTTTATGGACAAAAATCATCTCGTCGGCATCCGCATTTTTAAAAAAATACGGCGTGGATTTCTGAGGAGCTGCCAGACCGATGTGCATAGCTGCATTTACAAAAAGGGTTTTGCGGCTTTTAATATAATCTTTTTCAGGTTGAATGTTAAAACCCTGAAAACTCATCGCTTCCAAACCGTTTTGAACGGCTATTTTGGGTAGTATGGAATAAGGTTTGTCTTTTTGTTTTACCTTAGTAGGTGGGAAAACGTGATAAACCAGAGAAGACAGGCCGGAAAATCCCTGAGTACCGACGAGTTCCTCCTGATAAAGTGCTCCGGAAGGTTGTCTGAAAACTACGTGTCTTTTTTCGGGTAGGTGGCCAAGTTGGTGATAAAAAGGCATATTATTCTGATTTTTTGTACATACACTTATGTGTGCGCCAAAGGTAAAAACCAGTAAAGAATTAAAAGATGATTTACATCATATATAGATAGAATACTAATCATTAGGGTGCTAATGAATGAGATTCCACTATGTTTTATTGTATAACCGGAGTTTTTACTACTATTCTGACGCTTTTGGTACCGAAAATTTTATCTTAAAATCAACAGATTAAAAATTTGACACAGAAAGAGATTTGATACCAAGACCTCTCGTAAGATTAATAATCAATTTGTATAGCTAGATTTAGGCATTGTGCACTTTTGAAAGTAAAGATAAATTTGCATTTATTTTACATCTAAAATTTTCATTATTCATGAAAAACATTATCCTCCTTTTGATTTGTATAGTTTCATCCATTGCGTCGTTTGGGCAAAATAATAATGTGGGCATCGGTACGAATACCCCGGATCCAAGTGCTATTTTGGAATTGAGTTCGACAAATCAGGGCCTTAGACTGACTCGTGTGCCCAATACATCAGCCATTGCGAATCCCGTTAATGGTTTATTGATTTTTTCGGAAAGTGATCAGAAGCTTTACTATTATAACGGCACGACCTGGAAAGAATTATTGAATACGGAGTTGGACCCGGAGGTAAATGCAACTACAACAGATGTTATTCCCCGGTGGAACGGTAGTGCTTTGGTAGACGGAACGATTCAGGATAATGCTACCAATGTTGGTATAGGAACCGCTCCTGTAGCCAATCAAAAACTTACGGTAAATGGTAAAACTACAACGACTAATCTTCAGATGACCACGGGGGCAAATAATGGATTTGTCCTTCAGTCGGATGTGTCCGGAAATGCAAACTGGGTTAATTCCAATACACTGACAGTCAACAATCTTTACAACACAAACGGAACCCTTACGTCATCCAGAACTATCACTCAAGGAAATAATGTTTTGAACTTTACCAACAACGGTAATCAAAATACCATTTTTAATCTTACCTCTACCGGTGATTTTGATATTCAGAAAAATGGTGTCAGTGCTTTATTTGTCAAAGAAAACAGTAAAGTCGGAATCAATACTTCTTCCCCTCTTGCGCAACTGCACGTAAAGGATAGTAGTGCGGTTTTTACAGGACTTTTCCCTCTTCCTGCTATGCCGGGCAAACCACCTGTGAGTGGAGGAGGCACGCGAATGATGTGGTATCCTGATAAAGCAGCATTCAGAGTTGGTACGGTAATAAACCCAAAATGGGATAAAGACAGTGTTGGCATTTACTCAATAGCAATGGGCTATGACGTTATTGCCTCTGCAGAATCTGCAACGGCTATCGGTCGATTTTCCAAAGCATCAGGTTTTGGCTCCACGGCTATAGGTTCAGAGGTCATTGCCTCCGGACAACGTTCTTTTGTCGCAGGTTCAGGCAATACAGCCTCCGGAAGTACATCTACTTCTTTTGGCTCATCTACTATAGCTTCCGGAATTACATCTACTTCTATGGGTTCATCTACAGTAGCTTCCGGAATTATTTCAACAGCCATGGGATATACAACAACGGCTTCAGGACTATATTCAACCGCAACAGGAAGTGAATCAACCGCATCCGGTAGTAGTTCTTTTACAATGGGTATTATGACCAATGCCTCCGGAAATGGCAGTATGGCTGCAGGAGAACTTACCAAAGCAACCGGAGAACGATCCATGGCAGTGGGGATTGGTACCAATTCCAGATCTTTTGGATCTCTTGCTTTGGGCAGATTTAATGATTCTATTGCTACCAGTACAAAAACTTCCTGGGTGGCCACTGATCCGGTTTTTATCATCGGAAACGGTACTTCTGATGCTAATAGGAGTAACGCACTGACCGTTTATAAAAATGGAACGCTTCAGCTTCAGAACCTCATCTCTACACCCGCGAATCACAGCAATAAATTTTATGTATTAAATAATCAACCTTTTTACGGAGATAAAGTATTAAGTAGTCAATTAGAAAAAATAACGGAAGGCGGCACTACCGGGTGGAGATTATTGGGTCGTGACCCAAATAATCATGGTAATATTGGTGAAGATGCCGTAGATCTTTCATTATCTTCTATAGTCTCTGCAACAAATGGTGCCACAGGAGCTGCTTCCATAGCCATGGGACAACAAACTTTAGCATCTGGAAATACCTCAACAGCTTTGGGTATAAATACCACTGCCTCAGGAACTTATTCAACGGCAATGGGTGCATCAACCAATGCAACAGGTTATGCTTCAACCGCAATGGGATCAGCAACAACTGCATCAGACTTTTATGCAGTTGCAATGGGTCACCTTTCCTCTGCATCAGGACCTGCTTCTATTGCCATGGGGCAAAGTTCTATGGCATCAGGAGCGCTTACCGCTGCCATGGGAAGAAATACAATTGCAGATTCTTATGCCTCAGTATCTTTGGGCGCATATAATGCCACTATACCAGGTTCAAATCCAACCACCTGGGTTGCCACAGATCCGGTTTTTGCTATTGGTGTAGGAACATCAGACATGAACAGAAAAAATGCAGTCACTATCCTGAAAAATGCAAAAACCGGGATTAATACAGCAGCACCGTTAGCAGGTCTGCATATCAAAGGAGTTGAAGCCACATCAGATGCTCACATCAGATTGGAAAATAATGCCAATGCCGATTATGGCAATATATTTTATGATGGCAACATGAAATTCAGAAATTTTGGTGCCGATGATCAATACCAATGGTTCAATAGCACGAATGTAACAACCATGAGTTTAAACAACAATGGGAATCTTAACCTGCTTGGCAAATTATCTGCTCCAAACATACAAATGACAACAGGTGCTTCCAATGGCAGGGTTTTACAATCCGATGCATCCGGAAACGGTTCCTGGGTTAATGTGAATACCTTAGCAACCAATAATTTGTACAATAGCAATGGATCTTTGACTTCGGCACGCACGATAACCCAAGGAAGTAATGCTTTGACCATCTCAAATAATGGCACTCAAAATACGATAATCAATTTGTCATCCACCGGTGATTTTGATATTCAGGATAATGGCACCAGCGCATTGAAGGTGCAAGACGATGGAAAAGTTGGAATCAATCAATCAACCCCTTTAGCCGGTTTGCATATCAAAGGAGTTGAAGCAACTTTTGATGCTCATATCCGCCTGGAGACCGCAGGTGCCGGAACAGAATACGGGAATATACTATACGACGGGAATATGAAATTCAGAAACTTTGGTGCCAGTGACGAATACCAATGGCGTAACAGTGCCAATAACATAAGGATGAGGCTGATGGACAGCGGAGATTTTGCAGTAACCGGTAATGCAAACGTCGGGGGTCTAACTTTAAATGCCGGATCTGTGAGTGTGACATCAAACGATCAGATTGTGAATGTTGGTAATGGAAGTTATCTGAAATTGAGTTCAAACAGTACAACTGCTACTGATAGAACGATTATATTATCAGACGGTTTGACTGCAGGCCAGATTCTTATGATTGAATCCACTTCCACCGGGGCAAATGTTTTTGAAATTTTAGATGGTGCCGGAAGCAATACAAATACTACCGGAACAATTACTATGACAAGCGGAGATATGATCCAATTGTTGTGGAACGGAAGTGACTGGCTTCAGGTGAGTTACGCCAATAATTGATTCTGTTCAAGTATTTAGTATCATTTTTATAGTTTGTATACAAAATCATTTTTTCCAGTAAATATTGTTTAAACCTGTATTGAAGCACAAAGTTAAATATCGCCAGAATATTCATTATTTGATATAGAAAAGATTCCAGATTTAAAGATGTAGACCTGCAATGATTTCAAAATATTGTTATGCAGGTATAGCTATATTTAGGTATTGTGTTATCTGGAAAGGAAAGATAAGTTTGCACTTTAATTTAAATCTTTAAAGTTTTTATTATTCATGAAAAAAATAGTCATCCTTTTGATTTTTTTGGCACCATCTATATCATTGTTTGCACAAAATAATAATGTAGGCATCGGGACGAATACCCCGGACCCAAGTGCTATTCTCGAACTGAGTTCTTCCAATCAGGGACTAAGGTTGACCCGGGTTACCACTACAGCTTCTGTTAGTAATCCGGTAAATGGTTTGTTGATTTTTTCCGAAAGTGATCAGAAGCTTTACTATTATAACGGCACGACCTGGAAAGAATTAATACATACGGAAGTGGACCCGAAAATAAATGCAACTACAACAAATAGAGTTCCCCGTTGGAATGGTACCGTACTTGCCGATGGCACGATCCGGGACGATAACACCAATGTAGGTATCGGAACAGCACCCGTTGCCAATCAAAAACTTACTGTCTCAGGCAAAACCACAACGGACAATCTTCAGATGACCACTGGGGCTACTAATGGATTTGTGTTGCAATCGGATGTCACGGGCAATGCAACCTGGGTCAATGCCAATACCTTGGGCACGCTCAATCTATATAATTCCAATGGTTCCCTGACCTCTCACAGAACACTTACCCAAGGAAATTTTGATTTGACCTTTGCAAACAATGGCACCCAAAATACCATTTTTAACCTAACGTCTACCGGTGATTTTGATATTCAGAAAAATGGTGTCGGCGCATTCTTTGTGAGTGACAATGGAAGAATAGGGTCAATACTTCTTCCCTCTTGCGCATCTTCATGTGAAGGATAGCAGTGTGGTTTTTACAGGACTTTCCACTTTGCCTACCGTTCCGGGTAATCCACCGGTGAGTGGAGCAGGTACAAGAATGATGTGGTATCCGGATAAAGGAGCATTCAGAGCAGGTACAATATCTTCAGATCATTGGGATAAAGATAATGTTGGTGTTAATTCTGTTGCGTTTGGTTTTAATTCCACCGCTTCAGGAAAGAGGTCTGTGGCGATTGGGTTTTTGGCCAATGCAATGGGTACTGAGGCTATCTCGATGGGTTTTAATAGTGTAGCATCCGGCACAAATTCTGTTGCTTTGGGCGCAGCAAACATTGCTTCAGGAAAATATTCTATTGCATTAGGATTAGGCACTAAGGCTTCCGGAGTATCATCCACTGCCATGGGAGAAAATACCGAATCATCCGGCAGTCATTCAACATCAATGGGTCTTAATTCTGTTGCAAGAGCCTATGGATCACTGGTCATAGGCAGGAACAATGATTCTATTACTAACAGTTCTGCAATCAGCTGGATAGCCACCGATCCGGTTTTTATTATAGGAAACGGAACTTCTGAGACCAATAGAAAAAATGCCATGACCGTGTATAAAAATGGTACGCTTAAGCTGGAGAATCTAACCTCTACTCCCGCAAATCACAGCGATAAATTTTATGTGTTAAATAATGAGCCTTATTATGGGAATACAAAAATTCAATCCAGCCAATTGGAAAATATTACGGAAGGTGGCAATACCGGGTGGAGACTATTGGGCAGAAATCCGGGTAATTATGGCAATATCGGCGAAGATGCAGTGGATCTTTCAGAAAACATAAATGTATCTGCTACAACAGGTGCCACAGGAGATAATTCGCTCGCCTCGGGATCCCAAACTACGGCATTTGGATTTTACTCAACTGCCATGGGATTCCGAACAACTGCGTTGGGTCCTGCTGCAACTGCCATGGGGTGGGAAACTACGGCAAGCGGAAATTATTCAACTGCCATGGGACAGTCAACGGAGGCAAGTTCATGGAATTCAACCTCCATGGGACAGTCAACGGAAGCAAGTGGAGTTTCCTCAACTTCCATGGGGTTCCAAACGCTTGCAAGAGCCTACGCATCATTATCTTTAGGCAGATACAATGATTCAATAGCAGGATCCAACCCAACAACCTGGGTAGAAGCAGATCCTCTTTTTATCATAGGAAACGGAACTTCCACCAATAACCGAAAAAATGCTGTTACCATTCTGAAAAATGCAAAAACCGGGATCAATACCTCAACACCTGAGGCAGGACTGCACATCAAAGGGATAGATGCTTCCTGGAATTCCCACATCAGATTGGAAACTGCCGGTGGAGGTGATTACGGTAATATTCTCTACGACGGAAATATGAAATTCAGAAACTTTGGAGCGGGAGACGAATATCAATGGCGTAACAGTGCAGGTAATACAAGAATGACACTTTTTGATAACGGTGATCTGACTATCGCAGGTACATTGACAACAGGAAGTGATGCACGACTTAAAAAAGATATAAAACCTATTCATAATGCACTGGCCATTATTTCCGGTATAAATGGATATACGTATCAATGGGTGGATGAAAGCAGAGGATCTTTACTGCAGTCAGGTGTCATTGCCCAGGAGATCGAAGCGTCACTACCGCATCTTGTTCGGACAGATGAAGACGATGAAAAGTCCGGTACAATTACTATGAATGGATATCTCAATTGTTGTGGAACGGAAGTGACTGGCTTCAGGTGGAGTTATGCTAATAGTTGATAGTTTCAGTGAGTTTACATTTATTTAGATACTATAGACGTAGCTATAAAATTTTTATTTTTTCATAGGATGTGTGTTTAAAGTAGCAAAGTTTTATCATGCCGTAACAATATTTTGGTAATTGCATTACTTTTGTATGTTGTACTGCAAATATGTTTTAAGGTAATGAGCTTTCAATGACTTTACATAATCCAATCATAAAATTATATCTTACCATTACGGTACTAAGGTTGGGAGGCAATCTTTTTTCTCAGCACCCGACATTGGTTTTTAAAAATATTGATGTCAACAGCGGTATGTCTCAGGGTGATGTCAGAACCATCTATCAGGATCGCCATGGATTTATGTGGTTCGGTACCTGGGATGGCTTAAATAAGTACGATGGTTTTAATGTCAAAACATACAAAGAACAACACAATAATCCACTCAGCATTCAGGGACAACTCATCAATAATATAATCGGGATTGACGAACACTTTCTGGCTATCGGCACCTTAAAGGGTTTAAATATTTTTGATGAAAGAGATGAAACTTTCCGGTATTATACGATTGAAAATAAAATCAAAAATGTCCGGATTGTAAAATCGGAGGGAAAAGAGTTGATTTTGATGATGGATAATTTTTTATTTTCTTTTGATATTACAAAGCGAAAGTTTTCAAAAATCGATACCAAGATCAGTCGCCAATTGGAAGATTTATTTATCACCGGAAAATTTGGTTTCAACAGGTCTGAAAAAGTTATCAGAAATGTGTATGATTTTTTGATTGGATATCCGGAACATTTCGGAAATGTAAAAAAAGTATTGAGTGAATATGTTGTCAACGATATTTTGGTTGATAAAAAAACCAATCTGATTCATGTGGTCACAAATAGCGGATATTTCACATACAACCTGAAGTATTTTTCCCAAAAAAATGGTGCTGCCTGGTTCGTTCAAATGTATTTTGATGGAAAATGACAGAATTTTTGTTGGGACAGAGAGTAAAGGTTTGTTCATATTTGATTCAAAATCACAACAACAAATTGCCAGGTATTCAAGTATTAAAACACAAACCAATACTATCGGTGGAGATTATATCATATCATTGTATATTGACCATCAAAAAAATCTTTGGTGTGGTTTGGTGGGAAACGGAATCAGCTATTGCAACCTGAATGAAAAAATAGGCAAAACAATTTATACATCAGGTTCTTCCAATGAAAAAAAATTGATGTCCCATAATTTTGTTGCCTTCAAAGAATTCGCAAACGGTGAACTTTGGGCAGCTGATATCAATGGTCATATCAGTGTTCTTGACCAAAAATATGACATCATACAATCAATCAAACCTGAACAGATAGATAAAACCCAACAACATATTTTTATTCAGGAATTTCAGCAAACAAAAGATGGTCAAAAATTATTAATGACAGATAAAGGAGTATATATTTCCGACAATTTTCGTTTTTATAAGATTACCAAACCGTACCTGACAGAAAATCAAAAATACGGACAGGGAATGGTCGGGTTGGATGACACGTTGGGTTTGATTGCCACCAGAGATGGAATGCTTTATTTTCATTTGAAAAAGAAGGAAATTATAGACAAACCCTGTTTGCTTGAGAAAGGTAGCAATATCTATAGTATGTTCAAAGGTGAAGACAACCACTTATATGTCAATCCGTTTTTTAATGGTCTGGTTGTTTATAAGTACGAACAGGGTCATTTCGTTTTGAAATACAAAATCAATGATGATTTTAATATTAATGACAGATATGAAAGCAAGGACACCATCATTCTTGCTACTACTAAAGGAATATTAATCATCAATAAAAAACAAGGTCAATCCACTATTGTTGACGAAAGTGCAGGTTTGCCCAATCAAAATCTATACAGTGTTTTGCCTGACAAAACCGAAAAAGGAAATTTATGGTGTTCAAGTAATCGTGGAATTTTTAAGTATAACTTCATAAATAAAAATATCGATACTTACGGACTGAATGACGGGATTAATGCGCTGGAATTTAATTCTCAGGCGATGGCGATCAGACAAAACGGCGATTTTGTTTTTGGGAGTACGGATGGCATTACCATTATTTATCCTGAAAGAATGATTTTTCATAAGAAAAATTCAGATATTTTATTGTATAATTTCAGAATCAATAATCACTCAGCTGCATCCTATTACGATACAAGTCTTCATAGATATAAAATTCCGTTTCATGAAAACGATGTATCCTTTTCATTAATCAATATAAATTTTCCAAATTCTAATACGCCCATTTATTACCGAATAACAGGAATTGACAGAAGATTTTTCGAAAGTAAAAATCCTGCAGACATCAGATATTCTGACTTGCCGATCGGAGAATATACACTGGAAGCAAAATTGCCGGGACAGGATGATTTTTGTAAAACGTTAGCAAAAATAACTATTTTGGCACCCTGGTACCGAAAGTGGTGGGCTTATATTTTGTTTTTGACAGCGGCAGGAGTTATCATTGGTGTCATCCTCAGGCTGTATATAAACAACAAGTTGGATAGACAAAAGTCGTTTATTGAAAATCAAAAAGCTTTAGAAAAAGAAAGGCAAAGAATCAGTTCAGACTTACACGACGATATCGGTTCCACCCTGAGTAGTATTTCAGTTTACAGTGAATTGGCTGATAAATATTATCATACATTTCCTGAAAAAAGCAGGGAAATGGTTCAAAAAATTTCCTATCAGACACAAAATTTGATGGAACGTATGAGCGATATGATCTGGAGTCTCAAAACGGCAAGTCAGGAAAAAATCTCAATTAAATCAAAGATTCAGGATCATTGCAGAGATTTGTTGAATGTAAGGAATATTGATTATGACATCAGCGTGGATGAAAACGTGGACAGACATCTGACGGAACCAGGATTACGTAAAAACCTGTTGCTGATCTTAAAGGAAGCCATTCATAATATAGCCAAACACAGCAAAGCAGACAAAGCGCACATTTCTGTTACCTTTGGTGATCATTGTTTGATAGTTGCTGTAAAGGATAACGGAATAGGAATATCCAATCATGATATACAGAATGGTAAGGGGCTTTCTGATATGAAAAAAAGGGCAGAAGATATGAGAGCCACATTTAGTATAGAATCAGTTTCAGGAAAAGGAACCAATATCTGCTGCTTTATTCCGATAGGTATAATCAGGTTTAATCGATAATCATACATTAAAGTACTTGTTTATGATAATAAATGTTTTTATATATGACGATAACGAAGCAAGGCGGGACAGTCTCATTGCATTACTTGAACTGACAGATTCCATGCATTTCGTCGGCAGTGCAGCCAATTGTACGTTTGTTGAGCAAGATATGCTTTCTTCAAAACCTGATGTTGTACTTATGGATATAGAAATGCCGGAAACTGACGGGATCGAAGGTGTTAAAAGAATAAAAAGTAAATACCCTCATATAAAAGTTATCATGCAAACCGTATATGAAGACAGCGATAAAATCTTTAATGCTTTGCGCTATGGAGCTGAAGGATATATTCTTAAAAAAGCATCTGTAAATCATATCATAGAGAGCATAAAAGAAGTCTATAATGGCGGTGCATTTATGACGCCAAGTGTCGCAATGCAAGTAATGAATTTTATTAAAAAACCCACGCCTTCTGACCAAAAGATGGAAAGTCTTTCGCCAAGAGAATCCGAAGTGTTAAAATATCTTTCTGAAGAAAATAGTTATAAAATGATAGCTGACCGACTTAAAATTAGTTACGGCACGGTCAATAATCACATCAAAAAATATACGAAAACTGCAGGTTCATTCGCTGGGAAGGCCGTATCCTATGCCCTCAAAAACAACATAAATCATTGATCTTTGGGCAGTGAGAATCTACATATCATCGAGTGGTTTGTGCTTGGCGCTTCTTCCATTATGCTGGTGTATCATACGATTTTGTATTTGCAACAAAAAGACCATTACATTTTACTTTATTCAAATTACTTATTGTCATTAGTCGTTTATCTTGTTTTCAGAAGATGGACCCACTATGATACCTTTACGAACGATACATTTTCATTCGCTTATGTGATAGATCATCCTTTAATCCTTTACATGCTTTTTAGTTATGTATTTTTTATATCAAGGGTACTGGAAATAAATCAAAATGCTGCCGTGGTCAAGTTTGCCGTGTATGGCTTTTATTCCAGCATAGCGGTTTTGTTTATCTTGCATTTGTACAAAATATTTTTCACTGATGAAACCGCTATGTCGAGGACTTATTTTTTAGTGAGCAAACTCACATTATTATTTTTTGCATTTTTGGGGTTGTTTGGGGCACTGTATATTCGTAAAAACATTTTTGTAAGGATTATTATAGCCGGTGGACTTGTTTATGCTTTTTTTAGTTTATTAACTATATTTTCTATTTTTGGGGAGTTAAGGATACTTGGTTTATTGGAATATGACCTTTATTTTATTGGTTGCGTATTGGATATATTATTGTTTTCCACCGCTTTGGGATACAGAAGTTATTTGATCCATCAGGAGAAAGTAGAAACCCAAAAACTATTAATGATAGAAAGTGAAAAAAACAAAACATTATTGCAACAACAACACAACATTCTCCAAAAAGAAAACGCAAGAGAGCAGGCTCTGGCATCTATGAATAAACATTTGCAGGAGGAGGTGGGTGCAAGTTTGTCCAGTATCCACGTTTTTGCGGATTTATCAGCAAACATCATGGAAACTTATCCTCAAAAAAGTAAGGAATATCTGTTGAGAATTGCCAGTCTGGGACAAAACATAATGGATGATATTGGAGATATCATCTGGTTGGCCAATCTCCACCATGAAAATCAACATGAAGCTTTTTTGACAAGAATAAAAAATTACAGCCATGAAATTCTTGTTCCGAAACAAATTCAAATGCATTTAACCGTATCCAATGATTACTATAACATCCCGCTTTCGGAAGAATTTTTAAGATCAGGAATAAAAAACATCAAAACAGAAATGAAGAACGCACAAAATAAAGATTCAACAAATGAATTAAATATTCAAATAGAAGTACAAAATAATCTTCCGGTCATACATTATTCTTAATCAAAATGGTACAAATATGCTTGAAGTGTATTCTTCAGATGATTTAATAAAGATTTTACCTTATGTGTTTACATTTGGAGCCACCCTGATACTTTTGGCCTATCAAACAGTATCATATTATCATTACAGAGACAGTCTGTTACGGGATTTCTGCGTCTACCTGTTTTCTCAGACTTGTTACCTTAGTCTGGCTATTTGGATGCTTCTTGTTTTTAAGAGTTATACTGAATCTTCTCAAATTCTATTGATTGCAAAGGAGTCTCTGGAAATCCTGACTTACTTTTTTTATCTTATTTACACTACCAATGCCATTGGTTTTGATAATAAAAAGCATAAATTATTAAGAACGATCATCAAAGCCACCCTGATTACCATGCTCATCTATCTGCCATTACAGCTCTTTGTGATATATGGATTGGAAACAAGTAATATATTTATTTTTACAAGCATCAGATTATTGATTTTTGCTTTGGCTATCCTGATGTTTTGGCAAAGTTTTAAGATTAAAAACAATAGAATTCTGACCTATATCAGGTCGGCAACGATGATTTATTTCTTTTTTGGTGTTGCGAGTTTTACGGCTATGTTTTTTGACATTCAAAAATATCACATGGTTCCTTATCATTTTATCCTTATAGGTGTCATCACAGATTTAATTATTTTTTCGATAGCTATGTCGGACAGGATTAAACATCAGATCATTGACGCCCAACAAATAGCTAAAGACAAGGAAATTGAACTTCAGACCATTCAATACAAACAGGAACTCGTCATCCAGGAGCAAAAGGAAGAATACAGAAGAAATATTGCCATGGACCTCCATGATGACATTGGTGCAAGTTTAAGCAGTATACTTATTTACAGTGAATTGGCGCAAAAAACAATTCTTTCAAAACCAACAGCCACCCAAAATATTCTCAATAATATCAGCGTGCTATCCAAGGAAATCAGTAATAAATTGTCGGATTTTATCTGGAGTCTGAAAATAGAAAAAGGCATTACCCAAAATAACCTGAAACAACGGTTATTAGATTATCAGCAATTATTGTTTGCAGAACTGAATATAACATGTACATACGAAATAGATGAAACCATTCTAACCGAAAATTTACATTTAATAAGAAATCTGCTTTTGATAATCAAAGAAGCTATGAATAATATTGCAAAATATTCAAAGGCACAAAACGTGAAAATTTCATTGACAAAAACACCTGGAAAAATCAACTTATTGATTAAGGACGATGGAATTGGTTTTGATCAAAACGCATCTAAAAAAGGAAACGGATTAAGTAATATGGTAAAAAGATGTGAATCTGTTCACGGGACTTGCAAAATCACATCAATTTTGGGTATAGGCACCACTGTTGAAATACAAATTGAACATTCGGATAGCTAGATTTAGGCAGTTATTTTTATTGAAAGTTATCTTAATTTTATGCCATGATAAAAGTTTTTATATACGACGATAGTGATGCCAGAAAAGAAAGTCTTAAAACTTTACTGGAATTTACTGATAATATGGAGTTTGTAGGTTCTGCCGGTAATTGCAGTCAAATAACCTCAGATATAGAAAATACCAATCCTGATGTCGTATTAATGGATATCGAAATGCCTCTTGCAGACGGAATAGAGGGAGTTCGTCAGATAAAACTTTTTTTTCCGCATATAAAGGTTATCATGCAAACCGTTTATGAAGATATTGATAAAATATTTAAAGCTTTTGAACACGGCGCTGCCGGTTATATATTAAAGAAAGCTTCTATAGACCAAATCATTGAAAGTATTGATAAAGTATATGATGGTCAGGTATTTATAACGCCGAGCATGGCACTTCAGATTATCAACAATCTGGAAAAGTTTTCAAAAAAAGATGGAAATACTTCATTAATATCTACGATAGAGTTACAAATCATTCAATTCGTTTCACAAGGGTACAGCAATAAAATAATTGCTGAAAAAATGGATCTCACAGAAGTTTTGGTAAATAAACATATTACAGCATTTTCAGAGAGATTACAGAATTCAGCCTTGAAAGGTTAATATAGCATAATCGTGCATCAGCTATTTTGTCAATTCTGTTTGCAATCGATTTACCTCTTTCTTTTTTACTAAAAAACGGTTGGATAGCTGTTCCAATAAAATATAAGGCAGATTAAGTCCGGAAATTTATGAAGTCATTTGACATCATGAAAAATTCATCAATTATATAGTAAAGTTATTTCTTTTGGGGTCAATTAGTATAGCTATATTAAGCTATTGTGCCGGATATATAACACCCATACTTTTGTGAAATAAATTTTCAGAATTTGAAAACTTTACACAGTATTCTGCCATACTTTTTTCTTATCACGACCAACTTTTTAACTATATTATTTACACCGTTTGTTAGATTAAAAAAATATTCACCGGTTGGTAAGTCAGATACTTGATGTTGTTCTTTAATTTGATTACTTTTTTTGTAAATCATTGTTTCTCCATTAAAATCTGTCACCGTCATGACAACGTATTGCAGGTTTTCTTCACTTGATACCTAAACATGAAAATAATCATCCACAGGGTTTGGATATATATGAATCTTAATAAAACTATCTGCTGTCTCGTTCTTAACAGTAGCAGGAAGACAAAAAATGAAAGTGATAAAATTACGAATTAAAATTCGTGCTTTCGTGGCTTATTAAAGTACATGAAGTGGCAAGTTGAAAGTTGGACATGGGATGGTCGCAATGGACACAAATGCCTGCTTTTTTCTTCCTTTACCTTCGATTACTAAACTTAAGACTAATACCAGGCACATCATCATTATCAAGGTTTGACACGACTTGTGCTCACAGGTGAAAAATTTAATATTGCACATCCCTAATACATAAATCCAAATAACCATAACGGTATTCTATTTTTAAAACCAAGTGGCATTTCATCTATGGCCAAATAACTATTTTTTATGCCCGCTATTTGATGGAAACTTTTACCTGCTCCGCCTACTTCAAAAGTGTATGCGTCATTTACCATAAAATCACCTTGATGAGCCAGCGTTAATTGGTGTTTGATTCCTAACTGATTGGCAAAAAAAGTTTCTCTTATTGTGCCAATATTGACATTCGATTGTGTTAAATAAAGCAAGTTTGTATTTTGTAAATATATTTTATCAGGCTTGGTCAGTTGGGTGTATATTTTTCCATTCAATCTCACCAAAGTAAGCACTGATGCTTTTTGCAGTGAATTCAAGTAATTGAGCAAAGTTATCCTATCGGTTTCTAAAGCTTCCGCCAGTTTGGTAATATTGGGTTGATACGGTACTTGGGTAGATAACAAATAAATCAACTTTCTAATCTTCGGAATTTTTGTTAAATCTACACTTTCTATCAATGCCATGTCTTGCTCCAGTACAACATTGAGGACATTGCCCAGCTTATGATGATAGTTTTTTGTTCCTTCCAAATAAAAGGGGAAATAACCATATTTAAGATAAGAAGGAAAATGCTGTAATGGTTTAAAATGTTCCAGTAATTGTGGTGCGATTATTTCATGATCTCTGATGATATCTTTAAGTGAAATTATCGGTAATTTGAGTTTCAACTCAATATTCACATACTCCCTAAAGGATAAACCTTGCAAGTTGTACACTACACTTCTTCTGCTCAAATCCGCATTGCCTTTTTGTATATCCAAAATAGAAGAGCCGGATGCAACTACTTTTAATTCTTTTATTTTATCACGAATGTTTTTTAGTTCCTGACTCCAGTTTTGGTACTTATGTATTTCGTCTACAAATAAATGTGTACCCCCTTTTTGAGCATGGGTTTTTGCAATGTCCAATAAACTAAGGTTTGCCAATGCCAGATCATCCATACTTATATATAATGCAGTGGAAGCAGTCCCAAACTTTTCTTTTATATATTGTAGTATTAAAGTTGTTTTCCCTACACCCCGGGAACCCAGGATAAACAGTAAGGGCTCTTCCCAGTCTATTTCATCCATAAAATCCCTCCTAAACCTTGGTTTTAATGAAGCTAACGTTTCTTTATGTTCAATATAAATCTGATCCATTTTGTAATACATTTGATGCTGCAAAGATAGATTATTTGTTTAAATAAAATAACGTATAATGTATAAATATGTTTAATTATATAAACATATATAAGTCATAAATGTATGTTATAATAAACATAATTTTCAATAACCACACTTATCAGCATTTTTGAATATCAATAACTGTAATAGCAAAAAGATAATGGTAAATTAAGTAGCACCAGTTGCAAATCGCTTCGAAGTTTATCAAGTTGAAGAGTTCATAAAGTGGAAAGATAAATGGTGAAAGTCGTAACATTACGAATTTGAAATGACAAATTAAATTCGTGCATTCGCGGCATATTAAAGTACATGAAGTGGGAACCAGCCGAGTGCGTAGAGGGTAAAATTAAATAAAAGGACAGCCGAGTGCAGTTCCGCTAAAGCGGAAGGTGGTAAAATTAGAAATTAAAATTTGTGCATTCGCGGCATATTAAAGTATATGAAGGGGGAACCAGCCGAGTGCAGTTCCGCTAAAGCGGAAGGTGGTAAAATAAGAAATTAAAATTGTGCATTCGCGGCATATTAAAGTAATGAAGGAGTTTTAACGTAAGAAATTAAAATTCGTGCATTCGTGGCATATTAAAGTACATGAAGTGGGAACCAGCCGAGTGCCGTTCCGCTAAAGCGGAAGGTGGTAAAATTAGAAATTAAAATTCGTGCATTCGTGGCATATTAATATTCATAAAGTGGGAAAGGGATTTTTACCACTGATCATTAAGTACACGAAAATAGGTTAACACGTCTTCTATTTTCGGCTCATCTTTTAATCCAATCGACGGATTTTTTTTCAGCAGATTTTTCAAATCTTTTTCGGTAAAAAAATATATAAGGCAACTTCCATTTCTTGACCAGGAAAAGTTCCGGAAACTCTCTTCCATAGTATCACAAAAGAGAATAAGCCCTTCTTTTTCTTTATCATCCAGCCATAATTTATTTTTCACATTTTTTACGTCGGATAATAAGTATGCCAACAGGGCGCCTGTCACTCCACCAACTACACCAAGTGCATATTTCCTATTTTCATTATACTCTTTAAGTACTATTTCTTCCGGAAACCTTTCATCAAATTTCAAAGCGCAATAGTTGCCGGCAATATCAAACTTTATATACATCCCTACAAATGTAAGTTCTTCCATATAGCCCATATTAAGGTACGTATCCCCATTGTATTCCATAGCCCAGATTAAGCCGGCATCATTTACTCTTTTTCCGGTAGATGTATCAACAACCTTGTCGGCATAAAAATAAAGGTCTCCTTTTTTTTCTGTAATAACAAGGGCGTCAAAACCCATATTCTTTTTTTGCCTGAAATCCATAGACGTTTCGTATAAAACAACTTGTAAAGTGTCTTTTCTTTTTACTGACTTGTCGACGCCGTAGATATCAGGCAACAAGAATAAAAAAAACAATAGGGTAGTGATAGGTGTCAATTTCATTTTTCACTATTAAGCAATAATTTTTTATTCCTTCAAATACCCATTGGACAACAAGGTATAATCATCCAGCGTATGTAAGAAGGTAACCAGTGCTTTTTTTTCCTTATCAGTCAAACCAAGTGGTCTGATTAAATTACTTTTATTTACATGGCTTTTACCACCGCTGTTGTAATGTTCGATAACATCCTGTAAAGTGGCTATGGAACCATCATGCATATAGGGTGAAGTGAATCCCACATTCCTCAGGCCAGGAGTTTTGAAGACAGCAAGGTCTGACTCCTTTTGTGTAAGTCTGTATCTTCCCGGATGGGCATAGACTTCATAAAGGCCATTGTTTTTAAATTCATAATTGGTAAAATTATACCCCTGATGACAGGAACTACAGTTTGTTTTTTCACTAAAAAAAAGTTCTTTGCCCAGGAATTCTTCTGCAGACAAAGTCGCGGCGCCTTTCAGATATTTATCGTATTTGCTATCCCCGCTGATAATACTCCGCTCAAAAGTGCTGATACTTCTGGTTATAACAAACGGATCCAAAGGTCTGCCATACGCCTTTAATGACATTTCCTGATACCTTGTGTCATTTTTTAATCTTTCGACGCTCTCCACGATATTAAATCCAAATTCATTGTGTTCGGAAACCGGAACAAGTACCTGCATCTCCAGCGTAGGTACACCTCCTTCACGGGTATAATAAGGGTGGTAGGCTACATTGGCTAAGGAAGGGGAATTGGTGACACCCTGACGACCAAAAACACCGGATGTCATACTGGTATTGTCGGCAAAAGCATAAGAAGGTTTGTGACAGCTGGCACAACTTATAGTCGAGTCGACAGATAACCTCTTGTCGTAAAATAATTTTTTCCCCAATGACCATCGGTCAGGGCTGAAATTATTTTGTTCGGGGAAGGTGATTTCAGGAAAATGTGCAGGTACAATTATATTTTGAAGTGTTTCTGATGGTGAAACAGGAGGATTGTCTTCGTCCGCACAGGATACCCAAACCATCATCAAAATAAAAAATAAAAATTTGTACCGCATTGGGTATTATTGAATAATCAATTTTCCATATGAAACAGGTTGTCCTGATTGTATAAGTTCAATGCTATACCATCCAGCCCTGTTCAGGCTTATTTCATTTATAAGGGATGGTTTTAGTTCCTCAAACACCACCTTGCCGGTAATGTCCCTGATTATATATCGGGCATTTATCGTTTGATCTTCCGTAAGGGCGATGGTACATTTTCCGTTACACACCGGATTGGGATACACTTTTAAAACATCAAACCCAACTTCCCGGATGGAAGAAGTATTTTGGGTTGCTTTAAAAACATTGTCATTAAAATTAATCATCAAATACACTGCTTCTTTGTTACTTCCGTGGATAAATAAATTTCTATCCATAAAAATACCTTTCAAAGCCTGTTCATAATTGGCATCTATTTCGATTTCAATATTGCCATTCTGTTCTTTTCCTTTGGTGACTAATGTCGTCGGATGGTACAATTGATCACCCAAAGCATGGATTTCATAATCATATTCCAAGGCAGATCCTGTTTTTCCTTCCATAGCGACAAATCGGTAGCCTGCAGCCCATCCCCAATGCATATCAGGAGATCTGGGTGCCAGCGGATGGTTGGCTGGCCATAATGTTGGGTCAGCATGATTATCGATAGAATCAACGCCAATAGAAAAAGTGATGGAATCAAGAACCGCAATATTAAAACTACCCAAAAGCTCCTTAACTTTTTCACCTTTTGTTACAAAAATGTATTTGTCAGGGACTTTGGTAGAGGCACCTCCAGCATGGTGAAGGATAATAGAGGATATAAAATAATCCATTCTGGAAATACTGAATTTTGTACCGAGGTCATTGGTTCCGGTTTGACCCATGGAAAAAGATTCTCCTCCAAGATATTGGTTAATGGACAAATACATTTTTTTTTGCCCAAATGAAAGGGAAGTAATCAATGAGAAAAAAAATAACAAAAATATTTTTTGAAGATATTGTGTCATGATTACTGATTTTTTATTTTCTGAAATTGATTATTAAAATTCCATTTATATGGATGATGTATAAAAATTTCTACAAATGTAGCAAAAACTTGATGTGTAAAAATAATTTAAGATTTTATTGAATCATTTTTTTTAAAAAAAATCCAGGATATTGTTGGTCCTTTTACTAAAATTTTCATCAAACCTTTACTATGTTTCAACAAGATTTTTACGGAAAAAGTTACCGCCATGAATCTAAAAATTGTAAGAATATTTTTTATAGTGTTACTACCTAACCATTCCAAATATTTATTTAACTGGTTATTTTTTAGTTTTTAGTATAATGGTTTTTAAAGATTTATCATCAATCATTTTGTTTAATGTCGCAATCATTTCATTTCTTACAGCGTACCAGTTTTTTACATAAGTATCCAACGCCTGCACCAATTCATCCCTTACTTCAAGCATCGAGGCCGTAGGTGGAAAATCATTGACCTCCATATCAATAAGAGCATTGATATGTGCCAGTTTATTGGTAAGTCTGATCGGAAAATTCAGCGCATCCTGGCCACTTCGGTTTTTGGTCTGATACAGTTGATTTTCAATATCATTTGCCAAGGAATCTATGTTTTTTATAAAGACTTCACTTCCGCATCATCCACTTTTTCATTGTACGATGTCAACTGTATTTTCATGTCTCTGATGTCGATAATGGCCTGATGGGCTTCATCAATTTTTTTGTTGATGGACTGAATAAAATCAAACTGATCTGAAATATCCTTTTCCGACCCTTCAGAAAGTGGATTTTTAATAACGTTGAAAGTTTGGGTTCCAATAAGAGAACTGTTGAGTTTCAGGGAGACTTTATATTCGCCGGTTTTGGCGGCAGGTCCACGTAATGAACTCCACCATAGGATCATACCTTCAAATTTTTTAGCAGAAGGATATCTCAAATCCCATATGTGCATATTGCTTCCTTTTTTTGTTTTCAGTTTGTCACTATCCTTCTCAGCATGCGAACTGAAAGTCCTTATGGTATCACCATGGTTGGTGAGATAAGTGAGGACTATCGTGTCCTTTTTTTCATCAAATTGTGGAAGAAAAAAATGCGTGGAGACACCTCCGGCATGATTGACCCCTGCCTGTTTAATTTCTTTGTTTTGAGTGCCGCCTACCCTGTATACATCTGCCGGTTTGTATAAAATAGTTGTAGATTTGTCAGCAGAGATTGACTGTCTGATAATATGTAAATCATCGATCATCCATAAACTCCTTCCCTGGGTGGCGGCTATGAGATATTGGTTTTTAACCACCAGATCGGTAACGGGTACCAAAGGAAGGTTTTTTTGAAAACTTGTCCAGTTGGTCCCATCGTCATAGGATATATACATACCATATTCCGTTCCGGCATACAATAAACCTTTTACTTCCGTATCCTCACGCACCACTCTTGTAAAAATGTTCTTCTCCTATACCTTTTGTGATTTTATCCAGGTTTTACCGTAATCTTCCGTCTTAAACAGATAGGGAGTGTAATCACCTGTTTTGTACATAGTACCTGCAATGTAACAAACTGCCGGGTCAAATTTGCCCGGTTCAATACTATTGATCATCAGGTATTTGGGCATAAGTGGAGAAGTGACTTCTGTCCAGGTTTTGCCTTCATCCGACGTAAGGTGAATTCTTCCGTCATCACTTCCCACCCATATCAAACCTTTTTTCAAAGGAGATTCGTCAGCGGCAAAAATAGTCGCATAATATTCAACACCTGTATTGTCTTTAGTGATAGGACCGCCGGATGGGCCTAATTTTTCTTTTTCATTCCTTGTTAAATCCGGACTGACAAGTTTCCAGGTATGTCCTTCATCTTCGGTGACATGAAGATGGTTGGAGCAAACATACAGATTTTTGGGATTGTGTTTTGAAAAAAAGATGGGGAAGTTCCACTGAAAACGATACTTCATTCCCTCGGCGCCGTGTCCAATCGGATTGTCCGGCCAAACATTAATTCCACGGACAGAATTATTTTTGTGATTTTTCCTGGACAAAAATCCACCGTAACTTCCGCCATACACAATTTCGGAGTCCAAAGGGTCAACCGCAATATGAGCAGATTCTCCTCCGGCTGTTTCTTCCCAGTCTTCTTCAGTTATGGCATTGCCAAATGAACGATGAGAAATTCTAATGGTGGAATTATCTTGTTGGGCGGCATAAATTCTAAAGGGAAAATGGTTGTCGGTCGTTATTCTGTAAAATTGGGCTGTAGGCTGGTTGTGGTAGGTGGACCAGGTCTCTCCTCCGTCCGTTGTTACCTGAGCGCCTCCATCATCACCGATAATCATAGTTGTCGGATGATCAGGATTGATCCATAAATCATGGTGATCGCCATGTGGAGTTTCAAAATCTTTGAAGGTAACACCTGCATCAACAGATTTATGGTAATCTACGTTAAGAACGTACACGATATTATCATCTTTTGTATCTGTATAAATTCTGGTGTAATACCATGCTCTCTGCCTGAGAGAACGATGATCATTTTGTTTTTTCCAGGTTTTACCGCCATCGTTTGACCTGAACAAACCACCTTTTTCATTTTCTATCAACGCATACAATATCTGATTATCGTTGTAGGCAACGGCTATGCCTGAAATACCCCAAATTCCGTCCGGAAGTCCGGAGGCTTCAGAAATGTTTTTCCATGTTTCACCACTATCTGTACTTTCCCATAAAGAAGAACCATCACCACCGCTGGATAAACTGTAAGGAGTCCGCCTTACATTCCAGGTGGTGGCGTAGATAATACGCGGATTAGTAGGGTCAATGCACAGATCAACTGCTCCGGAAGAAGGATTTACATACAGGACTTTTTTCCAGGTATTTCCTCCATCAATACTTTTATATATGCCCCGGTCCTGACTGTCCTTAAAAAGGTCGCCCATGACAGCTGTGTACACGATATCCGGATTGGTCGGATGCACCCTGATTCTGCCTATATGCCGTGATTTTTCCAAACCTTTTGACGTCCAGGTCATGCCGGCATCTTCACTTTTCCAAACACCCATGCCGGAAGATACATTTCCCCGAACCGTTTTTTCTCCCCCTCCGACATAAATAACATTCGGATCTTGGGGGCAAACGGTGATACTGCCTATAGAACCTCCAAAAAATCCGTCAGAAATATTGTTCCAGGACCTGCCACCGTTGATGGTTTTCCAGACTCCACTCCGGTTGCGCCAAAATAGAAAATATTATTGCGTCCCGGCACACCTGCCACGGCACAGGAACGGCCTCCGCGAAAAGGACCGATACATCTCCATTCGACAGATTCTGTCAAAGGGGGTCAGAAATTTCACCAGATTTTTTGGGCATATGAAAATGCTGATGTAATCAAGTAAACAATAAATAGGAGAACACAACGGAAATACATTTTATTTATTTTTGTGGTCAAATGTAAGAACTTTTATGAATTATATATTGGTCTTAATTTTGGAGAGTATTACAGTAAATAATATTACTAATAATATGTGGTAGTCGTTATTTAAGCTGACTTTTTGATGTATTATTGGTTTTTATTTTTTTGGTAAACCAAGAGATTAAAACGTAAAAGATAGGTTTTTTGATAATACTTTTATAATCTGGTAAATCAAATTTTTGAGATGAAGGAGTTTCCGTTTAGAAAAAAATATATTAAAATGTTTGCCATATTTATTTGTAAAATTTAAATTTAATTCAGAAACCACGGAGGTTTTCCCTATTAAACGGCAAGTCATATTGTTTTCAGAAGGTTACTTTGAATTTTTTTTTACCTTTGTAAACTTTTTAAATTTAGTTAAAAAACCATCAGCTTGGCTTCAATTTTCAAAGTACTAATTTTATGGTTGTTGATTTGTAACTTTTTCATTTTGAATGCTCAAGTTACTAATTCAGGCATAATGGATACCCTGAGCGGAGTGAAAATTGATAACTTGAGTATCGGAGGTTATATTGATGCTTATATTGGATATTCTAGTGCTTCACAGAATAGTAATGTACCGTACTTCGTTTCATCAAATAAGTCCAATACATTTAATATCAATCTTGCATTTATAGATATTAGATACTCAGATCCCGATTTCAGGGCAAGATTTGCACCTGGTGTCGGTACTTATATGAATGCCAATTATCAGGCAGAACCAAATACTCTCCAAAATATTGTAGAAGCTTCTGCAGGTTTCAGATTGTTTAAAAACAAGGAAATCTGGATAGATGCAGGTGTGATAGGATCTCCTTACACTAATGAAAGTGCCATTAGTAAAGACCACTTGATGTACACAAGGAGTCTGGCACCTGAATACGTACCCTATTACTTATCAGGTATAAAATTTTCCATTCCTATCAACAAAAAGATCAACTTATACGCCTATCTTATCAATGGATGGCAACAAATTCAGGATGTAAATAAAGGAAAAGCAATCGGTACCCAAGTTGAGTATCGACCTACCAATTTGAACTTAATCAATTGGAACGTGTACATAGGAGATGAGCGCTCTCAAGTATCACCGCAAAACAGGATGAGATATTTCACAGATGTATATTGGATATACAATCCTGACGGCAAATTTTCGATTACATCTTGTGCTTACGTGGGAAATCAAAAACAGACTTTTACCTCAACCATCATGGATAACTATTGGTGGCAGGCAAACTTTATATGCAGATATAAACTAAGTCTTGATTGGTCGATTACCGGCCGTATCGAATATTTTAGTGATCCCAATAATATTCAGATTGCTTCTCTATCACCAAATGTGGAAAAGGGTACTTCTCTTTATAGTGGAGGTATATGTGTCAACTATAAAGTCAGGGAAAAGGCAATTTTGAGATTTGAAGGCAGGTATTTTAATTCTAAAAAAGAAATATTTATTTCTGATGAGGGTACTCCATCTCAACACATGTTGTGGATAATTTCAAACATGACAGTTTGGTTTTAATTATTTAATAAATTGATTCAAAAAATTAATAAATATGTATGTTATTGACATTATCAAAACACTTATGGATTTTATCATGCACATTGATGAACATTTGTTTGTGTTAATCAAAAATTACGGGACGATGGTTTACGTCATACTGTTTATCATCATCTTTGTTGAAACCGGGTTGGTAGTAATGCCATTTTTACCTGGTGATTCGCTTTTGTTTGCAGCAGGTGCATTTTGTGCAGGTGTAGTCAATGAAGCAGGAGAATCCGCTGAATTAAGTTTGGTGTTAATTGTTGGAAGTTTATTGATTGCAGCGATCCTTGGTGATACTGTAAATTATTGGATTGGCAATAATATTGGCCTTAAGATATTGCGTTGGGAATTCAAAGGGTATAAACTCGTTAATGAACAACATTTAGAGCAAACACAGGCATTTTATTCAAAACATGGGCCAAGGACAATCATCATTGCCAGATTTGTGCCAATAGTGAGAACATTTGCTCCTTTTGTAGCAGGTATTGGAAATATGGAATACGGTCAATTCATTAGGTTTAACATCATAGGTGCCGCACTGTGGGTGATCGGTCTGACTCTTCTTGGTTATTTCTTTGGTAATATGCCTATTATAAAAGAAAATTTTGAAATTGTTATATTTGGTATCATTTTTATCTCACTTTTACCTATTGTATTTGAATGGGTAAAACATAAGAAGGGTACAGAAAAAGGTTAAAACTATACATTAACCTGCAGTAATAGAATAGTTGTAAGAATTGTTATGATTATTTTATTTCTATTTTTTATGCTCGAAGTTAATGCATAAAAAGAATCCCCGTTCGGCGTAACTTGTGCCTAGCTTGCAGTGTCAGTATAGCTTTGCCATATACACGGACATATGCGATAAGAAATCAGTAGAAAAGATAGATAAATCTGATATTTTTGTTTTAATGAGTAAAGGATATCAGATACATAATCAAGCAAATACGTATTTTTTGACTTTTCAGGCAGTTGATTGGGTCTGTTTTTTTTCGATAGGAATCAATAAAAATATGATTACTTTTCTCAGAAAAACCCTGATGATTTCATCAGGGTTTTTCATTTAATACAGTTTTTTCGTTATTGAAATATTTCTTAGTCCTTGATTTCTTAAGTTTTTACATATAATTACAACATATTGATTATTATTTTCATTATAGATGCCGGGATAGGATTTCAAATATTTTTTGTCAAACAGATTCTGTATAGAAGTTCGGATTGAATATTTAAGTATTACCTTTATTAATGTCAGAAATCCTGGAATATAAAATATAGATTTCATTCATTTTAAAAACTCAATTACAATATTCGTGGATTCCTTTATTCAAAAATTGGTTGACAAACACAAGTGTACGCATGAGGCTCCCACCACTCCGGAAATCAGTATATGGTTAATGTCGGTAATGTCATTGTTATTTCCCGAAGTAACCGATAAAAGGCATACTTCTCCGGAGGATATAAAAAACGCTCTGATTCAAATCGAATCTGGTCTCAGGGATCTATTATACAGGACAGCTCATTGTATTCCGGAAAAATGTGAGACGGCTGCAGATTCATTTATTGCAGGTCTTTCAGCTATCTATGATGATTTATTACTCGATTTAGAGGCATTTATGCACTGTGATCCTGCGGCGCGTTCCACCTATGAAGTAGTGCGGTCTTATCCCGGATTTTTTGCTATTTTTACTTATCGTATAGCACATCAACTACAGAAAAGCGATGTTCCCCTTATTCCCAGAATTCTGGGAGAATATGCCCATTCTAAAACAGGTATTGATATTCACCCTTCAGCGACCATCGGAAAGTCTTTTTTATCGATCACGGGACAGGCGTTGTCATCGGGGAAACCGCTGTGATAGGTAATCATGTGAAAATTTATCAGGGAGTAACCTTAGGAGCACTAAGCGTCGATAAAACTATGTCAGGGGTAAAACGTCACCCTACGGTTGGCGACCATACCATCATTTATTCAGGGGCAACTATACTGGGAGGAAATACGGTAATCGGTAAGGATTGTATTATCGGTGGAAATGTATGGTTGACCACTTCTGTACCTGATGGTACCAAAGTTTATCATAGTGCGGATAATAAATTTGTTAAAAAACTGAATAAAACCCAAAATGAAGAGAATCTTTGATGTAGTAGGAAATACTCCTCTGGTAGTTTTATCTCACCTGAACCCAAATCCTGATGTAAAAATATTTGCCAAATTGGAGGGCCAGAATCCCGGCGGAAGTGTAAAGGACAGAGCTGCTTTGAATATGATTCGTTCAGCTTTGGAGAGAGGAGATATTACTCCGGGCACCACTCTTGTAGAAGCTACAAGCGGAAATACAGGAATTGCATTAGCCATGATAGCCGGAACCTATAAAATACCTATAGAACTCGTAATGCCGTCCAATTCGACCATAGAGAGGATTAAAACCATGGAAGCTTTTGCACAAGTCACGTTATTGGATACCATAGAAATGTGTAGGGATTACGCTGTTGAAAAATCACAAATGAACGATTATCATATGCTTGACCAATTTTCCAATCCTGACAATTTTCTCGCACATTATAAGACAACGGGACCGGAAATCTGGGAAGATACTTTTGGCAATATAACACATTTTGTCAGCAGTATGGGGACGACTGGCACTATTATGGGAACCTCCAAGTTTCTGAAAGAAAAAAACGCCGGAATTCAGATTATTGGTTGTCAGCCGACTGATGGTTCGTCAATTCCGGGAATCCGACGTTGGGAGCCTGAATACATTCCTGCCATTTTCGACGTAAGCAGGGTAGACAGAATTATGGATGTTTCGCAAGAACAGGCAGTAGCAATGACGAGGGCTTTAGCTCGTGATGAAGGTATTTTTTGTGGTATGAGTTCAGGAGGAGCAGCACACTGTGCCGTGCAATTAGCCTTGACATTAGAAAAAGGAACCATTGTATTTATTTGTTGTGACAGAGGAGACCGGTATTTGAGCAGCGACTTGTTTTGATTACTCGGGTGTTTACAAATGAGGTGTTTCCTGAAATACTATTTGTATTTTATATTTATTTAATATATAAATATATTATAATAAGTTATTTAGCGTATAGTGATATTGAAAATAATAAGTTTTTATTACCCAAAGTCATCAATATATCATCACCAAAAAACCATTTTCATTTATAATAGTTTATCTTAATACATTATCGTTTCTTAATACCGAAACATAATATTTTACTACATTAAAACGTTTTTTGGTGTCAATCCTTTTGAGTAAAGCAGACAATTTATTATCTATGAGAAAAATTTTTACAATTTCACTTTTTCTCATTTTTTATTTCTCAGCCCATTCCCAAAAATATGAAGTCACCGGGACTCTGACAGACACATCAGGGTTTCCACTCATCGCCGCAACCGTCATGTTGATGGATGCCGATTCTGTTTTGATTGAATATACCCTGACCGACAATAGCGGGGAATTTGAATTCAAATCAATACGCGAACCAAAAATCATCATCAAAGCTACGTATATAGGATATATCCAGAAAACGATACCTCTTTCTCATGAAAATAAAGCCATCGTCAACCTCGGCAAAATCACCATGGCAGAAATGGATATTCAGTTGATGGAAGTGGTCATCAAAGAAGCCAAAGCACCACTAAGACTGCGCGGCGATACCGTCGAATACGACATAAGCCAGTTTAAAGTGCCTGAAGGAGCTAACCTCGAAGAATTACTTAAACGTCTGCCAGGCCTCGAACTGAGCCAGGATGGTGCGATACAATCTGACGGCAAAGACGTAACAAAACTTACCGTCGACGGAAAAACATTTTTTAGTGATGACCCAAAATTCGCCATTAAAAATCTTCCGGCAGAAGGTGTCTCCAAAGTGCAGGTTTTTGATAAAAAAGATGAAGAAGCTTTGCTTACAGGGAAGTCAACTTCCAGTGAAGAAAAAACCATGAACGTCGAACTCAAGGAAGAATTCAAAAAAGGAGGATTTGGTAAAGCTACCGTCGGCGGAGGTTCGATATCAAGAGGCGAGCTGAAAGCCAATTACAATAAATTTGACAAAACAAACCAGATTTCATTTGTGGGTATTGCCAATAACACAGGGAGAAACGGTTTGTCATGGGATGATTATCAGGATTTTATGGGGTCCAATAGCTGGGAAGATGACAGTGATTACAATTACGGTTTTGGTAATGGATTTACGAGGTTTTTTGGAGGTTCCGGCAGCTCGGACCTCGAAAATAAAGTCAGTAACGCCTTTTTTTCAGGAAATTCGGGAGGATTTCCAACCAACATCATTTCAGGAGTTAATTACAATCACGATAAGGAAAAAAATAAGTTTTCCGGAAGATATCTCTTTCAGAATACCGGAAATGAAAAAGAAACATTTACGGATACCCGGACTTTTTTGTCAGATTTTAATCTTGACAACGCAAGATACAATAATGACAGCCGTGGCAGCATCAATCACAGGGCAGAAACCAAATACCAGTATGATTTTGACAGCCTGCTGACAGCCATTGCCACAGCTGATGTAGCTATTGTCAACACCTCCAATGAACAGAACGGAAGTAATACCTTGCTTAAAAACAGTCAGACACTGACGAGCAGCAGCATGTTCAACAATTCATCTGACCTCGCCGGAAGACTGCTCAATACTTCTTTTCTTTTGCGGAAAAAATTCAAAAAAGCTGGCAGATCTATCGGCTTTAATGTTTCATACCTCAAAACAGATATTCAGGATGATCAGCAGCGATTTTCAGACAACTTTTTTTATAATGAAGGAGGAAGTCTTGACAGTAGTTTGATTATCAAACAATTCAATAAAGATACATTGGATAAATATGTTGTAAAGTCCAATGTAATGTATTCCGAACCTCTCAATAAAAACTTCTTTTTAAAGGTTTTTTACAACTATAGTCTTCGACAGGAAAACGGAACCCGAATCACAGAAGATCAACAGGAAAATATTGAAGTTCTGGTGCGAAATAACCTATTGAGCAGAATTTACGATAATAAAATCATTAACCAACGGGGAGGAACATCACTGACATATTCACACAAAAATAATAATGTGACCATTGGTGGCGCTTATCAGACTTTTGACCTGGTTGGAAATTTTCGTTCTCCGGATCCTTTTGTCTTAAACGGAAAAGCGAACAATCAATTTTACCGATGGCTTCCTTATGCAGAATACAGTGGCAATATTACAAGAAATACCAATATCAATGTTGATTACGAAATCAGTGTATCAGAACCGACAATAGACAATCTTTTACCTGTTGTTGATTTTTCGAATCCATTGTATATCACTGAAGGAAATCCCGATTTGGTGCCAACCCTGAATCACCGTGTTGGTATGTGGTTCAACCACTCTTGGCCGGCTGAAGGAATTAGGGCCAACCTTTCTGCCCGTTATACTTATTACGAAGATCAGATTATTACTGAACAATTGGTGGATCAAAACCTCGTCACCCGATCCAAACCGGTGAACTACGACGGAGGAACCCAATTCTGGAGTAACGCAGGAGTAAGTTTTCCCATCGTCAGAAATAAACTTAAGATGAGGACCAATGTAAATTTTTCTTCTTCCAATTCTTTTGCCTTTGTCAATAACGTTCTCAATACGACCGTCAATGAAAGATGGTCGCCTTCGATCAATTTTGATTTCACTCCGAATGATAAAACGGCAGTTTACCTAAACTCCAGCATTTCTTTTTCTTCTGCAGAATACGACATAAACACATCGCAGAATCAAAATATTGTCAATCAGAATTATAATCTTGATGTAAATCAGGACTTTGGAAAAGGATGGTTTGTCAATTCAACATTAAGATATTCAGTTTTCAAAAATGAGAGATTCGGAATAGAACAGAATATTCCGATCATTAATTTTTCAGTTTACAAACAAATTTTCAAAGGAAAAAAAGGGGAGATCAGATTGTCCCTTTTTGACGCCTTGAATAAAAGTATTCTGATCAATCAAAGCACTTCCGTTTCAAGAGTATTTGATTCGCGCACTCCTACACTTGCACGGTACGTAATGTTGTCATTTTCCTACAATCTCAAAGGAATGAAAACATCAGTAGCCAAAAATAATCATTGGTAAAATATGGTTAAAATTAATTTTTTTAAAATGAATTCAACTAGCTGCAGGAAAATCCTTGCGATTTTTATAATGGTTTTTGTGGTTTTAAACAGCTATGGTCAGGGCGGAATAATTACTTATAATAAAAAGTATTATTGGGCTAATATTGCTTCAAAAATGCCTTTTTTATCTGCCGAAGAAAGAGACAGAATACGTCTGACCTGGGGCTCTGATGACAGTGATTATAAAGGCACAGATTATCTTTTGACTTTCAACACTGGCGGAAGTGTATATAAAATCAAGGAGAAAGAAGAAAATTACGGTTATTCCTGGGGAGAAGATGAAGATATATTCATCCGGAATTTTGAAACCCGAACCACCTCTGACCAAAGGGAATTATTGGGGAAACTATACCTGATTGAAGAAGAAATTCCAAGGTTTAAATGGAAAATTCTCAACGAACTAAAAGAAGTGGCAGGATATGTTTGTATGAAAGCAGAAACCCGCGACACCGTATATGATATTGTCATCACGGCATGGTTTACTGACAAAATCCAATCTTCCCGGTGGTCCTGAAGGTTTGGAGGATTACCCGCTCTATTCTTGAACTGAACTATCATAACGACGATATGTTTATTGTCGCTTCCAAAGTAGAGCTTATTGATGACAAATAAAACTACCTCTTCCCAAAAAGCTTAAAGGTAAAAAATTGACGTACCAGGAATACAACAGCAAAAAGAAAAAACACATTACGTTGAGTATAGCCGGGCGCAGAAATCCATATTGGGAACTCAGGTATTAAATGGATTTAAAAGTTCGTTTTCAAAATCAAAGTATCTAAAATGAATTTCTGTTTTTTTCCGGACAATTCTGAGTATTTTTATCAAAGTCGGTTTTCTTGCGACATCAAGAAACTACCAACTCCTTATAGTGCTGAAACAATTGATTCCTTCATCATATAGTTCTCCGATTTTTTCCATGGTCATTTCATCGACAGCTTTTGCTTTTACAATGAAATGTTCCTTTGCATCAACATGCCAGGCAAATGAATATCCATGCTCCAGCCAGGAAACAGGCCATAAAGCGCCACCATATCTGTTGACTATGGTAAAATCATCAGACCTCTGTAACGCATTATCAAATAAAAGTCCTTTTGAAATCAATTCTTCAATGTCCTGGTCATCGGAGTTCATGGATGCTATAGCAAACAATTCATCATCTTCCTGATTGTTGGTATCCTCACCCCAATAGTAGTTTTCCCTGAATGCAGAAATACCATCTTTGTACTTTTTTTCAATTGTTTTTTTATCTACAACCAAAATCGTTAGATCAATATATACAGGCATAATCCAAATAAATGATTGACCATTCAACAGATGATTTATGAACTTTGTTTTTTAGTAAGATTTTGGAGGCTTTTAAGTCAGAACTTTATAATACCCTTAAATATTTATTGACTTAGAGGACTGGAAGGAACTTGTATCAGGTCAACTATTGTATCAGCTAATTTTCATTATTTTGAAATTAAAGATATTAAGGAATCTCTGTTTAGTTTTTTCAATCGCCTCTCCTCGATTAATGCTTCTTTTTTTGAGGGGTAACTTTTTTTATACACCAGCTCCCAGGGACCTTTCCCTGCGGTATACCTTGATTTGTTTTGGTTATGTTCTGAGAATCTTTTTTCAATATTTTGGGTGATACCCTTGTAGTAAACATCAAAAGTTTTTGAATATAGAATATAGACGAAGTAGTTAGAGTCATTCATTTTAGTATAGGTTTTAGTAGTTTTTTTTAAAAAAGGCTTCAAGTAAACTTTCAGGCTTTGCGGACTGATCTGGACTCGAACCCGTCTCGTTGTAAACAACGAGATGACAGGTATGTATTCTAACCAACTGAAAACTTTAGTTTTTTTTTAAAAAAAAGAGCCGATAACAAATGTCATCGGCTCTTTGCGGACTGGACGGGACTCGAACCCGCGACCCCATGCGTGACAGGCATGTATTCTAACCAACTGAACTACCAATCCGTGTTCATTTTGTTTTTCAAAGTTTTTTTAAGCGGACTGATCTGGACTCGAACCCGTCCCGTTGCTTTCAACGGGATGACAGGCATGTATTCTAACCAGCTGAACTACCAATCCGTGTTCATTTTGTTTTTTCAAAGTTTTTTTAAGCGGACTGATCTGGACTCGAACCCGTCCCGTTGCTTTCAACGGGATGACAGGCATGTATTCTAACCAGCTGAACTACCAATCCGTGTTCATTTTGTTTTTCAAAGTTTTTTTAATCGGACTGATCTGGACTCGAACCCGTCCCGTTGCTTTCAACGGGATGACAGGCATGTATTCTAACCAGCTGAACTACCAATCCGTGTTCATTTTGTTTTTTCAAAGTTTTTTTAAGCGGACTGATCTGGACTCGAACCCAGTCATTTATTCTAACTCCCGCTGAAAGCTGGAAACTACCAATCCTTTGATGCCTTTCTTCAAAAGCGACGCAAAGATATATACTTGTTTTAATTCAAAGAAAATTTTAAGGTAAAAAATAATAAAATTTTTATTTACCCCTTGTTTTCGTCATTTTCTTGCTAATTTCGGCCCCACATTTTTAATGTTATTATTTTAATTTTAAAAATCTTTCAGAACCTAATCTTTTAAAATAATTATCATGGTATTCCTGGACTTTGAAAAACCAATAGAAACACTGTACGAACAACTGGAAAAACTCAAAGAAGTAAGTCAGGAAGGGGTAGTTGATGTGTCAGAAAATATAAAGGAACTGGAGAAAAAAATTCAGATCGCCAAAAAAGATATTTATTCCAATCTCTCAGGATGGCAAAAAGTTCAGCTTTCCAGACATCCGGAAAGACCATATTCGCTTTTTTATATCGACCAGATAAGTAAAAAATTTGTGGAACTGCACGGTGACCGTTATTTTAAGGATGATACGGCCATCGTTGGAGGGCTGGCTAAAATAGATAATCAATCCGTTATGATTATCGGGCATCAGAAGGGTATCAATACCAAAATGAGACAGTACCGCAATTTTGGTATGGCCAATCCGGATGGGTACAGAAAAGCCCTTCGACTTATGAAAATGGCTGAAAGATTTAAGATTCCGGTTATATGCCTGATAGATACACCGGGTGCTTTTCCGGGACTCGAAGCGGAAGAAAGAGGGCAGGCTGAAGCCATAGCCCGCAATCTTTTTGAAATGGCTCAGTTAAAAGTTCCCATTCTTTGTTACATCATTGGTGAAGGTGCTTCAGGAGGAGCACTTGGAATCGGAGTGGGCGATAAAGTATTTATGCTTGAAAATACCTGGTATACCGTTATTTCTCCGGAATCATGTTCTTCCATTTTGTGGCGATCATGGGATTTTAAAGAAGCAGCCGCTGAAGTGCTTAAGCTGACGCCGGATCATATGCTGGAATTTGGCCTTATTGATGATATTGTAAAAGAACCTCTCGGAGGAGCTCACGTTGATCCTGAAAAAATGGCTAAAACACTTAAGGCACATATTAAAAAAGAATTGTCTTTACTGATTAACCTTTCGTCTGATGAACTGGTGGATAAACGAATAGAAAAATACAGTAATATGGGCTCGTTTGCCATTGCGGATTCGGGTAAAAAAGCCTGATCATGTTTGGAACAATTCAAAGGTGGTTATTTTTGAAGGCCCTTTCCGATGTCAAAAAAAAGAGAGGGAATAAAAAAGTATTTTCTAATAATGAATCCTCCTCCATCCAAATTCTATATGAATTGTCAACAGAGCAGGATCAGAAAGCCCTTGACCACTTTGTAAAACAATTAAAAAACAACCAAAAAAAAGTGGTCTGCCTTGGTTTTCAAAATGAAAAAGTAAAACTGTCTCCCGATATAATAGATATGTACTCACTCCAAAATGTTCCTTTCAGTCAGGTGCCAAAGGGAGAACCAATACATCAGTTTTTGGCCCAATCCCCGGATATACTTATTGTTCTTTGTCATCATTTTTATGACCATCTCAGATATGTAACGTTTGCTTCGCAGGCTTCACTGAAGGTTGGTCTTCATTTCCCTAAAGGCGAATCTTACTTTGACGTGATGATCGATTCCAATCCGTCGATACCCTATTCAGAACAAATTTCTTCCATTATCCATTGGATGAATATATTTTCACAAAAAAATAATATTTTATGAAAGACCATCGGTTTATAGGTACAGGGGTTGCCATAGTAACACCTTTTAAAAATAACGAAATCGACTTTCCTGCTCTGGCAAGGGTCATAGAACATGTTATATCAGGCGGGGTACAATATATTGTAGTGCTGGGGTCTACAGGAGAAACGGCTACACTGAATGAAACAGAAGCACGTCAGGTATTGGATTTTTGTCTGGAAAAAATAAACAACAGAGTGCCGGTGGTTGCCGGTAATTTTGGCGGGAATGATACAAAGGAACTGGTTTCAAAAATAAAAAATTACAATTTTTCAGGAGTGTCGGCTATTTTGTCTTCTTCACCAGCATATGTAAAACCATCACAGGAGGGGATATTCAGGCATTATCAGGCGGTCTCTGATGTATCCCCGGTACCGGTCATTTTGTATAACGTTCCCGGAAGAACCCGCTCAAATATGGAGTGGACAACCACCGTTCGGCTTGCAGAGTACAGTAAAAATATCATCGGTATAAAAGAGGCATCAGGCGACCTGATTCAGACTACCCGTATCATCAAAAACAAACCGGCTGATTTTATTGTCACTTCCGGTGATGATGAAGTGGCTCTTCCTATGGTCTGTATAGGGGGAGACGGGGTCATCTCTGTGATGGCCAACGCACTTCCTACACCTTTTTCTGCCATGATTTCAGCAGCTTTACAAAATAATTACGAGCGGGCGAGAACACTTAATTTTGCAACCTACGACCTTCATCATTGGTTATATATCGAAGGTAATCCTGTCGGTATAAAATCAGCACTTGAAATTTTAGGCTTTTGTTCGAATGAAGTCAGATTACCACTTTCGCCGTTGTCGTCTGAGAATTATAGTAAACTTTCTGAAGTACTAAAAAAAGTCCAAAACAATCTGGCAAATCTCTGATCAAATACCTTGGTTGGGTTTTATCATTATTCAAAACTTTTGGTATAACAAATTTTTTGTAAATTTGTCATTCGTAAACCGCCTTTGTATGATGACCAAATCTCATTTTTCTCTGCTGTTTCTGTTTTTGAGCCTTCTTTTTTTCAGTTGCAAAAACGAAATGCATGACATTGACGACACTATCCACATTCGTATTGAAAAAGACCCGGAACGATTACATCCTCTTATTTTTCCAAACCCTCTGGCTCGGGAAATATATCAATATATCTTTTTGCCTCTAGCTGACTTCAACAGAGAGACACTTGAACTGGAGCCTTTGCTCATTAAAGAATTGCCCGAAAAACAAATTATTACAGAAGGTCCTTATTCCGGTGGAGTCAGATTTGACATTGAAATTTTACCCGAAGCTGTTTGGGAAAACGGAAGTCCGATTACCGCAAAAGATTATATTTTTACTTTAAAAGCCATCAGATTACCACTTAATAATACTTCGCGGTACAGAGATGTTTTGCAGAATATAGTGGCTGTGGAAATGGATAAAAACAATGAAAAAAAGTTTTCGGTCATTCTGAAAAAAGACGAAATGAATGCGCTTGAATCCTGTATTCAATGGGAGTTGTACCCTTCATATTTTTATGATCCTGAAAATGTACTTTCAAATCTGGACCTGGAAAAACTGCAAAATGATACTTTGTATGAAAAAACGGTGACAAACGATGCTACCTATATGACTTTCGCCGAAAAATTTAACGGGCAATTGTATTCTTCGCAAAAAATAAGTGGATGCGGTCCTTACAATTTTTCTGTATGGGAAGCCAATCAGTATATTGTTCTTGAAAAAAAGAAAGATTACTGGGGAGCAAAAACAAAAAAGTCTGCTTTAAAAAATAATCCCGATAAAATTATTTTCCACATCATTGCAGATGACCTCGCGGCGATGGTCCAATTAAAAGAAGGTAAAATTGATGTGATGAATCAGGTAGATGATGATGAATTTTTGGCCCTTCAAAAAGATCCGGCCTACAAAGAAATATTCCACTTTTTTACACCTTCCCTTACCAAATATTATGTTATTTTGCTCAATAACAACGATCCTAAACTCAGTGATAAAAAGGTAAGAAGGGCTATTACTCATTTGGTAGATGTAGACTACATACTTAAAAATCTAGAATCCGGTTTCGGAGAAAGACTGGTCACACCTGTACATCCTTCAAAACCTTACTACAATAAGGACTTGCCATTCATCAATTTTGATCAGAATAAAGCAAAATCATTGCTTGTTGAAGCAGGATGGAAGGATACCGACGACAATGGTGTATTGGATAAAGTGCTGCCTGAAGGTAAAACAGAATTGTCACTGGATATTTATATTTCGGGACAGGAACTCGGAAATCAGGTTGCCTTGCTTCTTCAGCAAAATGCAGCTAAAGTTGGTGTTAAAATTAATATTATTGAAAAAGAATTTAAGCTGCTTCGCGCCGAAAATATTAAAACCAGAAAATATCATCTGGTGCCAACGGTGGTTTCAACGGATCTGAATTATTGGGACGACCTTTCCTTCAGATATCATTCCGATTATGACATTCCTCAAGGGGCAAACGATGTTTCGTACCACAACCCAAAAGTGGATGAACTTTTGAATGCTATACCTTTGGAAAAAAATATTGTAAAAAGGGAATCTCTATATAAAACACTCCAGACCTTGATTTATGAAGATCAGCCCATGATATATCTTTATGTGCCTACTGAAAGAATTGTATTGAATAAAATCTGGAAAGGGAATGCTACCATGAAACGACCCGGTTATGCTGTCAATGAATTTGAAATGGTAAACAAAAGGATTCAATCCAAATAAAACCTTACAATCTATATTATGAGGTGGAAATATATTGTCAAAAGACTAATGCTTCTATTTCCCACTTTGTGTATGGTGTGTTTTATAGCTTTTACCCTTAGGAATCTTGTTCCGGGAGACTCTGCTGAATCTTATCTCTTCAGTCAAGGTAGTTTGATCTCCGATCCTATGGCAAAAAAAGTGGAATATGAAAAAATATACAAGCGGTTATATCTGGACAAGCCTGTGTTTTATTTTTCTGTTTTACCTCATTATTATCCTGTAAACATTCACGCTTTTACCGACCCTGAATTGCGATTTCTGATCAAAAGTCTTTTGAAAAAGGGTTATGGCATTGAAGATATCCTTGAATACAATGAAACGGCGAACCGTTTTTTACAACAATGGCAAGTAATGGAATTTCCTGAAAGAGAAAAATGGATATCAGCTTTTTCCTTCAGGGAAGATCCTGAAAAGATTCGTCGCTTTATTTCTGGCAGGCCTGAGGCAAAACAACTAAATACCGGTCAGTTTCTCACATTTCTGGAAAAAATGGAAAAAAACAAATCCAATTTTTTCTGGCCAAAATTTTATTGGCATGGTGCTGAAAATCAATTTCACAAGTATATAACAGGTGTCATAAATCTTGATTTTGGTTTATCTTCAAAAGACGGAAAAAGTGTAATTTCCAAAATGGGAAATGCTATGAAATGGACATTTTCATTGTTAATGTTTAGTTTGTTTTTATTGTTTTTAATTTCCATTCCGCTCGGATTGTTCAGTGGCAGATATGAAGGAGGATTATTAGACAGATACACCGAAAAAATTTCGGTAGTCCTGTATGCGATTCCTGTTTTCTGGTTGGCTTCGATGTTGATCATATTTTGTACTTCGGATCAGTATTCAAAATTTTTGCATATTTTCCCTTCAGTGGGACTGTGGTATGATCAGAGTCAAAGTGGATTTTTTTCTGTCCTGTTTCAACATTCCAAACAGTTAATATTGCCGGTTCTTTGCCTCACGCTCAATGATTTTGCCTTCTTAATAAAATGGATTAAAACCAATACTATTGAACAAAAAAACAAACACTATATCAAACTTGCCATTGCCAAAGGTCTTACTGATCAAAACATTCTTTTCAGGCATATTTTGCCGAATGTCGGTGTAAACATAGTGGCTGTTCTCATTGGAATTATTCCTTCAGCATTTGCCGGGTCTCTTTTAATCGAAGTGATTTTTAATATTCCTGGCATGGGAAGGTTGCTGTACAACAGCATTTTTGCCGCTGACTGGAATGTGGTATTTGGAATTTTATTGTTCATGTCTTTTATTACCGTCATTATCAATGTGGCGGGTGACATATTACTCGCGAGAATCAATCCGAAAATCCATTACCATGATTAAAGGAGGAAGGAAAATATTCAGTTTGAAAAGGATTATTGGAGTTATTACTTTAATAACGCTTTTGTTTTTCAGTGATTTTATTGCCGGTGACAAAGCCATTTTATGTGTATGCAAAGGTAATATGACAATGCCGGTTTTTAGTGAAAATGTCCGTTCTCAAGAAACAGACAATTGTAGTTTTTGCCTTTTTCCACCTATTCGTTACAGTCCTTTTCAGATCGATGTAAATAACGGTAATTATGTTAGTCCCTTTGCACAGCAAAATATTCCGTCTGTTTGTTTCCGCCATTGGCTTGGTACGGACAAACTGGGAAGAGATGTTGCTGCAGGAATTGTTCACGGTGCCGGTATTTCTTTAGGTATTGGGTTGTTTGCCACATTTTTATCTTTACTGCTGGGCGTGCCTTTAGGTATTTCTCTGGGTTATTATCAGGACAACACCATTCGCTGGAATGTAATCCAGTATTTTGTTTTTATTGTTTCTGTATTTTTCGTATTGTTCTATATTTCATTTTTAATATCTTCCACTTCTTTGGTTATATTAACCTTTGCTTGTCTGATTTTTATGTTGATTTTATATTTGCTGATCAGGTCGATCGGAAAATGGAACATGACAAAATATAACGTTCCTTTCGATCTTTTTGGATTCAGGATCCTTGAATGGAGAAAGTCAATCCCTGCGTTATTTTTATTACTGGCTTTATTGTCTCTATTTTCAAAACCATCTGTTTACAATGTAATAATCATTATTGCTCTTCTTTCCTGGGCTGACATTGCCCGTTTGATCAGGGCAGAAACGCTGACCATTAAAAACCATTTGTTTGTCCAGTCTGCCATCACAATGGGGTTTTCTCATGTATATATTATCGTACATCATATATTTCCAATGCTCAAAGGAAGTCTGATTGTCATTGCCATGTACATTATGGCCGGTGCTGTCTTAATGGAAGCTACCTTATCATTTCTTGGACTGGGACTTCCTGTTGAAGAAGTTTCATGGGGGAAATTACTGGCGGAATCCAGAAATGCCAGGGCGTGGTGGATGGCTGTTTTTCCGGGAGGATGTCTCATAATGCTACTATTATTTCTTCATTCAAAGACAAAAAAGATTTCAGGTTTATATTGATGACTACGTAAGAGTGGACCTGAATTTTTCGTTTTTACGATGTAATAGAAAGCTTCCTTAGTATTCTTAACTCACAAAATTTACCTCATTTGGACTTTTTGTAAATATGTAATTTGATAATTACCAATTTTATTCATATTTATTTTTTTCTATGTTAAAGATTACTATTTTTGCTTCCTTATTTCCTGAGACATGACCAGACTAACACCAATCCTGATAACATTATTTTGTTTTATCGTTACTCCTGTATTCACAAGACACATTGTAGGAGGTGATATTAAATATACTTGTGTTTCAAGTAACAGTGACCAACAAACCACAACATTTGCCGTGAGTTTTACCATGTACAGAGATGTACTGGGAGGTGGTGCCAATTATGATTTGAATGCACAATTTGGTATTTACCGGAAAAGCCCGGGTGGTTCTGACTGGACCTTTGTTCAGGCTGTTGTTGCCAATCCTACCAATATTGCTAATATTCCACTCAACGACCCATGTGTGACGGTACCACCCAACATCAGAACAGAAAGAGGTTCTTACAATTTTAATGTTACTCTTCCATGGGGTGAAAATATTTATCAGATTGCTTATCAACGGTGCTGCAGAAATAATACCATCAATAATATTTTTAATCCGGGAACAACCGGAGCCGTATTTTCCGTTGAAATTACACCTGAAGCTATAAGGAATTGTAACAACAGCCCGGTTTTTAAAAAATTGCCGCCCATCATACTTTGTAATAACAGACCCATTATGTTTGATCATGGCACCACCGATATGGAAGGTGATTCTGTTGTATATGAATTTTGTAATCCACTTTCTTCAGGAGGTAATATGCCTGGGGACGATTGTTTTTCTATTGTGCCGGCACCATTCAAATGTCTGCCACCTTACCCGGAAGTTAGTTTTGTGCCGCCATATACTTCATTTCAACCTATGGGAGGCAATCCAATAGTCAATATCAATGCTTCAACAGGAATGATAACCGGTACACCTAATGTGCAAGGTCAGTATGTTGTAGGAATCTGTATAAGAGAATACCGCAATGGTAAATTATTGACCTCTACAAGAAGGGATTTTCAATTTAATGTTCTGAATTGTAATGGCATTACCTTTGACCAGAATTATTTACTCTGTGAAAATGACTCCCTCAGAATCAATGAAGTTACGTATACCCAACCAGGAACCTATACACAAAACTTTATTACAGAATCTGGTTGCGACAGTGTTGTGGTTATCAAAATTAACCCATTAAAAAACAGCGAAAGTTTAATAACCAAAACTATTTGTTTTCCAGAAAATTATACTTTTTTTGAAATGATTTTAACACAAAGTGGTATTTATTCAAAAATACTTGAAAACAGTGCCGGATGTGATTCAACGGTTATTTTAAAATTGTTGGTTAATCAACCAACGGAAAATAGTTTGAGTTTTTCCTTATGTGACGGGGAAATACTTGAAATCAATGGGGAAAGTTACAGTCAAAGCGGAGTTTATACCCAAAAACTTGTAAATTCAAACGGATGTGACAGTATTTTGACGTTAATTATCCGAACAGGAACCAGTTTGACAAGCCGTCAATATTATTCGCTTTGCAATGCAGGAAGTTTTGAGGTAAACAATGTGGTATACAACAGCCCCGGCGTATTTGTGCAAAACCTCAACAGTCAGAGCGGATGTGACAGTACATTGATTGTAAATATTTTACCTTGTCAGCAGGATATTATCTATGACTTTCAATTGTGCGATGCCAAAACACCACAACAAGGTATGAATTATGAAGAATTTGTGCCGCGGTACTTGTCCAGCTTATCTTGTGGTACGATTTCAGCATCCAACATTGAAAGAGAGCAACCTCAGGAAAATAAACATTCCTGCACCTTGGGCCATGAAAGCAGCTTGTCTATGTGTGTCAGTGTCTCCAATACCTGTATACCTGAAGAGGCAACTCAAAAACCGGTTGTTTTTGGATTTAGAGCCAGTCCGGTTTCAGGGAGTTATATTAAATGGAATCATCTTGTGTTTCATCATAATGCTCCGTTGAATTATAACTGGATTAATGGAGCTACCGGTCCCAATAATTACCCAACCAAAATACGCATCCGTATTTATAAAAATGATGCGCTGGTCTTTGCACAACAGGATATTCCTACAAACAATACCTGGAAAAAAGAAAAACTGGATTTATACGAAAACCCAGATTATGTCTTGCAAGAAGGAGATTCTGTAAGGGTTGAATTACTTCCATACTGTACGGTTGGAAATACGTCAACTGTCAGTGTTTGGGATGTTGACAATCTTTCTTTGTTTTTTTCATGTGAAGAAAAGGAAAACAGGATAATTGGAGGAAAATTGCTAACGAATGTTGATTCAGATGAACTTTTTACGATTAAAAGATATCAGGGGAATAAAGTGCTGAAATTGGAAACTACAGACAATTTCTTTTTATTTCCAAAAAACGACCCGCTAAAAAATTATATAATTACAGGTTTAAGCCATCAGGAACCTTCAAAAGAAGTGTCCACATTTGACCTTGTTTTGATTCAAAAACATATTTTGGGGATAGAGACATTCTCAAATCCTTTCCAATTTATAGCCGCTGATGTAAACAGGGATGGGAAGATAAACTCAGCTGATCTGGTTATAATGCGTAAAGTAATTTTAGGAGTTTATGAAAATTTTCCTGACAATACAAGTTGGAGATTAATTCCTCGAACATCAGTTTTTGAAACGCAGCATCCCCTGAAATGGTCTGATGAAATGCTGATTTTGCCCGGATATGAAAATCTTCAGGAAATTGATTTTATCCCAATCAAAACGGGTGATGTAAGCGGAGCCTTAAACATAGAATTTAGCAAATCTGAATAATTTTTTCTCCGGTAAGTATTTTAATTTTCTGGTATCCATATTATTGTGGAAAGAATAATAGTTCAGTTTTTATTAAAATGAAATATTCCGGAATGCAATGTTTACATTATTTTGTGTTCTCAAAATTTTAGGATCATAAAAAGTTCTTACAAAATCTTGTTGAAAGGGGAAAGGGGTAGAATTACCATCATAAATTACTAAGAAAAGGTTAAAAAGTGTCTTAATCGTTGCTTTTTTTCATTTTCTTGAAAGATTCTATGGATGATTCCAAAGGTTTTTTTATTTTTAAGGCATGGATATTATTTTAGACATAAACGGTTCTGAACATTATCTTATTGAAGCTTGTATCAGAAAAGAAGCCTGGGCACAAAAATATGTTTATGAACATTTTTATGCTCCGATGATGAACGTTTGTCTGAGATTTGCACATAATGAAAATGAAGCGCTGGATATTCTCCACGATGGTTTTATAAAAATCTTCCGACACATAGAAAAATACCAGACAGGGACTTCTCTGGTTGCCTGGATGCGCAGAATTATGGTCAATACCTGTATCGATCATTACAGAAAAGATTTGCGAAGGAAAACGGAAAACATAGAAACCGCATATTCAGTTTGTGATGTACAGGAAGATGCCCTTGAAAAAATGAATGCAGAAGAAATTTTATCCTGTTTGCAGCAATTGACGGTTTCTTATCGTTCTGTATTTAATCTATATGTTATTGATGGGTATTCTCATAAGGAAATTGGTGAAATACTTGGAATAACAGAGAGTACTTCCAGATCAAATTTGGTAAAAGCACGTACCAAATTGAAAGAGTTGTTGGCCATAAAGAATAGAATCCATGAACAAAAATAAGAGTTTTGATTTCGTCATCCGGAAAAAACTCAACGAAATGCCTCCGACACCGTCTTATGGTGCCTGGCAGACGTTTCAGGAAAAATGGGTGAATAAAGAACCAAACACAACGCCGATATCAGATCAGAATTTTGATAAAAATATTAAAACCAAAGTTGGTTCCGTGCTCAAATCACATCAGATTCAGCATTGGGAAAAGTTGAAGTACAGACTGGAAACCATTGAAACGTACAGAAGAAAGATTTATATCAACAAATTAAAAGAATTGATCGCAGTCTTTTTGTTTGTTTTTACCTTTTTTAATGTGACCAATCATTTTTTAATGTTCCCTGAAAATGAACATATTCAATATGCTGACAATAAATCACTTTCTTTAGAAAAAATAGCACAAACAAAGGAAAAAGAGGAGGCAGCCTTTGACCAGAAAAAGGGTGTTCCAATAAAAAAATCCGGATTGGTAAAAAACAACACAAATATATCCAATAGAAAGCTGGTTGCCATTGCTGAAATTCAGAAGTTTAAAAATTTACCGGGGAACACAAAAAATATTCATTCTGTATCAAAGCACACTGACGAATCCTACAATTCAGCTTTTAAAGGAGAAGTAACAAAAATTGACAATGGAAGTACAATACCATTAATTCCTGCAAAAGTACAGGATCCTTATTCTGTTATGGCTACCATTATCCCAATGAATTTTGCGGCATCCAAAAAAACAAATAATGTAACCAGAATAGGTTTTTATTTTTCCCATGTCCGCAATTTTATTCTGACACCATTTGACAAAGTGTATTCAATTCCCAGATTTGAAAACTCAACTTCAGCTCAGAGTTATGGTTTCAGTGTTGGTCGATCTTTTCAGAAATTAGAAATTGAAACCGGCTTTGAATACACAAATCTTCAATATTCACCGCTACTGATAAAGGAAACCTTTGGCGCGGCAGCTGATATATATTTTGAAACCAGTCTCAGAAAAATTCAATTCACCATTATTAAAGTTCCTTTAAGGTTCAAATATTTTGCATTTAATAAAAAGGGTTGGTCAGTCTATGCCATGGCGGGATCTTCATTCAATGTTATCACTGAAGCCGGATATGAAATTGAAGAGAGTGTTGTCAAAGGTAAACCGGTCAATTATAACAGATTTTCTGATGATGGTCCCCGGCTGGAAGAAAAGCCCTTTACTACCGGTTTTTTGGATAGTGGAAGCCTGGAAGGTAATTATTTTATCGACCTTCATCTGGGTATAGGGATTGAGAAAAAAATACATTCCCGATTACATGTTTATGCCCAGCCATCCTATCACAGCTTTCTTAAAAGTGATGGAATCGGTATCGGTCCAAATAATGACAAAGTCAATTCTTTACATCTTCAAACAGGATTTAAATTTACCTTATAATGGTCATATAAGCTTTTCTTAAGGATGTGAATAAATTATTTAAACCTTTTGACCGTTTGTGACAGTATTTTAATATCTCAATCCATCAATAGTATTTATATTTGTGCTTATTTTTAAAATTAACAAATAATTATTTGTATGGGAGTTGTCAGGCTATTTTTATCGGTATTACTATTTTTAATGTCTTTTTTACTTTCTGCGCAACCATGGGTGGAAAGTGGGCTTGATGCCAATGGTAACCCTAATTTTTTTAGAATACAAGAGGCAGCTGTTGAGTATTTTAATAATATTCCCATCGAAGAAAAAGGTACCGGGTATAAAGCCTACAAAAGATGGGAATATAATTGGACGGATAGAGTATATGAGGATGGTAGTTTTCCAGAAGCAGGAATAAATGAAAAAAATTTTAATGAATTCCTGAAAAATTATAAAAATAATGACAGAAATGTAGTGACCGCTAATTGGACTAACCTGGGACCCAACACCACTTCAGGTGGTTATGCGGGATTAGGCAGAATAAATTGTGTTGCTTTTCATCCGACCAACAGCAATATTATGTGGGTCGGTTCACCGGGAGGAGGTCTTTGGAAAACGACGGATGGAGGCAACAATTGGACTACCAATTTTGATAATGCAGTAGTGCTTGGTGTCTCAAGTATTGTTGTACATCCCACTACTCCAAATATCATGTACATTGCTACAGGTGATGGTGATGGGTCGGATACCTATTCTGTGGGGATTTTGAAATCAACGGATGGGGGTGTTACCTGGCAAACTACCGGTTTGAATTGGAATGTTTCCCAAGGGAGAAGAATAAGGAAAATATTGATGGATCCTGATGATACGAATATGTTGCTTGCTGCTACATCTGATGGTTTGTATAGAACCATCAATGCCGGTACTAACTGGACTCAGATAGTGACCGGTAGTTTTTTTGATATTGAGGCAAATCCAGCTGCGATAAGCAATACTTTTTACGCCTCCACCGGCAATGGTTTATACACATCAACAAATAACGGATCCAGCTGGACTTTAATCCAAACCATAGGGTCCAATAACCGGATTGCACTGGCTGTATCCCCAAACAATTCAAGTGTAGTGTATGCATTATGTTCCAATTCAGGAAACAGCGGATTTAATGGAATGTATAAATCTACCGATAACGGAACATCTTATAGTCTCGTATCGTCAACACCTAATATCTTAGGGAGCAATGCCGCAGGAACCAGTACGACCGGTCAGGGATGGTATGACCTTTGTATTAACGTTGATCCGACAAATGCCAATATAGTATACACAGGAGGAATTAATATCTGGAAATCAGTGGATGGTGGTGTAACCTGGGCTTTGAGGACTCACTGGTCCGGCGCTTCTGGCGTACAAACAGTACATGCCGATCAACATGCGCTTGAATGGCAAAATAGTACAACGCTATGGCTGGGTAATGACGGAGGAATATACCGTACGCTTGATGGAGGTGTTACATGGACACATAGAACCAATACAATGGAAATCTCTCAGATGTACAGGGTTGATGTTTCTCAAATGGATTCAAAAATCATAACAGGTCTTCAGGATAACGGTACAAAAATCAAAGGAACAGATGGGGTTTGGTTTGATAGAATAGGGGGGGATGGAATGGATTGTCACATAAGCCCAACCAATGCCAGTGTTATGTATGCGTCTTATCAATACGGAAATTTTTCTAGATCTACCAATGGTAGCAGTTTTTCTTCAATGAGTATTGCAGATGCCAATACAGGAGCATGGATTACACCACTTGCCATTGACCCTTCCAATACTCAGAATGTTTATGTTGGTTACAACAGAATCCATAAATCGACCAATCAAGGTGGTGCATGGACTCCCATCAGTTCTAACATAAGTGGGAGTGACCTTACTTATTTGTTTGTTTCTCCGTCCAATTCCAATGTTTTATATTCCGGCACCAGTAGTGCATTATATTATTCTACAGATGCCGGTATCAATTGGACAACAAAAACAGTACCGGGGAGTTCCGTTCAGGAAATTGTTATTCATCCTACTGACCCAAATATAATCTGGGCCATACGATCAAATTACAATGCAGGTGAAAAAGTCTATAAATCCATCAACAACGGTACATCATGGACGAATATCAGTGGTAATTTACCTAATTTGCCCGCTAATTGTATTATTTATCAGGTAGGTACACAAGACGGTCTTTATGTAGGAATGGATGTCGGGATTTATTATAAAGATAACACCATGGCAAACTGGGAATTATATAATGCCAATTTGCCTAATGTAAGGGTACGTGATTTAAAAATAAAAAATAATACACAGGAAATATTTGCAGCTACCTATGGAAGAGGTGCATGGAAATCGCCGGTACGAGGTGCAATTAATTGTTTTTCTCCACCGGCGATTACAGTTCAGTCTATAGATATCAACACAGCAACGATACAATGGACAGCGCCGACACCACCACCTTCCGGAGGATATCAGTATGCCATCAATTCCTCTACCGTTCCGCCGGCTTCAAGTACCGCCACCACTAATACAACAGCTAGTTTTACTGGACTGAACAGTAATACCAACTATTATTTCCATGTGAGAAGTGTTTGTGCAGATGGACAATCTTCATGGTCAACATCGGGACCACACATCACCCGTACCACTTGTAACGATGTTTCTACCGACACAGGAGGTGCCTCTGCAGATTACAGCGATAATGAAAATACCATACGCTATATTTGTCCGGGAGGACCTTATCAACAAGCGGTTATTACTTTTACAGCTTTTGAAGCAGAACCTCAATATGATGCTTTGTATGTGTATAATGGCTTAGGTACCAATGCTCCCATGTTTGCAAGCTCCAATCCTGCAACGATATCAGGTTTTCCTGCGGGAGGATATTATGGAACAACGTTTCCCGGTCCATTTACATCAACCGATCCTTCTGGTTGTCTCACGCTGCAATTTCGTTCAGATGGAAGTGTAACGAAACTGGGATGGTCAGGCAATGTCTCCTGTATTGACAATTGTACCAGCAGTGTCAGAAGTATAAATGATGATGGTCAGCATTCATTGAGAAATGTGATGGCATGCGCTGCCCCTGGAACCAACATTGTTTTTACCCCTCTCGTCCATAATCAGACGATACAATTGTTGTCACCTATTGTGGTGAGTAAAAACCTGAATATCATTATGACTACAGAAAATACCACTATACAATCCATTCACCCGGGATATATATTTGAAGTTCTTCCAGGCGTTACACTCACCATTCAGAATCTGAAATTGATTGGAGGAACAGGAAATACGAATACAAGGGTAATCTATAACCGAGGAATTTTAAATATGACAGATGTGGATATCCTGGATACTAAATCAAACCTGGGTACTGGAAAAAGTGTTGATAATCAGGGAAACAGTACGATAAATGGATTGTACCGAATAAGACCACAATAAAAATTCCTTACCAAAGTAATTTTATTATAATTTTCGAATGAGTCCTTCCTGAGCCGTGCTGGCAATGAGGTGTCCGTCTTTTGAAAATATTTTTCCTGTACAAAATGCACGGCCTGCATTTGCATTGGTACTTTCCACTACATACAACAACCAGTCATCTACTTTTGCTTCTCTGTGAAACCACATAGCATGGTCAAGGGATGCAATCTGCATGGGAGTATTGAAAAACGACAATCCATGAGGTAACAAAGCCGTGATTAACAAATTAAAATCAGAGGCATAAGCCAGGATTTCTTTATTTTTTCTGTCATTTCCTTCCACCTTTCCATTTGTTCTGAACCATGTATGATTCATAGGCGGCCTAGCCTTGGGTTTGAAAGGATCATAATGTTCCACAGGGTGAAATATAAATGGCCCCTGAGGCGAAAAAATTCCTCTGGGTTCAATTCTGAATTTTTCTGCAAATTCAGCAAACAAATCTGAAAAAGATGTCAGTGATTCAGGTCTGGCCACATTTGGCATAATCGCTTGATGCTCAATTCCCTCTTCGTATTTATGGAACGAGGCAGATAGAATAAAAATTTCTCTGCCGTTTTGTTTGGCTACCACCCTTCTTGTCTGAAAAACCTTACCGTCCTTAATTTTTTCAACATTATAAAAAATCGGAATATCGTGGTCTCCCGGGCTTATAAAATAGCTATGTATTGAATGTAATGTCCTGTCTTCATCCACTGTAACATGTGCTGCTGAAATGGCCTGTCCCAACACCTGACCTCCATAGACGTTCGGACTTCCGATAAACATATTCTGCCCGATAAAATCCTGAGCGCCTATTTTTTCAAGTGTCAGAATTTCTATAAGTTGAGGTAATTGTGTTTCCATCATGTATGATTTAAAATGAAAAAATAAAACCAGTATCAGATAGTGTCCTCTCTGTTTCTCAGAAAAAGTATGGTTAATATTATCGCCGTTGTCAAATGAAAACCAAAAGCACCCATATTTGGTAAATATCCGCCGATATACGCTCCATATGACTGAAATGCAATGATAAGGTGAAACATCATTATAATCAAAGCACCGGATTTTAGAAGGTTATATTCGTTTCCGTTTTTTCCAATAACTAAACATATACCTCCAAAAGCCATTGAGAGAATGGCATACATTTTCAAAATTACCATTGTCGATACACTGTTTGTTGCATCTGTAAAAAGCAGACCCGGTTTTAAAAATAAAACAATCCCGGCAATCATTTGAATCATCCCATTGATGAAAAAAATATATTTCATGTGTATCGTTTTAATTGGTCAATTTTTGCTTCAGATTAAAAAGCCGTCTGAGTTACCTCGAAAACGTCTTTTAGTTTTTTAAAATCATTTTTCATCATCAATTCAAGCATTTCTTTTATTGAGTTTGTCATTCGTAAGAAAAATAAAAATCATTCATTGCGTACACAAAAGAAATATTCCTAACCTTTTATTGATTGTTGTTGGTCGGCATACCCTGATTCTGGTTGTCATTTCCTTGTTTGATATCTGTATTTTTAACTTTGGATTTTCTTTCTTTGAAATCTACGTTGCCAAACTTAAGTCTGTAATTTATTCCGATTGATCTGAACGGAATACTGAAACTTGATTTTTGGGTAAATTGATCATTGCTTATATTGGAGCGGAAAAATTTATCTTCATTAAACGGTTCTATCAAAGTCAGTCCAATACTTGATTTTTTAAATTCTTTTCTGATGCCCATACCATAAATGGTAAATGCAGGATTATCTCCTTGGATGGTTCTGACAGGTGACCTGAAAAATCCGAAAAAGTCTGCTTTGAGGGTTCCTGTAAATTTAAATTCGCCATTAAAAAACAGATTGTATTCATAACTTTTTCTGGCTATCGGAGTGCCATTGATCACCCCGGAAGCATCATAAGAATAAATGTTTCCACCTGTTCTGAAGGTAAATAAATTAATGGTTTTGGACACAAAGGTATTAAGTCCAAATGCCTGATTTTTACCTATATTCTGAAAAGTATTTTTTGATAATCCTGTATTATCAATCAGTAAAACCTGCTCAATAATATCTTTTGTATTTTTATAATACACCGATGAAAAAGTAGTTATTCCCCAAAAAGTAATATTATAAGATAATTCAATCTGATCAACCAACTCGGGTGATAAATAAGGGTTTCCTTCTACCCGGTTTAAGAAGTCAGAAGTATTGTTAAAGGGATTGATAAATTGTAAACCAGGTCTCTGAATTCTTCTGGTATATGCTACTTTTAACGTTCTGAATTTTGGAAATGTCCTTGACAAGGTAATACTTGGCAGAATATTACCGTAATTGTTTTTTACCGAATTTGATTGCTCAATTTGAGATTGTCCGGAGATACCCGTACTTTCATAACGTAAACCGGCATTTACACCGATTTTTTTCATAATATAAAAATTGAGAGAAGCATATCCGGCGTACACATCCTGATCGTATTCATAAATATCACTTACTCTTCTGAAGGAAAGATTTTCCAGTACATCGGTACTGTAATCACTTATAATCTTTCGAATGACGCCTTTGACACCGGTTTCCAGCTTGACAGATTTATTAAATGGATGGACATAATCGAATTGTATCGTCGTTTCGTGGTTGTCTCCGTCATTTACAATTTTGGAATCTCTGTTGAGCGCTTTAAGGTTGACGTGATCTTCAATGATACCATTGTCCTGATCGCTGTTTTGTTTCGAATATTGAACAGCTACAGAAAATTCCTGCCCTTCTTTATCAAATTTTTTAGTGTAATCCGTGTTCCAGTCAAAACCGTTGTTTGCTGTAATTCCCGTATTTTTTCGGGTAAAAAGATCGGTGATTCCAAAAGAGGGATCTTGAATGGAACCATTTAAGCTACCATCATTATCAAATCCGAATCCTCTTACGGAGAAGGAACTGGTGAGGCTATTAAAACCATTAAAATCATAAAATAAATTAACCGATCCATTACCACCCAAACGAGACGTCTCCTGTATGCCGTTTTGTGAAATGGTTCTGATGCCAGCCCGGGTATTATCCTCTCTGTAAAACTCTGTGATTCCATCCAGGGGTACTGAATAAAAAATAGCCCCGCTGAGACTCGACCCAAACCTTCCTCTGCCTGCATTGAGATTAGAAAATAGCGAATTTTGACGATTACCCACAGAAGCGTTGACATTTCCTGCAACACCTTCAATTTGCTGCTTTTTTGTAATAATATTGATAATGCCAGCACTTCCTTCACCGTCATATTTTGCTGAAGGAGAAGTGATGACTTCAACTTTTTTAATCTGATCAGCAGGAAACATTTTTAAAGCATCGGCGACATTTCCGGAAAACATGCCCGATGGTTTTCCATTAATGAGTATCCTGACGTTTTGAGAGCCTCTCAAAGATACATTACCATTAAGATCAACGGTCAACAAAGGCACTTTCCGCAATACATCTGATGCGTCTCCTCCTGCAATACTGGCATCATTTTCTGCATTAAATACTAGTTTGTCAATTTTATTTTCGATTAATGTTTTTTCTTCCACGATTTCAACTGCGTCCAGCAAAATATTGGAAGGAACAAGTTTTATTTTTCCCAATTGTATATCCGGAGAACGAAGTGTTGTTTCGACGTTGCTTATAATTTTATCCGAATAACCAAGGAATGAAATTTCCAAAGTATATTTTCCGGTTTTGACATCATGAAAAACAAAATCTCCATTCTCCTCACTTAATATGCCGTCACTTACAATATTACTTCCTGATTTTTTTATGGACAGTGTTGCATAACCTACAGGTTCCCCACTTAACGAATCAACCAAATTTCCTGAAATTTTCCCTTTCAGCTCAGGTCCTTTTTTCATACCGGCTCCCGGAAACTGAGCTTGCAAAAAAGAATACATCATAAAAAATATAAAAAGCAGTCTGTAACGTACTTTCATGGGTTTTAAATTATATTTATAAAACAAAGTAACTCTTTCCATATGGAAAAAGTTTTTAATATTTTCTAAAAGCCGACTAATCTATTAATAATTGCGACACATGGAAAAACTTTATCAACAATCAATAATATTGACAGTGGTGGCCAATCCTGCTTCTGAAGTCTCCTTATATTTACTGTTCATGTCTTTTGCGGTTTCCCACATGGTTTTTACAACGTCGTCCAGGGGAACTTTTACTTCTGAAGGCTCTCTGTCTATAGCCATTTCAGCAGCGTTAATAGCCTTGATGGCACCCATGGAGTTTCTTTCAATACAAGGTATCTGAACCAAACCTCCTATCGGGTCACAAGTCATACCGAGATGATGCTCCATGGCTATTTCTGCTGCAATAATACATCTTTCCGGACTTCCCCCTAATAGCTCGGTGAGTCCTGCAGCTGCCATGGCAGAAGAAACGCCGATTTCAGCCTGACAACCTCCCATAGCCGCAGACAAGGTCGACCCTTTTTTGAAGATACTTCCAATCTCAGATGCACAGGCCAGAAAACGAATAATTTCATCCTTTCCTGCATTTGTATTGACAAAACTGAGATAATACATCAAAACGGCAGGTATGACACCGGCACTTCCATTAGTAGGAGCGGTAACAACCCGCCCGAAGGCAGCATTTACTTCGTTGACACTGATAGCAAATGTGCTCACCCATTTAAAAATTTTTTGAAAATCCACGGGAGACCGACGAATTGCCTCAAGCCATGTTCCGGAGTCATTGTATTCTGCCTGGTCAGGTAGCAGTTTTTTCAGGAGTGGCGCGCTTCTTCTTTTTACGGACAACATTCCAGGCAAAATACCCTCTGTATGACATCCCACAAACATGGAATCCAGCATGGTATTCCAGATTTTCATAATATCGTTTTCGTATTTTTCCGGACTTCGGTTGATAAGTTCGTTTTGTCTAACCACATCAGAAATCGAAAACCCTGTTGACGCACAATACTTTAAAAGTTGCTCTGAAGTCTGAATTGGAAAAGGATAGGGGAGGGCTGCAGTATTTTCTGATGTTGTATCACCTTCACGGACAATAAATCCTCCGCCCACTGAATAAAAAACATCAGAGATAACTTCTTCATTTTTACCTGTCCAGTTAAAAATCATTCCATTGGCATGGTATTCAAGAAACGTATCTTTAAAATGTATGTGAATTTCCGGATCAAAAACCACCTTGTATTGATTTTTAATCAAAAGGTGTTTTTGTTCTTTAACCGTTTTGATAAACTCATCAATTTTTGAAGTCTCCACCGTTTCCGGATCAAAGTCAGATAAACCCATGATTACGGCGAGGTCAGTAGCATGTCCTTTTCCGGTGAGGGACAATGAACCGAATAGAAAAACTTCAATATGACCGCCTTCGATCGTTTCACCTTTGTTTTCCAGCTTTTTCACAAAACTGCGGGCAGCTTTCCATGGGCCGAGGGTATGAGAACTGGAGGGGCCAACCCCGATTTTGAAAATATCAAAAACACTTACAAACTCCATAAAATAATTTGTGTCAAAATTAGTTCTTAATTATGAATTATTTCACATTCAAAAAATAATCCTTCGTCTCATTTTCACTTCCTGACAAATGTGAAGTGAAATTCTCCGGAATGAGCTGGAGAAAATGTAAACCCGTCTTCGCTGAAAGATTTTAATTCTTCCGGGTTTTCGGTTCTGTTCCGGATAATAAAATTTGCCATTACGCCTTTCATTTTTTTATTGGTAATAGAATTGCCGGCAAGTTTTCCGTTTTTGTTTTCCCGGAAATCTATGTGGTACACCGGATAAGGAAATTTTTTGATTTGCAGGGAAGAAAAATATTCATTTGAAGCCAGATTTATCAGAATTTTATTTTTATGGTTGCCGAGTGTCCGGACCAGTTCTGATGTGATTTTATCTCCCCAGAAACTATATATATTTTTATATTTTTTTGTGGTCAACGGCAAACCCATTTCAAGCCTGTATGGTGGAATCAGGTCAAAAGGTTTTAATACGCCGAACAAACCTGACAAAATTCTCAGGTGTTGTTGGGCAAAATTAAGGTCTGCTTCGCTGAGTGTTTCAGCTTTCAAACCCTGATAAACATCTCCTTTGTAAGCAAGAATGGCCGGATTGGAATTTTCCTGTGAAATTATTTCCGGAAACGAAACAAAAGTTTCCATTGTTTCTTTTGTCAGAACATCACTGGTCTTCATCATTTTCTGTACCACTTTAAAAGACCAACCTTTTATTATTTTTACCAATTCCCTGTATTCCTTTTCGCAGACAGGAAAAGAGACTTCCGGTAAAACCCTTCTGTCCTTAAACATACTTTTTGAAGGAGAAAGAATAAAAATCATTTTTTTATGTAGTAATGTATGAATGATTCTTTTTGTTCAAAACACGGTGAAAATATTGATTTTATATCTGACATAAACAATTCAATCACAAAAAACAGGACTTGTAAATTTAACAAATACAGCAATATATACATGTAAATTAATTATATGTAAATTTTATACATATTTTATTATATATTTAATATTTTTGTCATAACTTCGTGATTAATAATGTGTTGAAATAATATATCGGAACTTTAATCATTCAGAATGAAAAACATTTTTACAAACGCCCTGATATTTACATTTTTAATATGCTTTTTTTGCGCGATTGACATCAATGCACAGACGGATAATGTAAAATTTAAGGATAGTGAACTCACCGCTTTTGCTGTTATTTTTAATGAATCAAGAAAAACACAGAGCAGCCTCGATGTTGAAATTATATCACTTCTTCAGGAGTATAATATTTCTTATCAGAGGTACAGGGAAGTTTTAACCAATAATATTGAAGGTGTCAATACCAATGAATTTACGGAAAATGAAAAAAAATTTATTGAAGCTATACAACAAAAAAATGAAGTTCTGAGGGCAAGGGTTGAAAAAATGGAAATGGAAAAATGCAAAGAATTAAATATTTCTTCAGCAACCTATTATTCTATAAAAAGAAAAATTTTTAAATTCCCGAAGTTTCAGAACGAAATATATCCTTATTTCCAACAGCAGGAAATTAGTCCGGACAAGGACTGATTATCAATCAGCACACCATATTAAACGTGAAAAACATTATTTTGCCGGTTTTGGTATTGATGTTATTCTTTACCGAAACACTTACATCACAGCCTTTACCTGACAGGTATCACAGTATGGTTTTTACCAACTGGACAGAAACGACAGATATCACTTTCAGTACGGGTGTCCCAAGACCAAATCCGGGCGGTGGCTTTTACGAATGGATTACCGGATATCCTTTGAATGTGAGAGAATATCAGACGACAGCGGTCAACCTTAAAATGAATATTTTTACACCGACGGGTGATACTTTATCGAAAAGACCGGTCATCATTATTGCATTTGGTGGTGGGTTTTTATCCGGGAGTAAAGACCACTGGAGTATACGTCTTCTGGCCCAAAATCTGGCGAAAAGAGGATTTGTCACTGCCGTCATTGATTATCGTTTGGGAATGAATATTTTCGACGATCAGCTCGCAATGAGAGCCGTTTACAGAGGACTGCAGGATGGAAGATCCGCTGTGCGTTTTTTTAAGGCGGATGCAGCCGGTGCTAATATATTCAGGGCAGATCCACAAAATATTTATCTGGGTGGCCATAGTTCAGGAGGATTCATTGCACTTCACAACGCCTACCTTGACACAGATTCTGACCGCCCTGTTTCCACAAGGGTGTGGAATCAGAACGGCATTCAGATCCCGGATCTCCTTTCCCTGGATAGTGTAGGCAACAACCGCAATTTTGACGGCAGGGCAAGAGCAGTATTTAGTTTGGCTGGGGCACTTGGTTATACAGAGTATATTGAAGAGAGCACGGAGCCGCGAGTTACATTATTTCATAGCACAGATGATGAGACTGTCCCTTATGAATCAGGTGAGCCGTTCAGCAATCTCCTTTGGCTTGTTGTGGGATCAGATCTTCCGGTGGTATACGGCAGCAATCCGATTTCAGTACAGGCCACAAGTGTTGGTTTGGCGCACGATTTTCACTCCTACACCAATCGTGGCCACGGCGTTCATGAAAATGGTTCAAACAGCCTTCACGGTGATATTGTCCCCAAAATTTCGGATGGATTTTATGTAAACCTGCTTCGTCCGGCGCCTCTTGTTATTACCGGAGATACGGTCATCTGCAATGATCAGTTGCAGCAGGAATATAAGACGAGGCAGGATTCGGCTGCATATTACGACTGGGCAATTATAGGGGGAAGTTTTATCCAACATTCACCTTTTTCACCAGAAGTAGTGGTATTATGGAATGAAAATGCTCCGGTCAAATCGCTGAGCGTGACGCCATACAGTTATCACAGGGCCAGAGGGTTAACAAAATCAATTACCGTTGATATTCTTTTGAGACGCACCAACACCTGGACAGGAGGATCAGGACTATGGAATACTACTTCCGATTGGAGTTTGGGCATTAGCCCTGATGTTTGCCATAATGTGGTGTTCCCTGACCTGAGTGATCTCAGCCAGAATGTAACAATGGATAGTACAGCCCGGGTCAACATAAGCAAAATATACATCGGTCAGAATCAAAACCTCACATTGTTATCACCTTTGCGATTAGAGAATGCTTCAGGAATTGAGGTGGCCGGCCAACTTACCATTTCTGACACTGTTGATATTTTGTCTGTTTACGATGCGGATCAGAACAGTTTGGAGGTGGCAGGAACTGCGGATATCACAACCAACGGTGTACTAAATATATCCCAGGCCACAGAACATGCAGTAAAGGTAGTAAACGGAGGAAATCTTTCCAATCACGGAAAGATGAATATAATGGCAGATAATCCAAATAATTTATTCCAGGATATTAAGATAGAAGGAGCCTTTACGAATTATGGAACACTAAGTCTCAGCCATCCTGACAAAGTGGTCATACATGTCACTGGCGGTGGAGTATTTACCAATGAAGGAATTATGGTGGTGAAAGAGGAGTAGAGGAGCATGGAAAAAATAAATTATTGATTAAAGTTATGATAATAATTATACTTAAACTTGATTTCAAAAAAAAAATATCCTAATAGATTAAGCCCAAATATTAAGAGTGAATTCCTCACTATTGATTAATGATTCATTCCCTAAATGTTTGATTTATACTTAAATGTAATTATAGATAATAATTTTCGTAACAAAATTTTATTTATGTTTTATTTTGACCAATTTTGACTATTTTATTTTTTGGTTACCAATTCATTTAATTATATTTTTACACTAAAATATTTTAATATGAAAATTTATTTATTTTTTTTGATGCTATTTATTAATTTAGTAGATGCTCAAAGCCAAAATTTAAGAAACAGGAGGGGGAAGTTGAAACGAAGGGGGTACAAGCTTTCCAAAGCTTTGGAGAGAAGGAAAAGAATTTCACAAATAAAAAGAATTATTCTTTTGAACCATTTCAGATATTACTTTACCGAAGTAAAAATATTGAAACCCCGGATAAAAAAATTACTGAGGAAAACATTATCTATCAAATGGAAGCTTTAAATAAAGCTTTTAATAATGAAGTTGAAACCCCAAATCATTATTTAAAGAAAAAACAATCAGTACAAAAAAGGGTTTGGGTGCACGGAAATAAATTCAACTTTTTTTGAGAGAGGACGGTCCACCAGGGGCAGTATTCAAAGTTTGAAAGGCCAGAGAGAAAGGGGGTGCCTTATTTGCCCCAATTTTAGTAATATCTGGGGTCAGATTTGGGCAGATACAAAAAGGGCGCAATATTTGAAGATCGCGGGGATTCACAATTGCCAGAGAGGAGCAGGAAAGAGGAATTGTCATTGGCTTTGATCATTTTGGACATAATTCCGGCAATCTTTTTGTAGTCAGGGGGGTATACATTGCACATTTAATGGGGAATTTTTTTGGGCGAGCCTTTGGGCGGGTTGGAATTGGGGGGGGGGCGGAGGGGGTGTACTCCTTCGCACAATACAGAAACTTTATTGTGCCTGCCACATACAGAAAGTATGGTGTTATCAACTGTCTGTTTTTTTGTAAACAGAAGGATGAACCGCAATTTTATGGACAATGTACCGGATGAATGTACTTCAATGTTTACATATGGGCAAATGGCCCGAATGCAAGCAATGTTGGGATTAAAAGGACCAAGGAGATCATTTGTAGATGAAGCTTATTTTGGTTGTACCACAGTAAAAACAAATTCAATTTCAACGATTATTGAAAAAGACTCTTATATCAGGTTATATCCTAACCCGGGGAATGATAAAATATTTTTAGAAGAAATTCAGGAAAATTTTTTTCAGTCCGAGAAGACATATAAAAGTATACTCATTTGGAGGGAGATTTTGGGAGGGGGAGTTTTGTCAAATAAAAAAGAGATTCATACACATTGATTGGTCAGCAGTTTATGTTTTTTGATCTTTGAAGGGAGATAAAGATTAAAAAAATGGTTCTGAAAAGAAAATTCTGCCAAATTAGTACTTTGAATAGTTGTAAGGTTTCGATCCTGGGTAAAGGGCGGGGGGGGCCGCGGCCCGTCTGGGGGGCCCCCGCGCCCGCCGCCGGCCCCCGCTCCCGGGGGCGCCCGGGCGGCGGGCGCCCGGCCCCCGGGGCCCGCCCGCGTGCACCGGGGCGGGATGTCCCCGCCACCGCCCCGGGCCGCCGGCGGGCGCTGGCAGGGGCCGCCGGAAAAGGGGGCTATGGTGAAAGCGTCATTAACCAACTTGTCCAGGGTGTTTTCTTTTGAAATTTCGACGTAATTACAATGGACAGAAGCAAGTAGGGTATCAATTCTCAAGTCAAACCAGCAGTCGGACAATACCTTGTCCTGGAAAAATAAACTGTCTTTTTTGATAATACCATATGCCGGATATTCAAAGGTAAAAGGGCAAGCCGGATTTTCGTATTTTGTATATTTTTTTTCGGGATAATTAACTTTCGGGTACATTCTGATTTTAGGGCTTACCGATTCTTCTCCACATGAAAAAAAACAAAGCCCCAAATATACCGGCAAGACCCACTTTACTATATTTATATGAATTGACATGGTATTTTTGCATTAATTTTCAATGATTACACTAATCCTTTCAATTCGTTTTTTAGAAGTGGAGTCAATTCTTAGTGTTACACCATTATGAGAAATTTCCTGACCTACATCCGGAATGGCACTCCACTTTTCCAGAAAAATACCGGCAACAGAATCCGTATCAGTTTTTATTTCATCAAAAAACTTGTGGAAACACCTATGACGCGGCACACGTCATTCAGCAGGGTTTTTCCCATCAAAAATATAGTGAGTTTCGCTGATTTTTTTGTATTCCACATCATCATCGCTGTCAAATTCATCTTTGATATCGCCCACCACTTCTTCCATAATGTCTTCTAAAGTGGCGATGCCGGCACTGCCTCCATACTCATCCACGATGATGGCCATATGCATTTTTTTAACCTGAAATTCTCTCAGCAATTCATCAATTTTTTGGATTCGGGAACAAAAAGAACGTTTTTGCGAATGAGTTTCTGCCATTCAAAATTTTCGTCTTTGTCCAGAAATTCCAAAATATCTTTTACATACAATATTCCCACAATAACATCAAAATCATCTTCAAAAACAGGAAAACGGGAATACCCTGAGTCTTTAACGATTTTGAGGAGTTCTTTGAAATTGGAATTGACATCCACAGCGACCACATCCATACGGGTATGCATAATCTGTTTGGCAGAGGTGTCCCCAAAACTGACAATTCCTTTCAGAATATCCGCTTCATGGGTAGAATTTTCGGTTTTCGTCACGATCAGGTCAATGGCCGTATCTATATCTTCTTTAGAGGTATGGATATTGTTGGTATTGATACCGGATTCAATATATTTTGACAGTCGTACGAGCGAAGAACTTATTGGTCTGAAGACATAATCAAGAAATGTCAGCGGTCCCACCATGATATTGAGAATCGAGTTCTTATTATTTGTGGCCAGCATTTTTGGACCGGCTTCACCAAATAAGAGTAAAACAAAAGTCACTCCGATGACGGTTACCAAAAAATTAAAAATATTTGCCACTATTTGTGCATCCAGACTACCCTGAAAAATGTTGTTGGACAACCATTCACCTGCGATAAGAAATTCTCCGTTGCCCAATAATAATTTGATCATCGTATCAGCAATAAGAATGATTCCTATGTTGACGAGATTGTTGGATATCAAAATAACAGCAAGGAGATATCTGGGTTTTTCCTTCAGGGCAAGAATTTTCCGGGACCTTTCAGATTTTTCATTTTCGAGGGCTTTTACTTCATTTACATCCAATGAAAAAAAAGCTACTTCTGAAGCCGATATCAGGCCAGAGCACATCAGTAAAGTCACAAAAGAAATCAGTAAAAAAGACAGTTGCCCGGACATTTGTAAAACAAAATGTAAGGATAAATACAATAGTTCAGAGGGAGGGTCGAAGTCCAAAATTTGGGTTTTAGTTATAAAATATGGATGACTTTATTCATTAAAATGGAAGGTCATCAGCTCCACTATTTGATCCGCTGTCTTTGGGTAAAGAAGGAGTGTCATCCAGTCCGGGAGGAAATCCGGATTTTTGACCACTTACTTCTCTTTTTTCCAGCAGTTGTACATTGGAAGCTACTACTTCAGCCGCAGATCTTTCAATTCCGTCTTTGTCCTGATATTTTCTGTAGGTCATCTTTCCTTCAATGAACACAAGACTTCCTTTTTTTAACTCTCTTTCAGACTTTTCAGCCAGATATCTCCACACAACAATGTTGTGCCAATCAGTCACACTTTGCCAGTTGTCGTTTTTATCTTTATAGTTTTCATGTGTAGCCAAAGAAAAGGTTCCGACCTT
>JADKAS010000008.1 GCA_016715245.1 Saprospiraceae bacterium
CTTACTTTTAAGTCATAATATATAATTTTACAATGATGCCTACTCTTTCCAGTTTTCAAGCTACCCCTGCCTTACTCTATTTTGGATTTTCAGATACCTCAGTTCAAAAACAAAGTCTTAAAAATATTTTACCCGGTCTCAAGTGTTTTCCTGTTTTTGTACGGGTATTTTTTCCCTGTATTAGCAGTACAAAATTGGTTCATCAAAAAAGTTTGACCCATCTCTTTATTGTCTCCGGCCCTCACTCAAGAAATAAAATTGTCAATGAATCAAACTATTATATTACCATACGTTATGGAAAATCTTCCGAAATAAACTTTTATATTTATTCAAAAAAAAACCTGTCAACCGGTTACCTGAATGATGCCTTGTACAGATTTACCATGATAAGCCAGTCCGTTTGGAGCAAAGGACAAAGAAGCACTGTAATTCGTTCCCGGAACTTTGGAAGGCAGTTTGAATATTTCAATTTTTCTCCCGTTTATGGCATTGTTGATGATACCTTTAAAAACAAGAAATATTCCCTTCAACAATGTTTCCAACAATACTTCTACGGGTTTCAAAAGAAGTGGGAAACTAAAATTTACAGAAAAACTGTCGATGCCTTTGATTTCTATCACACCGGTATTTCCTATGGATCTGAGAAGGTGTTTTACGGTTATGGTTGCCGTCGGTGATGGAAGATTTACCCATTGCCATCCGGCAAAAGGTGGATCAATACCTGCTTTAAGCCCTGAAAATGAAATCGTTGTTTTTGCGACCCCAACTCCGTTATTGATTGTCATCACCGGCTTACTTGCCTTGATAGTTCCTTTTATTCCTGCGCCCAAACCCCATTTAGAAGCTCTTTTATCAAAACTGTGAGATAGATCAGGCAGTAAGGTTTTAATAAGATGATTGACTGCATCTTCCACCACGCAGCCTATGATTTTGCATTACTGCTATTACCGGAGTTAAGTGCATTTAAGATTTGCTGCAGAAGGTGTATCTGCTTTGGACAATATTGGTTCCGGCAATTTTTCCTCTGATTTCCAAGGCAGGATTGTTCAAAACACCAAGCAAGAATCTGGGCAGACAAGGAAGGACCAAAAACACCTGTAAGCAAAGGAATAGGTATGGCTGTCAATGAAGTAGCTAAGGCCGGAATAACCACTGCATTGATCAGACCCACCACAAATGCATCTGCGGGATTGACTGCGGAAAGGCTGAGGTTGGTCACAGATAAAACACTGTTTACAATGCTGATTTTGGCCGATGCTGCCATAGATACGTTATGATCAAAAGGTATGGTGGGTACTTTGATATTGACCGTCAATGCAATGGAAATGTTTTTCGAATTGTTGTTGGGAATCAGGGTGATAACAGGTGCACTTATCACCTGATAAGAATATTGTACACCACCTTGTGTACCATTACCCTTAAATTTATTGGGATTGGCATTAAAATATTTACTGGCAGCCATATTAAAGAATATTGTTGCCTCCAAAAGCTTTTAAACTACTCATGATTGGTTAAAAATTATAGTATTAAAATATCCTACTCTCCGGCTTTTCGGTACTGCCAAGTTTTTACGGTGGGGCTTTCTCCACCCATCATCCATCCGGAAATCCGGTCACAGAATGATTGTACAAAAGTGATAGAAATATAATTGGTGGAAAAGAGGAAAAACACCCTTTCATCAGGGGTTTTTAAAGTAAAAAGAAAAAGGATTTTGTCCTATTGATTAAAAAGTAGAATTAATATTCTCATAATTTAAAATCTTGCTATATTTATCCTGTCAAAACAACTAAAATATAGGGGTGGACTGGATTCAGTATGTTAAAGTCAGTGAGAATGAAGCCTTAAATAAACTCTACCTGAGGTATAAGGAGGATACAGTTGTCTGGTTGCAAAAAGAATTTTTATGCTCCCATGATGAATCGGTCGATATTTTTCAGGTTGCGGTCATTATATTTTACGATAATGTCATTACAGAAAAACTTACCTCGCTAACTTCGGATATCAAAACCTATCTATTCGGAATCGCCCTGTAAAAGGCCCTTGAACTGATTCGTTCGAAAAAAAGAATCCGGTTTGCATCAAAATGACATTTTGGGTGAAGTATACCACTGAGGAAGAACCCGGTGTAGGTGAAGATAATGTACAAAGGGCCTCAATATACGGATAAACTCGGAAATCCTGTAAATCTTTGCTGTTATTGTTTTATTACGAACAAAAAATTGGAAGAAATATCACATACCCTTGGATATAAAAATGTGGACACCACCAAAAATCAAAAATATAAATGCCTGAAAAGGTTACAAACACTATTTTTCAACATCAACAAGAAAGTTTACGCATTGAGAAGCAGTATTAAAGATATTGAATTATTGGAATCCTATCTACAAAAAGGCTCTCCGCAACGAAGTAAATCTGATGGAATCCAGATTGGAGGCAGAACCAAACTTGTCTGCTGACCTCGAAGAACTGCGTATTTTTATGGTGGCAGCAAGAGCAAATGTTCTGGAAGAAAAAATGAACATGTTGAAGGAAATCGAAAAAAAGGAAAAAACAAAAACCTCTTTTTTCTGGTGGAAATGGTTGAGTCTACTATTTATTTTGGGTGTGATGGGTTACCTTTTCTATTTTTTTACATTAAGAGAAACAACCCGAATGGCACCAAAATACAAAGGTATATATGCCACCCGGTTTGACGACGAACTTATACTTCATAAAACCATGAGGTCGGCAGTTCAACCGGTAACATTGACCGGAGAACAAAGAAGAGCTTACGAATTGTACAGCATCCAATTGTTTGATGAAGCCGCACCTTTGCTGAACACCCTCTGGACGGAAAAAGACACCCTCGCCTTGTTTTATCTCGGTATCAGCGAGATAGGACAGAACAATGAGGAAAAAAGGATGGAGATATTAAAAAAAAACCGAACTCACCAAGTATAAAAAATCAAATCGACATATTTATTAACCACACAAAATTTAAATGAAATGAGAAACCCATTAATATTATTGTATCTGTTTTTCAATTGCAATAATACAGAGTAGTTGTAAAGAAAGAATAAAAATATTACACCACCTACTTGTGGTTCTAGTACCACGTATGATCATTTTTATAAAGTATATTCTGGTGTTTTATATGGGGTAAGTGGTGGGCCAATAAGTTCAATATTTGGCGGATACAAATTTAATAATCAATCAAAAGTTTTATCTTTATTTTAAAAACACCTCTCTACTGCTGCTCAAGTTGGAAGAGTAGATTTAATGACTATTATTATTTAATAATGAACCGAATCTAATAAACCCGGGGAATTAGAAAGAGGAGAGATTCAATATATTTATTGTTAAAAATTATTCAAAAACGAGTGGTCATATTGACTCAAATAAAGATACATTTGGAATAGACGCACCTAAACACTTAGGTTCTTTGGGTTGTTTTCCAAAGTTTTTAACAAAGTCAGACGGAAAATTAGAACCCTTTACTTATGAAAAAATTTATATATAACATTGCCATTTGATTTCGACATAAAAATGGTAATGTAATATATGATGCTTTGACTGGATATGATTTCAAAATTAGTGAAAATGAGCTAATGAGACTTAATGATAGTTTGGCTGTTCATCCTGATTTACAAGGAGGTATAGACGCTGATAAGTTGAACAAATTAATCGTATACAAACCAAATGATGTTTTTTTAGATTGTTTCAGGGAAATAAAACCAAACAAATAAGACACTGTTCTCGCTTTACAAATAAAAAACGAAGCAGAAAAATATTTCTGCTTCGTTTTTTCACCCAATCCTTTGAAATTAAATCCTATATCGCAGTTAAAAAGGCGGTAGATAATTTAATCCTAATATACGCCAATCTTAAAAATCTTCATTCAGACAAAAAATGGATAAGATGGTAATTGCAAATTTATGACGTATGTAGCGTTATTGGTGACGTCGTTAACGTTACCATGACACTTTCGATAAAGCTTAGCCTCCAGGCTAAGCTTGGGTATATATTTGCTTTGGAAAAATTTTATGTTTTCCGGAGGTAATCGAATACCTCTTCCTAGCAAAGACGCTACGATGTTCGATTTCCGGGATCATCAAAGTATTGGTCATACATAAATGGCGTCTTTAGCTTTGCCAAACCCTGAACTGTCACCATTTCACCATTCAACAATTGCACAGTTCAACAATTCAACAATTCAACATATACTAATCAATCCTCTACGTACCACAAATTATAATTTACTTCATTTGCCCCATTGAGCATAAAATAACGGGGAAGGGAATACGTTCCTTCTCCGCTTATGTATTTGCCCAGGCCTGAGGAACAGGCTGAGAGCGATACTTTTTGCAAGCACTTCTATACCTCAACAATTCGTAACCATACAGACTGTCCAATCCTCCGTCTTCTGTTCTGAAATAAAGTTTGACATCGTCTTTTTCAACACTATTGGCTTTGCCATGTAAGGCTGAGATGAATGTACCCTACATTGGGGTCCCTATACACTTTGAGAAAGTTTTTTTGGTCGCTTTTTACCACTAAACCATCGCGCATCCGGATACTCCTTTTTAATTTTTTGAGCTTCTTTATAGGTGCCCGGGAGTTCTGTCAGATACGTTCGTTTTTTATCTCTGATGGTTTCCAAATCACTAAAAGCAAAATGGCAACTTCCTTTCCAGGCTTTTGTTTTTCAACTTTGTCTAAACTATTCCACACCTGAGTGAAGGAAATGTTTTCACATTATTTTACCGTTGCAAAACATTTCTTTCAAAGGTAAACGATGGTAAAATGCCGTCCGGAATAATTACCCAGTTTTTATTTTCATTTCCATTAATTTCTTTCGGGAAAAAATGATTCTTTACTGTTTTGGACATGGAAAATATATTCGAATCCTGATGTTCGGAACAATGTTTTACAAATTTTAAAATACTTTGAATGTCATCTTCTGATACGGATTTTGCTATAATCCGCAACTTGCGGTCAATAACAGTCGTAAAATACCAAACACTGTCTGTTTCGTCCACGATGAGGAGGTTTTGATTATTTGACAACAAAAGATCGGGTTTGTTCACATTCTGTAATCCTTCCAGCAAGGAAAATTCTGAAGGTTTTGACATCCGGTTCTCTATTTCCTTTTCAAGCAAAACGTATTCATCCATCAATGAATTAAAACGATGGTTGCTGCGAAGCCCCTTTTCTTTTTCTTCCTTTATTTGTGATCTGAGATGGAGTTCCTTTTCCGCCAGTTCAGGTGAATATTACTTTCTTTTTAGCCATCAAAATGTCTTTGTATAAGAGACTGTTTTTCCTCTTTCACTGTATTCAAAAAAACGTTGAAGATAAATACTATCCCTGGTTGCTTCATACAAATGATAGTTGACAGACAAACCCAGATCAAAATATTGTTTTCCGGTTTCAACATAAAACTGCAGCAATACATTTTCTTCCACCCCTTCCATCTGATGGTACAAAAGTGTATCCACCAGTGTCAAAAAGGTATTGGCGTTAAATAAACCTTTACATTTTTACTCTTTAGAAATTGATGATAATAGATATTGGCACATTCCGTCGCCGGAGAAAAAAGCGTACAATGTATCGTTACGAAGAATAGACATCATGGTGTCAGGGTGGAAGTCTGTAAATTTTTCCCGATTAAAAAACATATATTGTAAAGATGTTTTGTAGTCACCTTTCATTAAATAAGATTGAGAAAGAAGGTAGCACATGGTTGAATACTTTGCCGTATATACCTTTTTTGTTTCCACAAGTTTTTTAAAACTTTTTTCACCAAAAGGAATCGCCTCATCAAATTTATTTTGCGAATACAAAAACTGTGCTTTCCATCTGTTTACATCTATAAAATCAATACCTGTTTTGTTAATATTATGTTCAGTATTTTTAATGTTTTCCCAAACAATACCTCTTCTCCCCGAATCATATTGGCTACAAAACTGCTTTTCATCAAAGATTGAAATGTTTCAGGATTTTTTTCACCATCAATAAAAGACATTCCGGTTTTAATGTCCTCTAAGGTTCCTTCAAAATCATCCTCCCGAAACATCATAAATGCCCTGTTGGCATATGCTTTGGCTTTGTCCACCGAGTCACAGGCTGGTACATATTTATTAAAATCAAATAACATGTTAGCATATCTGATCGCCATTAGATTTTTTGCGCTGATAGGTACTGTGAATAGTTAATAATTCTCCACACTCGGTGGCAGGGTGATGTGGTCAGTTTTTTGAAAATATGCCAGTGCTTTTTCATACAATACCCTGGCTCCATCAATCTGATGATTTTCTTCCTCCTGGATTTTTCCAAGGCAGAATGCGGAAAGACCTTTGTAATAATCAGGAAACGTTCCCTTTTCTATTTCTTTCAATGTGTGTTTTCCGGAAACAGGAATCGAATTTTTTAACTCATATTCTGCAAGTAAAGAGCCGTTAAAGGGTGCAATTTTGATTTTCCTTAAGTATTGTCTTATATTTTTTCTGCTTCAATGTGATTTTTTTCAATAAGAAGCGCATGGGTTAATATATGTAATTCACCAAAATCACCTGTTGATGATATTGGTTTTTGCTCGATACTTAATTGTATTTCTGTTTCATTATTTTCAAAAAAATGAAGTGAATCCAGCAGAAATAATATTTTGTTATTTTGGTGCAATGTTTTTCAAACAGAATGTTATGTAATGTAATTTTTTTACCTCATTTTTACAGGAAACCAAGGTGGCAACCAGAAGAATACATATTAAACACTTACACCTGTTTTTACCCATAACCAACCTACATTACCGAAGGGTTTTACAACTTCTCACTGTAAAATATAAATAATAATATGAGCTACCAAAATCATTTACGGTTTTAAAGAAAATGTAAAATGGAACGCTTAATTTAAAATTTAATATGAGTCTTTAGTTAACCCTCCTTAATATCTTCAAACCTTAATGTGCTTTTTTCTTTTTGGTGATACCGCCTGTTACTTCTTTGATAGACTGTACAAAAAAGAAAGCTTCAGGATCGATTTCGTGAATGGCTTGTTTGAGACGATGGATTTCCAACCGGGTAACAATCGCCATAATGATATCACAATCTTCATGAATGTGATAGGAGCCGGGCAGATAACCTCTTTCTCCTTTATAAACGGAAATAGCTTTATTAAAATCGTTGACAATAGCGTACTTTACTTTTTCAGGTTGTTTGGAAACTATCGTCAGGGCCGTAAACTCTTCAAAACCATCCACTACGTAATCCGAGGTTCGTAAGGCGGTAAAATATGTCAGTATAGAATACATGGCCGGTTCAATTCCAAATTTAAAGGCTACACCCAAAAACAATAAAGAATTGACCAGAAGAATAATTTCGGATGTGGAAAAACCGGATTTTTTATGCGTGTAATCCGCAAGCACTTCCAGTCCGTCGATGACACCGCCGCCTTTAATGACCAGGCCAATACCGAGGCCTATTAAAATTCCACCGAATATGGCAATAAGAATTTTATCATTGGTAAAGGCTTCGGGTATTTTGATTAAAAACATCAATAAACTCAATAAAAATATAGCAAGCGCCGTTTGAATAGCAAATGTTTTTCCGATTTTGTGGTAGCCGATATATAAAAACGGAAGATTCAATACAAAAAGAAGAAGATACATCGGAATGTGAAAGGATTCGTGCAGCAATATGGAAACACCGGTGACGCCGCCATCCAGAAAATGGTTGGGAATCATAAAACCCTGCAAGGCCACTACCGCACAAAGAATACCTGTTAACGTAAAAAAGAGCGATTTTGGTGAAAAGACCACCACCCAGTTAATCTTCGTTTCTTTTAGTACGCTCATATTAATTTACTTTTTCACCGGGAAGACGCCCGAAAACCATTTGTTTACGACTGAATATGCTGTTGCAATCTTTGTTTTAGATCATTAAAATCAATTGGTTTGGTCAAAAAAGCTTCTGCACCGTATTCCATGGCAATTTTATAATTATTTTCATCACCATAAGCGGAAATCATAATCACTACCGGACATTTTAGTTCTGTTTTTGACGCAATTGTCTGAGCATTTCAAGCCCGTCCATACCCGGCATATTGATATCTGAAAGAATCAATTCAATTTCACCATTATGCAACTTTAGGTAATCGATGGCCTCGGAACCTGAATATACAAATTCCATGTGTATCTGGCCACTTTTAATTTCTTTCCTAAATCTTTGCTGAAATAAATCAGGAACATCTCTTTCATCATCGACAACTAAAACATTGGTCATATTCTTGGTTGGTTGGTAACGGTTTCACAAAAATACAAATAAAAATCAAAGTAAAAAACAAAGCACTAAATTATTGTTTTTCATTTTGTGGAAAAGGTATAGATATGGTAAAAGTGGTACCCATTCCTTCCTTACTATCTACCAGAATTTCTCCTCCATGTGCATGTATAATATCATAACTCAATGATAATCCCAATCCGGTTCCTTTCCCGGTGGGTTTGGTTGTAAAAAATGGTTGAAATATTTTATCTTTAATTTCATTAGGAACACCTTGACCATTATCCATTACTGAAATAAAAATCCTGTCATTTTCCATATGCGTAGAAAGTTTAACTATGGGTTTTTCGGGATTACTAACGCCTCTTTCTTTCTCAGCCGAATATCTTATCGTCGCAGCATAAAAAGCATTATTGAGGAAATTCAAAATAGTTCTACCAATATCTTGAGGATAAATCATTATTTCTTTCACATTAGGGTCAAACTCTGTCATAAAATTCATCTCCAAAGAATTGTCATTACCCTTAAATCCGGCAAATGCCAGTTTGCCGTACTCATCACAAAGTGTATTCAGATTAATTTTTTCTTTATTATTGCCCCTTGTCCTGCTGTGCTGCAGCATACCTTTGACGATGGAGGATGCTCTGCCTCCGTGGTGAAGAACTTTGTTTTCATTATCTGTAAGATTACTGATTATACCGTCTATTTCTTCGTGATTTCCTGTCTTTACCACATTTTTTAGATCTTCCAACAATTCTCTGTTAATATCTGCAAAATTGTTGACAAAATTAAGGGGATTTTGTATCTCGTGAGCAATACCGGCTGTTAGTTGTCCAAGGCTGGCCATTTTTTCTGCCTGTACAAGTTGATTCTGTGCCTCTTTAAGATTTGTAATGGTTTTTTCCAACTCAAAGGTCCTTTCTTTAACTTTTCCTTCCAGTTCCTGATTCAGTTCCAACTGCATTTTTTCTTTTTCTCTAAGACTCTCAATAACTCTTAATTGAGAAAGTTCATTTTCCTTTTTAAGTTTATTGATTTTGTCTGCAAGGGCAAATGACAATAAAGCTACTTCAGTCATGTGACCAATAAAAATACCATGTGTAGTAAAAAATGTAGTAGGTAACACATTGTTTAAAGTAAGAATAAACACAACTACCATAATCAAAAATAAAGTCCAGGCCAAAACGTAATATTTTGCCGTTGCCACTCCATTTTTAAGACTGATAAACCCCGCTGTGATAAAGTAAAAACATATCAGAAGACTCATTAATTGCGAAAGATTAAGTGCAATCTCATACATCTTTAACAGATTCATAATGGCCAATATAACAAAAATCACAAAAAATATGCAACCTGTGTAATACAAACCCTTCTGTTTTTTATCAATTTGAAGGAAATCAAACGTAAATAAAATAATCACACAGTTTGTTATACTGACAAAAATTGGCACCATTGGGTTAAATATGGGACTGTCTGACCAAAAAAGCCAAAATCCAAAACCCGAAAGTCCCAGATAAAATGCCATAGAACTGACAATGTAAATAAGATAGTAAAGATAACTTCGTTCCTTGATAGACAGGTAGATAAAGAAGTTGTAAATAAAGGCAAAAAGCATAACACCCATATAAATTCCCCAAAATAAATAATGCCGTTTACTATCTTCTACAAATTTATTTTTGCTTGAAATAACTATAGGTATTTGGTATGGGTAGTAACTTTGACCTTTGATATAGAGCGCAGTTTTCTCTCCCGGGTCTAATTTTATGTCTATCAGCCAGTTTTCACTATGGATAGGCCTTTGCCCAAAGGATAAACCTGCGCCCCCTTTAAACAAATTCAACACTTTGTTTTCTTTGACTTCAAATATTTCAAGCTGTTGTATTAGTGGGGCATTGATTTCTAAAAAAACTTCTCTTTCATTTTCACTTACGACATTAAACCGTGTCCAAACATTGCTGGCCACATGCCCGAGATTCAATATGTCGGTCGTACTCTTTACAAAAGGTTTGTCCATAACCTCCTGAATCATTAATTCATTAGTAGTGTCAATAAAATATTCAATACTCTTACCAATGAATAGTCGGTCACCGGATTTTACCTTAACCACATCTTGTGAAAAAAGATTCAGTGGTAAAAAAAGAATACTAATGAAATAAATGAAATAACGTCGGGAATTATTTAATAGGCTCATCATCTTTAGAATAATAGTATCTGTTGATCGGCTTTGTCAGTTGATATCGGTTGACCAATAGATTGTTGATAATTAAAAAAGTTGTTAGGATCATATTTATTTTTTATGGCTACCAGTTGGTTGTAATATTGACCCCAATATGCCCACTGAAATCCTTCCTGATCCCGGTTAGGATAGTTTTGATAGGAATGTCCATTGCTGTATTGTTCCATAAACTCAAACAGAGAAATCAACCATAATCTGTTTTTTTCCTGATCATTTGTTTCCTTGTCAAAAAACAGAAAACAGAAAAAATCCATGGTAGCCTTTCGGTGAATAAAAGCTGATTTTTCAACAGGGAAGGTATTAATCACCCCACCATATCCTTCCATGCCAAACATTCCGAATGTATTAGGTATGGTCCTGAAGAAGGATAAAATATTTTTATAATCAGCGACGCTTAAGGAGCGGGAGATATAAGTACTTCTTCCGTAATATTTTACATCAGGCAACTGATCAATGGGAATAGCCGGAATTCCTTCCAGAACATCATTATTTATGACAGAATATTTAGCCTTCTTTTTATAAATGACGGTAGCTCCCGGCACTGCCATTAAAGGGGCTATTGCGGTATCAAGTTCCTCTTCTGAACCGATAAAACCAGCTCCAAACATAACTTTAAGGTGGTTGTCACCGCCAATATCCGTATATACAAAAGTTTCGATGCCAAGATTAGGATATTGAAAACCGACAAGATATCTTTCCTGGATGGTGTATAATGCTAAAGCTGCATTGGATGTATCTGTTTCAAAATCCCATGTAATTTGAAGACCCCACATCAAATCCAGTGGAAATATCTTATAGGTAATGCTGACCAAAACGCCAAAATTTCCTCCTGTTCCTCCCCGAATTGCCCAGAACAGATCAGCATTTTTCTCCGGACTTGCCACCATTAAAGTACCATTTGCCAGAACAATCAATACTTCTAGAACATTATCGGAATGTATTCCAAAGTTGCGCGAAGTCAATCCATATCCACCACCCTGCATATAACCTGCCACTGATACGCTGGGACATCCCCCACCCGGTAAATGCATTCCAACCGCTTCCAGTCTTGGATTTAAGTCCTCAAATCTATTTCCTGCTTCAACATAGGCCGTTTGATTTTCTGTATTTATATACACACTTTTAAGATTACTGATATCAATCACGATACCGTCACATATCGAATAATCTGTCATACTGTGTCTGCCCGATCTGATTCTGGTTTCGAGCTTGTATGTTTGAGCAAATTTTAAGGATTCCTGAATATCCTGAATATAATTAACAAAAATGATCATTCTGGGCGACGCCGGATATACATTATTAAATTCTCTGCGTGCTTTATTATACCCTTTTGACCATGGGTAAATGACTGTACATGTTAACGCATTCTCAAAGGACACAAGGACTTCTCTGGTTATTCCAAATGAGGAAAAAAATTCATCCGGAAATTTATCAGAATTCAACCATTGAATATTTTCCTTTTTCTGCACCTCTGTTTTGGATGGTTTATACCTCATGACTATTTTTGAACAAATATATACTTTTCTTATTAATTACTTTTTTTTTTTAAATAATTTCTATTTTTTACTGATTACGCCATTAATTTGAAAAAACACAATTTAACAGTTTAACCACTGATTTCAATAAACGGACAGGCTATTTTTGGATTTTGAAAGTGCCATATTTTTTTAAACCGGATGATAAATCTCTATGACGACAAAAATATATTCCCTAATATTTTAAAATTACAAAAACTAAGTATAATATTGTGTTATATTCTTTTAACAAAAAAGTATCTGCATTTAATCACCAAAAAATCTCCAATGAGCCAATTTGATTTTCCAAGAATAAATTTTCATGGCCAGGCTATCCTGGATACAGCCACTGCCAATAATGGAAATTATGAACCAAGACTTACCATGTTTGACCAGGAAAATTCCACAGCTTTTATGCCACCGCGCTGTTATCTTGGAGATACTGTTTATTCCCCGCCATCAGGTGTCAGGGTGCTTACGGATAAGAAGGGAAATAAATATGTTCCTATTGATGCCGTTTCCAGTTCCAATTATCAAAAATGGGCTACCACACCGTTGGGTTATTTTACGCCGGACCAACTTTACTGGACTTTGTACGAAGCTTTGGGTTTGAAAGGAGCCAATCCGGGATATTGGAATTATTTTGGAGATCTGAGTATGTCATTGGAACAAACACTGGTTACCGGCATCACCGTTCCTCTTTCCGGTGGAAATATAAAAACGTTTATATCACCAACTCAAGAGGGTTGTCCATCCGATGTAGCCAGTATTTTTGGTGCTGAATTGTCTTTTAATAATGATTATTTTGACCCCAATTCAAGAACATCTGCTTATTTGAGTGATGTGGATTCTATTGGACAAATGTGTACTCAGATATTTTGCGGAACTGCAGGATTGTATAAAACGGATTCCAACGGCAATCCGATTACTTTTTTTGCCGGAAACCCTGTAAAATCAACTGCCCGATGGATGAATCTGAATAAAGTGCTGAATTATTCGGACCAAAGTTTATTGCCAATGGGTGGATCTGCTTGTTTTTATGCCATGATCAATGTAGATCCAACTTCGAGTATTTTAAGTACGATGTCAAAATATGCAGGTAAAAATGTTACCGCCCTATTTCTGAAACTGATGATTCATGAAGTGCATGAAATAAGAGAACCTGATTACACAAAATTACCAGTCCAAAATATGTCAGATGTTGTTGGCAATCAGGCTGCTGTAAGTAAAAACCCTGCCAGAGTTTCTGTCAGTGGCTCCATAACCCCTTATTTTGAGGGTGATATGAAAACCGGTTCAATTAGTCGATTATTAAAACATTACAATCCCGACATACAAATCAAAGACCCCAAAATATTACATCCGATCACAAAAAACGGTACAATTCTCTCCGTTCCTTCCGAGGTAAAACTTGCTCCTGCTCCATTTATTCACAATCAAAATTTTAATGTTGTTTCTATTGATTTGCTAAATACCATAAGCGAATACGGAACAAATCCGGGAGAATTGCCTGATTATGCAGGGGATGGTGATATTCCTGCCTATACAACTTTTCAATCAAATGATTTCGGTACATTTTACCTGACCTTCCAACCGGATAGAGGCGGTAATGCTTTGGTAATTAAAAAAATAGATTTTGATGAATATAACCTGTCAACATTGTTAAGTATTGGAGGCATTATTGATTGTCCGGTAAGTACAGGTTCAGATTTTTCTACAGGTATTTTTAATCTTTCATTAGATGGTACCCGTTATTTTTTTGAAGACGAATATTATATAACGTCTGATCAAATGGGCAACTATGCCCAGCAAAATCAATCGGATTTTAATTATATGAGCGACGGACTGCCCAAATTGCCATGCACGTTAAAGGTCTTTTTTAGGGGGAAACCGGTAACCCCTCAGGACAATCTGAAAGTAATGCGACAGAATATCAATCTGAGAACCGGACAAATAACCAACAATATAAATGTTCATTTATATAACGATATTGCCATACCTTTTGCAGTAGATACAGATGGTTGTATGACCTATGCTTTTTTGAGCAATGGAAATGCTCCTTTGCAAAACGACATGAAAAATCTTTTTGACTTTATTATGAATAATTCTCTGATTGTGGTCAGGACCCTTGAAAGTAAAAGAGAATTGGATCCGTATATCAATGGTTCTATTCCTATAACATGGGATGTCGTCTATAATAATGTTTTCAGTACTTTCAAAACCTTATACCCTATAATGGATGCCATCATTCCATTTACTGAAGCCAATTGGTCAAATAGTTTTATTCTCAGTAAAATGTTGAATCTCATGTCAGAAGAAAACTGGAATCAACCATTATATATGCCCATCACCAGAGATCTTTCCGATCAACAACTCCAATTATTGAATATATGGGCCAATCAAAATATCAACCCGCCTTCAGCATTAGATAAAAATTATATTAATAATTTACTGACTTCACCCCCGGAATCACCCAAATTGTTTTTTTCTATGGAGGTGGAAAATATAGCCACGCCCATACATTTCCCATCATTACAATCGTTTGCTTTTGCATCCTATAATGGGTATTGGGTTTTTATTGGAGGAATGACCATTGGATTTCATGGTACATCCAACAATCCTTTTCCCTTTTTAGCTTCTTCAGCGAATACACAAATTTGGATAGTGGATATAGATAATGGAATTACTTTCAGTGTGCCCGTGCCTGAACAATATCTTACCTCTTTGGCCGTAAGCAATCCGCAATTTTTTCAGGTAGAACAAAGTTTATTTTTTTGCGGAGGCTATACGGTTTCCGATATAAATCAGCCTGCTTTTAATACAACCTCCAATAATTTTTTTAAAATTGATTTGGATAAATTAATAAGTTATGCGAAAAACAATGGGAATGGACCTACGCTCAATGAAATATTTCCGTTAGTGCTTCAGGATACATTTGTTAGAGTAACAGGAGGCGAGATGGTTGTCGTAAATAATAGATTTTTCATCATAGGTGGTCAGGATTTTGAAGGGAAATATTCGCCAGGGGCAACCGGCAATTATACGAATGCTATTCGTTGTTTTGAGCTTATACAAAATGGCAATTTATGGACAATTACCAATAAAAAAACAATAACAGATCCGGTCAACCTACATCGACGGGATTTTAATCTGGTGCCGTATGTAACATCAGATGGAAGTACAGAATATATCATTTTAGGAGGGGTTTTTACCAGTGATGGTTTGTCGTATAATAATCCGGTGTATTTGAAAGGATTGAAGGATGGAAACCCAATGGTATCTGTCGGCAGTTTTACCCAAAAATGTAATCAATATACCTGTGCTGTTGTTCCCATGTTTATTTTGAGCGGTGGCGGAATGTGTTATAGCCTCTTAGGCGGGATTTCCTATATGATGTATGACACTTCGACTAATCAATTAGTGATTGGAGATCACGGTGTGCCCATGCCTTTTTCAAACATCATTGATGTGGTTGCTTCTGATTTGGAAAATTCTTTGGAATTTGTACAATTGCCACCCGAACCCTTGCTACCCGGATATATTGGCAGTAATGCATCTTTTATACCTTTACCGGAGTTTGCCCTGGACGGGCACCCAAACATAGTGGATCTTAACAAAGTTTTTAAAACCCCGTTTGTACCTACTACCATTGGTTATATGTATGGAGGGATCTTGTCCAATGGACCTACCTCCGGGACTACCGCCAAAGGTCATATTAACACTTATGCCAATTCAATTTTATACAGCGTCAAAATCATATTACCAACACAGGAAGTAACAGTGTAAAACCTCATGGTTGTTTTGTTTAGAATATTTACAAAAGCATTTCTAAAGAAATAAAACCTGAATGTAATCTTATAGAAAATTTTATTCCTGAATTAATTCATAAATTTTTTCAAAGGAATCATGGCCTTTCATAAGATAGGTTTCAGCTCCTTTTTGAATACTCTGAAGCATTACGCCATAACGCTCCTGACTGGAAAGCATGATAATTTTGGCCGTTGTTTTTTTCTTTCGCAATTCTTCCAAAATTTGTAAGCCATTGGCCGCATTTTTATCCATAGAATTAAGAAAATAGTCAAGAACGATGACATCAGGATTTTTATCCAGATGAAGTAAACAATCTTCACCGGTATTAAAAATGAGTACAGAATGTTGAACCTTTCTGGTAAGATAATCACTCAATGCCTCTGCCATCATTTCATCATCATCTACAATAAATATTTTCTTGATTATATCTGCCATTTTTACTTATTTTATACATTATTCCCCTTGAAGAGAAAAATATTTGAGTTCACCTGATGCAAGTTTTATCTCGGAGACAAAAGTAAGTAAATTATTTTTAATTTCAGTTATATCTCCATTTGTCCGGCAGAATTCTTCTAAAACGAAGGTTTTTTCAAATTGATCTTTCATTCCCATCATGTTCAATTTTGTCCTGGAACCATGAAGAAGGTCAGCAATAAAAATGGCATCATTTTCCTGTATTGCCTTTTCTATTTTTTCACACAATGGAGCAGAAGAATCTATAAATATTTTTACATATTTTTTTATTTTTTCTTCGTTTCCTTCACAAAAACCAATAAGATATTCCAAATTTGTAATGCCAGATGCATTCGACGCACCTTTTTCAATTTCAATAACTTTTGTTGTAGTGTCCGAATATTCTGCCTTCAGATGTAGATTTTTGGCTATAGTACCGATAAGCTCTGACGTTTTGAAAGGTTTAGGTATATAATCATTCATGCCGGCATTTTTACATTTTTCGACTTCTTCACGCATGACACCTGCTGTAAGCGCCAGGATAGGTACGTCCGCCTTCGGCTTTTCAAAATTATTTCTTATATACATAGTCGCTTCATACCCATTCATTTCGGGCATTTGAACATCCATTAAGATCACATCAATATCATTTTCACTGAGCAATTTTATGGCTTCCTGTCCGTTGGAAGCCAAAAATATCGACACATTACTATTCATTTCAAGTGTGTCCCGCGCTATAATCCTATTGTATTCCACATCATCCACAACTAAAATCTTTAATCCGTTTAAAACAGACCCATCCATCTTTTTAGTTTGGTTTGTTTCTTGTACATTATGTAAATGCCCCTTTTGAAACTGAATCGAAAAACTAAACCGCGTACCTTTGCCCTCTTCACTTTCTACTTCTATTTGGCTATTATGCAATTCTACCAGTTGTTTGGCAATACTCAGCCCAAGTCCTGTACCTCCATAATTTCTGGTATCTGAAATATTAGCCTGATCAAATTTTTCAAAAATAGTTTTTTGTTTATCCGCAGGAATCCCAATACCTGTATCAATAACTGAAAATCGAATCGTTTGAAAGTCATCCTTACTAAATTCCTCCAGATATTCTGCTTGCAACGTAACGGACCCTTTATTTGTAAATTTAACCGCATTTCCGGCAAGGTTCATCAGGATTTGAAAAAGCCTGGTGGGATCGCCTTTCAAAACAGAAATGTTGTCATTTATCAATGAAGTAACTTCTATATCTTTTTCAGCAGATACTCTTTTTACTAAATTCACAACCTGACTGAATATTTCTTTCAATTGAAAAGCAATGGATTCCAATTCTAATTTTCCAGATTCAATTTTTGAAAGATCTAAAATATCATTAATAATATTAAGCAGCGTTTCAGAGGATTTTTTTATTCCGTCAAGATAAAATATTTGATCTTCTCTTGGATTCCTGTTGAGCAAAATATTGGTAAATCCCAATACTGCATTCATTGGAGTACGGATTTCGTGACTCATATTGGCCAGAAATTGCCTCTTAAATTTTTCTGATTGTTCGGCATTATCTTTTTCCAGCCGGAGTTTGTTGTTCATTTCAATACTTGATCTTGCCTGCTGAACCGTCTGGATTGTTTTTTCAATAGTAATGGACAGATCCTGCCTGTCGATTGGTTTTGTAATAAAATCAAATGCCCCTAAATTCATGGCATTTCTGATACTTGACATATCACCATAAGCTGATATCATAACTGATTTCAGAAGTAAATCGCGCTTATTAAGAATGGACAGCAATTCCAGTCCATCCATTACCGGCATATTGATATCGCTCAAAATTACATCGACATCCGGGTTTGTTTCCAATAAGTCCAAAGCCTCTTTTCCATTCCGGGCAAAAATCATGGAATATATTTTATTATTGATCTCTTTCCTGAACATGTTTTTAATTAAATGTTCAAGATCCTCCTCATCATCTACAACTAAAATTTTGGTCATTGGCTTTTGTTTGGCAGGTATTAAAATACATCAATCCTATTTTTTTATTACCTTAACGGTAAAAAAATCATTTATAATACTTTTATCTATGTCACAAAAATAATAAATATTTAATCATAATAAATAAGATAAATACGTTTCCGGGAAAGCCACGTAATGTTACTTTCAAAAGGAGATTTTTCTAATGGTTTTCAAAATTTGACATTTTTCAAAGGTGTCGGATGAAAGTTAATAGAAAACAGAAATATGGGTACGATCTCTTTAAAATGCCTGTTATAATGGCAGTAATATCAAAAATTCACTTCCTCCACCTTTCCCAAAATGATCGGCATTTCCTTCGGCAGGCAGGCTCTCTACTCTCAACTCACCGCCATGCGCCTTGATAATATCAAACGCCAAACTCAAGCCCAATCCCGTTCCCTGCCCTGTCGGTTTGGTGGTAAAAAAGGGTTGGAAAATTTTATCTTTGATGTGGTCCGGGATACCACCTCCATTGTCTGTGATTTTAATTTCCACCATGTTGCCCATGCTTGTGGTACCTATAGTGACTTTTGGCTCGTAGTGCACATCAGACTTTGAACTTTCAACTTTGGACTTTTCACTCACCGCATAAAAGGCATTGTTGATGATGTTGAGGAGGACTCTGCCGATGTCCTGAGTTATCACTTTTATTTTAGGTAAGTTGGCATCAAAATGGGTTTCAATTGACGCATTAAAGGATTTGTCTTTGGCTCTCAGACCATGGAAGGCAAGCCGGAGATATTCGTCACATAAAGCATTGATGTCAGTGGTTTCCTTTTGGCCATTACTGATACGCGAATGCTCAAGCATACCTTTGACAATGCTACTGGCACGTTTGCCGTGAAGATTAATTTTATCTTGATTTTGGCTTAAATCACCAATTATTTCAGTGACATATGCTTTATCTTTTTCAGGTATTTCGAGCTTTTCAACTTCTTCTTTTAGTTCCTTGGTCAAATCTACGCTTAATTCTGAGAAATTATTGACAAAGTTTAACGGGTTTTGTATTTCATGGGCAATACCAGCGGTAAGTTCGCCCAGGCTGGCCATTTTTTCTGATTGGATGAGTTGGGCTTGAGTGGATTGGAGTTCATTTAGCGCAGTATTGGCTTTTTCCTTTTCTGCTTCTATGATTTCGTTTTTTAGCTGCAATAATTTCTGCGTTTTTCTGGTGTAGCGAAGTCTGGAATACAATCCCAAAGCAAACAATAAAGTGGAAAGACCTAAAAACATTAACCAGTTTCGGGTGGACTTTTGTTTGTTTAGCTGATTTTGAAAATGGAGGTCAGATTGTAGTTGTTTTTGTTTGAATTGGTTCTCCAACTCCAGCCTGGTTACTTCGCTGCTATTTCTCCACTTGGCTAATGTATCTTCAGTCTGTACATGCAATCTATAATTTTTTAGTGCATTTTTGTTATCTCCAACGCCCTCATAAGCGTTGGAAAGTATGTCATATTTATCCGATACATCCTTATTATAGGTTTGTTCTGATACTTTTAAAGCATTGATTGTTTGAATAGCATTGTTATACTTTTTCAATCCCAAATAAGTTCTTGCTTTTTCTATGTAAAAACGGGAGTCAGGCTTTTGTCCTCCACCTTCTTTATTATAGAATGCTTCTACTTCTTTCAGTTCAGTTAATGCTTCGGAATAGTTTTTGGATAAATTCTTAATACCTGCATTTAATGTTTTTGCTATATTATAACAAGGCTCACAGTGTTTGACATTTTTCATTACGTACATGGCAGAATCTACATATAGCTGTGCATTTGCTTCATCCTTAAATTTCAACATTAAATTGGATTTGCCTAAATATGAACTACCCATTTGGAGAGTATCTTTTATCGAATGACAAATCTGCAGACTCTTATCAATGTATTTTTCTGCTTCTTTATAATTTCCTATTTGGGTATGGATATTTGCAAGTGTTTGGTAGTTTCGGCTATAATGAAAGTCAAGTGTCTTCAACTCTTCCGATAAACGCAGGGATTCCAGGAGATAAACCAACGCTTGAGGATACTTTTCATTCAGGCTAAACCATTCTCCTAAGCTAAAATTGGCATCTCTAAGTATTTTAAGGTCTGAAGGTTTATTTGAAAGAGCTTTTTTTATTTTATTGAATTCATTTATAATCAATTCGTCTTTCACATCTTCTTTGCAATCAAATTTTAATGTATAATATGCCCAAAAAATGATTGGTAATTTGGAGGTATTGATAACCTTTGCACTTTCTATGGCCTTTTTGGCATTAATACACATACATTCTGTATTGCCTTCACAAGCTGACATATTCATCACATAGAACAGTGCCAAATACCCCTTTTTATTGTTTTTAATAGCCAATTCAATGGCTTCCTTAACTTCGCCATCCCATTTTTTCCACCACTCAGGTTCTTGATTGGATAAGGAATCTATATCCAATCTCTTATAAATGGCGTCTAATCTCTCTGTTTCGGGTTTAGTTACATCACACCAAATGGTGTATAGTTCGGCATCCGTTTTGGATTGCCCATGAGTGATGGAAGAAAAAAGAATTCCAAAAACAATAAGAGCATATTTTAACCGAATTTGCTTATTGGCAATGAAAGTTATTAATAGTAAAAAGCAATTTTTCATTTTCAGATCGTTTGAAAAGGTAAAGAAATAATAAACACCGAGCCTGTCTGTCCGGTAGGCAGGCCGATACCCTCTCCGCTTTTGTCGGGATTTGCAACAATACTTTCCACCTCCAAAGTACCCCCATGCGCCTTCACCAAATCATAACTCAAACTCAATCCCAATCCGGTACCCTGACCGGTCGGTTTGGTGGTAAAAAAGGCTGAAAGATTTTGGCTTTGATATGCTCCGGAATACCACCGCCGTTGTCTGATATTTTAATCTCCACCATATCGCCCATGTTGGTGGTGCTTATGGTTACTTTTGGCTCGTAGTGCACATCAGACATTGAACTTTCCACTTTGGACTTTTCACTCACGGCATAAAAGGCATTGTTGATAATGTTGAGGAGGACCCTGCCGATGTCTTGTGGTACCACTTTTATGTTAGGTAGGGTGGAATCAAAATGGGTTTCAAATGACGCATTAAAGGACTTATCTTTTGCTCTCAAACCATGATAAGAAAGCCGAAGATACTCTTCACATAAAGCGTTCATGTCTGTCATTTCTTTTTGTCCGGTACCGATGCGGCTATGCTGGAGCATACTTCTTACGATTTCTGATGCTCTGTTTCCATGATGCGATATTTTTTCCATGTTTTGTTTCAGGTCACCGGCAATTAGCAATCCTTCTTCTATATCTCCTTTTTTTAATTCTTCTTTCATCTCCTCGATAAGTTCATGACTCACTTCACTGAAATTATTAACGAAGTTTAATGGGTTTTGAATTTCGTGCGCGATACCGGCTGTAAGTTCTCCGAGTGAAGCCATTTTTTCGGATTGGATAAGTTGGGATTGGGTGGATTTAACTCGGCAAAGGATTTTTCGAGTTCCTTGCTCTTTTGATCAATTTCTGCTTTTTGTTTTTTCAATAATGTATTGGCTCTTTGTTTTTGGAAATATCCAAAAATAATAAATCCAAGCAAAGCTGACAATAAGGCAAAGGCCAATATAAAATAATTGCGTTCCTGATTTTTACGTTCTACTTCTGCACGTGAAAGTGCCAATGAAGATGCATTTATTGCATCTCTTTTTTCCTGTTCCACTTTGGCTACAGCTTCTTTACGTTTTTGTTCTGCTTCAACTCTGGCAGTTTTCTGAGCATATGCTGCTTCGATTTCTTGTTGTTTCAGTTCTTGTTCATGTTTTAGTTTTTCTCTTTCTTTTTCATTTTTTGCAGCGGCCTTTTTTTTCTCATATTCATAGGTAAGGGATTTTAGTTCTAGTTCTTTTTTAAGTAATAGTTCTTTTTTTTCTCGTTCGGCTTGTAAAGTAGCTTCCTTAATATCATATTCAAATTGCATTTGAGATGCTGTTATATTTCTTATATTTTCTTCATTGAATAACAAGTTATCATATTTGACATGGCGTTTGAAGTTTGTATTTGCCATTTTCCAATCACCCCGGATACTGTCTATTTTTGAAAGATAAAAGAATAGATTACTTTTTGTTTTTAACACAGATCTGACACTATCTGATTTTTCTAAATATTTTAAACCTGAAAGTAAAAAAGAATCAGCGAGTTCTATTTTACCAAGTTTAAAATAAGTCATTCCAATTTCCACGTCCATTTGGTCGGCAAACGCTGCACTCCATTGATTCCTGTACAGATTTTGTGATTTCTTGTAGTAATCCAAGGCTTCAGTAAAGTTTATGAGGGCTGTTTTTTATCCTTATTTTGCTCATCCAATTCCCCTTTAAAGAATAATAAATCAGCCTTTCATAATACGATAATGCTAAACCCCAACCAATCGCTTTGTCTCCAAGGTCAGCATATACATGAATTGCTTTCGTAATATACCAATCTGCTGAATCTAACTGCCCTAATTCTAAATATGAAGAACACAAATTTACTAAAGATTGCCCAACCCTATTTTTATCTTTTTGTGCTTCCCGTAACCTCAGCGCTTTTTTATGGAATTTAATAGCTTCTTTATAATTTTTTTGATAATTTTTATTCAGGAATCCCAATGAATTATAACATCCAGCTACTTGGATTGTATCTTTCAAATATTCATATTCTTTTAAAGCTATTAAAAGATATTGAATCGCCTCGGGAGAATTATTCAGGTTTTCAAAATCATTATATAACAGAAATGCAAACTTTGCGATATCTTTTCTCGAGTTGATTTTTTGGCTATAAGCATAACCTTCTTTGGTTACTTCAAGGATTTTTTGTCTATTCACACCCCTACTATTTTCATACAACTTTCTTAAACCAAGATAAGATTGGACTTTCTCAAGCTCGTGTCCCGCCTCCTCTGTTGACTTCAATATTTTTTGGTAGTATTCCAGTGCATTGGGAGCTTCAATTTTTAAATTTTTATTTTCATTTATTTGTACAACTTTTGCTTTATACATTGTATCAATTAATGAATTTCCTTTACCAATACCTTGTATAAATTCCACCTGACCATCTTCAAAATCTTTGCTGAACACTCTTTTCCACCCTTCACTTTTTGTTTCAATGTCCAAATGAAAATTGTCATAAAAAAAACTACCACTGTTTACAGCCAATACACCAAAAGCGATACGAGTACTATTAGAGTCAATTACACCTTCTATTGTATAGGTTTTCCATTCTGCACTGCGGATGGGTCTTTTTTCCATATTATCAAAAAAGCCCGCTTTTGCAGGATTATCCACACGAGCCCATAATTGGGTTTTAGCACTTGTGTCCTTAACCTCTACCCGCACCAAGGCCGATAACTTAAATTTACAGCCTTCATAATCTTTAGTGGGAATAGTGGTATGATAGGATACAATTTGGCTTTGAGACAATAACAAGGTGGGTATCATTACCCATAATAAAATTATAATCAGTTGTACCATTTTCATCATCTTGCCTTGTTTATTAAGTTATTCAAAATTAGTTTTTTCAACAGGTAAGTTTATGACAAACAAAGATCCTTCATTCATTTTACTATATACCTTCAACTCGCCGCCATGTGCTTTGACTATATCATATGATAAAGAGAGTCCCAAACCCGTTCCTTGTCCAGTGGGTTTGGTGGTAAAAAAGGGTTGGAAAATTTTTTCTTTGATGTGCTCCGGGATACCATCGCCGTTGTCTGAGATTTTAATCTCCACCATGTTGCCCATGCTTGTGGTGCCTATGGTGACTTTTGGCTCGTAGTGCACGTCAGCCTTTGACCTTTCAACTTTGGACTTTTCACTCACGGCTAAAAAGGCATTGTTGATGATGTTGAGCAGCACCCTGCCGATATCCTGTGGTACCACTTTTATGTTAGGTAGGGTGGAATCAAAATGGGTTTCAAATGACGCATTAAAGGATTTATCTTTGGCTCTCAAACCATGGAAGGCAAGCCGGATACATTCGTCACACAAAACATTGATATCGGTAATTTCTTTTTGTCCGGTACCTATACGGCTGTGCTCGAGCATACTTTTACAATAGCATCAGCCCTTTTACCGTGATGATTTATTTTTGTTAAGTTTTGTTTTACATCATCCGCTATGGCACTGACCTCTTCATAATTTCCCTTTTTGATTTCATCTTTCATTTCATCAATCAACTCATTACTGACTTCAGAAAATTATTGACAAAGTTCAAAGGGTTTTGTATTTCATGGGCAATGCCGGCGGTGAGTTCTCCGAGTGAAGCCATTTTTTCGGATTGGATGAGTTGGGCTTGAGTGGCTTTGAGTGTTAAGAGAGTGATTTGGATTTCTTCTTTTTGTGAAGCTAACAATACATTGGCTTTTTTCTTTTGAAGATAACTATATAGCAGCACTACTCCAAACGCAACAAAAACAAACAGAGCAGTTAATAGGATATACATTCTCATTCTACCTTCTGCCTCAATTTTTTGACGAGTCAAATCTTTTAAGGCTAGTTGTCTTTTGAGCAATACTTGTTGAAATGTGGCAAGATTCGAAATTGTTTTTTTAGTAAAAACAGCTCTTTCTATATTGGCAAGCTGTAAGTATTTAAAAGCACTATCTCGTTGTGAAAACCGCTGAAAGTGTTGAAACATGTTTTCATAAGCAGTCGCTAAATCAACTTTTACAACTTGTACTTCTTTGATTTCTTTTAAAAGATTCAAAGATTTAATGCCATAATAATAGCTTGAATCTCTTTTGTTTAAATGTTGATAGACTTTGGATAAGCCCAGAGAATTAATAGATAAGCCAATTTCCAAATCAAAACTATTTTTTAAAGTATTCTCAATTCCTTTTGAGAATAAATCTTTTGCTTGTTCATAATTACCTGCTTCTAATTTTATATCGCCTGCTTGATAAAAAACGTAAAAATAATATCTCGCGAATGGATCGACAGGGTTTGCGAAAATTTTATCTATATAAAATTGGGCTGAATCTACTTTATTATCATGTTGGAAAGCAAAAGCAATATTGCTCTGAATAGTAGTTTGCTGCCAAAGGCTATTTCTTACCTTTGCCATCTCATACGCTAATTTAAAATAATGCAATTGCTCTTCAATGTTTGCTGTTACACCCATCAACACCCCAAAATTAAAAGTATGGTTGTTATATCTTTCCCAGAATCTTTCATAGTAGTCTCCCTTACTTTCAAGTTTTTTAAATAATAGCTGATTTTCAGTGTTTTCACAAACATCAAACATGTTAATATATGCATCATACACTTTATCAAAGTGTCCATTATTCATGTCCTTCAAATTACCCTTCTCTAATTTATGTAGGCTTTTTAATATTAAATTGGCTTTTGTAGTATC
>JADKAS010000009.1 GCA_016715245.1 Saprospiraceae bacterium
AATTGTTAATTTTTAAATTGTCTTCTTTTTACGCAAGTCTCCAAATTCACTTGATAGATATCATAATTATAGAGTTTGGTCGGATTAACAATATGCTCCTAAATTAATAAAATAATGAGAATTTTAGTTAGCTTTTACTTTACATATATTTTTGAATTTCCTTATTAACAGGTCAGGATGTAAAAATATTGATAAATCATTTAGCGCATTAAAAAAATATATTGACAGACAAAGTACCTGTTTTCCTGGCCTCACATTGGATGATGAAAGTATTTATACCAGGAATTGGTTATCAATTGAAAATCCTGCTGTTATTAAAAGTCTGAGAAAAATATTTGAAAGTGAATATTTTTTTGCTAAAGATGATTATTCTGGAAACAAATATTTTTATCTTGGCAAAATGATTTATTGTCATCCTAAAAAATTTGATTCCTATATATTTATAAAAGTTACATATAATTTTGATTCTGATGAAAGTTTTATACCTTATCAAGTAGCCAAGTATGTTTATCTTATCAATATTGATAAAAAGTCAGACATTGTACTTTCAAATATGATGGTTATGTTTGATGATTATGCAATTTTTCCTGATATGGTTCAAACCACATGGTCAAAAATGTCAAATTGGTTAAACTATATAGAAATTGAATATAATCAACCAAATTACAGTAATCTAGGTGATGAATTTACTTATGAAAAAGCAATATATATTTTGAATGCAGACGGGCATATATATGCTAAGGAAAAATAGTTTATTTTCGGAGTTAATATTTTAAATATGAAATATTTATTTTTATTGTTAATAATAATTGGGTTGTTTGTTTCTTATTTAATGATTAATAACCGGCATCGTATAAATACGAAGTAGAAGAGAGAGTTATACATGAGTATTCATAATGTGAAGGATCCAACCAGTATATCAGAAGTTGAAAAGTTAAAATTGATATTAATAATCGTTTCAAGATATACATTATATCTTTAGTACTGAATGTTATTATATTTATATATTTTTTAATCAGATATAACAATTCATAGTTTTTTTAACTTTAATTCAATTTTTCAAACATCTGAAATAAATAATTTTGTCTTTGGTTTTTGATGTACAATACGCTTTGACTTTTCCGGCAAACCTTATTTACTATTTTCACCCTCCAGATATTTTTGCCAAACCTGCTCTACAATTTTATGGGTTATTTGTTCCACCATATAGCTCCCTGCCAAAGGATCTTTTATTGTATCCAGTTTTCCTTCTTCGATAAAAACATGTTGCATCATTAAAACATTCAGCAAATGATTTGTTTCCTGACTTGAATGTGTTCCGTAAAAAACATCAACATTACCAACCAAAGCTGACAGGGTAAGATAACTCATTTCTATAAGACATTGATTAGGGTCAGAAGATAATTCGCTTTCCGCCGGTCTTACTGTCACAATAGCCGGAATATCTCCTTCAAAGCCTTGTTTTGCCACAAGGTTTTCCCAAAGTATTCTTATAGCTCTCAGTGTTGAAATACTTAATAAAAAAATTTTACCTATGGATACATTAAGTACACACCTGTAAGGTTTAGCTTTCTGTATTTTTTCTTCTGCTTCCTTCAAAAATATTGATAATGGCCTAATAACTTCCTTGCTTACATCAATATCACAAATTATGGTTTGAAGAGGATATATAATTTTATTTTCAACCTGGATAAATGTCAACGTGTTTTTGTCTTTGTATTGATTCTCCATATAATCAGAATACAAAATAGCCTGTTGTATATCCTTACAAATCAAATGCATAAAAATATATTCGGCAAAAATGCCGGACAACAAGTCCTCAGGAGCAATTCCTGATTTTATGTCCAATTGTAAAGCTGAAGCACCACATTCCAAAAATCTTTTTATGTACTCATGGTTTTTTGTCTCATGATCAATATTCAACCGTAACCCTCTTTCGACCACTTCAAAAAGTCTGTCGAGTGGTTCTGGATTATCTAAAATATTAGTTAAAGGTACTGATGATATTATTGATATAAGTAAATTTAATAAAGGAGTCTACAAAAATTGAAGATTAGGTATTGATAGATCATCTGGAACAATAAATGCACACGGTGGTTCTTATTATAAATTGACAAATACAACTTCGAAGTCATATAGCTTAACTTTAGATAATACTGGTAAAATATTAAGGCCATGATAGAAGAAAATATAGAAATACCAAAATTTTTTAAGCATGATTATGATTTAATTCTTTCAGTCATTGATTCCCCTCTTCAGCCATTTTCTTACAAGACAAGTTTTGTCTCAATCTTGAGGTTTGAATATTATAAAGAGTTTTGGAATTCACCAATTGATAAAAAATTGTTTACTCAAAGTCTGAAAATAATTGTTAACATTTTTAATGAAATATTTTGTCTAGATGATATATATTTATGTGATGTAAATACAAAAAGATTTAAACTTCAAAAAGATAAACAAATATTTTTAGATAAAGTAAAATTATCATTTTTGGATCCCGAAATATTGGCTGTAGTATATTTTAAAAGAACAAATGTTATATTTGTTGTAAATTATGATTTATCATTAGTATTGTTTTATGAGAAGCGGTTAAAAAGCCTTGAAAAAATAATTAATATTTTTAAACAAAATGGTTTAGACTTTATAATTTAAATAAATATCAAAATTATGAAACTATTAGTCTATATTTTTTTATTGCTTTTTATTGGAAAAGTTTTATCACACAACAACCGGTGTTTTACCTATGATTTTGGACTTTAAGTTGGGTATGCGTCAATTCCTGATCCTGGAAATTTTACCATTTATATGTTGTCTGCAAGCCTAGGTTTTACAGGTGCTCCAGTCAATTTAGGTGGATCTTTTTTCCGGAACGAAACTTTCATCGATGACAGAAAATAAAGATAATAAAACGATATTTATTTTTACTATCATATCCATGATTTTATTTTTATTGGCAAGTATTATGTTACAAAAATATCAATTATCAAAATATAAAATCATTGATATAAATGTAAAAGATAGCCTGTACCTTGAAATTAAATCTATCTATTGGAATACAGAAGTTAGGGATATAATAGTTAATGATTCATTTAGCTTATGTCCCTATCAACTTTTTTCAGAAAGTGTTTCAAAAGATGAATTATTCATGTATTGTTATAAAAATTTCAGGTTATTGACTAAAAAATCTCATAATGATACCTTAATTACCATAGATAAAAACGGCCAAGTGAGATATTATAATGTCAGATCAGGACCTTGTTATGATGACGATGAATGAGCTTTCCTGTTTATAAATGTTCAATAAAATTTTATGTCTTGTTTACACCTAAGTAGACAAATTTTCAAACATCTGAAATAAATAATTTTGTCTTTGGTTTTTGATGTACAATACTCTTTGACTTTTCCGGCAAACCCTATTTACTATTTTCACCCTCCAGATATTTTTGCCATACCTGCTCTACAATTTTATGGGTTATTTGTTCCACCATATAGCTCCCTGCCAAAGGATCTTTTATTGTATCCAGTTTTCCTTCTTCAATAAAAACATGTTGCATCATTAAAACATTCAGCAAATGATTTGTTTCCTGACTGGAATGTATTCCGTAAAAAACATCGACATTCCCAATCAAAGCTGAAAGGGTTAGATAACTCATTTCTATAAGACATTGATTGGGGTCTGAAGACAATTCGCTTTCCTCCGGTCTTACTGTCAAAATAGCCGGAATATCTCCTTCAAAGCCTTGTTTTGCTACGAGGTTTTCCCACAGTATTCTAATTGCCCTCAATGTTGAAATGCTTAATAAAAAATTTTTACCAATGGATACATTAAGTATACACCTGTAAGGTTTAGCTTCCTGTATTTTTTCTTCTGCCTCTTTCAAAAATATTGATAATGGCCCAATAACTTCCTTACTTACATCAATATCACAAATTATGGTTTGAAGAGGATATACAATTTTATTTTCAACCTGGATAAAGGTCAACGTGCTTTTGTCTTTGTATTGATTCTCCATATATTCAGAAAACAATAAAGCCTGATCCTTATCCTTACAAATCAAATGCATAAAAATATATTCGGCAAAAATGCCGGACAACAAGTCCTCAGGAGCAATTCCTGATTTTATGTCCAATTGTAAAGCTGAAGCACCACATTCCAAAAATCTTTTTATGTACTCATGGTTTTTTGTCTCATGATCAATATTCAACCGTAACCCCCTTTCGACCACTTCAAAAAGTCTGTCGAGTGGTTCATGAAAATCCGAAAGTTCAGCTTCGGTTAAAAATGGATCTATGGTTATTCCATCGATATTCTGAAAAAATTCTTCAATATTCTTTTTTCCTTTTACATCTTCCGTTACTTTTTGTAACCAGATATTTTTATCAGAAGAAGGAAATGAAAAAAAATTGTCCATTGGCATTCATCAATTTTTATAATGAGTAACAATCTCTTTAAGTATTTTTTTAACCAACCCGGGACCTTCATATATAAGGCCGGTATATATCTGAACAAGTACCGCTCCCGCTTCCAGTTTTTCAATAACATCCTTTGGACTTGAAATACCGCCAACACCGATAATCGGAATATTTCCTTTTGAATGGGTATGAAGGTAGCGAATAACTTCCGTACTTCTGGATGTTAATGGTTTACCACTGAGACCACCTGCACCAATTGAAGTTGTGTCGGTATGTAAATCATCTCTTTTGATGGTCGTGTTTGTTGCTATAATTCCATCCGTTCCGGTAGTCAAAACGATGTCAATGATATCATCCAGTTGGCTGTCTGTAATGTCAGGAGCAATTTTTAACAGAATGGGTTTTTGTACAGGTTTTTTTGAAATTTCTGATTTTAATCCGGACATTATTTCCATCAAAGGACCTTTATCCTGTAATTCTCTAAGGCCTGGAGTATTCGGAGAACTTACATTCACCACAAAATAATCCACGTAGTCATACAAGGTCCTTAAACAAGAAACGTAATCATGTATGGCGTTTTCGTTGGATGTCGATTTATTTTTGCCAATATTACCTCCTATAATCACACCTGTCTTTTTCCGGTTTTTTAGTCTTTTGGCCATTGCTTCGGCTCCGTGATTATTAAATCCCATTCTGTTGATGAGCGCTTCATCTTCCGGTAATCTGAATAATCTGGGTTGGGGATTTCCTTCCTGTGGTTTTGGCGTCACCGTACCAATTTCAATAAAACCAAATCCCAGATGTGACATTTCATTGTAGTATCTTCCGTCTTTATCAAATCCTGCAGCGAGACCTACCGGATTCTGAAAATCCAAACCCCATATTTTTCTTTTCAGTAAGGGATTTTTGTAACCGTAATACTTTCTCATCATGTCCTGGAAAAAAGGTATGGAATTTAAAAATTTCCATATATACATGGTTATCTCATGCGCCCTTTCCGGTGGAAGAAGAAAAAATATCGGTTTGATAAGGTATCGACAAGTACTTTTTGCGCTTGTTTGCCGTAACTATTTTGTCATATTTTCTCTCATGACAAAGTCCAATGCAGAATCTGGGTTGAAAAGGAATATTGAATTATCTTTTCAGTTTATTCATTCTTTTATTAATAAAACACTATTCATTTTAATTGAAAATTTCAACACCTGGCTTTTAAAGACTTTTTCAATATTGTGTCGACCGTTTGTATAAATAGTATTTTTCAAGGGGAATGTCTGTGTTGACATACCCTCTTGGAATCATTATCCTGCTGTCTTTTTCTGTAAGAAAATAATCATATTCCTTGTAAGGACTGATACTAATGTGAAAATACCTTACTAAAAAACCCTGTAATATAAAATTGTACTGATCATATTGGTCTTCAGGAACTGTTATTGTAGAAAATTTCGGGACAACTTGTCCTATTTTATATACATCTGAAAGTGTTTCCTTCTCTCTGCTTATTTTCCCTGTTTGTAAAAGTGTACATATCAAAACGCCTGAAAACGTAAGTATGGCTGTCGGGAATAAATATTTTGTAATCAAGTTGTTTTTCCCGCCTGAACCAATAAAAGGAGCTATAAATGAGGCAAATGCGATTCCCAGATAAGGAAAAGCAGGAACCATATACCACCCTTTTTGCACCATGGTAAGCATAAGTGGAATTATACCACACAGACCTAAAAGAAAGAAAAATAAAAATTCATTTTTTGTAATTAAAATCTTGTTTATTCCTTTTTTTACATTGAATAACATGACAAGAAATAAGAGAATCAAAAAAGGTATAGACTCAAAAAACAACCTTATTATAGATTCAAATCTATTGGGGGTGGTAGGCATTTCTGAAACCCTTTTTAACAATCTTTCATAAAAATATATTGATAAACTTTCTCTTGGCTCAGGAAATAAAAGTAAAATTCCATAGATAATGACCGGAATAATAATTAATAAAAATGTATAAAAAATATATTTGCTGTTAATCCTTTTATGGTAAACCAATCCATAAATAATCGGAAATGTTATCGGGAATAATCCGGGTAATCCTTTACTGAAAGATGCCAGAAAAATGAATGTACCTGATAATAACCACATCCAAATAGATTTTTCTTTCTGAATGGCTTTATATGAAACCAAAATGGATGATAAAATAAACACACTCATGGTATTTTCTATCATATTATTTCTGAATGACCAGAAACAGACCGGAAAAAGTATCCACAATAACACAGGTAGCCAGGACAATTTTTGATAAGGAGGATTATTTTTATAAACTTCTTTCCAGAGAGTGCTGATCAAAAAAATATGGAGCAACAACATCAAAAAAGTATACCCTCTTTCAACATAAATACTGCTACCAAAAATTTTATAACACACGGATAAAATTCCAAAGACTAAAGGTGGTTGTTCATGGAATGATGGTAAGCCTTCGAGATTGAGCGTGCTGTATTGCGGAAACCAGAATGTACCGAACCCAACACTTTGATTATGGGCAACGCCACTGTATAAAACAGCATCCTGAAACATGGCATCCTGAATAAGAAAAGGTAAAGTAAGGCCAAAAACCAAACTTATCACCAGTATCCAGATTGAAGTGTTGTTGTCTGTTTTCAAGGATTCCATTCCGACAATAATTCCTATTCTTTATGATTCGTTTTTTTCAACTTTTGGATATCAAAACCCTTTTTTGCAATTCCGGAAATAAGATTGTTATACATATTTTCATCCATTTCAGGCGTTCTTGAAAGAATCCACAGATATTTTTTATTTGGACTTCCCACAACGGCATAAGAATAGTCATCAGCAAGGTCTAAGATCCAGTAATCCCCTTTAAATGGCCAGAAAAACTGAACTTTAAGTTTTGCATTTCCTGAATTCTTGACAACAAATGCTTTTCCCTTTATGTAAGATTCTTTACCTTTCATACTTCCCTTAAAGCACCTGTTTTCAACAATTACATACCCTTTTGGACTTACCGTATAAACTGCGGTAGTCCCGTTGCATCCTTTTTGAAAACTTTGAGGAAAGGAAGAAATTTCATACCACTTTCCTGCGTACCTTGTTAGGTCAACATTTTCAACTGTCTTTACATCACTTTTTCTTGTTCCACAAGAAGCTAATATACTTATCATCATGAGTAAAGATAATCTAAAATTCATTTGTCACATTAATTATTAATGCTCAAAAGTACAAAAAAATTAAGAAACTAACCTGTCTATTTCCTGAGCCGTGTGTATCACAAATTACACAAATTTTCCAAAATATATATTTGACTACACAATTCCGTTTGAAACCGAACTTATTAAAATTCGACTTTCCGGCCAAAAATAAGCGATAGAGACTGAAGAATCGGAATAGCGAAATAAGCCTTCCAGGGTACAATGATAAATTTAACATCAGAAGATAAACTAACTCAGGTAAAAGGTAGAATCTGGCAAATAGAGCGTAAATGGAGATTCGGGAAGGAACGGTGCTTGCAATCGCCTTTTTTGGCCTTGATTATTTTTTTGTTTCTTTTATTTTTATCAAGAAAAAAAAAGAAAAACATATTTAACTTTATCTTATTTCTTCCTCCAAGGCCTGATTTAAAACAATTAACAGTGAATTATGCAATTTGTTAGTCACAAATTCCTTTATCAAGTTTATAATTAATGCCAAAAAGTATAAATATTACGAGATTAAATTATCAATTTCCTGAGCCAGTGCATATAACCAAATTGACCGGAAATAAGTTGACAAAAAAGAAAGACCGTGACAACTAAGTTGATTTCCCCCCTCTTTTAGCATTGAATGACCAACAATGAATCGTAAAGTTTTTCAATATTAAGATTATCGATAACTCTATCCGAAGCCGAACTACTATTCGTACCATGGAATCAGCAAGATATAGCTCTTAAATATAAACCATGAAGGACATGAAGACCATTAAGGTCTTGAAGGAACAACCCTTAATGAATCTTAATACCTTCATGGTTAAAAAAGACATGAAGGACATGAAGATTATGAAGGAAAAATTCTGTCTAAAAGGAATTTGAATCCTTCAACTTGGTCATCGGGTTTTTGCCCTTTCTTCGTTGGTCACTCCGAACCACTAACCGTTTGGGTGAAATCCGGCCATCTGGTCATCTTCATTACTTGTATTCATAAATTTTTCCAAGTGAATTTGGGCCCTTCGTTAAAGCCGGATATAAACTTGAAAATGATTAAAATATTCGATGGTATTTCGTCTGGAAGTTGTGAAAAAAAAAGGAAAGCAAAAATAATAGGAAGGATATAATTTTCATTTTTATGGGTTTAAATTCCCGTAATTCAAAACTATAACTTAGGAATAACACATTGAACGGGTTCGCCTTTTGTTTTTCGGGTCAACCTAAGGTTTCAATACCACCAGCTATCCCTCCCTCCTTGTCTTAAAGTACCTGAAAACATAGGTGTGACCTCTATTCCCTCCCCCTGGAAAAACATCAGAAACATTAAAACCCCGTTTTTGGAACTACATTGTAAGGCAAAGATAGCTCTTAAATATAAACCATGAAGATCATGAAGAACATTAAGGATTTGAATGAACAACCCTTAATGAATCTTAATACCTTAATGGTTAAAAATAACCATGAAGGACATGAAGATCATGAAGAACATTAAGAAAATACCTTTGACTCCCTTAACTATCTTAATTACCTTAACTCCCTTAATGGTTAAAAAATAATTTGAAGCGTCATTAATGGTCAAAGTAGAGGTAAAAATCAAGAAACTAACCTGTCAATTTCCTTTGCCAGTTCGTAATCCTTTTCTGTTACTTTTCCTTCAGAATGTGTAACCAAATTAAACCTTATAAACCTGTAATTATAAATGGTAATGTCAGGGTGATGATTGATCTTATCACACATTACTGCTATTTCATTAAGCTTTTGAATTATCTGTGTAAATGATGCAAGTTTTACTGTTTTTTCCAGTGTTCCGTTATTCAGTTTCCAATCCATACAGTTTTTTGATATTTTGGATTTTGCTTTTAAATTCAGAAGCAAGATCTTCGGAAAGAATCCCCGTCTTTTCATCAAAATTTTGACCAAATGATGGAAGACTGAAAGATTCTATTATTTCAGCCCCATGTCTTGGGAATCTCGAAATGGCTGTTTCCATAACACTTTTACCGCCTCTTGGGCCAGTAGATGTCGACAATAAAAATAGTTTTTTATCTTTGAAAAAATCGGAGCGGTGTCTTGAAGTCCAGTCTATAATATTTTTAAATGCCGCCGAATAGCTTCCATTATGTTCAGCCAGCGATATAACTATTAAGTCAGATTCCTGCAATTTTTCATAAAAATCAATAATAAGAGAAGGTATTCCCGATTCTTTTTCTCTGTCTATACTAAATATGGCTACTTCATAATTATTCAGATCCAGAACTTCTGTGTTTTCACTTTGAATCTGAGATGCTGTAAAACCAGCCAAAGTTTTATTTATTGATTTTTTGCTGTTACTTCCGCCAAATGCTAATATTTTCATTGTAACCTTATTGTTATTTTGTATAAAACTTTTTCTACCCTTATTCTTCCATTAATACCGGAATTTCCATCACCAAAACTTCTGAGCCTTCTGTAAGTGATTTGAATAAGATCTGATTTGTTTCCCAAATACCAAGGCCATCTTTTTCCCCTAGTGTAATGTCATTAACTAAAAATTCGCCCTTTAAAACAAATACATACACTCCGTTACCCTTAAGATTAATATCATAAACAAATTCCTGATTCATATCAAAACTGCCCAAATAAAACCATGCTTTCTGATGAATCCAGACGGCATTATTTTCTTCGTTAGGAGACAGAATCATTTGAAGTATGTTTTTTCTGTCTTCTTCTTTCAGGGTAATCTGGCCATATCGCGGTTCAACATTTTTTTTATCAGGAATAATCCATATTTGTAAAAATTTGACAAGAGAATCTTTATTTCTGTTATATTCACTATGAGAAATACCTGTTCCTGCACTCATTACCTGAATATCACCTTTTTTTATAACGGAAACATTTCCCAGGCTGTCTTTGTGCTCAAGATCACCTTCAAGCGGAATACTGATTATTTCCATATTGGAATGCCTGTGTGTAGCAAAACCCTGACCTTTTTCCACAATATCGTCATTTAAAACCCGTAAAACACCAAAGTGCATTCTTTCAGGATTGTAATATTCAGAAAAACTAAATGTGTGACGGGAAAATAACCAACCAATATCGGTCATTCCTCTGCTCTCATTTTTATGTACAATAAACTTCATATGATATTTAAACATTTTTTGCGAAAGCATAACTCTCAAAACTTTAAAAAGGTTCTCAAAAAAATCTTGAGAAATAGTGCTTTCCTGTTTTATCCAAAACAATGTAACCGACATCTGAGACTTAAAATATTAATTCTTTCTGATATTTTTTAAAAATTTGAATCTGTATTGCGGCAGGTAAACCCAACCACTTTTATTTGAAAATATTTTTAATATCTTTGACAAAAAAATAAATTTTTTATGAATTGGACCGGTGTTTTTCCTGCGGTAACCACAAAGTTTACGAATAGTGACGAACTTGATTTGACTGCTTTTTCAAAAAACATAACAGCACAAAAAGAAGCTGGTGTCCATGGGATTATTCTTGGAGGAACGTTGGGTGAAGCAAGTTCATTATCCACTTCTGAAAAGGAAGTACTTGTAAAATCCTCCATTGAAACAATGGAAGGTTCCCTACCGGTAATCTTAAATATAGCAGAAGGTTCTTTAAAAGAAGCTATTCATCAGGTAAACCTGGCCAAATCATGGGGTGTTTCCGGGCTAATGGTTTTACCTCCTATGCGCTATTTTTCTGATCACAGGGAAACTGTCCATTATTTTTCCTCTATAGCCCAATCGACTGATTTACCGATTATGATTTACAATAATCCTGTTGATTATAAAATTGAAGTGACATTAAAGATGTTTGAGGAATTGCAGGTACATCAAAATATTCAGGCCGTCAAAGAATCGACGAGAGATATTTCAAACATAACAAGAATGATAAATCAATTTAGAGATAGGTTTAAAATCTTGTGCGGAGTCGACACCCTGGCCCTCGAGTCGCTTTTTATGGGTGCACACGGCTGGGTTGCCGGTCTTGTTTGTGCTTTTCCTAAAGAGACAATGGCTATCTATCAATTGGCAAAACAAGGTAAAACCCGGGAGGCAATACAAATTTACAGATGGTTTCTTCCTCTCCTTGAACTTGACATACACCCGAAGTTAGTTCAGTATATTAAACTGGCAGAACAACTTGAAGGAATTGGTACTGAAGTCGTCAGAGCCCCGAGGCTGACACTGATAGGAGAAGAAAGGGAAAAAATAATCGGAATCATTCAAAAAGCCCAAAAAACAAGACCTGTTCTTTCATAAAATTCAAAATATGATCAACCAAATAAATTCAATAGTAAAAGAGGCCAATGCCGCTTTTCAAATTTATCAGAATGTAAGTGGGGCTGACAAAAAAATATTTTTATATTCTATAGCTGAAGAGCTTGAAATTTCAGGTGAAGAAATTTGTAAAACAGCTTCTGAAGAAACGAATCTCCCTGTTGTAAGATTTCAGGGCGAATTGGCCAGGACTTGTTCACAATTACGTCTTTTCGGTGATATTGCAGGGGAAGGCAGTTGGGTAAATGCCGTTATTGATACGGCGGATGAAGCAAGAAAACCTCTTCGTAAACCGGATATGCGCAAAATGTTGATTCCTTTGGGTCCAGTTGTCGTATTTGGTGCCAGTAATTTTCCACTGGCTTACAGTACACCGGGAGGAGATACAGCATCTGCTTTAGCTGCCGGTTGTCCTGTAATCGTCAAAGGACATCCTGCACATCCAAATACATCTCAACTGACGGCGGAAGCTATTGAAAGAGCTGTTGAAAAATGTTCATTACCTAAAGGTATATTTCAGCATATTACGTCTTCATCATTTGAAGTTGGAAAATGGTTGGTTCAACATCCCGGCGTCACCGGTGTAGGATTTACGGGCAGTCTGCAAGGTGGCCGCTCTTTACATCAGTACGCACAAAACCGAGAAGTTCCCATTCCTGTATTCGCTGAAATGGGAAGTGTCAATCCTGTAGTTCTCTTTAAACATGCTCTTTTGGAAAAAACCCCGGAACTTGCCAAAATGTACGCATCTTCTATTACCATGGGTGTTGGACAATTCTGCACCAATCCCGGAATATTAATTGGTTTGAAAAGCAGCGCTTTAAATCATTTTACAAGTCTGCTGGCTCTTGAACTTTCTCTTACAAATTCCTATAAGATGCTTCATAAAGGAATATATGAAAACTACTCCAATGAACTGGATAAAATATTATATGAAAAAGGAGTTGAAACCGTATTTCATGCCCATGAACAGGAAAATCTCAAAGCCAGTGCCGTTTTGGCCCGTGTTCCTGCAAAAGAATTTTTAAAAAACCCCAACCTGAAAAATGAAATTTTTGGTCCTTTTTCTCTGATCGTGGTTTGTGACAACATTAAGGAATTGGAAGAAGTCTGGAAATCATTTCCGGGACAGTTGACAACTTCTGTTATTGGAACAAATCAGGATATTGAAATTCATCAAAGACTGATAAAAGAAGCAACTCAATTTTCAGGAAGGATTGTCTATAACAGTGCTCCGACCGGAGTAGAAGTATCCCACGCCACTGTACACGGAGGACCTTTTCCGGCAACTACTGACAGCAGATTTACCTCTGTAGGTGGGGATGCTATTTTAAGATGGGTAAGGCCGGTTTGTTATCAGGATTGTCCTGAATTTATGTTGGCCCCGGAATTAAAAAATGATAACCCTTTGGGCATTATGCGTAAAATCAACGGTTTATTTTCCAGAGAAGCTATAAAATGATAAAAAAGAGATTTTTTTGTATTGATGCTCATACTTGTGGCAATCCGGTAAGATTGGTAGCCGGAGGGGGACCCGACCTGAAAGGCATTACCATTTTTGAAAAAAGACAGGAATTTTTAGAAAATTGGGATTGGATTCGGAAAGGGCTTATGTTCGAACCCCGGGGTCATGATATGATGAGTGGAAGTATTTTATACCCTCCTTCAGATCCGACTAATGACGTTGCCGTTTTATTTATTGAAACAAGTGGTTGTCTCCCAATGTGTGGTCACGGACTTATCGGCACGATAACAATTGCGATTGAAGAGGGCTTGATTGTTCCCAAAAATCCTCCTTATGTTATGGTTGAAACACCGGCAGGACTTGTTTCTGTTACCTATATTCAAAAAGGCAATAAAGTTGAGAGTGTGGAATTAGTAAATGTCCCTTCTTTTTTGTGGCGTGAAAATGTAATTGTTGAACACGAAGAACTAGGACAAATACATACTGACATTGCCTATGGTGGTAATTTTTATGCTATAATTGATCCCCAAAAAAACTTTTCAGGATTACAGGATTATACAGCAGATGAAATTATACGGTTGAGCCGGTATGTGAGAAATTATATTAACAAACACTACGAAGTTTTTCACCCGGAAAATGAAAAAATAAGAGGCTGCAGCCATGTAATGTGGACAGGTAATACTTTACACCCGGAATCTACTGCACGCAATGCTGTTTTTTATGGAGATAAAGCTATTGACCGGTCACCATGCGGAACAGGGACAAGTGCCAGAATGGCACAATGGTTTGCAAAAGGAAAATTAAAAAAGGGAGAACCATTTATCCATGAAAGTATTATTGGAAGTACCTTTACAGGAACCATCAAAGATGTAACAGAGGTTGGAGGTAATCCGGCCATTATTCCTTCCATTAAAGGCTGGGCTAAAATTTATGGGTATAACACTATTGTCATTGACCCGGATGATGATCCTTACGCAGGAGGTTTTCAGGTTATTTAGATGACATTCCTTTCTAAAGAAGTTGATTAAAATCTTCTATTGAGTTAACATTTGTAAATTGATAATCATCGGTTAATGGTATGTGTTTAATATTATTCTCCCTCAATATCTTCTGCAAAGAATAATTTTGATGTAGAATATTTTCTTTTAATACAGGAATGGCAGCAAGTTCCCAAATACCGATAAGTGGTTCATAAAATAAAGATTTTTCATTATAAAAAACAGTGCAGATTTGCTCCCTGACCCTTTTTTCCAATAATGTTTTTATTACTTCAATAGAAAGTGAAGGAGTATCTGTGGGAATAATAAAAATCGGCTGTTTCAGAAATTCCAGGCTGGATAAAATTCCCGAAACAGGTCCGTGTTGACCATATTGGTCTTCAATGACCTGAAAGGGAGATCCTTCAAGTATAAAATTTGACTAATTATGTGAAAGATAAACAGTATGACAGATTTTATTTAATTTTTCTGCCTGGTATTGATACAATAATGCATTATTATAGGTTAAAAGAGCTTTAGGAAAGCCCATTCTGCTGCTTTTTCCTCCGATGAGAACTACACCAGCCAGCTCATGATCAGGATGCATCGATTAGTATTCTTTCCGGATGCGAATACACATTATATCCTGTTTTTTTCAGAAAGCCCAGTAAGGTAATTCCGACATTTTCAGCCAGGTCAACAGCAAGTGAAGAAGGAGCACCAACAGCGCAAACGACAGAAATTCCCGCCATAGCTGCTTTTTGTATTAATTCAAAACTTGACCGGCCACTCAACAATAAAATATATTTGGTAAGTGGTAATTTTCCGGCTATCATGACATGCCCAATAAGTTTATCCAATGCATTATGTCTTCCTACATCTTCACTGTGGTAAAAATAGTTGCCTTGTGCATCAAACAATACAGCTGCATGAATTCCGCCCGTCTCCTGAAAAGCTGTTTGCACATTTAAAAGTCTGTCCTGTAAATGTGTAAAAATTTTAGCCTCAACTTTCAGATTATTGCTTTTTATGTCAAAAGATGAAATCTGATAAATCTTGTCTATGGATGATTTTCCGCAAACGCCACAGCTTGAAGTTGTATAAAAATTTTTTTGCAGATCCGGCAATTGTTGCAGAACCGATTCTTCAAGCAATACATTAACCGAATTTTCATCCGTTTGGATTATATCTTCAACTTGCGAAAAACTTTTTAAAATTCCCTCCGTAAATAAAAAACCAAGTGCAAGTGCTTTATCATCACCAGGTGTTCGCATGGTTATACTAATGGCTTTATTTTGAACCAAAATTTGCAGAGGTTCTTCTATTGCAACAACATCCTCTTTTGACTCAAAAGCATCAGCTTTCCATTTCCTAATGTCTATCTTTCTGCCGGTTTGGAGCATTTTGTATGAATTTGAAATACAAATTTTATTATTGCTGATATAAGAATTCTTCTGCCGTGATAAAAGAAAAAATGAATACATAAATAATATTAAACTATTTCCCCGACCAGACTAAAGTATCGACAAAACACCTTCAAACCATGAACATAAATCTCGTGTTTTAACTTCTCACTTTTTATATTCTAATCGCTGTGCCAATCATAAAAGTATTGATTTCATAATTAGGATTATCTCTGAACAGATTATTAAAACAATATCTGCCAACTATATTGATGCCTTTTAAACCAAGACTTACTTTTGCTCCGTATATCCAGTTATTTAACTTATAGTTTGCAAATCTCTCTTCTTCAATTCTTTCATAGGTCACTTTAGAATTGAGTTTCTGAACAGTATGAACTCTGTATCCCATAAAACCACCAATACTGAAATTAAAACCTTTTGAAAGTTTTACATCAAAAGCGACAGGAACCGTTACATAGCCAATATTTAATTTAGGGTTGCTGTTGGCTTCCGCAAAATTTACAAATTCAGGTTGGTTATTGACTAAAGCAAGCCTGACATCATTGTCCATTGAAAAACGATTAATTAAATAACTAAACCCATAACTAAGTGCCACTTTACTGTTTTTACCTCCCAATCTATTTTTAGTCAAAATTGAAAAATCCCAATACCATGATGAAGGCGTATAAATTTCAGGGTTATTTACTGATTCAGAAGGATTTTTCTGATTAAAATTATTAATACCAAACTGAATTTCAAAAATTGTTTTTACCTTATTTCTGAAAGGAATAAATTTATTCATTCCAAAACCTTCAAAATCTTCGTCACCGGTTGATTCTTCCGCTTCCGGATATGTGTACTCCTCTGGTTCTTCTGCAGGAGTTTCAGGTTCTGCCGGAATCGGTACTTCTTCCATTACTTCAGGAAGTACTACCTTGGCAAGTTTTTCCTCGATTAACCCATTTTGTGTTTCCATGGAGCCTATCAATTCAAGAATTTCCGGATCGTCCGTATTCTCTTTCATGTATTGCAGATACTCTTTGATAGAAGAATTATAATACACTAAGTTTTCGTGTTTTGCTATAACATCATCCTGAGCCTGCAGAGGTAAACAAAACAAAAAAGCAAAAAAGGTGAAAATATTTTTAAACATAATGAAATTTTTAGATGACAAAGTTATCAAAATATTTATAAGAATATATTTTGATAAAATATTTTAGACAAAAAAGCCAAAATATAAACGTTCGTCGAAGAATAAAGTAGTTTTGTATAGTACTAAGTCAAAAAGTAGTACTATGTATTGCCAAGTACTATTTAAGTTTGTATTTTTGCCTTATCAAAACAAATAAAACACATTTGTTACCTATTAAAAACAATTTAAAAGTAAAAAATAATGACAGATTTAAAGTTAGAAAACACCAAAGCACAAATGCGAAAAGGCGTTTTGGAGCTATGTGTCCTGTCTATTATTGCAAAGGAGGCAGCCTACCCTACGGATATTATCAACCAGCTTAAAGAAGCCAGGATGATTGTTGTGGAAGGTACCATTTATCCATTGCTTAATAGATTGAAAGATGCCGATTTGCTGGATTACAGCTGGCAGGAGTCCAAATCAGGACCACCGCGGAAATATTATAAGATTACATCATCAGGCCTGGAATTTTTAGATAGCCTTATGGAAACATGGGGCGATTTAAATAAGGCGGTTAAACATTCACAATTAAACATTCAAAATAATGAACAAAACAGTTAGTATAAATTTAGGAGGATACCCTTTCCATATTAATGAGGACGCTTTTGATTATATTCAACAATATTTGGAATCAATTAGAAATCATTTTTCAAATTCTGAAGGTTGTGATGAAATTCTATATGACATTGAAGTCAGGATGGCTGAATTATTTCAGGAACATTTAAAAGGAAGGTCAATTGTCAGTATGAAGGAAGTGGATGAAGTTATACTTGTAATGGGAAAACCGGAAGATTTCGGAGCTGAACCCATTGAACAACCTTCTTTTCAATCCGGTAGAGATAAATACACCAAAAAAGGAAACATTAAAACCGGAAAACGATTGTTCAGAAATCCGGATGATCAAAAACTCGCAGGTGTTTGTTCCGGTATATCTGCCTACTTTGGAATTGACGATGCAGTTTGGGTCAGGCTGTTGTTTGTTCTCTTTACTCTGTTTGGCGGATTCGGAATAATGACATACCTGATTTTATGGTTTATTGTTCCTGAAGCGATAACTTCAAGTGACAAACTTGCCATGAAGGGTGAACCAACCACAGTAGAAAATATTGCCAAAAAAGTGGAAGAAGAAATCAGTGAAATTGGAGATAAAATCTCCGAATGGGGGAAAGATTTCGGCAGTAAAAAAAAACGGAAAATGTAAAAGTTGGTCTTATAGCGGGAGTTAAATTTACAACAAATATTGTTGAATGGCTCTTTAAAGCGCTTCGACGTTTTATTCAGTTCGCAAGAATTTCTTTTGTTCCGATTGTAAAAGTGTTGTCTCTTGTATTTATTTTCAGTCTTATTATTACAGGAATTTCTTCATTTATTGCACTTTCTTTTTCAAACTTCTTTATTCGTGTTGCGGGCCCGGAATCTTCCATCATTAGCTTTGCCGGTATCATCTCCGCTTACCTGATAATTGGAATACCTGTTTTACTTTTGATTGCATTTTTTATTAGGATTGCTTTTAAAGTAAAAGTAAGACCGGAGGTTAATTTTACTGCCTGGACGATATGGTTTATTGCTTTGTTTTTTGTCTTCTATGCCGGTACAATGACCGCAGTGGACTTTAAAAAACAACAAAGTATAATCAAAAAATCAGAATTTTCTATACCTGATAATTCTATTTATATTGGAGAAATGTCATATGATTTTCTTCCGGAATATTATCCTGACTATATAAAAAGTCCATTCAAGATTTACAATGATAGTTTGTATGTTAAGTATGTGGATGTTCAATATTTCGAATCTGACAGCCCTTTTGTCACCATTGAGCAGGAATTTTTTGCAAGAGGCATGAATGATAAAAAAGCAATTCAAAATATAAATAAAATACAATCCTCATTTCTCGTTAACGGAAACAAAATCAACATTTTGCCTTTCATCCGTATGCCGAAAAACAGCAAATGGAGAAATCAGGGAATAAAATATAAAATTTATATTCCTAAAGGTAAAAATGTGATTTTCGAATACGATGAAAACCATGCAAAACCCTTTGAAATCGATTTAATGGAAAAGTAATAATATTTTTATAAAATTTGTAAGTACGTTGGTTTTAATCCCGGTATACATCGATGTATGCCGGGATTTTTTTATGTTTTAACTGTAACCCCTTAAGTATTTCTAACACCGTATATTATTGACATGAAATAAAAATCCTCAAAGATTTTTTTTCACTTATGCTTTTATTATTCAATAAAAACATACTTTTATCCATCATCCTGACAAGAATTTACTTTGGCTATGGTTTGCCTGCAATCATCGAGGAAATGAGAACTTTTTTTTTATTCTTTACCCTTTTTATCATCTTTGGTCCTGTGTTGTTTTGCCAAAAACAGGATACGCTTTTATATATTACAGGAGATGAAATCATATTTAAAGATTATAAAAATCCCGATGAAAAACCCTGGAATGTAAACCGTGACACTACAAAACCCATTGATATTTTTCAATCCAATTTTGATAAACTATTTAATCGTTTACCCGGAGTACTGGCATTAAATGGTGAAAATACTGCTCAGGATATAAGAATTTCAATGAGGGGGTTTGGCTCCCGTTCTTCGTTCGGAATACGTGGAATAAAGATGTATTTTGATGGCATACCCATGACATCACCGGATGGAACCACTCAAACAGATGAATTGTCCTTATTTAATATATCAGCAGTAACCATACTTTCATCTGCTTTAAGCTCCCATTTGGGAAATTCCGGCGGAGGAACACTTTCTTTGTTTAGTCAATCTTACGAAAAAAAAATAAGTTTATTATCCCGGATCAACACCCTTGGAGCCTATGATTTGGCTTTGCAGTCCGGTTTTTCAATTAAAAAAGTAAAAAATCAACTTTCTTTAAACCACCACCATTTTAAAAGTAAAAGGGACCATTCCTTTGGTCTGAATTCTGTTTTGTACAATAAGACAAGTTTTTTTATTGGCAAAAAATTGTATTCTGAAGTCATTATTCATGGCTATTATTCGCCGGTGGGAAAAGATCCGGGAGCTTTAAACCGGCAGGATTTTGAAAATAGTCCGTATCAGGCCAACCCAAGAAATCTGCAATATACTGCAGGAGAAAAAGTCAATGGAGTTAATTTGTCTGTAAAAACACATTTATCCCCAAATGAAAAAATCAATTTTTATACAACCATATACCATAAAATAAGGGTTTTTGAGGGTTTTTTACCTTTCCGGTCCGGTGGCGTTTCAGATCTGAAAAGAAATGTATCCGGTATTATCAATCTTTTTGATTATAAAACAAATAAAAATATAACCCTTTCTTTAGGGCAAAATTTTGAAATTCAAAATGATCACCGCAAAAGATTTACCAATAATGAAGGTTTAAAAGGAGCGCTGGACTTACATCAAACGGAAAACGTGTTAAATTTTTCTTTTTTCCAGAAGCTAAAATCTTCTTTTGGCAAGTGGGGGTTTTATAAGCTTCTGAGACAGGATTTTTATCGTTATCATTTGTCTGATTCATTTACTGGTGATGGAATTCAGGAAGGTAAAATCTGGTTTGGCAAACTTAATGGTTCCATAGGTTCGCAATATAAATTAATTAATGACTGGCACCTTTTCACCAATTTAGGTACGGGTTTCGAAGTCCCCACACTTAATGAATTTACAAACAATCCGGGACAAAATCCGGGGTTTAATCCAAATCTAAAACCTGAAAAATCCATTCAGTTTGAGGTAGGAAGTACCATCAACAAAACAAATTATTCTTTTTCTTCTTCCCTTTATTTAATGTTTATAAATGATCTGATTTCAGGATACGAATTGGAAGAGACTCCCGGTAGAACGTATTACAAAAATGCAGCTGAAATGAAAAGAAGCGGAATGGAATTAAAAGCTGAATATCATTATTCTTCATCCTCTTCATTAGCTTTACTATATGACTATTCAAATTTTGTTTTTTCCGACAATTTTTCTCAAAATATGGTGATAAAAGGAAATTCCCAGCCTCTTATTCCAAAACATAAAGTGGTTTTTATTTCCAACACTTCTATAAAATCCTTTTTTACACTGTCTGCACAACTGGTTTTTCAAAATCCTGTCCCGTTAAATGATGAAAATACAGAATTTAGTCCGTCATTATGGAATATAAATTTATCTCTGGTGTCAGAAAACCGGATTTGTTCAAAAGCCGTTTTTGGTTTTACGGCAAATAATCTTTTTAATACAAACCCCTATTCAAATTTCAGATCCAACGCAGCTGCCGACAGATATTTTGAAGCTGCCTCCCCGCAACATTTTTCTTTTTTTATCAGGTATCATTTTTCGCTTGATAAAAATCCTGATTAAGACCATTTTTTTGATCCAGACCTTCGTAGTTTTCAGCTACCCTTCAATTCTTTTCATTTCCGGAAGGTTTTTAATGACCATTTGTATGGTATTTCTCAATCTTTCCTCCAAAAGGACCAATCTGTTTTTTTTCATATTTTGTAACGTCTCCTCATTATAATGTCTGATGGTAACCAACTCCAGTTCATCATCAATAACCATATTAAACTCTTTTCCCAATTCCACCCGAAAAGCTTCAATTTTGTCAGGAATATAGCTTGTGCAAATCGTAAAACTAATGGCTGTATTTCTCATCATATTTACTTTAATTCTGTGTTTGTCCAATAAACTAAAAATTCTGCTCAAATGATGTTCCGCCACAAAAGAAAAATCATTGCTCGCAATATGAAGTAAACACTGGTTGGGTTCAATGACGATAACAGGTGGATAACTAAGTTCCAGAACATCGCTTATCAGCGTACCTTCACTTTCAGAATCATCAAACGGCCGGACATACAAAGGAATATTTTTATTCTGAAGAGGTTTTATCGTTTTTGGGTGAATCACTTTGGCTCCGTAATAGGTCATTTCAATAGCCTCTTTATAGGAAAGTCTTGGCAACTTTATTACATTTTGAAATAACCTCGGATCGGCTGTCAAAACACCCTGAACATCTTTCCAAATGTGCATACTACCGGCATCTAAACAATATGAAAGTACCGCGGCTGTATAATCTGACCCTTCCCTTCCAAGCGTAGTTGTAAAATTTTCACTGCTGCATCCGATAAAACCCTGCGTAATAACCATCTTTTGCTGCTCAAGAAATTTTTTCAGGATATGGTCTGCTTTTTTCTGAGTATTTTCCCAGTCTATTCTGGCATCACGGTAAGTATTATCTGTTTGAATAATATCTCTGGCATCAACCCAAACAGCCGGTAAACCCAACTCTGTTAAATAATACGCCAATATTTTTGTTGAAAGCATTTCGCCAATAGAAACGATCTGATCATAATAATAATCAAACTTTTCCTGAGGTGATTCTTCGATAATCCATTCAATTTCAACAATAAGGTCATTTATTTCATTAAAAACTGAAGATGAGTCCTTTAAAAGGGCTGCTGCAATTTGTTGATGTGAATTTTTAACATTCATAAGCAAATCTTTTGCGCCGGGTTTTTGATAAAACCATGTTTTAACCACCTCTTCAAGGGCATTTGTCGTTTTGCCCAACGCTGATATAACTATAACCAGATTTTCTTTTTCAAAATGTATAATTATTTTACCAACATTTATAAATCCTTCAACATCTTTAATTGAGGCCCCTCCAAATTTAAAAACTTTACATTCCATATTTTATTAAATAAGAATGCAAAGATACAATTTGACTAAAATTCAATTAAAAAAATATTACAACATATAATCTACTGATATTTTGACAGCTACTAATGCAAAAAACGTGTCAAAATGGCATTAAATCTGCTTGGTCATAAATTTGCTGTATTAATTGCAAAATAATACTAATGACATACGATAATTTTACAGTAAATGCCCAGGAAGCAATACTTAAAGCACAACAAATTGCCGGTGGTCTGGACCAGCAAGTAGTAGATACCACCCATATAATGAAATCGATTTTGGAATTGGATCCAAAATTAAGTGAATTTTTACTTCAGAAATCCGGAGTAAATATTACTGCCGTAAAACGCGATATTCATGTTGAAATCGAAAAACATCCTAAGGTTCAGGGCGGAGAAAAACAATATTTAAGCAATGAAGCCAATAAAGCGTTGGCAAAAGCAAAAACCTATCTGAAAGAATTCGGAGATGAATATATCTCCCTTGAATTGATAATGCTTGGTATCATAGAAGGTAATGATAAAATGGCTACTATTCTGAAAAATGCCGGGGTGACAGCAAATAATTTTAAAGCTGCCATAACAGAATTGAGAAAAGGACGCAAAGTGACCGACCAAAATGCAGAAAATCAATACAACGCACTTAAAAAATATGCGGTAAATCTGAACGAGCTGGCCGAAAACGGTAAACTGGACCCCATTATTGGAAGAGATGAAGAAATCAGAAGAATCCTGCATATTCTTTCAAGAAGGAAAAAAAACAATCCGATCATTCTTGGTGATCCCGGAGTAGGAAAAACAGCAATAGTAGAAGGAATTGCCTGGAGAATCGTTCAAAAAGATGTGCCGGAAAATCTGGGTTCAAAAAAGATATTTACGCTTGATATGGCGTCTTTAATTGCCGGTGCTAAATACAAAGGAGAATTTGAAGAAAGATTAAAAGCAGTAATCAATGAAGTTATTGCATCAGAAGGTGAAGTAATCCTGTTTATTGACGAGATTCATACACTCATTGGTGCGGGCGGCGGTCAGGGAGCCATGGACGCAGCCAATATATTAAAACCGGCACTTGCCCGTGGAGAATTGAGAACAATCGGTGCCACAACCTATGATGAATACCAAAAGTATTTTGAAAATGACAAAGCCCTTGTAAGAAGGTTCCAAACTGTAATGGTCGATGAACCCTCAGTTGAAGATACGATTTCAATACTTAGGGGAATTCAGGAAAAATATGAAGTATATCACAAAATCGATATTCTGGATGAAGCTTTAATAGCGGCAGCAGAACTATCACACAGGTATATTTCTGAAAGAAAACTTCCTGACAAGGCCATTGATTTAATAGATGAAGCTGCATCAAAACTCAGGCTTGAGTTGGATTCTGTTCCTGAAGTAATAGATGAACTCATCCGGAAATTAAGACAATTGGAAATTGAAAGGGAATTCATAAAAAGGGAAAAGGATGAAAAAAAATTAAGTGTATTAAATGAGCAGATTGCCAATACAAAAGAAAAACTGGATTCAACAACAGCAGCCTGGAAATCTGAAAAAGAAATAGTAGATAAGATTCAAAAAACCAAAGAGGAAATTGAACATCTGGATTACGAAGCTCAAAAAGCTGAGCGGGAAAGTGATTACGAAAAAGTAGCAAAAATCCGGTACGGTGATTTAAAAACCAAAGAAACCGAATTAAAACAATTTAATGAAGAACTGAGTAAATTGCCGGAAAACAGCCGGTTTACAAATGAAGTAGTGACCGCAGATGATATAGCCGATGTTATATCGAAATGGACAGGTATTCCGGTTTCAAAAATGTTGCAGAGTGAAAAACAAAAACTTCTTTCTCTCGAAAATGAAATAGGGCAAAGAGTAATCGGACAGAAAGAAGCAGTTCAGGCCGTTGCAGATGCCGTACGAAGAAGTCGCGCCGGCTTGCAGGATGAAAAAAAACCTATAGGTTCATTTATCTTTTTAGGTCCCACAGGTGTAGGAAAAACAGAATTGGCCAAAGCACTGGCAGAAGTACTTTTTGATGATGAATCCGCTATAACAAGGATTGATATGAGTGAATATCAGGAAAAACATTCTGTCAGTCGTTTGGTAGGGGCCCCTCCAGGATACGTAGGATATGATGAAGGAGGACAATTGACCGAAGCTGTAAGAAGAAGGCCATATTCTATTATTTTATTGGATGAAATTGAAAAAGCGCATCCTGATACTTTTAATGTATTACTTCAGGTACTGGATGATGGCCGTTTGACAGACAATAAAGGCAGAATAGCCAATTTTAAAAACACCATTGTAATTATGACGTCAAACATGGGGGCTGAAAGAATACTTGAGAATTTTGAAGATCTGGATGCCTTGGGAGATAAACATAGAGAAGACATTATAGAAACCACAAAACTTGAAGTTTTTGAAGCCTTAAAAGAAAATTTACGCCCGGAGTTCTTGAACCGAATTGACGAAAAAATAATGTTTTTACCGCTCACTAAAGCAGAAATAAAACAAATTGCCGCTTTAATGGTCAAAAAGCTTTCAAAAAATTTAGCAAAACAAGAGATTAAAATTGAATTTGACGACTCCGCTATGAATCTCCTGGCTGACCTGGGATATGACCCTCAGTTTGGTGCCAGACCTATGGCCAGAGTATTACAAAAAGAGATAATCAATGTTTTGGCAAGAGAAATTCTCTCCTTAAAGTTTACGGCAGGTGAAACCATTCATGTCGGGACTGATAACAAAGGATTTACTTTTTCAGAAAAAAAAGTTACTTCAAAACCGGCTATTGATATACTCAACAAAAAAAGAAGTCAGGACAATACCTCAAAACTCAATAAAGCAACCCAAGATCTGAATGATGCAGTTGAAGAGATTGAAGAAGAGAACTGATCAACTCTGACAATATTTGAATGATTTATTAATAACCATTAAAGAAATGTTCATACCGGATTACTTCATTGTAGTCCGGTATTTTTCTTCTTAAGATTGGTTTATTTTATTGTTATAAAACAAACTATAAAAAACTGAAAATGCAGAAACTTTAGTTTGCTAAAGTTGTGCTGACAAAATACATTTCCTTACGAACAGCACAAAATAAAATTTTACATTACCTTTGCACCCAATATGAGTAATGTTATTAATCGGATATTATTTCTGACCTTTTTACAATTTTTATTTGTGATTACTTTGCAATCGCAAAATAATAATCCTTTTGAAATCAGATCGAGACTCGATTCAGTAGCAAAGGTTCAAACAAATGTTAAAACTATTTCTATCCCTGAAACAACCACAGACCTTGTTTCAGATTCGTCTCTTTCACGTTTATCTATTGACAGTTTCAATACAAGGGAAGTCAATCCTTTTGATGTTGACCATATACCTCTGAGAAAAACTTTCGGATCAAAAAGCGTTGAAAAAAGAATCTTCCGGAAAAAACAGAGGTGATTCCTTCCCAATCAAATAATTTTATATTTTGGCTGTTGCTATTTATTTCTGCTTTATTAGCTATTGTAATAAATGTAAATCTGTCCTTAATAAAACTTGTTTTTCGATCTTTGTTCAATATTAATATGTTCAAACTGTTTCAAAGAGAAGAAGGAGCAGTTATTTCTCTGAGCCAGTTACTATTGTACAGTATATTTTTTGTAAATGCTTCAATACTTATTTTTTTGTTTCTAAAAACAAAAAATTCAGTTTCATCCTCTATGGATTGGGTGTACATTTTTTTAGGACTTGGCCTTTTCTACGTTATAAAACATATCCTGCTTTTTATCCTGGGAAATATTTTTTCCATACAGAAGGCCACATCTCTGTACAGTTTTCAATCCTTTCTTATCATGTTTTTGCAGGAATCATTCTTCTTCCCATTAACTTAATTTCAGCCTTTGCTCCGGATAAAATATCAGTCTTTTTTATTTATCTATCATTATTCTTCCTTTTTATAGTTGTTTTATTGAAGATAATTCGAGGATTGATTATTAGTTTGGATTTCTGGAATAATAATTTTTTCCAATTTTTTATATACCTTTGCACCTTTGAAATTTTACCGGTTTTAATATTGGTAAAGTTTTTGTTATACCAGTTTAATCTATAGGATAAAGGCAAAGTAAAAAATATTTATACATGTCAACAAAAGGAAGTGTAAATAAAGAATCATCAACTTACGTTGAACAATATCAAAAAGTTTCAACTATTTTGATTTCCCAACCCAAACCAGTTGACAAGTCACCTTATTTTGACTTAGAACAAAAATATGGTTTAACCATAGACTGGAGACCTTTTATCCATGTTGAAGCTGTAACAGAAAAGGATTTCAGAAAAAATCGCATCAATCTCGGAGAATATACCTGTGTGATCTTTTCAAGCAAAGGAGCCGTTGATAATTATTTTCGTTTATGCGAAGAAACCAGGGTAAAGGTTTCGCAAGAAACACGTTATTTCTGCCTCACTGAAGCCATAGCAAACTATCTCCAGAAATTCATACTTTACAGAAAAAGAAAAGTTTTTGTGGGCAAAAGAATTATTGATGATTTAGCACATTATTTCAATAAATACAAAACCGAAAAATATCTGTTACCTTGTTCTAATGTAGGCTCCAGTGAACTGGTAGCTTACCTTAATAAAATTAAGGTTGATTTTACGCCTGTGATAATGTATAATACGGTTTCAAGTGATCTTTCTGATTTAAGTGATGTTTATTACGATATTCTAACCTTTTTTAGTCCACAGGGTATAGAATCTTTGTTTGAAAATTTTCCTGACTTTAAACAAAACAACACAAGAATTGCTGTTTTTGGAAATACCACCTGTAAAGCTGCTGAAGAAAAAGGTTTATTTGTGAATATTAAAGCTCCGACTCCGGAGGTTCCTTCAATGACGTTGGCTCTGGAAAATTATATTTCCAAAGCAAACAATGGTCACAAGTCAGGATAAAAGACAGTATCCATAGTAATAATGTAATGGATTTCAGGTTTATTGAAAATTTAGAGGCAAGATTGGCCAAACCATTACCTGGTTTTGAAGCTCAGTTGAAAATGTCTGGATTTCATCATTCTGATGGTTTTTATGACTTGTCTGAAAATTATAGAATTGCCTGTGTAATGATAGTATTGTTTCCAAAAGAAAAAGATTGGAGTTTTGTACTTATTGAAAGAAGCAGCTCAGACATCAACGACAAACATGCCGGTCAAATTAGTTTACCCGGAGGAAAAATGGATGATATTGATAAAACCCTTGAAGACTGTGCCCTCAGAGAAACTTACGAGGAAATAGGAATAAACCCTTCTATGATTGGTGTTCTTGGTTCATTAACTCCCCTATATGTTAAAGTAAGCAATTTTCTTGTACATCCTTTCATTGGTTTCACCACAGAGTATCCAAAATTTAATCTCCAAAGCAATGAGGTAGCTCGCATTTTTGAAACCCCTGTTTCTTTACTTACCGACCCATCATTTAAAAAAAAATCCGATATTGAAGTCAGGAATATTACCTTAAAAAATATTCCAACGTATAATGTTGAGGGTCAAAATCTTTGGGGGGCAACCGCAATGATATTATCTGAACTTGAAGAAATAATTACCGTATTGTAATACTTTCTGATTCTATATTTTTATAAATTTTTTAATTGTTCTGTTTTTTACGTCCGAATATTTTACCAGATACAATCCTGAAGGATATTCTGTTAAATTAAAACTAAACTTTCTTTCCTCATCCTCTTTATCCAGAGATTGATGCATTATTTCTTTTCCATCCTGTGTGATAATTGAAATTTTAGCGTTTGTCTCAGATCTTTTAATAAATATATTTAATTCGTCAACAATAGGGTTGGGAGAAATTTTCAAATCGAAACCCGGTTGAAAATCTTCAACAGAGGTAATATTTCCTGCTGCAAAATTAAAGGTATATTCTCTTCCGAAATCAGGCTGAAATACTCTGAAAATATCTTCTTTTATTCCTTTGGCCCTGATAATTCCGTTTCCATCACCATTTGCCCACCATGAAATACCGTCATCACCAGAGTCGTAAAATTGCAATTTATAACACCCGTTTAGATTTACAATAGTATCATTGTACATCGTATTTCCAATCAATCCATTCCTGCTTTGTTTTACCATATTTCCGGATTCATCCTTTAACGTCCATGAAGTTTCATTTGGTGCCGAATTTGTTCTCATAGATACTATAATCCCATCTTCAAGAAAAGGAGTTTTTCCAAAAACTGATTCAAGCTGATTATTTTTAGGGTATTCATCATTGGTCTCATTTATATTTTCTATCCATACCTTAAATATACCTCCGTCCCGGAGTTCTTTGCCTGATAAGGTTGGTAATATTACATTTGTGGTTTTCATAAAATCAAGATTACCGTTCCATTGGAACGTTCTTTTAGCATATCCCTCCACCATATAAGCTATTGTCGCTTTGGTCAAAAGGGTTTTTCCTGTATTCTTAATAACAATTTCAGGATTGCTGCAAACAGGGTTTTTTCTATAATGAACAGCTGAATAAGAAGGGGACACAATTTCTTCAATAGCAACGTCATTATCAAAATTTATTTGCCCGTATTTTACCAACTGGGTATTCACTATATACCGACTATCGCCCGCTGCAGTATTTAAACCATAATCTACTGTAAAACTTGAATTATTGGCAACAAGGTTCATAATTTCAAATTCTCTGAGATCACTGGGCGCACCTGGACACCACCCTGCTCTGTCATAAACCCATGTACCTCCTTGAGGATAAACCGGGTTGTCTGCACATTCTTTCCATAGTTGCCATGAAAAATTTGTATTATTTACCAATAATGAATGTGTTCTGGGTATGAATTCTCCTTCCTGCCCATGTCCGGTAGCCACTGTCCTTATTTTCATAGACTTCACTTCCGGTTTGTACGTAATCGTTCTTGGTTCAAGCTGTTGATTGGAAAGTATTGATGTGAAACCATATGCATCCGCAGGCCAGATTTGTTGAACCGAGAGAACCTGTCTTGGAGGAATTCCCTTTATAAAAGCAAATTTTATATCCATCTCTTCCTGCCATTCACCACCTTTATCCATCAAAAATCTTTTTGCGTCTTTTAAAACCGGCCCGTAATCTGTTACATCAAAAACCCAGGTTTTACCTCCCTGTCCAAAATCAAGTCCGATTCCATAAGGTGTGACAAAAGACAATAATTCATATTTTGCGGGAAATTTCCTGTAATATGTCAAGGGTTCAATAATAATAATGTCCTCTTCAGCATATTCTATCTGATCAATAATTTCTAGGTTTTCATTGTAAACCGGATACATTCCCGCAAGCCATAGATATTGAACATTTCCTTTTATTAAACTATTGTCCTGAACACTGTATTCCGTTACTTTGTAAAAACTGTTTTGGATTGAATCAGTTGATATCCCATCTTCTGATGTAAAATTGTAATTTCCTTTAATAAAAGAAACTTTTGGTCGTGTCATAGTCTGTGAATAGCCTTTAAAAATCTCAGAAACTGAAAATCTTTTTCTGTTTACTTTTTCTTCAAATTGTGCCGACTGTTGATAAGGCGATTTATCAATGATTATGTTTTCCTCCTTATTGTTCATGTCATAATGTGCCATTAAAAAATTGCGCAAAGGGCCTTCATCTGAAGGGTTTTCCTGCATGATTTTTAAGATTTCATCAAGGGATAGTTCTTTGTTCCAGACACAAAAATCATCTATATCACCGGAATATAACAAATCTCCGGAATTACTGCCTCCCAGAAAAAATTGATCAATTTTAATTTCCTTTGTTTTTCCTCCTGATGAATGCCATAATGTACCATTCAGGTAAATTTTCATATTTCCAGTGTTTGTGTTTTTGGTGAATACCCAATGGTTCCATTGTCCTTCATATTCAGCAGGAATAGCAGCTTTGTCAATTCTGTCAGTAGATCCGCCACCATAACCACAATCCCAAAAAACCCTACCATTTGACCAGGGTAAGTGTACATTTAACTGACGATTTCCCGCAGAATCCGTTGCATAAAAAATAGAATTGTTATTTGGTAAAATATCTTCATTTCCTCTTGACCAAAAACTTATTGAAATTTCCTTTTTTATGTTTTTCATGGGTTCAGCCGGCAATTTTGCTGTACCTTGACTACCAAGCTCAAGAAAATGATCATTGTTGTTTGCATATGAGCTTTTGACAGTTGTTGTTTCAAACTCAAATGCCAGATCGTTAATTCTCTTTTCATTACCAAAATATGTAACTTCAATTATGATATGATTGGACAAGTTATATGAAAAAGGTTTCTGAAAAATTAAATCAATGGTTCCGTCTTCTCCTTTAATTTTTCTTTCAACCACCGTTGAATATACCAGGTTTTTCAGGTTTTCCAATTCAAAATCATCATCTGTCATTTTAGCTATTCTGCATGTAAAATGGTCAATTTCTCCCATTCCTTGTGCATTCAGTCGTAAACCTTGTATGTTACCGGCTGGTAAACCGTTAAGTTCACTCTTATTGAAAATATAATAAGCTTTTATGGATTTATTATCTTGTACAGAAAAAAATGATGCGCTTCCTGTATTACCGACATTAATTAAACTTAGATTACTACTGCTTTGAATAGTAAGGTTTTTGGCAGGAAATTGATGCAACGTATAGGTTGGACTGCTTAAATACGGAAAAAAGTTTTCAGAATATCCATTTATTATATAATTGGGATGTGTCGCCTTTAATGAGTCTGTAGCCGAAGAATCAATAACATTGGTATTGCAACTGTAGTCCCATTCTCCGCAGCCCAGGTTTCGGTTTGTTGAAGTAGAAACCAGTCCCTTTTTACAACGCATTGAATAATACATCAGTATTTTTTCGTACTGGTTATGATCTCCTGCAGGAAATTGAACAAGGGTATCCCGTGTTTTGGAATTGTAATTAAAAACTTTTGTCCAAATAGTGTCCTGAGCAAAATTAATCTGGACAAACTGAAAACTTTGTACAATAAAAAAAACAGAAAGAAGAATTAATTTTTTAAACATAACACAACGGTTTATTAATGGTAAAGATATAATTTTTTCATAAAACCAAATATACTACACTTTCTTAAAAATCATTTCATTGATTTTCAAATCAATAGAATATTCATAAAAAAAATTAATTTGATTTCAAATTACATTTCATGAATTATACTTACTTTTGGGTTAAACTCATTAACATGTCAGTCATTAAGTTTGGAACAGATGGTTGGAGAGCCATCATTGCAAAGGATTATACCATTGAAAACCTGGAGAGAATAACGGAAGGAACAGCCAAATGGATGTTGCTAAAAAAAATGAAACAGGTTGTTGTCGGATATGATAGCCGCTTTGGCGGTAAAATGTTTTCTGAAACGGTGGTAAGGGTTTTTGGCAACTATGGTATTAAATCTATTCTTTCAACAAATTTTGTTTCAACACCAATGGTTTCTCTGGCAACCGTAAAAACCAAAAGTGATCTTGGTATTGTAATTACAGCTAGTCATAATCCGCCAGAGTACAATGGTTTTAAATTAAAATCTTCATTTGGAGGTCCTTCTTCTCCGGATGATATCGCTGCCGTTGAATCTTTAATTCCTAATTCAGCCCTTATTTCTTTTCCTCCACTGCAGGAAATTACCGATGCCGGATTATTGGAATACCTCGATATGGAACAAATGTATATTGACCACGTTTATGCCAATTTTGATATAAAACTTATACAAAAAACAGGCTCTCACCTGGCTTATGACGCTATGTATGGTGCAGGACAAAATGCCGGAAGAAGGTTGTTTCCAAAAGCTGCCTTTTTGCATTGTGAGTTTAATCCATCATTTATGGGACAAGCTCCAGAACCTATCGACAGAAACTTAAAATCTTTAAAGTCTTTAATTCAGCAAGATAAAAATATTCATCTTGGTTTGGCGAATGACGGTGATGCAGACAGAATAGGTCTCTATGATGAAGATGGTCAATTTGTTGACTCCCACCATATTTTACTTTTGTTGCTTCAATATTATTACCAGTATAAAAAAATGTCAGGAAAGGTTGTAATTACTTTTTCTGTCACTGACAAAATGAAAAAAATGGCCGAACTTTTTGGTCTGCCTGTTGAAATTACCAAGATAGGTTTTAAATACATTGCTGAGATAATGACCAAAGAAGATGTACTTGTTGGCGGAGAAGAAAGTGGTGGTCTTGCTGTTAAAGGTCATATTCCTGAAAGGGACGGCATATGGATTGGTCTTGTGATCATGGAATACATGGCCTTGACAGGAAAAAGTATAAAACAATTAATTCAGGATGTTTACCAGTTGGTTGGTTCTTTTTATTGTGACAGAGATGACCTTCATATTACCAATGAAAAAAAATTACAGATTATGGAGGATTGTAAAAAAGGTAAAATAACCGTGATTGGTGATCGGCCAGTTATCAAAACTGAAGATCTGGACGGTTATAAGTTTTATGTTTCTGATGACGAATTTATAATGGTGAGAGCAAGTGGTACAGAACCAGTTTTAAGAGTGTATGGTCAGGCACCTGATTATTCAAAAGTCAGAAAACTCATTACCGCTGCAACATCAACTCTTCTAAAATAAAAAGGATTGAAACAATATATTTCAATCCCTCTTGTTTTCCTGTTTTAAACTTCAAATTGTATGCTAATGACAGCAGACAAAAAGATTGTTTTCAATTTGGTTATACCGGTATATAGGTAAATAAAATAGTAAATCTATTTTTAGTATGTTAATACGGGTTTACTTCATTTTTTCAAGAACAAAGCCCATTACAGCACCGGTAATTCCTGCCATTACTGTATTTACTACCATATCCAATAACATATTTGTCATGTTTGGTGTTTGATTGGAGTACATAAAAAAATTCATACTTAAACCATACAATAAACCTATTGTCGCTCCTGAAGTTAGACCGGTCATAAAACTGGAAATTCCTGCCCATTTTGTAAAAATATATCCCAACAACAGACAGAATGTCAAACATCCTAAGTAGACAAACAATAAATTAGATTCTCCTTCTGATCCATATAAATCAGGAAAAATCATGTCATAAAAAACCCAGCCAAGTAAAAAGTAAACAATACTGCCGGCCACACTGGAAATTAAAAAATTTTTGGTGTTCATAATGGTAAATGTTTTGAATTAATTAAATAATAAGATATAAAATATGCCTGATTTGCCAATACATATGGCAAATATATTAAATATTATCAAATGCTCCTTTTTTATTAAGAAGATTTACTTTCTTCTGTTAAAAATTATATTTTTGTTTATTATTTAAGTACAATCATTTTTATGTTTCAAAAAATAAATTTAATAAACGCACTATCTTTAATGTCTGCAGCCGTTTGGATGTATAAATCATCGGTAAACCCATCCGTAATCCATTTAATGCCTTTTGTCGGAGGTATAATATTACTTGCTCTGAACAATGGTATCCGGGAAGGAAGTTCTGAACAAATAAAAGTGGCTTTTTATTTCTCCATCATGTATGTTATAATATTGATGTTGCTTTTGTTTTTGGAAAATGTATTGATGGAAGAGGGTTATTTCCTATACATTATAAGTCTGTTAATACTCTCTTTTTTATCCGTCGTGACCTATATAATTGAAAAAAGGAAATAAATCATAGCCAGGTAGTGTCTTTGTATTTAAATTTTTCCGGATAATCTGTTGTATAATGTAATCCCCTGCTCTCTTTTCTCATATTCGCACCTTTTGTAATAAGATATGCAATGGTGATAAGGTTTCTAAGCTCGCACAATTGTGGTGAAATAATAGTAGTGTGGTATAAATTTTCCGTTTCTTTATACAATATTTCCAATCTGTCTAAAGCCCTTTTTAGTCTTACATCAGAACGCACAATTCCCACATAACTGCTCATAATTTCTTTCAATTCTTTATGGCTTTGTGTTAAAAGAACCATTTCTTTAGGCTCAGTAGTACCTTCCGCATTCCATTTTGGAATTTCTCCTTCAATTTCATATTTATGAATATTTTCAACGATATCCTTTTGTATTCTCTCTGCAAAAACAAGTCCTTCCAATAAAGAATTGGAGGCTAGCCTGTTGGCTCCATGTAATCCGGTATTCGTACATTCTCCTGCAGCATACAATCTTTGAATAGAAGTTTTTCCCATCTGATCAGTGTTAATACCTCCGCAGACGTAATGGCAGGCAGGAACTACCGGAATAAAATCTTTTTTAGGATCTATTCCTATACTAATACATTTATCCGTTATATTTGGAAAATGTTCATAAAAGGACTTTTGGTCAAGGTGTGTGCAGTCCAGAAAAACATACTCTTCTCCCCGTATTTTCATTTCATTGTCAATAGCTCTTGCTACAATGTCCCTTGGGGCTAAAGATAACCTTTCGTCATATTTGTGCATAAACTCCTTACCGTCGCTGGTTCTAAGGATGGCGCCAAATCCTCTTACGGCTTCTGAAACTAAAAAAGCAGGATTTTCACCCGCCGGATTATACAATGAAGTAGGATGAAACTGAACAAATTCCATATTGGCAACCCTGCCTTTTGCCCTGTAAAACATAGCAATCCCATCACCGGTAGCAATGAGCGGATTGGTTGTGGCCTTATAAACCTGACCTGCACCACCCGTGGCCAATACCGTCATCTTAGCCAAAAAAGTTTCAATTTCCTTCGTTTTTTTATTTAAAACATAAGCGCCGTAACATTCAATATCGGGTGTTAGCCTGGTAATATTTCTGCCCAAATGGTGTTGGGTTATGATATCTATCGCATAGTAATGTTCGTGAAATGTAATATTGGAAAATTCTTTGGCTTTATTATTTAATGTCCGCTGAATTTCCCATCCTGTTATATCTTTGTAATGAAGAATACGGTTTTCTGAATGCCCGCCTTCTTTTCCCAAATCGTACAAACCTTCTTTGTTTTTATCAAATCTTGCACCCCATCCTATAATATCTTTTATTCTGTCAGGTCCTTCTTTAACTACCATTTCTACAACTTTTTCATCACATATTCCATCTCCTGCATCGAGAGTATCTTCAATATGTTTTTGAAAGTTATCCATATTTCTGTCCCAGACAGCAGCTACTCCTCCCTGAGCATAACTGGTATTGCTTTCTTTTTCCGTACTTTTGGTCAAAACGGTGATTTTAAGATCCGGCCTTTTTTCAGCCAACCTTATGGCCAGAGAAAAGCCTGCAACACCCGCTCCGATAATTAAAACATCTGACTGGTTCAAAATTATTTTTTATGTTTGGATTTTCAAATCTAAAATATTTCCCATTTCAAAGCACATCCTGCACCTCGGTTCGTATTTGTCTTTTTCTCCTAATACTACCGTTTCTTCTTCGTCCGTAAGTCGGTATGAATGAGTAGCTAAATTGCCACAATGAGGACAAATAGCATGCACTTTTGTTATGTATTCAGCTACGGCCAATAAGTCAGGCATCGGACCAAATGGTCTGCCTTTATAATCCATATCCAGACCGGCGACAATGACCCTTATTCCTCTTATCGCTAATTTCTGGCAAACTTCCGGGAGATTATTATCTAAAAATTGTGCTTCATCAATTCCAACCACATTGACATCTGATATATGCTGATAGATTTCTCTGCTGGTTCGGATGGGAATACTTTCTATACTGTTTTCATCATGTGAAACTACCTTTTCAATATGGTACCTTATATCCTTTTCCGGTTTAAAGATTTGAATTTTCTGATTTGCGAACTTTGCCCTTTTTATTCTTCTGATCAGTTCTTCCGTTTTTCCGGAAAACATAGATCCACAAACTACTTCAATCCAACCACTGCGTTGATTCCGAAAACTAGGTTCTAAAAACATATTAAAAATTTCCAGTGCAAATGTAAAATAATTCTTCTACCCTTTTCTACAATTGTTGGCGAATGTATTTAAAATTATATTTGTCTTCCATTTTTAGTAAATCATCTTCATAAAAATGATGATTTATAAAAGTAGATATATCAAATTGATCATCCATGTTTTTTGATATCAACTCAACCGGAATAAAAGGGCATTTATTTTCCAAACATTCATGTAGTGAGTTTAGATTTGAAGAAAGATAAAATTCCCTTTTATATAAAAAACATGTTATGGGGTTTTTATAAAATACTGGCTGATTTCCGGTGTACATTTCAGAAAAATCAGTAGTTATTTCCGTTCTCGTTGGAAGAATTCGTAAAGGCGACAACCATATTTTAGGTGCTCTTAATTTTAAAACATACATTTGATATAAGGATACCAATAATTGAGTTACATTTTCTATCGTTGCTGTAGAAGTATCCACAACGGCATCAAAATCCGTAAATAAACTTGGTTTAACTCCATAATTGGAAGAAAATCGTTGGTTTTCACTTTCTCTTCTATCTCTCAATTCTTTAATTTTACCTTGTATGTCTGATGCAAGTGGCTCCCCAATCCTTACATCATCTTTCATAACCCGGGCAGCAGCTACTTCATCCAATGCCATTAAATATATTTTAAAGGATGTATTAATAAAATGCCAGGCTAATCTTGAATCAAGTACATGTGGTTCTTTTATATCGTTAATTTCTTTGACTTTTTTATCAATATAATCGTCAATATGTAAATTTTGATCCGTATACCGATTGAATTCAAGGGTATTCATGCCCATTTCCATCGCAAGATTTCTTTGAATTTGCCCGGTTGATAAATACGTGTATCCTAAAATGCGACATAATTCTTTTGCTACTGTACTTTTTCCGCTGCCCAGATCTCCTGTTATGGTAATATGCATATTGAATAGAAATAATTGGCCGCAAAAGTAAACCATTCCATTGATATTTTTTGAAACCTAATATCATTTATCATATATTACCTTCATGACTCATGTCATTTTAGAAATTGATTCCTTATGACTTTTATCACTGCTTGAGGTTTTTGAATCCTTTATTTTTGTAAAAACAAATCTAGTATGATTAAAGAAATAACAGGAGACATTTTGATGTCTGATTCAAAAACAATAATTCAAAGTGTGGCTCCGATGGATCATTTTGATCATGGCCTGGCCTTAAGTCTGAGAGAATTATACCCTTCCATGGTCAAAGATTTCAGGCATTATTGTAAAATACAGAATCCCAAACCAGGTGAAATATGGGCTTGGGGTGGTGTTGGGAGTATAAGCATTGTCAACCTACTTTGCCAGGAGTCAGCAGAAAATTCAAGAGATGGTCATCCAGGTAAAGCATCATTGAGTTATGTTGACCACGCTTTGAAGGACCTGGCAAAATGGGTGAAAAAGGAAAATATAGACAGATTTGCCATTCCAAAAATCGCAACAGGTGTCGGTGGTTTGGAATGGGAAGATGTCCGTTCTTCTATTTATAAAAATTTTGAATCTGTTTCAGTAAATGTTTTTATATATTCGGTTTATAAAAGGGTCTAAAAGCGACAGAACTTTAAACCCAATATTCTTTTATTTTGTAATTTTTTATTCCCTGCAACACATTTCGAATCATATGTTTACCTGAAATAATGTTAAATCAGGGTTTTGCTTCTGGTTCACTTAAAATTCTATTCAGAATATTATTTTCTTTTAATAATTTATTTTTAGCTTTCGCTGTGAGAACATGATTCTCTATTTCGCTTTTTATTTGTTCAAACTCTTTTTGTAATACTTCGATGTTTTTTAACTGTGCATTAGAAGGTACCCCGGGATAACTAAGAATTTCACTATATAATGATGATATTTTTTCCCGAAGTCTGGGTTCTGCCTGACCCACATAATTGTCTCCTGTAAGAACAACCATTTTTTCTTTGGTTTCTTCAAGTTGTTTTTTGTACCCAGAAAGATTTAATTTTTTTTGTACTTTTTTATCTAACGTTTTATTATAAATTTCTTCGGTAGTTTGAAGAAGTAAGTCCATTTTTTCAACTTCTATAGCCAATTGTTCACTCATCTTATATAATATCATACTTTTTTCATATTGAATCTTTCTTTCTGTTTCTGATATTACGCTTTGGTCGGAGTATTTTAACACTAAATCCTGTTCATAAACCTGATTTCCTTTGGTTATTTTTACTGTATACTTTCCCGCAGGATATTTAGGTGCAGAAAAACCGCCTGAAGCCAGCGTTTTTCCTTTGGCAACTTTTGGCATTTGATGGGTATAATTCCAAAGAACTTCATTAAGTCCTTTGCTTTTCCCGGGTGGAAGGTCAGCAATTTTATTCCCGCTTTCATCAAAAATTTCCAGGGTCATTTTACCAAAAGTGTGTCTTTTGTTCATGTAGTAAACAATCCTGGCCTGCGTTGTGGGGATATCTCCGGTATATTCTCCAACATGTGGAAACTCTTGAAAAATAACGGTTTCATTTATAATATTTGGTCTTACATTTACGAAGGAAAAATCCTTTTCCAAAATTTCAGACTTTATCATTTGAATCGGGTTAAGGTCGTCAATAATGATGATGCCTCTTCCATGTGTTGCCAATATCAAAGAATTTTCTTCTTTGTGTATTGTCATATAATGGATGGCAACCGAAGGAACATTATTTTCAAACTTTGTCCAATTGGTTCCGCTATCAAAGCTGATATAAAGCCCCCATTCTGTTCCAAGATATAATATATCGGGATTATTAATATCTTCTTTGATTGACCTTACAAAAACCGGAATCTGGCTATTAACAACAGATTTCCACGTTTTGCCACCATCCGTTGTTTTTTGAACATACGGTTTCATGTCATTTTGGGTATGACCATCAAAAACCACATAAGCGGTATTCTTATCAAAATTACTTGGTTCTATAAAATAAGTCCATGTATTTTGAGGTACCTCTTTGACATTTTTTCGGACATTTGTCCACGTGGTTCCCCCATCAAATGTAACCTGGACATTCCCATCATCCGTACCTGCCCAAATGATATTTTTATCTAATGGAGATTCATTAATCGTGAATATGGTACAATGGTTTTCTGCTCCTGAATTATCTGCACTCAATCCACCGGATTGAGCCTGCATTTGTTTTTTAGCATCATTGGTTGTAAGGTCTGGAGAAATCTTTCTCCATGTTTCACCTTTATCGTCAGACACATGAATAAACTGACTGCCTACATAGACCCGATCCGGACTATGTAAACTATTAGACAAAGGTGCATTCCAATTGAATCTCAACTTTGGATCGCCCTCTTCTTTATATGGTTTTATGGTTTTTGCCAGGCTTTGTGAAACATTGACCCTCCATATATTTTCAGCCCCCTGCATTTCTGAATAAATCGTATTAGGATCTGTAGGATGTGGATAAACCCTGAAACCATCACCATATCCAACAGGTTTCCAATCACTGTTTCTGATACCTCCAGGTTTACTACTCGGGCCCATCCAGGAACCATTATCCTGTAACCCGCCATAAACCCAATACGGATTTTTATTGTCAACGGAAACATGATAAAACTGAGAAAGCGGAAGCCCTTTGACCATTTCCCAATTGGTGCCGCCGTCCCAACTTCTGTACACCCCACCATCTGTCCCCACAACCATTTTGTCAGAATTATTGGGATCAAAAATAAAATCGTGAAAATCTGCATGAATTCCCCCTTGTATTGACCGGAAAGTATTTCCACCATCTTTGCTCATATATCCAAAGAGACCTGCTTTTACTATTACATCAGGGTTTTTAGGGTCTACCACTATTCTGGAAAAATAAAACGGCCGGATAACAAGTTCAAAATCACCATTAACTTTTTTCCAGTTCTGTCCCGCATCATCCGATCTGTATAATCCTTTGTCAATGTCCTTTTCAGACTCTATGACAGTATAAAGACGATTTGGATTTGATGGCGCAACAGCAACGGTTATTCTTCCTAATTTGCCTGCAGGAAAGCCGTTATGAATTTTACTCCATGATTTACCGCCATCCATTGTTTTGTAAAGAGCAGAATTATATCCACCGGAATTAAAGGAATAAGCATTCCTCCTGAACTCCCAAAATGACGCATACATAATTTCCGGATTTGAAGGATCCATGATAAGGTCTGAACAACCTGTTGTTTGATTTACATAAAATATTTTATTCCATGTTTCACCTCCATCTTCTGTTTTATAAACACCTCTTTCTTCACTATCCCCCCATAAGGCTCCCAAAACTGCTGCAAATACAATTTTTGAATTTTTCGGGTGTATAGCTATATCACTGATTCTTTCCGACTTTTCCAATCCCTTTTTCTGCCAGTTCAAGCCACCGTCTGTAGATTTGTAAATTCCGTCACCTATACTGACACTATTTCTTGTCCAGGTTTCACCGGTTCCGACCCAAATTGTGTTGTCCGGGTCATTTGAATCAATTTTTACTGTTCCTATACATTGAACCTGTTTGTCAAACACAGGTGAAAAAGTTATTCCTCCGTTTATGGTTTTCCACACACCTCCTCCTGCAGATCCGACATAAAAAATCCTGGAGTTTGTCGGATGTGCTTCCAGATCCACGACTCTTCCACTCATGACGGCAGGACCAATTTGTCTGGCTCTCAGACTGTTAAATACTTCATCACCTTTGACCGGAATCGAAACTTGTGCCGTTGGTTTTAAAGCTAAAATTATCAGGACAAATAAGTTCAATATATTGCGCATAAAAAGAGATTTATCAGAAATAATTAAATGGAAAGCTTTTGTGCAAAAGTTTATGCACAAACAATTAATGGTATAATTTTTATTTTGAAATAAATTTATTATATCAAAAAGGAAAATTATTCACCCGGAAAAATAAAAACGGCATCATCTATAGGAACATTGATTTCAATTTTTTCAATTGAAATAGATGCAGCTATCTGGCCATCAAACTTTGATGTAATTGAAAACGGAAAAACAATTCCGCCTGATTCCTGATAGTCTGACATTACCGTTTCCTGATATTTACCTTTTGCCGGCCCTTTAGGTATGATGGATTTTGTTAGAATAGGTACAAAATTTTCTTTGTCAAAATAATAGATTGTAGCATTTTCTTCTTCAACACCACTCAAAATATATGGTTTTTTTGTGAGCTTAACTTTAAAACAATCTGTTCCTTCAGCCGTTTCGCTACCCAATAGTTCCGCTTTATAACCTTTATCTTTGTATTTTAAAAAAGCATCCGGAAAGTCTTCAAATTGAGATTTTAATAACTCACTATCTTCTTTTTCCATTTTTTCAGCTTTCATATTCATAAAATTTGTCTGCCACCCTGTTTCACCGTCAAAACAAGGTTGAACAAACTCCATTCCCTGAAAAGAAAAAGAGATTTTATTCTTTACCCCTTTGGATAACATTACAGTTGGAAATTCCATTCCCTGAGCATTAACTTTTCCTGTCATTTTGGTAGATGAAACTTTGGAAATAGCCTCTCTGCCTCCAATGTTTTCGAAATACTTATTTAAAATTTCATCTAATGTCTGGCTTTGGGCTACTGTATTCACAAAAAACAATACAAAAAGAAAAACAAAATTTTTAAGTTTCATAAATTTTAATTTGATTAATAAAGAATTACATCAAAAGTATTTAATTAAACTCTTTACAACATGAATTTTCGACCAGAATGGATATTTTTCAGACAATATGTATTATTTCTCTGTCTATGCCACTTTTTTCTTTTTTTCAATAGTATTCATCTGAATGATATCAACTAAAAACGCAAATGCCATGGAAAAGTAAATGTAGCCTTTTGGAATATGGAATGAAAGTCCTTCTGCAATTAAAGTAACTCCGATCATCAAAAGAAAACTAAGCGCCAAAATCTTGAATGACGGGTGTTTGTGAATAAAATTTGCTATAGGTTTACTGGCAATAAGCATGATAATAACGGTTACTATAACCGATGTATACATAATCCACAATTCGTTAACCATACCAACAGCTGTGATTATTGAATCAATAGAAAACACAATATCAAGAATAATAATTTCTCCCAACATTCTCTTAAATGAAACTTTTCCTTTTATTTCCGGAGCATGTTCTCCATCTTCCTCAGTATTTATATAGATTTCTTTTGTGCTTTTAAATAATAAAAAAAGTCCTCCACAAAATAATATCAGGCTTTTTCCTGAAAAGTCAATTTCAAAAAGCCTGAAAAGTGTTGTATCAAGTTTCAAAATCCATGATATAAACCCCAGTAATGCAAGTCTCATCAAAAGAGCAAGACCAATACCCCAATATCGCAGTTTATCCCTTTTGTCTGCCGGCATTTTGTCAGAAAGAATGGAAATAAATATGATATTGTCAATACCAAGAATAACTTCCAGAGCTATAAGTGTCAATAAAGGAATAATGGCGTCCATCATGGAATGATATTTATTTTAAAGTGCGAAAGTAGGATATTTTTTTTCAATTTTGTACGTCTTGAACACAAGTTTAGGTGAAAATTAGTTTGCTGTGACGTACATTTAACCTTTAATATAGCAATCTGTGTTTTCAGCCCTTTTATTTTACCTCATCGTATTTCCTTTATCCAAACTTCCTTTGAGGGTGATTTACCTTATTTCCGATCTTTTTTATTTTTTTCTAAATACTGTATTTCCTTATCGTCAAAAAGTTATTCAACAAAACCTTAACCGTAGTTTTCCGGATAAAAGTCCGAAAGAAATCCAACAATTGCAGAAAAAATTTTATCGCCACCTGTCAGATCTTCTTGCAGAAGGAATTAAGAATCTCAGTATTTCTAAAGAGGAATTATCAAAACGGGTTTTTGTTGAAAATCCTCAAATCATGGTTGATTTGTATGAAAAGGGAAAAAGTGTCATTCTTGTGGCAGGACATTACAATAACTGGGAATGGATGATTACTTCTCAAAACCAATTACTTCCTCATCAGGCGATCGGCATTGGTAAACCACTTTCCAATGGATTCTGGGATAAAAAATTAAACCTGCTCCGGGGGCGATACGGGATGATTATAGCTCATGCTAAAAATTTTAAAGAAGTTCTGGAAAGTGAAAAAAACAATCCTGTTTCTGTATTGGTACTTACTGACCAATCACCTGTTGATTCGCGTAAAAGTTATTGGATGTCTTTTTTGCACCAGCAAACACCTGTGCTTTTTGGCGCCGAACTGATGGCGTTTACTTATGATTTTCCTGTAGTCTATTATACTATGAAAAAGGAAAAAAGAGGATATTACAAAATCACATTACAAACCATCACAGAGCAACCCAGACTGACACAATGGGGAGAAATCACGGAAGCGCACACCCGACTTCTGGAAAAGGACATTCTCGCCAACCCGGAATATTGGTTATGGTCACATAAACGCTGGAAACTGGAAATACCTAATGACCTCGAATCACTGAAAAAACAGCAGAAGGCCGATTTTGAAATAAAGTTTAATATATAAATTCCGAATTTATGAGAATTGCCCTGTTTCAAATGGACGTTTCCTGGCTGGATCCTGATAAAAATCTGCAAAAGATTCAAAATATCTTTGTCAAGAAATCAGCGGAAAGGTGCTGACATTCTAATGCTACCGGAAATGTTTTCTACAGGATATGTCCTGAATACATCTTAATTTCTAAATCGATCTGGCAACACAACGTAATCAAGGCAATAACGGAATTTGTGTATAGGAAAATGGTATAATACTATGATAACTGTTGATTCTTCAGGTTTGATACATAGCTATGACAAAATTCATTTATTTTCCCCGGCCGGTGAAGCAAAAACATATTCACCCGGGAACGAACCTTCAATATGGGTTTATGAAAAATGGAATATACAACCTTTGATTTGTTATGATCTTAGATTCCCATACCTGTCTTTTGTCTGCAGACAACCTCACCTTCTGATCTATGCTGCAAACTGGCCGGAACAAAGAATTGAACACTGGGAGATCTTATTACGGGCAAGAGCTATAGAAAATGCCTGTTATGTCATCGGTGTAAACAGGAGAGGAACGGATGAAAACGGTTATGTTTATCCCGGTCATTCATTAGTCTGTGATTTTAAAGGCGACCTTCTTTTATCGATGGACAAATACAAAAACTTTGATCTTATAGACCTTGACTTTGAGTCTATGATGGAATACAGGAAAAAATTACCTTTTCAGGACGACAGGAAATATTGTGAGATTAAGGTATAAGAATTTGGAATCCGAACCCTACAAAAAAAGGGATTTTCTAAGTTATCAGAAATCAGTCGACAACGTTTTTCTTCTTTTTAAACAACTTTGTCAATCTTTTTAAAATCCATTTTGTCGCAGAAACTTCCAATTTTCCGGTAAGGTAGGTTTTAACTTCATGTTCCGCGATTGACATGCTCTCTGTAGCGAGTGCAGACAATGAAGTATTCGTTTTGAGTTGTGCTACTTCTTTTTTAATTTTTAAAAAAGCAATTTCACGTTCCATTTTAAGGACTTCCATCTCTTGCTGAATTTCTTCAAAAGAAGTATATTTTTTCTTTTTGTCAGTCATCAAAAAATATTTCAGATAAATTTTTTAATAAAATTTTATCCATAAATCGCGGCTTTACATATACTATCAGAAGAATCATCAACAGATATATTCCTGAAACAATCAGAAAACCGTACAAATAACTGTCTGTTATTTTTGCAAAAAACAAAGCCAGAGAAATGGATAAAAAAATGATAAACAGGAAAACAAACAAAATCAGGAAAATAAATTTTATAAACAGGGATACCGATTTAGCAAAAACTTTAAAAATCCAAAGTCTAATCAGCCTGATCGAATTATCAGTATATTTCTCTGAATTTTCTTTTATTTCCCGAATATTGTTTTTTAATTCTTCGAAAGGCATACGTTATGTTTAAGGCTTTTTCTCCATATTCTCTTTCAGAATATTCAGTTTTTCTTCCAGAATGTGAATGAGCTCTTCGGTTTTATCTTTGCCTTTATCCATCAGATCTATCACCGTTTTTTCAAACTTTTCTTTGACCTCTTCGGCACTTGTTTTAAGTGTTTCGGTGATTTTTTCTGTTTCTTCTGTCAAAATGGTTTTGCCCTGATCAAACTTTTTCTTTAATTTTTTTCTGGTTTTCGACCCTTTTCCTGGTGCAAACAAAACACCTATGGCTGCACCAATGACTATTCCTCCGAGGAGAACTTTTATGGTTTCCGAAGCTTCCTTTGACATATCCAATTATTTAAAATTCAATAATGTAAAGTTCAAAGTTAATGATTTTTTTGCACAAAAACAAGTATATTTATAATTTAGAGCCAATACAGGTAAGATAAATTGGCGCAAAAAACCATGTTGGATGTCAATCGGACACCAAATTCAATTTTGTTGGTTTACCTAATGGTCATCAGATCCTTACCATCTATAAATGAAAAGAATAATACAGGACCGAAAAAATGTAGTTTTTATTTTTTAAAATAGGATTCAAGGGCCTTGTACCTGAAATCAAAAATTTCACTAACCTTTTTATGAACAAATAACTTTCCTGCCACCCATCCGAATAATGATTTCCCAATGTCGTAGTGAAGAATGTCCGTCATCATGACGCCCCCGTCTACTTCTTCAAAATGGTGCTCGTGATGCCAGGTTTTGTAAGGGCCTTTTCGTTGTTCGTCAACAAAATATTTGCCCTCCATGATATGAGTAATTTCCGTAACCCAAAGGACCGGAATATTGAGCATGGGTTTTACATAATATTGAATAATAAGTCCTTCGTACATAACATCCGGAATGTCCCCTAATATTTTAAAATCCAGTTCTTTAGGTGTGACTTCATTCAGGTTTTTTGGAGTCGCAAAAAAAGACCATGCTTTTTCAAGGGAAATCGGTAAATATTGTTTTCGGGTAAGGGTATGCATATCTGTTTAAATATTTTCCCTTCCAGACAACTGAAGCTCTTTATTGTTGTCAGAAAAGGATCACTCTTTATTTTTTGTGTCTATTACAATGGTCACCGGTCCGTCATTAACCAAAAAAACTTTCATGTCGGCTCCAAAAATTCCTGACTCAACGGGTTTACCACTTTCTTCAGCCATAGTCTTTTTGAATAATTCATACAAAGCTTCAGCTTTTTCCGGTTTTGCAGATCGGATGAAAGACGGACGATTGCCTTTTTTGGTTGAAGCAAATAAAGTAAACTGACTGATGACCAAAAAAGAACCGTTTATATCCTGTACAGAAAGGTTCATTTTCCCTTCATCATCATTAAAAATGCGCAATTGGTTGGTCTTTTTTACCAACCAATCCACATCATTTTCATCATCTTCCTCTTCAATGCCGACTAAAATCAACAAACCGGTTTTGATAGAACCGGTAGTAACTTCATCGACAACCACCTTTGCTTCGCTGACTCTTTGGATGACAACACGCATTTTACAACAGACCTTCTAAGGAAACGTTACTTCCGATTTTGGTTTTGATTTCATCGATGGAAATCCTCTGCTGAACAAGAGTGTCTCTGTCTCTGATGGTTACAGTATTGTTTTCGAGGGTTTCGAAATCGATTGTGATACAATATGGTGTACCGATGGCATCCTGCCTTCTGTACCTTCTTCCTATGGCATCTTTTTCGTCATACTGAACAGAAAAATGTTTTTTGAGCGAATGGAAAACATCCTGTGCTGCATTGGTCAACTCTTCTTTGTTTTTCAACAGCGGAAGCACAGCTACTTTGACAGGAGCTAATGCAGGATGAAGGCTTAACACCGTTCTGACTGAATCCTGTCCGTCGGCATCCGGCACTTTTTCTTCTTTTAGTGCATTGGCTACCATAGCCAAAAACATCCGGTCGCAACCTATGGAAGTTTCCACTACAAAAGGGGTATAATTTTCATTCATTTCCGGATCAAAGTACTGCAATTTTTTACCTGAAAGATTTTGATGTTCCCTCAGGTCAAAATCTGTTCTCGAATGAATACCTTCAAGTTCTCTGAATCCAAAAGGAAATTCAAATTCTATATCCACAGCGGCATTGGCATAATGCGCCAGATTTTTGTGATCGTGAAAACGAAGTTTGGCAGGGTCTGTTCCCAACGCTGTGTGCCATTTCAATCTTGTTTCTTTCCAGTAGCGGTACCATTCCATCTCGGTACCGGGTTTTACAAAAAACTGCATTTCCATTTGCTCAAACTCCCTCATTCTAAAGATAAACTGACGAGCTACGATTTCATTGCGGAAAGCTTTTCCGATTTGAGCGATTCCAAAAGGAATTTTTTGTCGGGTTGACTTCTGAACATTCAGAAAGTTGACAAATATTCCTTGTGCCGTTTCCGGACGCAGATACAGCTTACCTTCTTCTCCGGCGATATTACCCAATTGTGTATTAAACATCAGATTAAACTGGCGAACTTCAGTCCAGTTGCGGCTTCCACTTTCCGGACAAACAATTTCGTATTCATTAATCATATTGCCTAAAGCCTCCATATCACCTGCTCCCATGGCTTTGGCAAGCTTGTCAAGAACTTCATCAATCTGCTTTTGTCTTTCAATGATCCTCTCGTTTGTTGTACGGAATTGATGTTCGTCGAATGAATCACCAAACCGGGCTTTTGCTTTTTCGATGTCTTTAATGTTTTTAGCTTCTATCTTTTCAGCATATCCTTCAATAAGCTGATCTGCTCTGTATCTTTTTTTGGAGTCTTTATTATCGACCAATGGATCATTGAAAGCATCGACATGTCCTGAAGCTTTCCAGGTTTTAGGATGCATAAAAATTGCCGCATCAATTCCTACAATATTTTCATGCATTTGAACCATACTCTTCCACCAGTATGATTTTATATTGTTTTTTAATTCCACACCATACGGACCATAATCGTATACAGCGCTCAGCCCGTCGTATATTTCGCTTGACTGATAAATAAAACCATATTCTTTGCAATGTGAAATCAAATTTTTAAAATCCATCTTACTTTTCTTAATTATTGAAGTGCAAAAATAAGACTATAGTTGTAAAAAAATCGTTTAATATGTTTAATAGATTTGTTTACTTTTAAAATAAATATATTTTTGTTCAAAATTTTAATAAATATGCTCGTAAAAAATTTCTTCCTTGTTCTTTTAATTGCTTCTTTCATTTTTGTTGGTTGCGGCCATGATCCGGTTGAAAAGATTGATTGCAGTGGTATAACTCCAACGTATTCAGCCGACATTGCCCCAATACTTAACGCAACTTGCGCAGATGATGGTTGTCATGGTAACGTAAATACACAAGCAGGTATCAAGCTGACCAATTACGCCGAAGCGAAAGCTGGTTCGGGAAACAGTAAGTTTTTAAAAGCCATTAAATATCAGAGCGGGGCCACAGCTATGCCTCCTGATCCGGCTTTTAAATTAAGTGATGCGCAGGTTAAACTAATAGAATGTTGGATTCAAAATGGAAAACCTGAATAAAAAATTTATTTTTCAAATAAAAAACCCTCGTAAAAGATTCTTTGCGGGGGTTTTTTATTTTTTAAATTATCACGATATTTTTAACCGTTTTAATAAATAACGATGCATCCAAAGCTTAAAGATGTTTACAATCCTGAAAATTTTCGTGCCATTGGTCATCAATTGGTTGATTTGCTGGCTGACTCATTACACAACAATCTCGACAAATCCAGAGAGAAAGTTATTGACTACATATCACCTGAAAAAAATTACACTGCTTGGGAAGAAATGTCAAGATCAGAGCCAATTACTGTTTTTAAAAAAATACTTGAAAACTCAATTCAATTGCAGCATCCGGGTTATATGGGTCATCAGGTCTGTGTCCCTGCACCTTTAGCGGTACTTGCCGGTTTTCAGGGATTAATGCTTAACAGCGGCGGAGCAATTTATGAAATGTCGGCCGCTGCATCCACCATTGAAAAGTTATGTATTGACAAATTAAAACCCTTTTTTGGCTTTACAGAAGGCGATGGTATTCTGACTTCCGGTGGCACCATAGCCAACCTGACTGCCTTAATTTGTGCCCGAAATATAAAAGCCAAAGAAGAAATTTGGTCTGAGGGTCAAAATCAAAAATATGCTTTTATGGTTTCTGAAGAAGCACATTATTGTATAGAAAGAGCAGTAAAGATTATGGGTTGGGGTGATGAAGGTATCATTAAAATCCCCGTTGATGGTAATTTTGTAATGAAAAACAATTTACTTGAACAACATTTTCAAAAAGCGAAAAACAATGGTATCCGGGTTATTGGTGTGGTTGGAAGTGCCCCAACCACTTCCACCGGAAAATATGATGAGCTGAAAGGGATCGGAAAATTCTGCAAGATTCACAATTTATGGTTTCATATAGATGCGGCTCATGGTGGGCCTGCTGTTTTTTCAGAAAAATACAAACACCTGATGGCGGGCTGTGAACTTGCAGACAGTATTACTGTGGATGCCCACAAAATGATGATGGTTCCTTCTTTAACTACAATGTTGTTTTTTGCAAAAAGTGATGATAGTTATAAAACTTTTGCCCAAAAAGCCCAATACCTCTTTTTTGAAGGTAATCAGGAATGGTATAATTACGGAAAAAGAACGATGGAATGCACAAAAGTTATGCTAAGTACCAGGGTTTTTATGTTACTCCACACTTATGGAACGGATATATTCGGAGAAAATATTGACGCGTGTTATGAAAATGCCGGGATTTTTGCCGGTTTAATAAAAAGCATTGACAAATTTGAACTGGCTGTGGAACCAGATTCCAATATTTTGTGCTTCAGATACAAATCGAATGATGAAAAATACAATAATTCTATAAATTCTTTAATCAGATCGGCTTTATTGAATAATGGCAAATTTTATATTGTCCAAACCACTTTGAATGAAAAAATATTTTTAAGGGTAAGCCTTATGAATCCTTTTACTGACAAGGAGGACATGATGTCATTGTTAAAAAAAATATTAGAATTAGCAGGACAATTGGAAAATGCTTAATTAAAAATACGTCCCCTCAAATATTTAAACGTGTATAAGGTCCGTAAAAGAAAATAAAAAAGGGAGTTGAAAATGAATCGACTCCCTTTTTACTATAATTGAATGTAAGCTTTTAGATGTTATACGTTAAGCCAACTACGTAATAATTCTGTAACCCACTGTCAATTTTCAGGATATCTTTTTCCTGAGGTGAAAATCTCAAACCGTGTTCAATACCCACGCCGATTCCTTTCCACAAGGTAAATGAAAGCCAGTTTGTCCAGGTAGCATTGTGTAAAGCCGGGTCATTATTTTTGTAGCTGAAAAATCCAGACAGGTTAGATCTCCAGTTAATTCCCTTTGTAAGTTTAGTGTTGTAATCTCCTAAAATTTTACATCCGAGAGAAGGCGTAAATACATCACCATTGTCAGCAAAAATAAAATTATAATTTAATGGGTGAAATACCAACACCATGTTTTTAAGTGGAGTATAAGTAACCCCAACCCCAAGGTCTAGATAACCCGGATTATTAAAGTTTTGTATAACTGAAGTTCTGTATTCACCTAATGCAGATGCAGCCAGTTTTGGTGCAATATTGTATCCGAACAATGAAGAAATATTCAATACGTCTGCCACAGGAGTAAAATCCGGATCAGGATCTTCTTTTTTCACCTTTAATTTCTGCCAACCCAAACTTAATCCTCCTGAATTTCTCCAAAAATATTTTTTCTGTATTAAATTGGCAAATGAGTTCATACTCAAAGACAATGTAGTAGAAGTTGCGTTGAGATTATCTCCTGCGGCAAACCAATTGTTCCGTCCGATAAAATTAGCCCCTACAATTCCTGAAGCTCCGGTAAACCAACCCGGCAAATTTGCAATCGCTGAGTTAACCGCAGCTATTTCTGCAACAATCGGATCCATTTGGGCTTGTATGGGTGCCATTTTGTCCTGTAGGCTTTGTTTTTTTGCCTTCAGTTCTTCCAAAGTCATTTCCTGACCAAAAACTAACCCCGTTAGTACTAAAAACACTAAAGTGTAAATACATTTTTGCATATCAAAATTTTTAAAGATTAAGAAAATATTTCAAAAAATAAATAAAAACAGAGCTTTCTGTTTTTATACAAATTCTATTTAAAAGCTTTTAAACAAAGTTAATGTGTTAAAAGCCAATAAAAGAAAATAGCTTGTTTTTTTGGGGTAAAAAACGTTGAAGAAATTTCAAAATTAATAAAAGAAACTTCCAAAGATTTTTTCTATGATAACCATGTAGACCAAGGCACTCTTGAGAGTAATAAAATCAAACCGATAGTATAAAAAACAAGGATTTTTTTACTTCCATATTCCGCTTTTTTTGACTGACTATAACCTATGGTAATAAGAATAATAGCTACTATATTTGTAAAAGGATGTTCTATGGCAAGTAATCTTGTAAAAGAGTCTTTCATACTGTCTCCTGATAAATTATCAAGTCCAAAGGGAGAAAGAAAATACAGCGTTAACCCGATGAGTAACTGTATATGTACCGCCATCAAACCAAAAAATGCCCATTTTTTGTATGAAACACTTTCTTTGTTTTTGGTTAGAATTGTTGAAATTATAGCAATAATAATCAGAGCTAAAGCCGCCCAGGCAAAATAACTATGTATTGATTTGATAAATGGGTACATGCCCTACATTTTTAGATTAAATAAAACGTTGTTATTATTTGCCAAGTATTACATCCACCTCATGGCCTTAACAAAATAGGTACACAAAAAAGGTAAAGCCACCCAAAACCATTCAGGTTTAAAATATAAAAAGGCAAGGGTTGCAATCAATGAAATGATGGTATATAACCAATACGTTTTGATAGGTTCTGCTGTAGATGACATAACATTATTTAAAATAACAATAACAAAATTCTTATAAAAGTATTAAAAAAGCAAAAGTAAAACATTTGTTTCAAAACAAGGTTATATTTTCAGATTATTAAATATCTCATTTTGATGGATAAAGCATATCCTGCCAAAATTTTATTGATAGGAGAATATACAGTAACAAAAGGTTCCCCTGCGTTGGCAATTCCTTTTTTTAGTCTTTCAGGAAAATGGTTATTTAAACAAGGGGTAGTGGACCGCTCATTGAAAAATTTTCACCAATATATAATAGCATTACCATTACAAAATTTTATTGACACTTCAGGATTTGAAAAAGATATTGAAAAAGGTCTGTATTTTGACTCGAAAATCCCTTCCGGTTATGGTTTGGGTAGTAGTGGCGCCCTTGTTGCTGCCGTTTATGATGTGTATGGCATCAATAAAAAACAAAAGCCTGAAGAATTGAAAAAGGACCTAGCACTATTGGAATCTCATTTTCATGGAGAAAGTTCCGGAATTGATCCTTTGGTATCATATTTAAAAGAACCCGTTTTATTGTCTCACGAAAGGTCAATTAAATCCTGTAAAATTCCTTCTTCTTTTCCGTTTACTTTTTTTATTCTTGACTCTTTTAGGGAAAGAAACACGCAGGAATGGGTGAGACTCTTTAATGAAAAAAATGTACATGAAGATATTTTTCCTATTATTGTTCAAACCCTAACCACGCTTAATAAAATCGCCATTGATTCTTTATTAGCAGAAAATTACGATGTTTTCTGGTCAACTTTTCAAAAAATATCTTCATTGCAATATGACCATTTTCGGGAGTTTATACCTTATGGTCATCAAGAAATCTGGAAAAAAAGCCTGCTGGACGAAAAATATGTGTTAAAATTATGTGGTGCCGGCGGTGGAGGTTTTTCATTGGGGATTACCAAAAATTCAAACCTGATCCTGAATGATCTTTCGCAATTTGCTCCGGGATGGATTTCTTTGTAAATTAGATCATTTTGTATTAAATAGTCATTATTTACCTTCAAATTTCAACATTGTAATCGTCCATGGTGTTATTATTCCAATATTTATCCAGCATGTCCGGGAAAACTCTTTATACAATTTTTTTAACACTTTTGTCTATTTCCCTCTTTTCACAAATACAGGTTTTTGACAAATTTGAGACTTTCGAGAAACAAGTTTTAATTAAACAAAATGATACTGCCTATCTTTTTAATTTTTGGGCGACCTGGTGTAAACCATGCGTTGAAGAATTACCTTATTTAGTCTCGTTGTCACATCAATATAGAAAAGATAAAACCAAAATAATTTTTGTCAGCCTGGACAGTAAAAAAGATTCCGGAAAGTTGGAAAGTTTCGTTCAAAAAAATCTTATTGGTCAGACCATTATACACCTGACTGATCATAAATATAATAACTGGATTGACCGCGTTCATCATAGTTGGTCAGGAAGTATTCCTGCTTCATTGTTTAAAAAAGAAGGAATATCAGAATTTCACGAAAAAGAATTTTATAGTTATGATGATGTATTAATGCAGTGGGTTACCTTTTTAAAAACTTAAATATGACTTTATTTTCTCTAATTTTATCGGTTTTAGTTACGGTTACTAACGTACAAAATTCTCCCAATGGATATGGTATCGGAGATGTTGCAACAGATTTTTCGCTTAAAGGAGTGGATGGTAAAATCTATAGTTTGTCCAATTATCCCAACGCAAAAGGTTTTATTATTGTTTTCACCTGCAATCATTGTCCCTATGCTGTAATGTATGAGGACAGAATTAATGATTTGGCTAAAAAATATTCAACTCAGGGATATATACTGTTGGCTATCAATCCAAACGACCCTGAAGTCCAGCCAAAAGACAGTTATGAATTGATGATAGAAAGAGCAAAGGAAAAGTTATTTGTTTTTCCATATCTTATTGATGAGGGACAAAAAGTTTATCCGGTTTTTGGTGCCACAAAAACGCCTCATGTATATGTATTGGATCATAATAGAGTAGTACGGTATATTGGAGCTATTGATGACAATGCCCAGGATGCTTCTTCGGTAACAGAAAAATATCTTGAAAAGGCAATAAGCTCTTTGGATATGGGAGTCAAGCCAAACCCCGAAATAACTAAAGCCATAGGATGTTCCATCAAAACTAAAAATAAATGATTCGTTCGTTAAACTACACTATGATTCTGGTTTGTGTACTGGTTTTTTCCGGTTGTGAAAGTTTCGGATCAAAAAAAGATGGCAAGGTTTCTTTACACAAATATGGAATTCCTGTTTTTATAAAGGTACCTGATAATGTAACATTTTCAAAGGCTTCATCCGGAAATGTTGAAAGTTTGACAATTACAGATTCCTCTGATTTTAACTTACAGGTTTTAATGTCGCCTACCGGCTACTCTCAGTTGAAAAACCTTAAACTTTATCACAGGGACCTTGTAACAAACAACCCTTATTTTATTAAAATTGTAGAAGATTATGATGAGGGTTTTATTTTTGAATTGTTGATTAATGATGTCCGGGTCTATGATTTTCGCAAAGTTGTATTGCTTGGAGACAAAGAAATTGTTTTTCAGGCAGGACCAACCTGTCAATGCACAGAAAAAAATGTCATGAACATGTATTCATCTCTCCTTAAATAATTTATAAAACATTTTATGAAAATACATCTTGAATCCACTTTTGGTCCTTTAAATTTTAAAGGAACAAATGAAAGAGGGCAATCCCTTCAGATGTCAGGTGACAAAGAATCAGTAAGTCCTATGGAAGCAGTCCTGATGGCAGTAGCTGGCTGCAGCTCCATTGATATTGAATTAATTTTGAAAAAAATGAGACAGGACCTTCACAAAATTGAAGTTGAGGTGGATAGTCTTCGTGCAGATGAAGATCCGAAAGTTTTTACTAAAATTAAGATACATTACATTTTGCATGGTAATATAAAAGAGGAAAAGGCTAAACAAGCCATTGATTTATCCATGGAAAAATATTGTTCGGTGTCCATTATGTTAAAAAAATCTGTGGAAATCAAGTATAGTTTTGAAATTCGTCCGATATCCTGGGATGCTTCACTATAAGTTTATTATTTTTATAATTTTTTTCCATGCAAAAAGCCTTTACCTGCAAACAAATTAATTTATGAAGGCGAAAAAATCTTATGGACAACATTTTCTAATCAATCAAGGTTTTGCCGCTCAAATTGCCAATAGTTTGACCCAACTACCCAAATACCCGAATGTTCTGGAGATTGGTCCCGGAAAAGGTGTTCTTACTCAATATTTACAATCACAATCTCTTCATCTGAAAATGATTGAAGCAGACATTGACATGGTTCACTACTTAGAAAAACATTTTCCGACCTTAAAAGATCAAATCATTTTTCTTGATTTTCTCAAAGTAAAGATTGAAAAGGTGTTTGACGGAGAACCATTCCACATCATTGGTAATTTTCCTTACAATATTTCTTCCCAAATATTGATAAAAATGATAAATCACCATGATCTGGTTCCGGAAATGGTGGGTATGTTTCAAAAAGAAGTAGCCGACAGGGTTATCGCCCCTCCCGGAAGTAAAACATACGGAGTTATTAGCGTCCTCGTTCAGGCATTTTATACAGGTGAGTTGTTGTTTAATGTTGGTCCTGAAAACTTTAATCCCCCACCAAAAGTAAATTCTGCCGTAATAAGGTTAGTTAGAAAAACAGATACTACTTTGGATTGTAATGAAAAACTTTTTAGAAATATTGTAAAAACAACCTTTAGCCAAAGAAGGAAAATGTTGAGAAACACCCTGAAATCATCTGTTCTCGATGAAACTATATTATCTGATGCCTATTTTAACCAAAGACCCGAACAACTTTCTGTAGCTGATTTTGTATATATTGTAAATATGGTTGAACCTTATATTAAAAGTTGAAAAATGAACTTAGAAACAAAAATTAATAATGATCTTAAAGAGGCTATGAAAAACAAAGATCAGGCTGCCCTTAGAGGAATCAGAGCTATTAAAGCCGCTATATTGCTTTTTAAAACAGACGGGAGTGGCCAGGATCTTAATGAGGAAAAGGAAATAAAGCTTTTACAAAAACTTATGAAACAAAGGCAGGATTCTCTGGACATTTATGTAAAACAAAACCGGGACGATCTTGCTATAGTTGAAAGGGAAGAAATGGAAATAATTCAACGTTATCTTCCTGAACAAATGAATGAGGAGGAATTAAAAAAAGTGATACAAAATATCATTTCTGAAACCGGTGCGTCAGGTATAAAAGATATGGGAAAGGTTATGGGACTGGCTTCACAAAAACTATCAGGAAAAGCTGATGGAAAGACAATTGCCGCTTTGGTTAAAGACTCTTTGTCATAATGCCTGGATTCTGATGTTTCAGGGTAATTCTTTAGGAAAAGGCTACATATTTGTTTTAAGAACAAATCTATGCAACCTTTTTAAAATATTTATTTACATAGTTTTTGATAAAAACTTGAAATAATTGCCTTTTAATTCGGAATAGATTTCACGTTGGGTGTTCATCCTTTCCCTTAAATTTCCATGATCTTCAAAATGAATATGATTGATGGCTACCGGATGAACCTCTGCATATTGTGCAATTTGTTGTTCATGTTTTTTTACATCCTTCTTCAAAACATCAATTACATCATTGTGAAGAATAAATTGATTTTGAAAATGCTCAATTTTACTTCGAATTTCGTTATCCGACCAACGAACAACAACTTCCTCAAGTCTTTTTATATATGACTTTATCTGCTCTTCCCAGAAAAGAAGCTCACTTCTCCATTGAACATGCTCAAAGTGAAGGTCAGAAATATAAACAACATTATTTTGATTCATTATATCGATTTTTTAAGTAAATTAATTAATACTCAAAAGTAAAGTGAGCAACAAAATGATAAAGTGATAAAAAAAAATAATTGAAATGACATAGGTCATCAAATAATAAAAAATAAATCCCAAGAAACTTATGCAAGGCTTTTTATTTCTGCAACGAGTTTAGTAAGCGCATCCTTTGCATCACCAAAAAGCATTGATGTTTTAGGTCTGAAAAAAAGATCATTTTCAATACCCGCATATCCGGGTTTCATGCTTCTTTTATTGACAATGACATGAGAGGCATCCTCCACATCCAATATCGGCATGCCATAAATTGGTGAAGATGGGTCAGATTTGGCTGCCGGATTAACCACGTCATTTGCACCAAGTACGAGAACAACGTCAGTTTGAGCAAATTCAGGGTTGATCTCTTCCATATCAATAAGTTTATCATAAGAAACATCAGCTTCTGCCAAAAGAACATTCATGTGACCAGGCATTCTACCTGCCACAGGGTGAATGGCATATTTTACCTCAACTCCATTATGGTCCAATACTTTTTCAAGCTCATGACATATATGTTGCGCCTGGGCAACAGCCAAACCATACCCCGGCACAATAATAACTTTTTTAGAATACATCATCAGAACAGCCGCGTCCGTAAGCGAAACTTCTTTATAATTTCCTCCTGATGCAACTTGACCGCTACCAGCAGCATTTCCTCCAAATGAACCAACAATTACGTTTAAAAGTGAACGATTCATCGCTTTACACATCAGAACGGTTAAAACCGTTCCCGCACTTCCTACAAGAATTCCTCCGGTTAACATAACGGAATTGTCATATAAAAAGCCTCCGAATGCTGCTGCTATACCCGTAAATGAGTTTAATAATGAAATCACTACAGGCATGTCTGCTCCACCAATAGGCATTACAAACAATACACCATACAAAACGGATAAAGCCAACAATAAATACATCAGCGTCTGAGGAGGAATTGTTCCTAAACCAAAAGTAAGCATTACGGCCAAAATGAGTATAAACAGCATTAATCCAATATTGATTACTTGTTGTAAAGGAATTACTCTATCTTGTAAATTGCCGTTAAGTTTTCCAAACGCAATCATACTTCCGGTAAAAGAAATTGTTCCTATAACAAGTCCGGCAAGTATAACAAGTGTCATTGCAGGGTCTTCAGTAAAATCTTTGCCCAAATGTAAAATGTGATTAAATTCCACCACTGAAATAATGGCAGCACAAGCACCGCCCATTCCATTAAACAAACTGACCATTTGGGGCATAGCCGTCATTTCTACCTTTTTTGCTGCATAATTACCTAATACAGTGCCTATGGCCAATCCTCCAAAAATCCATAAATAGTTTCCTAGTGGGTTACCGTCGGAGTCTTTATATAAAAATATGGTAGCAAATATTGCCAGCGTCATGCCCATTCCCGCGTATAAATTTCCTTTTCTTGCGGTTTCAGGATGAGACAACATTTTTAATCCCATTATAAATGAGACACTTCCTATTAAATAACTTAATGCCAAAAATCCACTCGACATATTTTTTTCTATTTCGTTTAATTAATAAATATCTGACACTAATTTTTCTTTTTTCTCTTAAACATTTCAAGCATCCTGTCCGTTACGACAAATCCTCCCACAACGTTTAACGTACCTAATATTACCGCAAGAAAACCAAGTGTTAACGCCAGGTAATCATCACTTTCCGCTTGTCCCATAACGATGATGGCTCCGACAATGACAACACCGTGGATAGCATTGGCACCACTCATAAGTGGTGTATGTAAAACAGCAGGAACATTTGAGATAACTTCAAATCCTACTATAATCATAAGGGTAAGCAAGAAAATAAATTCAATATTTTCTGAAATAAATAACATTATGTTCTCCATGGCTTAAAATTTTGAAATGAGCGCAGATTTTATTATCTCATTGTTTTCATCCAAATGTAATGATCCGTTCTGAATACAAATATGTAAAAAGTTGAGAATATTGTTTGAAAACAAAGTACTGGCAACCTGACTTAATTCGTCAGCCAGATCTGAATCGCCGATGATGGTCACCCCATTTTTATGGATGGTTTTTTTATTTTGTGTGAATGCACAGTTTCCCCCGGTAGACGCTGCCAGATCCATAATTACAGATCCCGGTTTCATGGCATTAATGGTTTCTTCCGTGATCAGTAGAGGTGCCTTATTGCCCCTCACTTGTGCTGTTGCAATTACTATATTAGCCTTTAATGCTTTTTCCTGCACTAATGCTCTCTGTTTTGCAAGAAATTCTTCTGATTGTTGCACAGCATAACCTCCTGCTCCTCTGTCATCAGTAGCGCCTTCAACCTCGACAAAATTTGCCCCCAAACTCATCACCTCTTCTTTGGCTGCAGCCCGGGTATCGAAAACTTCAACAATAGCACCAAGTCTTCTGGCCGTCGCAATAGCTTGTAAACCTGCCACTCCTGCGCCCAGTATCATTACTCTCGTCGGAGGAATGGTTCCGGCTGCAGTGGTCATCATTGGAAACATACTGACATATTTTCCGGCAGCATTGATTACTGCTTTGTATCCTGCCAGAGAAGCCATAGATGATAAAACATCCATTGATTGTGCCAATGTTGTTCTGGGAACCATATCCATGCTTACAAATGCCTGTGGTAACTGGTTTAATTTTTCAATAATACCTTCGTTTTGATATGGTGCGTACATTGAAATCACCAACGCTGTCTGCTTCAGTAAAACAACATCCAGCTCATCAATGGGTTCAATGGTTACAATAACGTCTGATTGCTTTAAAACATCGGTTCTTTCCAAAACACTGTATCCAACAGAGGAATAGTCACTATCTGCAAACCCAGCTTCTAATCCGGCAGACTTTTCAATAACTATGGTACAACCAAACTTTTCAACCTTTTTTATTGACGCCGGAACCATAGCTACTCTTTTGTAGTTTTTTTCTTTCAAAATACCAATTACCATACAAAATTTAATTGTTGCGCTAAATTAGACATTTCTAAAATTCTATGATTACTATCCATTAAGATATTTATACAAAATGCTAAAATTTATATTCATTCTAAGGAATTAAATTAAATAATTGGGGTAAAAACATTATTTTCATGGAACGCATTGGCATATTGGTCAAAACAGGTTTTCTTTAGTTTTAGCTTATATTGCATTATATATCTGGGATGTTCCAAAGGTACCACCTTTTTAAAAAATCCAGATTCATCATTCAATTTTTGCAAAAATTGATAATTTTTACCACTTCCCAAACAAAACACCACATCATTTTCACCACAAATCTCAATTTGTTCTTTTATGTGTTTTTTTATAAACGGAATAAGCATGTTCATCAGATTTTTATCATCGTAATAATTGTAGTTTACCGGTTTGCTTCCCTGAACATTTTTTATAAAACCCAATGGAAAAACTGAATTTACATAAATATTATCATAAAAATTTTTTACACCCCCGCAATGTTCCATCATTTCATACATAAAAACGGAGGAGGGTTCATACGTTGAAAAGGCGGGACCTGACAAGCCGCAATTTTCCGTTAATCTTTTTGTATCAGTAAAAGGAATGCCTGTAGCACCTGCCCCCAACCGTCCGGGGTTAATACCAAGCATAATAAACCTTTTTTGATTGTCACTATAAAATTTTCTGTAAAAAGACTCACAAATGACTTTAATCTCATCATTTTCCTTGAAAGGGTTCATCATTGAAATACCTTCCGGCAATTTGCCTATAAACTCCAGGTTGCTGTTATACTGAAGGATTTTTTCGGCTAAATTCATATTTAAATAACAATAAAAGGTATCATTTTTCTTTCGCCGACTTCATTTTGAACTTTAAGATAATATTGTCCTGAAGATAAATGAGTAGTGTTAAAGTGTAAAATATTTTCTCCGGATTTTACTCTGTCCTTCAATAATGTTTTTATTATTCTGCCATTGTGGTCTAATATTTCAAAACTATGAATTCCCTGATCTTTTATTTCAACTTGAACAGTAATTTTATCTTCCGGAAATGAAGGGTTTGGATACAGTGAGAGAATTTTGAAATTTTCTTCATCAAACACAGAAGATTCTCCAACAACAATATAATTTTCCCTGGTAATAATATTTTCACCGAATTGGTTTTTTACCTTCAGAACCACATCATATGAACCTTCCTGCGGATATTTTACAATGGGATTTTTTTGGGTTGAAGAGGAGGGATTACCACCCTCAAATTGCCATTCCCAGGATGTTGGTCCTCCTTTGGATATGTCGTTAAAATGAATGCTGTCACCTGGCATAATCTGTATTTTATCAGTAGAAAAATCAGCCGTAGGAGAAAATCTTTCAAGCACTGTTATTGCCTTTAGCTTTGATTTTGTGTTTGTGCCTGCAATATTTACAGCCGTTAAATTTACAGTAAACGAACCCTTTAAAGGATAACGAACTTTTGGACTTTTTTCATTACTGGCACCAGGCACCCCCTGGGCAAATATCCAGTTCAATAAAACCGCATTTTCAGAACTCTGATCTAAAAATGTAACTGTGTCATTTCTGAAAATAGTGTCTTTGTCATAAGTAAAATCTGCGATTGGGATTGTTTCAAACTTGGTAACATGAATATAGTCTGATTTTTTTATTGAATCCGCTTTACTTCCTTTTTTAATCTTAAGACTGACATCATACGCACCTATTTGTGAATAGGTTACCTCGGGGTTTTTTAATGTGGAAGTTTCCGGGATTCCTCCTTCGAAGCGCCATAAATATTCATCTCCTTCCTGCCTGGATATATCTTTAAATTTTATCAGGGTATTTTGTTCTACAGTGGTTTTGTCTGCAACAAATTCCGGAATTATTTTCTGTTCAACCTCATTTTCGCTTATATATTGACCCAACCATGTTCCATAACTACCTCCTTCACCAAAACATCCTGTCACCCAGGTTTCCACTCTGTTTTCCAAAAACCTCCTGCAACTTGTAGTATAATCCCCCCATCGTTCTCTGTTATCATCCGATACACTAACTACTGAAATTCCATCTTTTAACGTGGTTGGTTCACTCCAATTAAAATTATCATTTCTTCCATGGCAAATTCTTTGTTGCTGACTCGCATATAATTTTGGACCAGAAAATAAATAATTTACTAAAATTGTATCACTTTCTTCTGAATTTCCGAATCCCGAAAATGAAGGGAATCCATAATCAATGGAGTCTGTTTCAAGCACTGTAGCCTGAACACTAAGATCTTCGATGTTCATACGGCCATAAAACAAACCTACATTTCCTGAAGGAGTATTTACATGGCTTCCCATATGTATTGTTCCGTCAAGATACATGGCAGACCAGATTCTACTGTCAAAGGTATTTAACCTTTCATTACTGCCTTTTTGCCTGCCATCCGGTGCAAGAGAAGTGGGTCGCCCGGTAGTTTGTAATGAGAATAAAACAGGATTATTATGAAGACTTTCATCTGTATAATACAAATTATACTTTTGTCCACCAAGGGCTTCATTGCTTACAAAGTACATTCCCGGGCCGATTAAATCTGACCACCCCGATGGTGTTGGGACAAGATTGAAGGATGGTTTTTCATCGGCATCAAACAATTCATTATAATGTTTCCATCGCAACTCCCTTCCATTAAATCCATCCATTTTATCCATTTGATAAAGAACAGAATATTGCCATTCTAGGCCCGGATTCCGCATAAGACCTGCTACATAAAAATCATGTGAAGATACAGCAATGTTGGGATAATCAAACCAATTACTTTCATCACCGGGATTACCGTTTACTTTGTAAAAATTCCATTCACCGTTTGGGTCTTCTGTTTTTGAAAAAGCAATACATAATTGCGTACTTGCCGGATCAGAACCGTGCAAACACATAAATATAAATTTGTTTTCCCCCTGATCATAGATAACCCTTGGGTCGTACATTCTTGTGCCCAGATTGAGTAAAAAGAAAAAGTCCGAAAGCGCCTTTGTATAGGTAATCTCTCCGTCGGGTTGTGTAAAAATTACATTGGTGTTGATAGCAGAAACTATAAAACCGTTTTTAGAAATGGCTACCGTATTATCCATGGGTACACTGCTTCCTCTTAAATTTCCTCTGAAGTTTTTATTCAAAATAGGAATAAGACTATCCATTTGTAATTGACTGGGAACAGGAAGAATTGCATGCGATATTCTCACTTTATTAGCCTCTTCTTTTTTCGCGAGAAACTCTTCTTTTGATACCGGACTTGTATGATGAAAAGCACTATAGTTTTTTAATTCTACGCCCCAATCCTGAGTGATAAGCATTGGACTTATGGTTCCTGAAAGTTTGGTATTGATTATTTCCGAACCCATGTTTTTTATACTTTTAGACTTTTTATGGTCCGGCTTAATCATGGTTTTGTTTTGACCCTCTGTATAAGGCAAACTAAATAAAAACAGAAAAAATCCGCATAATAATACCACTCGTGTCATAACGTTTCTTTTTATAATTTTATAAATATGCTGCACCGAAAACACCTGCACTGTCTCCTAATTTAGGTTTAAAAAACGAGGTCTCAAGGCGGTGATTAAAAACATGAGGAATTGCTTTTTCTACACCCAAAGTATAAATTTCGTCAATATTACCTACTCCGCCTCCAATCACTATGGCGTCAGGATCCAATATATTAATGACGTAGGCAATAGCTTTTCCAAAAAAAGTAAAAAACCTGTCCATCGTTACAAAAGCATTTTCCTCACCTTTTCTATAAAGTTCAACAATTTCCTTAACTGAAAGTGAATGATTGCTTATACTTTTATAATATTTTTGAATTGCCGGACCAGCTAAAACGGTTTCTACACACCCGATTCTCCCGCAATAACATTTTCCTCCGGATTCATCTAAAAAATTATGGCCCCATTCTCCCCCGATTCCATGTCGTCCATTGATTACTTTTCCATCTACAACAATTCCCCTCCAACTCCGGTTCCAAGAATAACACCGAAAACCACTTTTGCGTCAGGACATTTTTCGGGTATAATTCCCATTTTGGTTTCGGCGAGAGCAAAACAATTGGCATCATTACTCATACTACATTTTTTATTCAGTAGTTTTTCAAGATCCGCTTTTAGATTTTTGCCGTTGAGAGAAGTTGAATTACAGTTTTTCATAACATTCAATACGGGATCCATTGTTCCGGGGGTACAAATACCTAAATAATCTGTTTTGGTTCCACTTTCAGCTTCAAGCATGGAAATCAGCAATTTAATCTGATTCAATACATGTTCGTAACCTCCGTCACCTTGTGTTGGAACCCTGGTTCGGGACAATATATGACCTTTGGATTTATCCAAAACAATACCTTCAATTTTTGTTCCGCCGAGATCAATACCCCATAACGTATCCATGACCTAATTTTTTTGAATCTATGGCAAATCTACAAGTTTTCTCAAAGTAAGCAGGAAAAAAAACAAATCTTCTGCTTAAAATTCTCTTATTCAAAAATTTATCGTATATTTGCAGCGCGAAACGAAAGATGTCGAGGGAACAAAAAAGTTCCCTTTTTCATTATATATAGTTGGTCATATGCAAATTGAAGATCTGCAAGAGATTATATCCAAAGGTATACAGGAAGTAGGCTTTACTGATATATATTTAATTGATGTAAAAATCAAGGATAATAAAATCGAAATATTTTTGGATAGTGATGAAGGAATAACATTTTTGAAATGTCAAAAATTAAGCAGATGGCTGGAAGGTATTTTTGATGAAAAAGGAAGTTTTGGTCAGAATTATATTCTTGACGTATCCTCTGCCGGTGTCGGAAGTCCTTTAAAATTAAAGAAACAATATTTTAAAAATATCGGAAGGTTTATTGAAATCAAATATATGCCTCAGGAAAAAGCAAGAGGGCTTCTTGCTGAGGTAAACGATAATTTTGTTGTGGTTACTTTTGATGAAAAAATAAAAGAAGGTAAAAAAAATAAAACAGTCTCACAGCGGGTTGAAATTCCGTTTGAGAAAATATTGGAAGCAAAAATTAAATTAAGTTTATAATCAATAGTATGAATTTAGTAGAGTCTTTTTCCGAATTTAAAGCCGGTAAAAACATAGACAGGCCAACCATGGTTAGGGTATTGGAAGATGTATTCAGAACCTTGATAAGAAAAAAATATGGTTCTGATGAAAATTTTGACGTTATTGTCAATACCCACAACGGGGACCTTGAAATGTGGAGAGTACGTCAAATTGTTCCTGATGGTGAAGTTACAGATGAGTTGAGTCAAATATCATATACAGAAGCCAAAGCCATTGATGAAGCATATGAAGTAGGCGAAGAATGTTATCAATTGCTGACACTGGAGGATTTTGGAAGACGGTCTATTATGGCCGCTCGTCAGACATTGGTTTCCAGAATCATGGACCTGGAAAAAGATGATGTATACAAAAGATATATGGACAGAGTCGACCAGATTGTGGTCGGCGAAGTCAGTCAAATCATGAAAAAAGAGGTTTTGATTGTTGATGATGCAACGCAAAATGAATTGATTTTGCCGAGAACAGATATGATTAAAGGTGACTTTTTTCGTAAAGGTGATATGGTTAGGGCAATTATCAAAAGAGTGGAAATGAGAAATGGTTCTCCAATTGTTATTTTATCAAGAACCGATGGAACCTTTCTCGAAAGACTTATGGAACAGGAAGTTCCTGAAATCGAAGACGGTTTGATCAATGTTAAAAAGATTGTCAGATTGCCGGGAGAAAGAGCAAAAGTAGCTGTTGAATCATATGATGACAGGATTGACCCAGTGGGGGCTTGTGTAGGTATGAAAGGAAGCAGAATTCATGGAATTGTACGTGAACTACGAAATGAAAATATTGATATTGTTAATTTTACCAATAATATTTCACTCTATATTCAAAGATCTCTGACACCTGCAAAAGTTACCAGTATTAATATTGACGAAAAAAATAAACGCGCTTCTGTTTATTTGAAACCTGATCAGGTTTCTCTTGCTATAGGAAAAAGCGGATCCAATATCAAACTTGCCGGCAGACTTACCGGTTATGAGATAGATGTGTTCAGAGATAATATTGATACTGAAATTGAAGACGTTGATCTTGACGAATTCGCAGATGAAATTGAAGGCTGGATTATTGATACGTTAAAGGAAATCGGTTGTGATACCGCCAAAAGCGTTTTGGCTCTCAACAGGGAAGAGTTAATCAGACGATCAGATCTTGAAGAAGAAACTGTTGATGACGTATTGAGAATCCTTGCTTCAGAATTTGATGATGAATAAAAATGGTATTACATTTGTTACGATTCAATCAAATAATATAAAGTACAAACAAATGGTGTAAAGCCATTTTAAAATAAAATACAATTTTAGGACGCCAATGGCAGAAAGATTAGTTAAAATAGCAAAGGAGCTGAACGTAGGACTAGGCACGATTGTGGATTTTTTAAATTCCAAGGGTTTTGCTATTGAAAATAAACCTACTTCTTTAGTTTCTGATGAAATGCACGATGCTTTGCTCAAAGAATTCAGTAGTAGTATGGCTGAAAAAGAAAAAGCTGATCAAATTATCATTGGCAGAATGTACTCAAAAGAAGAACAAAAGCCTGAGGCCCCAAAACCATTGTTTTCTATTCCTAAACTCAGTGATCTGGGCAAACCTGCTGAACCTGAAGTTCCGGCAGAACCCGAAACTCCGGCAGAAGAAATATTCAGTCCGCAAAAACCCGAATTGAACAAACTTAAAGTTGTCGGTAAAATAGATCTTGACAAACCAAAACCTAAAAAGGAAGAGAAAAAGGAAGTCATAGAAAAACCGGAACCTGCTCCGACTAAAAAAGAAGTTAAAGAAGAAGTCCCTGTTGTAGTTGAAAAAACAATAATAGAAGTTCCAGAAGTTCAACCTGAAGAAGAGCTTTTGTTAAGAGCGGAAACTCCTCAGCTGAAAGGTTTAAAAATTATGGGTAAGATAGATACCTCCAAATTGGATAATTCATCCAAACCTAAAAAGGTAGAAAAACCTCAACAACCCAGTGCCAGTCCTGTAAAACAAACTGAATCTTCCGGTTCGGAAACAGATGCAGCTAACAAAAAGAAAAGAAAACGTAAAAAATTACCAACACCGGTAAATTCAAATAATAATACGCAGTCAGGAGGACAACAATCAAAAGGTAAACCTGCCCCAAGAGAAGAAGTCAAAGAGGTTTCCCAAAAAGAGATCGATGACAAAATCAAAGCTACAATGGCTAAGTTGACCCAAACGGGTAAAAACAAACGTCAGAAAGTACGAAGAGACAACAGGGAGGTCAAAAGAGAAAAACAGGAGTTAAGAAATACTGAAGAAGGGGACGGAAAACTAAAATTAACAGAATTCGTATCCGTTTCCGAATTGGCCAGCCTGCTTGATGTACCTGTCACTCAGGTCATAACAACTTGTATGAATCTGGGTGTAATTGTTTCTATCAACCAAAGACTTGATGCTGAAATCATAGAATTGGTTGCAGGAGAATTTGGCCACGATGTTGAATTTATCTCTGCAGAAGAAGAAGTTGATGACGATGTGGTTTTTGAAGATGATCCTGAAGATCTTGAACCAAGGGCACCGATTGTAACCGTGATGGGTCACGTTGACCATGGAAAAACATCATTACTTGACTTTATTCGTTCTGCCAATGTTGCCGGAGGTGAAGCCGGAGGTATTACCCAGCACATCGGTGCATACGAAGTAAAAATTGGACCTGAGAATAAAAAAATAACGTTTTTGGATACACCTGGTCACGAAGCTTTTACCGCCATGCGCGCAAGGGGTGCAAAAGTGACGGATATTGCTGTGGTCATTGTGGCTGCCGATGATAAGATAATGCCCCAAACTAAAGAGGCTATCAGTCACGCACAGGCAGCAGGCGTTCCTATTATTTTTGCCATCAACAAAATTGACAAAGACGGTGCAGATCCTGAAAGAATAAAAGGAGAGCTTGCACAAATGAATTTATTGGTAGAAGATTGGGGAGGTACCTATCAATCTCAGGATATTTCAGCAAAAAAAGGTCTCAATATTGATAAATTGCTGGAAAAAATCCTTTTGGAAGCTGAGATTCTTGACCTGAAAGCCAATCCGAATAAAAAAGCACAAGGAACTGTAATAGAAGCCTCACTTGATAAAGGCCGGGGATATGTAACTAAAATTTTAGTACACAGCGGTACCCTGGAAGTAGGAGATCCGATTGTTGCCGGTCCCTATTCCGGTAAAGTTAAAGCCATGTTTAACGAGTTCGGAGTAAAAAAGAAAAAAGCCGGGCCGTCCACTCCAACGCTGATTTTAGGTCTAAGTGGTGCCCCCCAGGCGGGTGAAAAAGTAAAGGTGATGGATTCTGAACAGGAAGCCAGACAAATTGCTACCAAAAGAGCTCAAATTGAAAGAGAACAATCCAACAGGGCCAATAAACGAATCAGCCTTGACGAAATCGGAAGAAGACTCGCTTTAGGTACATTCAAAGAACTAAACCTTATTGTTAAAGGGGACGTGGATGGTTCAATCGAAGCTTTGGCAGATTCATTAATCAAACTTTCTGTTGAAACTATTCAGGTCAATGTAATTCATAAAGCCGTTGGTCAGATTGTCGAATCAGATGTTTTATTAGCTTCAGCTTCTGATGCCATTATTATTGGATTCCAGGTGAGACCTTCCAATAGTGCCCGAATTCTTGCCGAGAGAGAAGGTGTACAGATTAAAATGTATTCTGTTATTTATGAGGCCATTGAAGAGGTTAAATCAGCAATGGAAGGTATGTTGGAACCAACCAGAGAAGAAAAATACTCGGCCAGATTGACGTAAGGGAAACCTATAAAATGTCTAAGGTGGGTACCATTGCCGGTTGTTATGTTACAGAAGGTAAAGTTACCAGAAACAACCATATTAGGGTTATTAGAGATGGGATAGTAATTTTCCCGACCAAAGAAGGTGCCCATGGAGAAATTTCTTCTTTAAAACGATATAAAGAAGATGTAAAGGAAGTAAAAAATGGAATGGAGTGTGGTATCACTATCAAAAACTTCAATGACATTGTCGAAGGTGACAACATAGAAGTCTATGAAATTATTGAGATCAAACAAACACTTGAATAAATTTAATTTCCGGTTATCGTTTTTTTAATTCTCCGTGTTGATGTTTTTCAAAAAAGAAAAAGATCTTTATATGTTTTTGGAAGAGATGGTTCTAAAAATGAATCATCCTGACTTTATCATCTATGACCCCATCAGCATTCCACATAATTTTCAAAAAAAACAGGACATTGAAATAGCCGGCTTTTTTAGTGCCGTATTTTCATGGGGTAACAGAAAAACGATTATAAAAAAATCAGAAGAATTAATGTCTTTAATGGGTAACTCCCCATTTGATTTTATTCTTAACCATTCTGAATTCGATTTGAAATCTTTGCATGGTTTCAAACACAGAACCTTTCAGTTTACCGACCTTTTGTACTTCATTTCCTTTTTACGACATCATTACGAAAATAGTAATACTCTTGAAGATGCTTTTTTGATAAAAAATCAGGAGAATTTTTACAAAAAACAGCTTTGGAAAATTTTCACTCCTACTTTTTTAGCCTGCCCTTTTTTCCTCAAAGAACCCAAAAACACATTTCCACTCCTGCAAAAAAAGCCACTTGCAAAAGGCTTAATATGTTTCTCCGATGGATGGTAAGAAATGATCAAAAAGGTGTAGATTTTGGTATTTGGAATAATATCCCTGCTTCTCAACTCATGATCCCTTTAGATGTCCACGTAGAAAAAACGGCCAGAAAATTGGGCTTGCTACACAGAAAACAAAGAGATTGGCTGGCAGTAGAAGAAATTACAAATAATTTAAAAAAATTTGATCCCGTCGATCCAGTAAAATATGACTTTGCATTATTTGGTTTGTCTATTGAAAAAATGATATAGTTTTTTATTTTAAAAATACAGATTTTGTATATCTTTGCACCCTCTTAAGATTTTATACCACAATTTGGCGTGGTAGCTCAGTTGGTTAGAGCGCGCGATTCATAATCGCGAGGTCGGCGGATCATGCCCGCCCCACGCTACTGAAAAGGAGTCGGATTTATTTCGGCTCCTTTTTTTAGTACATTCCATTTTTATAGTAATATCTTTGTCCAATGAATCAGAATGTAAACGATACCATTGTTGCCATTTCTACTCCTCCGGGTCAAGGCGCCATTGGTGTCATTCGCCTTTCCGGAAAAGATGCTTTTTCTATTGCTGATAATTGTTTTAAAGGGAAAAAACTGGTATTACAACCATCACACACCGCACATTTCGGACGAGTTGTGGAAAATACACCATTTGGAGAAATCACTATTGACGAAGTTGTTATTACCCTTTTTCGTGGACCAACATCATATACCGGAGAAGATATCGTTGAAATCTCCTGCCATGGGTCAAGTTATATTTTACAAAAGATTTTACAAATATTAATTTCCCTTGGTGCCAGAATGGCAAATCCCGGTGAATTTACCCTCAGGGCGTTTTTAAACGGAAAAATGGACTTGTCTCAGGCAGAAGCCGTAGCTGATCTGATTGCCTCTGAAAGTCAGGTTAGTCATTCTGTAGCCATCAATCAGATGAGAGGTGGTTTTTCAGGCGAAATCAAAGCTTTACGCCAGGAATTGATTGATTTTGCGGCATTGTTGGAATTGGAATTGGATTTCAGTGAAGAAGATGTCGAATTTGCCGACCGCAGTAAGTTGGTTGCTCTCATTCAAAAATTACAAAAGACAATTAGGACATTAATGTTTTCCTTTGAACTTGGAAATGTCATAAAAACCGGAATAGCCACTGTCATTGCAGGCCGCCCAAATGCAGGCAAATCTACTTTACTGAACGCCTTGCTCAATGAGGAAAGGGCCATCGTCAGTGATATTGCAGGAACAACCCGGGACACCATAGAAGAAAATATGACCATCAATGGCCTTGTTTTCAGGTTTGTTGACACTGCCGGAATACGTGAATCCCGCGATACCATTGAAGAAATCGGGGTAAAAAAAGCACTTGCCGAAATACGGAAAGGTTCACTTATTCTCTATATGGCAGATGTTTCCACTACCTCTCCGGAAATGGTATGGTCAGACCTTGAAGTTTTTGATATCAGCGGAAGCCGGTTTTTGGTTTTACTGAACAAGGTCGATCTTGCCTCCAATCTGAATCCGGAAGTTTATTTCAAAGAAAATCTGATCCATTCCGGAAATATACTTGCTCTGTCTGCCTTACATAGTACCCACATTGATCAGCTCAAAGACACGATTTATCGACAGGTAATCTCTTCGCCAGAGATGCTTGATCAAACCATAGTCGCCAATACCCGGCATTATGAAGCGTTATATCAGGCAGATAATGCACTTTCAGCTGTTTTGAATGGCATTCATGGGGGGATCAGCAGTGATTTTATCGCTTTGGATTTGCGGCAGGCACTGTTTCATTTGGGTAGTATCACGGGTGAGATTTCGAGTGAGGATCTGCTTGACTCTATCTTTACGAGGTTTTGTATTGGAAAGTAAAGTTATTTTCCTTTGATTAGCTAAAGGCTTTTATTTATTGACCTTTAGTTAAATTATTACTCTTTTGTTTTCACATTATTTGCTGTTATATACCTTTTTTGCTGCTAATATGTATCTTTGTATATCAATAACAGCAAATAGCAGCAAATATGAAAGTTCACTTAAGACAAAGGCAACAAACCAAAAAAGGCAATATCAGTTTATTTTTGGAAATCTATAAAGGAACTACAATATCATCAGAGGGAAAAGTCAAAAATTTGAGGGACTATGAGTATTTAAACCTTTATTTGATTGACAAGCCTATTACACCAATAGAGAGACAGCAAAATAAAGATATATTGAAACTTGCTGAAAGTATCAAAGCAAAGAGAGAACTTGAAATCAAAAATGGTCTTTATGGCTTTACAAGTGAGTTTAAACAAAGTACAAACTTTATTGATTACTTCACAGAACTAATGAACAAAAGAAGCCAATCAAAGGGCAATTTTGGAAATTGGGACAGTACATTAAAACACCTTAAGAACTTTGCAGGTAACAAAATCACTTTTAGAGAGATTGACCAAAAATTTTGTGAAAAGTTTAAAAACCACCTTGAAAAGAAAGCAGAAAAAACAAGCGGCCTGCTTTTATCATCAGCATCAGTATCATCATATTTCAGTAAATTCAGAGCTTGTCTAAATGAAGCGGTAAAGGATAAAATTATTTTTTCTAATCCTGCCATTGATGTAAGCAGTCCCAGAATAATTGAGAATGTAAGAGAATACCTGACATTGGATGAGGTAAGGGCTATTGTTAAAGCTGAATGTAGGTATGATGTTTTAAAAAGGGCTTTTTTGTTTTCCTGCCTGTCAGGTTTAAGATGGTCAGACATTCAAAATCTGACATGGTCACAAGTTCAAAATACTAATGATGGGTGGCGGATTACTTTTCACCAACAAAAAACAAAAGGACTTCAATATTTAGACATATCAGAGCAAGCCAGAGGTTATTTAGGTGAAAAAGGCAATCCAGATGAGAGAGTTTTTATAGGCTTAAAATATAGCAGTTATGTGAATGTAGAGCTATCCAAATGGATGATGAGGGCAGGCATAACAAAAAACATTACTTTTCATTGTGGCAGGCATACTTTTGCAGTCCTGCAATTGTCTTTAGGAACTGAAATTTTTACACTTTCCAAACTTTTAGGACATGAACACCTTAAGACTACCCAGATTTATGCAAAGATAATTGATGAGAAAAAAAGAGAGGCAGTTAATAAAATACCAGATATAACTTATGAATAATTTATCTGATTTAATAGATTTTTTTGAAAAAAAATTATTTCCCAATTATATCTATTACAATGCAGAGCTTTGCATAATTGATGATGATGGTTTTATTATAAGATATTCTAAATACTTTGATAGCCTTGAAATCAGATATGAGATTAATAATGTAATTCCAATTGAGATTCAAAAAGATATTAATTTATTTATCAAAATCAACAAAATAGATAAAGAAATTATGCAAATGATTTTGAAAAGATTGGAAAAAAGAAAAAAGATTTTTAGTGACAAAGAACCAAAAGAACTTTTATACATAGAAAATCCAAATTTAGACAATCAATATGATGAGTATTTAACTTTGGTTAAGGCAAGAAAAAAAGAACTTTTATTAATATATGAAAATCTGTTTTCAAAATATTTTGATTTAGACAAAAAGATATCCTATGTATGGCAAGTCAATGCAGAAAAGGAACTTCCAGAGCTTTACAGCCTGTTGATTGAAAAATACAAACTAATTGCATCAGAAAGCACCTATAAGCAATTTGAGGCAGTTTTTATAGGGCAGCCAATAGATGAGAACTTTAAGCCAATAAAATGGCATCAGGACAATGCAAGCGAGTTGCTTTATTTTATTACCAGATTAGAGGAATTGAATAATATTTCCCACAAAAATTTGAGGACAGATTATCAGAAATTAGAATCCTGCTTTGTCAAACCAGATGGCAATAAATTTAAAGCTAATTGGAAACAGCTAAAAACTAATCTTGAAACAAACCTATCAGATGATAAGCAAAAAGCAATTGATGAGCTTGTAAGTCATTTTTGAGCCGCTACCTTTACCTTTACTACTTCCACAAGTAAACCATTTTATTTTCAATACTTTCTGACCTTTGCCTTGTCATTGACAGATAAGGATTGGCCAATCTATTTTTTTAATCTTTAAATTTTAAAAAATGGATAATTTCCAAATGATTGATGTGCGGTTAAGAAATATTGAAAGCTTACTGCTATCACAAAAAACAGTATTGAATTTTGATGAGGTGGCAGACTATACAGGTCTATCAAAAAGCTACCTTTACAAACTAACTTGCAGCGGTGGAATACCTTGCTACAAACCACAGGGAAAACATATCTATTTCAACAAACAGGAAATAGACCAATGGTTAATGCAAAACAGGAAAGCCACAAATAGTGAGCTTGACAGTCAGGCAGCTACATTTGTAACCTTAAAAAGCGGTGCAAAATGATAGGGGCTTATTACAAGTTGGTTACACTTCCAGATGAAGTAAGAGCCACATATAAAATTAGAAGCAAAGCCAGATTAGATTGTATTTCCTTTTCTGATATGGTGGCAGGAAGTTACAAAGGATTGACAAATTTTGTCAATAGTAAAGGTCAGTTGTTTTTTTTCAAAACACCTTGCAGGGACTTTGTAAATACTGATAGTAAAAGGCTTGCAGAATGGAGTTTAACAGGCAATGGCTTAAACTTTAGCAGTATTTACATTGATGATATAGACTTTCCAGAAATAGGATATGGCTATCCAAATGCAAACAGACTTTTGAGCAATGGCAGTCCAAATCCATTATTTGAGTATAGAAATGATGGCTACTTATTTTTAATTAATAAGGACTATTCAGAAATAGAGCTGCTTATAATTCCTGATGGCAGAAATCTAATATCATCATACTATCAAAAATTAATAGATGGTGGCTTTGATGATGAGCTTAAAAACCTTAGACAGCAAGCCAAAGACTTTTACAAATATGAGGGACTTGTTTTATAGTAAGTTGTATCAGTTGACATATTTAATCAATTGGCTATGTATGATAGTGTAAACTTATGGTTACCAATTGACAGGGCAGGCAGCTTTGATTTATCCAAAACATTGCAGAACTTGTCAGGTTTATCAGAAACCACCAAAAATGATGGTGAAGTTTATTATAGTGGTCATTTGAATAATTACAAAGTTAGAATATCAGGGCAGGGAGTATCTTTAAAGGGCAGCCTTGCAAAATACTTCCTTCCTGATAACTTTCATACTTTGACCAGGTCAGATACTGCCAGAGCTTTAGAAATGATGGCAGATGAGCTTTGTTTACCTATTCAGAAAGCCAATGTAAGAAGGATTGATTTTGCTCAAAATTTCCTGATGGACTATAAGCCAGAGGCATATTATCCATTTTTAGGTCAGTGCCGATATTATGAAAGAAATACACTATCAAAAAGCCTTTATTATAAAAACACATTGAGGCATAAAGTATTTTACAATAAAATAGCAGAGGGAAAAGCCAAAAGATTGATCCTGCCAGATGTTTGGAATGGTCAAAATGTCTTAAGGTATGAGATGAGATTTATTAAAAGGCTACCAAAACAATTTAATCAGGCAGAAATCATAGCTTGCAGCTTGACAGATGAGAAATTTTACATGGCTACCTTTGATAAATGGCTTGCAGAATATGAAGCTATCAATAAAAATCATTCAATAAACTTTAATATATCAGATATGAATAGTCCTGATGACTTTTGGAAACAAATAAACCTGATGGCAATAAAAATGATAGGTCAGGATAAATTAATTCAGGAAATTGAAAATTTAAGGCATCAAAATGTTTTTAAACATAAAGAATATTATTCCAAATTAAAGAGAAAAGTTAAAGAGCTTTGCAAAGCACCAGAGATGACAAGCCAATCTGATTTAGTGGCAGAGCTTGACAGAAAAATCAAAGCAGCCAGAAGATATTATAGATGACTTTTTACAATAAAATTCTCCAATCATCTTGAAGGTCTTTATCCATAATATGTTTTTCTAATGCAATTGAAAAAGCTAGCATCCAAATTTCAGAACCCTCAATCATTTCTTGTTTAAACCTTTTAGGATACCAAAAATTTGTTTTGTCATGCATTTTGTTTGTTTGTCCTTTGTCACCACCCTGTACTTCTATTTGGTCAAATGTCAATCTAATTTTTTCATCTTTAATATCTATTGTCAAAGTATTGTGAATTGTACCCCAAGTAAGAGATTGATAAGGTATTTTAAAATGAGATTTTACAATAATTTGTTGTTTTTCATCAAGTCTTATTACATAGTCAGCATTTTTAAACCCATAAACTAAAAAGTTTTTAGCATACTTATAATTTTCATCAGATGTCAATCCCGTTTCTACAATTCTTTGAAAGTAATAGGAGCCATCTTCATGAATTTTTAATTTATTACTTTCAGTATCTTGAGAGAAAAGGCCTAACTGCCAAATTGTAAATAAGAAAAATAGAAAAACTTTCATGTTCAAATTTTTTCCAAAGTTAATAAAAGCAAATATATTGTTTTAAAATAATTCTAAAATATTTAATAATCAACATAGTGTGGGGGTAGTCAATATGCTTTAAAATAAAACAAATGACAGCCATAGCAATAAACACAGACATATTTATAACCTTTTTTTGGTAGGGGGTTAGTGTCTTTTATACAATATGTGTTTTGCTGCTAATATACTTTAATAATAAGTGAGTTTATTTAAAAATAATCTTTATTCTCTGTTTATCAATTACTTATAAACTTTTTACTTTTTTAACTTCACTTTTGTATTGGAAAGTAACCCCCTACAGCCCTGCAATAATCAAAAACGTAGCCGCAAACGCAACAATGGCATAAAGCTCCGGAAAAACGGCAATGACCAAGGTTTTACCAAAAAGATTATAGCCGGAACCTATGGCGGAGATACCATTGGCACAAATTTCACCCTGTCTGATGGCCGAAATCAAACACGCCAATCCAAGAGCGATACCGCAACCTAAAATAGCCGAACCTTGCAACATTGAAATCTGCTCATTAAGTATACCGCTATTATTGACAAGGAAAAACGCACCAAATCCATATAAACCCTGTGTTCCTGATAGGGCACTTAGCAACATATAACTTCCAAAAGCACTTTCATTCTTTTTTAACGCTCCGATGGCAGCACTGCCAGCCGATGAAACACCTATCGCACTACCGATACCAGATAATCCGATCATCAAACCTATTCCAATGTACGCCAGAATTATTGCCATATTATTAAATTTTTATTGCTTTCTTTCTTTGACTATTATATTATTTGATTTCCTTTAAAAAAATTATAAAAAAGAAACAAATTTAACATAATTTTTATTCAAAAGTATGAACAAAAACTTTAATAATGCTAATTTTACTCATATAATTTCAAAGCAATTGTTTATACTTACCTAATAAACCAATGTACACAAAAAATGCAAGATAAAATTCAACTTATTACAGACAAACTGTTCACGGAAGGTATCGAAAATGTCAATATGGAGGAAGACGGTATGCAGCAAGAGGACCAAAAAAAAGCAGATAAAATCTTAGAGGATGCCTCTCAAAAAGCGGAACAAATTCTAAATAATGCTCTTGCAGAAAGTGAAGAATTACAAAAAAATATAACTGGAGAAATTCAGATTGCTTCCCGACATGCTTTTAATATGGTACGCCAAAACATTGCGGATATGATTACATTAGAAACAACTGACACGTGGATTAAAGATGTCAATCATGATGTTACTTTATCAAAAGACATCATGATTCATGCAGTCCATGCTTTTATTAATACCGTTCCGGGTGAATCCATTCGCCTGACGCTTCCAACAACCCTCAACGAATCGGTCCAACAATATCTTGTAAAAAACATCCATGATATTTTCCAAAATCAGGTAAAAATCGATGTTAGCCATAAATTTGAAAGCGGATTCAGGATTGGTCCTTCCTTAAAAAACTATATGATTTCTTTTACAGACAAAGACTTTGATAATTATATAAAAAGGTTTCTGAGACCCAAAACCATTGAATTGTTATTCCATGACTCCGCTGACTAGTAAAAAATATTACTATCTGGTAACAAGTTTACCGGATCTTCATTTTGGTCAATCTTACACATATATTGATGTGATTGAAACCATGAAGTATATTTTTGATGAAATTGATCCGGACGACTACGAAAAGGTTAAATTTTTGTTTTTGCCGTACGACCATAAAAATTTAATTAATTTTTGCCTTCAAAAAAAACTTATCTGGCATCCTTTGAGTTTGTATAAAAGAGAGACGTTGGTGCGCTGTCTTAATGAATCTTCTTCGGAAATACCTTCTTATCTTTACGAGTTTTATGACGACTTTCTGAAAGGAAAGCTTGAGACTGAAGAATACAAACTTTATCATACCCTGACAACACGGTATTATGATTTTGTTATACCAAAAATGAATGGTGTATTATATGAATGGATATCATTTACCCGGGATTTAAATAATATTCTTGTAGGTCTCAATTCCAGAAATCATGGGTTTTCAACAGATTTTCATTTTGTGGGAGATAATAATGTAACCTCTAAATTAAAAATAACCTCTTCCCGAGATTTTGGTCTTCAAGCGGATTTTCCTTTTATTGAACATCTCGTCAGACTATCTGAACAAAAAAATATGGTTGAAATGGAAAAACAGATTGACTTCATTCGTTGGAACAAGATCGATGAATTGGTGACATTTTCCTTTTTTACCTTTGATAAAATTGCTGCCTTTATTATTAAACTTTTGATCGCCCATCGATGGAATAGCTTGAACATTCAGGTAGGAGCCAATGTCATCAATGATAAAATATCGGAATTGACAAAAAAAATCAAGTTTTCTAAAGAATTTAATGTATGATGGTAATCAATCAAAACTCCAAAGGAAAAGTACATGGAATCATCTCAAATCTGGTTATCGTATCAGTAGATGGTCCTATTATTCAAAATGAAATCTGTTATATAATCAAAGAAGATATCCCTCTAATGGCAGAAGTTATTAAAACTTCCGGCCAAATGGCTTATGTTCAGGTTTTTGAAAATACAACTGGCCTAAAAATCGGCGCTCATGTTGAATTCACCGGAAATATGCTGGAAGCAACACTTGGCCCCGGCCTTCTTTCTTCACAATATGATGGCCTTTTACACGACCTAAAGTCAATGAAAGGTACATTTTTGCAACCCGGAGATTATACCTCAACTGTGGATTTGGAAAGATTTTGGAATTTCTCACCAACTGTTGATAAAGGAACCCTTGTTCGGGCTGGAGATTGGCTTGGTTCCGTCATTGAAAACAATGTCAACCATAGGATAATGGTTCCTTTTACCTTGGAAGGTGATTATTTATTGGAAAATATTTTTCCCGAAGGATCCTACAAAGTTACAGATACCATTGCTATATTACTTGATAACCATGGAAAACAAACTCCAGTGACAATGATCCAGAAATGGCCTGTAAAAAAAGCAATACATGTATACACAGACAAGCCCAGACCATTTAAAATCATGGAAACCGGCATTCGGGTTATAGACACTTTTAGTCCTATAACTCTTGGAGGAACCGGTTTTATCCCTGGTCCCTTTGGAAGTGGTAAAACTGTACTTCAACAAAGTATATCCAAACAGGCAGAAGCAGATATAGTAATTGTTGCTGCTTGTGGAGAAAGGGCAAATGAAATTGTTGAAATTTTTGCTGAATTTCCCCAACTTGACGACCCCTGGACCGGGCGTAAATTAATAGAAAGGACAATAATCATCGCCAATACCTCCAATATGCCCGTGGCTGCTCGGGAAGCATCTATGTACAGTGCCATGACTTTGGCTGAATATTACCGCTCCATGGGCCTGAATGTCTTGTTATTGGCTGATTCAACTTCCAGGTGGGCTCAGGCATTGAGAGAAATGTCAAACAGAATGGAAGAATTACCTGGTCCGGACGCATTTCCCATGGATTTACCTACCATTATTTCTAATTTTTATTCCAGGGCCGGTTTTGTATATTTAAATAATGGCCAAAACGGATCTATTACTTTTATAGGAACCGTTTCACCGGCAGGGGGTAATTTACGGGAACCCGTAACTGAATCTACCAAAAAAGCTGCCAGATGTTTTTATGCGTTATCTCAGGCCCGTGCAGATAGTAAACGTTACCCGGCCATTGATCCAATTGAAAGTTACAGCAAATATCTTGAATATGACGAATGTATAGCAACGCTGAATTCTACCTTTTCCGATGATTGGCTGATAAAAATCAATCTGTTGAAAAATATGTTGAGAAAAGGTAAAGATGCAGCCGATCAAATCAATATATTGGGAGATGATGGTGTTTCGATCGATACTCATGTGACTTTCTGGCAATCAGAAACTATTGACTTTGTTATTTTACAACAAGATGCTTTTGATGACATAGACTGCAGAACACCCCTGGAAAGGCAAAAATTTATGGTCAATATCGTTCTGGAAAGTATATCCAAATCTCTGTTTTTCGATAGTTTTGAAGAAGTAAGACCCTTTTTTAAAAAACTGATCAATGTTTTTCAACAAATGAATTATAGAGAATTTATGAGTGACGAATTTTCCAATCATATGCAGGAACTCCATGATTTAATTCAACACAACACTATACATAACCCAGTTAACCTTTGAAATAATGTACTTTACAAATAAAATATTTACAAATCTCGAACGAATCACAAAGTCTACTTGTGTAGTAAAAGCTACAGATGTGGGCTACGGAGAACTTGCCTTAGTAGATGGTCGACCAGCACAGGTTGTAAAAATTATGAGCGAGGAGATTACCCTTCAGGTTTTTAGTGGTACTGAAGGTTTGTCAACAGATGCGGAAGTGGTTTTTTCCGGTAAACCTCCAACCTCGTGGTTGGTAATGACCTTGCCGGCAGATTTTTTAATGCTTTTGGTTTACCAATAGACGGCGGACCAAAACCGGAAGGAAAAGAAGTGGCTGTTGCCGGACCTTCTGTCAATCCCATCCGACGAAAACTGCCATCAGAATTGCTGGCAACCGGAATTGCAGGGATAGATATGAACAACACCCTCGTCACAGGACAGAAAATACCGTTTTTTGCCGATGCAAATCAACCTTTTAATCAGGTAATGGCACTGGTCGCATTAAGAGCAAAAGCTGATAAAATTATTCTTGGTGGTATGGGATTGCTCAATGATGATTACCTTTTTTTTAAAAATATTTTTGAAAATGCCGGTGCTCTTCACAAAATTGTTTGTTTCGCAAATACCACAGAAGATCCTCCAATTGAAAGACTTCTGATTCCTGACATGGCACTCATTTCTGCAGAATATTTCGCCATTGAAAAAAATGAAAAGGTATTGGTCCTGCTTACAGATATGACATTGTATGCCGACGCGCTAAGTATTGTATCTAACCGTATGGATCAAATTCCATCAAAAGATAGTATGCCGGGATCATTATACAGTGATTTAGCCAGAATTTATGAAAAGGCCGCTCAATTTGAAGAAGGTGGTTCTATTACCATAATGGCCGTGACCACTTTGTCCGGAGGCGATATTACCCACTCTATTCCGGACAACACTGGTTATATTACAGAAGGACAACTATTTCTAAAATATAATACCGATATCGGAAAAGTCATCATTGACCCTTTCCGAAGTTTATCAAGATTAAAAAATAATGTGATTGGTAAAAAAACGAGAAAAGACCACCCTCAGGTTATGAATGCTTCTATTCGGTTATACCTTGATGCCGTCAATGCAAAAACCAAACTAGACAATGGTTTTGAATTGACTGAATACGACCAAAGGACTTTAAAATATTCATATGAATATGCAGATCGTCTTCTTGCCATTGATGTAAATATAGACACAACTAGGATGCTGGATATTGCCTGGGAATTGTTTTCCAAATATTTCAGTATTGAAGAATTGGGTATCAAATCAACCTTTACGGATTTGTATTGGAAAAAATAAAGTTATGGCATTTGTCTTTCAATATAATAACGTCTCCAAACTTCATCTTCAACATCAAATGGAAATGAGGGAAAGGGCTTTGCCCGTATTAAAAAGTAAAGAGTCTGCACTTCGGGTAGAAGTTAAAAAAACCAAACTGTTGTTTGAAGCCACACAAAAAGAATTGGAAATCGCTTTACTTCAGGAAGAAGATTTTTTAATTCTGGCAGGTGAGCTTGACACATCTTTGATTTATCTCGATTATGTAGAAGTTGAAACCATATCTATCGCAGGGGTAAAAGTCCCGAAAATCGGAAAAATTCATTTCAAAAGACAAATGTTTAACATCTTTGTTAATCCATATTGGTTTATTCAGGGTTTTGATTTTATTGAAAAGATTACCATTTTAAAAACCCGATTATTATACCTTGAAAAAAGATTTTTTCTTCTGGAAAAAGCCAGAAAAAAAACTACACAAAAAGTCAATCTTTATGAAAAAAACCAGATTCCGGAATTATTGGACCTGATAAGAAAAATTAAACATTTTTTGGAAGACGAAGAAAATCTCTCTAAATCGTCTCAGAAAATTCTGAAATCAACCCTGGAATCAAAATCTTTCCCATGATTGTACCTATGTATAAATATGCATTTCTGGTCCATCATGCAGACCACCTTGAATTCGTCCATCATTTGAGAGATCTGGGGGTAATGCATCTACATTCTATTGAAAACAAACCTTTGGAAGAAGAAAAAAAATTGCAAGAAGAATTAAAGCAAGTTGATGAAGTTATTGGGGTGGTCTCTTCCTTAAAAGAAAAAGAAATTCCAGCCATTCATCCTGATATTTTTAATGATGAAATTTCTCCTTCAGGAAAAGATGTTTTTTCATGTTTACAGGATTGGATTACTCAACAAGAACATATTGTTTTAGACTTGGAAAACATTGAAAACGATTTGATTTACGCAAGAAAATGGGGTGATTTTAGTCGGGACACAATGGAAAAATTAAATGAACGTGGTGTAGTTTTTTTATTTTTTACCGTTCATGAAAGAGATTTTAATATTCATTGGAGTGAAGAAAATTGTCTTGAAGTATTACATATTGAGTCACCGTTTATTTACTTTACTGTAGTACTGAAAGACAACGAACATTGTACTATTCCTTTAAATTCTTCCCCGATTCCGGCAAAAACCATTCATGTTTTGGAAATGGAAAAAAATGACCTGGAACACAAACTGAATAAGATATCTTCCGGTATGAAATGGGTAGGATGTCATGCCATGGAAAGGTTGGAAAACTATAAAACGGAACTTTTTAATTCTCTTGAATTATCAGAAGCCATTCACAAAAGTGAAAAAGTTTTGGGAGAGTCCCTTTTTGTTTTGCAAGGTTTTGTGCCAAAAACTCAAGAAAGTAAAATAACTTCATTTTGTACTGATGCCAACGCAATTGTAATCAAAAAAGACGTAAAACCCTCTGATAATGCTCCCATTCTTTTGGAAAATAACAGATTCACAAAACTGTACGAAGGTATAGGAGAATTGTACAGTTTACCTGCTTATGGTGAAATTGATCTGACTCCATTTTTTGCGCCGTTTTTTATGTTATTTTTTGGTTTTTGTCTTGGAGACGCAGGATACGGAATCCTAATATTCTTACTTACCTTTTACCTTAAACATCGTGTGGATTCAAAATGGATATCTACATTATATTTGGCAAGGTGGCTGGCTTTGGCAACTATTATTTTCGGAGTATTAACCGGAACTTTTTTTGGCATCAATTTATTGGAATCCGAAGTAACATGGTTAAAACCTTTACAGAATTTTATGCTGGATAGCAAGCAGACATTTAATCTCGCTTTATTCATCGGCTTGGTTCAGATTATTTTTGGTATGTTTCTGAACGCTACCAATAAAATAAAAAATTATGGGTGGCAATTTGGTGTTTCCTCTATCGCCTGGATTTTTCTTATCTTATCACTTGCAGATTGGTTTGTTTTTAATTTTTCCTGAAATTAACCAATATATATCCTTAGTATCTTGTGTTCTTATATTGTTTTTTAATGATCCTGAGGCCGGATTTTTTTTCCCGTCTTGGAAAGGGAATTTGGGAATTATATGGTATTACCGGATTGGTGGGAGACCTTTTAAGTTATATTCGTTTATTTGCCCTTGGTATTTCAAGTGCCATTCTTGGCATGGTTATAAACGATATTGCCTTACGATTCCTCGAAATTCAATATGTGGGGTGGATACTATTTGTGGTTTTTCTCCTTATTGGACATTCTGCCAATATTTTAATAGCTTCGTTAGGTGCATTTGTACATCCCCTTAGGCTTACTTTTGTGGAATTTTATAAAAACGCAGGATTTACCGGAGGTGGAAAATTATACCGGCCTTTTGGACAAAATTCCGGAAAATAGTATTTAACTCTTATACGATGTTTGAATACTTCTTTTAACAGAAACGAGAAATTTTTTTCTTTATAATGGCCGAACTAAACCATTATAATGAAAAAAATCAACCTCTTTAAATGTAACGCTTATAACGCTTAGTTGAAAAAACTTATCTAAATTTTACTTGATAAACTCAAGACTCTTTTCAATAAATACGGCAAGTTCCTCCCCTTTCAACATATTCTGATTGAGTAATGCAAGATTGTGCAGGTAGTTGGCAAAATCTGATTTTTTTTCCTCACTCTTCATTTTGAGCAATTTGTCAGCGACCAACGGGTGGTTGGTATTTATAACCACATTATGTGCATCGGGAAACATATTCATATCCATTCCCTGCAAAGCCTGCATTTCTTTCATTCTTCGCATAAACTCCGGTTTTGTGATAAGTACAGGATGGTCAGACGGTGACAACGGCTTTAACTCTATTTGCCCTCCATGAAGGTTTTTTAACGCTTCTGAAAAGATAGTTTTCACTTTTTCCTGCTCCTTTTCACTCAAAACACTTTCTTTGGTTTCATCCTTTTGTACAAGATTGTCCGGTGTGTCTGAATCTACACGTACAAAGGTCATTTCCATACCTTTATATTCAATATGCTGCATAAAATGATTGTCTATGACTGTATCGAACTCCAGAATATCATATCCGTAATCCTTTGCAGACTTTATATAGCTGTGATGTCCTTTTGGATCATTGGTGTACAGACAAATGATTTTATTGTGCTTATCCGTTTGATTGTCCTTGATTTTGTTTTTATACTCCTCAATGGTAAAATGTTCTCCTTCCATGTTTTTTAACAGCGCAAATCCCATGGCTTTTTCATTGAATTTTTCATCAGAAATCATTCCGTATTTCACAAAAACACTTATTTCTTTCCATTTACTTTCGTATTCCTTTCTGTCCTGCTCAAAAAGTGACTGCAGTTTTTCAGCTACCTTTTTTGTAATGTAGGTGTTAATTTTTTTGACATTGTGGTCAGCCTGAAGGTAACTTCTGGAAACATTCAACGGTATGTCCGGGGAATCTATAACTCCGTGCAATAACGTCAAAAATTCAGGTACAATTTCCTTCACATCATCCGTAACAAATACCTGATTGGAATAAAGCTGAATTTTGTTTTTCTGTACCTCCAGAGAACTGTTGAGTTTTGGAAAATAAAGAATACCTGTTAGATTGAACGGATAATCTATATTGAGGTGAATCCAAAACAAGGGTGGTTGTGCGAAAGGATACAATTCATTGTAAAATGATTTATAATCTTCATCTTTAAGGTCCGCAGGTTTATTTCTCCAGGCCGGTCTTGGATTGTTTATAATATTATCCGTTTCCGTTTTAATTTCCTTTTTGTCTTCTCCTTCTCCTTCAAAAGAAGATTCGGTTTTTGTTCCGAATTTAATTTCAACAGGTAAAAACTTACAATATTTCTGTAATAATTCTTCTATCCTCCATTTGGTCAGATAATCTTTGTTTTCATCATTGACATGTAAAATAACCTCTGTTCCTCTTTCCTTTTTATCTGCTTTTTCAATAAAATATTCAGGATTACCTTCGCAAGTCCACTTTACAGCGCTTTCTTTTTCTTTATATGATTTGGTAATTACTTCTACTTTGTCAGCAACCATAAAGGCAGAGTAAAATCCAAGCCCAAAATGACCAATTATCGTGGCATCATCTTTATACTTTTCCAGAAACTCTTCAGCAGAAGAAAAAGCCACCTGATTCAGGTATTTTTCCACTTCTTCCTGGGACATTCCAATACCTTTATCAATAATGTGCAACGTTTTGTTCTCTTCGTTTATTCGAATTTCTATTTTGGTATCACCTAGCTCGCCCTTAACCTCACCTCTGGAAGAAAGTGTTTTTAGTTTTGTGGTAGCATCTACCGCATTGGATACTAATTCTCTTAAGAAAATTTCATGGTCTGAGTATAAAAACTTTTTAATGATGGGAAAAATGTTTTCCGCCTGAACTGATATATTTCCTTTTGTCATGTTGAATATTTTTATCTAAATATTAGTCAAACCATGTGCCAAGGCTTTAATTGTGTCATTTTGGCAAGAAGTCGGGTAATTTTGGCAGAATTTTTAACAACGAGCGTTTTTGAATAAAACATCATGGTTTTGTTAAAATCCCCGTTTTTGTTTCTTTTGGCAAAAATATTGCCAAAAAAGCATCCGGAGAGGGAATTTTGTGCTATTAAGGCCGCGCTCCTCCGGAGCTTAAACCAGGACACATCTATAGCCTCATTATCTACTACCAGCTTTTATAATTTTTGTTGATCCTATAATCTTGCCTCGTCGATGTATTGTCAGTAAGTATTGCCCTTCAACCAGATGACTAATGTCCCAAACCGTACTTTGAAAAGCTACTGTTCCTGCGTAGTTGGCCACTTCTTTTCCGGTCATATCAGAAAGAGAGTATTCCACTTCGCTTATGTCCTCCTGATTGATATACAAAACATCACTGACTGGATTGGGATATATTGTTATGTAATTCTTCCAATCTTCTTTTTCCCATTGAACGGAAGAAGTGGTGTCTCCTAAGATATGTCCGTTTTCATTGATTTTGACAAGCCAGGCTTTAGAGGCACCATTGTGCACAGTTTCTCCGCCAATGAGATAATGGCCATCCATCGTGGCTATCATATTATTAAAATTGTTTTCTAACTGGATTCCTTCTTTAGTAAACATGTAATCCCGTTGCCAAATTACATTACCGTTGGACCAGAATTTGACAACCCTGCCAACTGTGACGATGGAATCCAGCTTTTTTATATCTTTTGCATAGGTAGAAGAGCACATAAAATATGTATCTTCCTGATTTCCTTTTGTCAAAGCACCTAAAGAGGTGGTATACCTTGATTCCGGTAAGGTGAAGTTTTTTTTCCACAATACCTTGCGATCTTTTAGATTTATACGGTAAACAAAGTGTGGAAAAGCACCACTTTCAAAAATATAGTCATAGTTTCTTAGCTGAAGCATTGCAAGAATTTCATCTTCATTGAGTATGATTACATCAGCAACAGTAAATGCATTATCCTGTATTGGCGTCCACCATTCAGAAATCACATTATATGAAGTGTCCATTACCATAATTACAATTCTCATTTTCAGATTATTGGCATCCTGATTTGACCAGTTACCTGTGGCCACAAGTTTTCCGGGAGATAGCTCCCTGATTAGTCCGGCTAATTGAATTGTCTCCTCCTTTGTTTTAATATCAAATGTTTTTTTATTTCCAAACTGATCTATTTCAAATATTTTGGCTTGAATGCTGTCGTTTTGATCCAGATATTCGTATGTTACAAGCATCTTGTTATTGATATGTTGTATATCCCAGGTAAATACCGGGTTATCATTATGGACAATAGTATCCAAAACACTCAATTTATAGGTGGCTTTATCATACTCATATATATAAATCGTATCAAATACTTTATAGACGAAATACATTTTAGTCCCAAGATGCACAACTTTTTTACACCGGCCGTGAAACATCCAGCTATCAGGAATGGTGTGGTATAAAAAACGGACCACCTCTCCTGTTTTTTTATCAATAGTCCTCAAAGCAAATCCAAGCTCCGGCGCACCAAAATTTTCTGAATAACCAATGGAATAATAAAATTGTTCATCTTCAGTCAAGTAAATTACCAATGATTGTGAAACATCTTCATAAATTTTATTAAATGCTTGGGCCTCCACCCTTTCAGAACTTGAAATGAGGATTGCTGAAACTAGTAAAAGGAAATGGTATCTAAAAGGCATAAATTAATTTAAAAAATGTAAAAAAACGAAGCCGCTGACTTCCAACGGCTTCGTTGTGTGTGTTATTTAGTCAACTTTAACGAGTTTTTGTACATGTATAATTTTTTCGCCAGAAAATACTTTCAGAAAATATACACCTGAAGACAGTGATTTGGTTTCAACTGAACCAGAACCACTTACTAATCGGGTATCTGATTTTTGTTGACCATTCACATCGTAAAGAACTGCTTTTGAAACAATATCTGTAGATATTTCTCCTCTTATTGAGATGTTTATCAAATTTTGAAAAGGATTTGGGCGTACATCAACAAATAAAGCTTTTGAAGTTCTTGGACTTGAATTTTGTAAAAATTCCAAAGGTTTATAAAAAGTATTACCAGGATAATTTGAGAAAGTCATTCCGTACAATTCCTTCATAATATTTCTTGCTTTGTGTGTCGCAAGCCCATTATCGGTTTCACTGATGTCAATGAGTTGCTGTCTGAAAGAAGAAGGCATGTTAACTTTGATGTTTCCTGCATAATAATAATCAAATAAAATACTTTCTACTTCTCTGTATTTCAACAATTGATTTTTATAATAAGGATCAGAAATATCATTAGCCGCAAATGCTTCCAAATAAATTTTGGCTTGAGAGTATTTACCTTCTGCTATATAGGATTCATACACCTGATATATGGCTTCGGTATTGTCTTTTTTGCCGAGCTGCAATCTGATTTTGTGATAATCAGGATCAGGTAAAGACAAATAATAATCCATCCTGTTGCGGATCAGATGATGCATGTACAATTTTTTGGTTTCCATTTTTTGGTTCAACAAAACTCTTGCATCACCTACCTCATAACTTTTTTTAATTAAATTTTGATTTATGCTATCAAAACTATTGCTTTCATACACGATATATTTTACATACATATCATTCAATACTCCCGGGTTGAGAACAAGGAGGTTAGCTATTTGATTCTCAGTATAATATTCGCTGTTTTCAAATAAAGTGTGAAATACCTTTGGTGAAAGATTTGGAGAATTGTTTCCTAATGAAGTTTCAACACCAATTGGATCGGTCACACTTTGAGAATTTATCAGATTTACAAGGTATGTTGTATTTCCATTGTCCAATAATGAATTTACCTGATTTATTTCAGGTTGTATGTTAATATCATCGGACAGAGGAAAGTACGAAGTACCATAAGAAGTGCTTAAAAAAGATACGAAATCCGTGTAGTCAGGTTCTTGAGGCAAGTTATAGTCGTCAAAGATACAAGGATTGCACGGGCCGCCACAATCCACCCAGTATTCCCCATTATTTTGAATGCCATCAGAACAATTGCCACCGCAGGAAGGACAACCACCGCCACAATCCACACCGGTTTCTTCTCCATTTTGAATGCCGTCAAAACATGTCGGTGCGCATGGAGTACATGATCCGCCACAGTCAATGCCTGTTTCGTCTCCATCCCACAATCCATTGGTACATGAATTGACAAAACATGGTCCGCAAGGTCCGCCACAATCGATACCTGTTTCGCCATTATTTTGTATGCCATCATTACAATAATCAGTGTTGCAAGGAGGACAATCCGCACCGCCACAATCGACGCCAGTTTCGTCGCCATTGATATCACCATCATTGCAATGGTTGGTAAAGCAAGGTGGACAAGATCCACCGCAGTCTATGCCGGCTTCATTGCCATCCTGCATGCCATTGTAACAATGTGATGGGTAGTTTGGTTTGACGCCTGTACCTCCGGAATGACTTTGACATGACATGAGACAAGATCCTCCACAGTCAACTCCTGATTCGTTGCCATCCATAACACCATTAAAACAATGGGGTGGGTTTATAACAGGAGTAGTCGGGTAAAGCACGTCGCATTTGCTAGGGGTATTAATTCCTAAATTATGTTTTACAAACTGGCTTGCAAAAGAGCCTTGTACATTAACTGGTTCCTCCCTCGTTGTAGGATTTTTAAAGTAATAGTTTAACCTTTTGTTTACATTGTAGAAAACTTCTCTAGGCGGACCTGAAAATAAATTACCAGCCACAAAGTTCAAATCTCCTTGTTTTTCTGCCACTTCTTTCGATAAACCTAAGTCGAAAAATGCATTTCCCTGGACATTAAACTCGTTACATTCTATGTTTAGTCCTGGTTGGTTACTATAATTTTCGATGGACGAGCCAAAAGAACCTGTACTTAAGTGAAACTGATTTTTAAACAAGAGGTTGTTATTTGAGTTTGGAGCTGCAGCATTATAATACAAATGATAAGCACCGCCATAAAAATTATTGTTTCTAATAATATAATCTCCCAATTTTGTAATATTTACCGGAACGTTTGTTCCTGTAATATAAATTGAATTATTCGAAATGGAAGTTGTGCCTGAGTTGCTTATCAAACCAATTAACCCTTGAAAATAAGAGTTGTTATTGACATTAACATTTCTAAATAATGAATTATCTACATTTAAATGACTTTGTACATTACAATCATCTGAGATATTAACATTTACATTTGATATTTCAATATTGTCAAAGAATGTGGTACCTTTTGCGGTTAAAGTTCCACCTGAGTTTGATAAGTGAGACTCTCCTCCAATTATTCCATTATTTATATACAACTCAAAATGACCATTTTTTAAATCAAATACCTTTCCTTCAGTTAATATTCTTGAATTTGATTTCATATTGAGAAACAATGTTTTACCGTTTGACTGGATTGCTGTATTATTGATTAAACTAATGTATGAATTATTTTTCATACTTATTCTGGTTATCCCATCGACATGAATACCACCCCAATCAATGGATGTTAATTCAGCACAAGTTTCTCGGTCATCAAATCTTTCAATACTCGCATTGTTCATAAATATTCCAGCGCCATTTTTTGTAATTATTTTAGCCCCATTTGCCATAAGAATTTTACAATTATTTATATCTAATCTTTGTTTAATTATCAGATCTGTACTAAAAATCATATCCGAATAAAAAACAGTTGGAGTATTTATTTCAAATCCTTCCATGGCAATTACACCCTCGTCTCCTGAAGAAACACTCCAGGGTTTGTTCAGATTTTTGTATTTGATTAGTGCTACTTGACCATCACTTAAGATATAAGGTAAATGTCGGCGATAAGACATAACATTTCTAAAGAATCTATATTGATCAGGAACATCTAAATAATTACTACCACATATATCCAGTTTGTTTAAGTCATTTTTAATTGAACCATTTAAATTAAACATTTGATTATTCCAAGAAGAATTATTTTGAACATATGGATTAACTGGAATATCACACACTAAATCACCTTTCTGTTTGCAATTACATGGACATGTTGAAGGATTAGGTGTAATAACTTCGTGATCAAATTCTGAAAATTCATGAAAAGTATGCAATAAACCAAGAGCGTGTCCTATTTCATGTGTTGTCCAAGAGTCAACAGACCAAAACTTTCCTCCTCCAACTCCACCATAGGCATTTCCACCAATACTCCCCGTGTTAGCTATAATTCCATAAATACAATTTGGATAATTAGCAGAATTTTCATCAAAATCATCAAATGTTGGCCTAATTCCACCAACATTTACAATTTGAATTGAAAGTTTTATTCCATATTGTGAATAAAATTCTTTAACGTCTTTAGCCAAATTTAGAATTTTTGAGAATGAAGTATTTGGATTTTCTGATGAATACTCCCAAACCATTCTATAATGAACACTTCCGCCATTCCAATTAACATCATTACAATTATCCGAATTTAAGCCCGGAGGGTTTAGACTTTGAATAAAACTAATTAAATTTTGATATTCCTCAGGTGTTGAAATAGTGCCACATTCTTCTTGACTATGAAGAATATTTGATACTAAAATAAATATAGTAAATGTCAAAATTTTTAGCCAATTAGGCCACTTTATGCGGTGTGCGGTGTGCGGTGTGCGGTGTGCGGTGTGCGGTGTGCGGTGTGCGGTGTGAAGATTCATCACGCCAAAGTTAATCATTTTCTGTTTCATATCAAAAGTATTTTTGACAATGTCGTATTAAAATATCCTTTTCAAATCATCCCTATAAGTGCACTTTTTAATTTCGATCGGTTCAGGAATTTTTTAGTTTTCAGGTCATTTTTTATACATTATCCATGTGAAAAAATAAATATCGATACAAATATAAACAGAATATGGGTTTAATCAAATTATAATGTGCACATTAACATATCGAATATTTTATAATATAATATATTTTTAACGCATGAATGGACGTTAAACAATACTTTATTTTGATATGTTGTCACATTACAAAATTAACGCCTCGAATCATCAAAACTTATGATTGTTTTTTAGCAATTATATTGTCTTACATAGAAATAAACTTTTTTTATTTGGTCTACACCGCGATAATTATTATATCTGCAGGCCTTCAACCTTTTTTCAGCATTTTTGATAATGGATGAAATTGTAATATGGTTTCCCTTAAATAATTTCTGTCGACGTGGGTGTACATTTCGGTGGTAGTAATGGATTCGTGCCCTAACATTTCCTGAACAGCTCTTAAATCAGCTCCTCCTTCTACAAGGTGTGTAGCAAACGAATGTCTGAAAGTATGTGGACTTACATTTTTTTGAATGCCGGCTAGCGTGGACAATTCCTTGATAATGGTGAAAATCATAACCCTTGTGAGTCCCTTTCCTCTCCGGTTCAAAAAGACAAAATCTTCATAATTTTTATCGATTAGAGGAAGGTTTTTCCTTTCCTGATCCAAATAAAAGAGGATGTCTTTTTTAGCCTTTGGTCCAATTGGCACTAATCTTTCCTTGTTATTTTTGCCTGTAACTTTGACAAATCCTTCTTCAAAAAATAAATTACTTATTCGAAGTGTGACCAATTCACTCACCCTTAACCCACAGGCATACAGCGTTTCAATTATGGCTTTATTTCTGTGGCCCTGTGGCAGACTCAAATCTATAGCTGAAATAATGGCGTTTATTTCTTCATAACTCATGACGTCAGGCAACGTTCTTTTGAGTTTAGGACTTTCCATTGCCGCGGAAGGGTCTGTATTTATCAGATCTTCCATTAGCAAATATTTATAAAATGCTCTGATACCGGAAATCATCCTTGCCTGACTTTTTGCCTCCAAACCCAATTCATCTAGATAATACACAAAACCGACCAAATGATCTTCTTTCATTTCTGTCGGCCTGAGATCAATTTTTTTTATCAATACGTATTCCAGTAATTTTCCAACATCCCTTATGTACGCTTCTATTGAATGTTTTGACAACGATTTTTCCAGCAACAAATATGCTTTAAAACTCTGCAAACAATTTTTCCAGTCTGTCATTCCGATTTTTATAATACAATATAACTCATGTTCAATCTGGTTTTAATCGTATTAGGAACAAAATTGCGTAGATTCATTCTGATTTCAATATCCACATAATCATCTTTTAATATTTCTTTTAATTCTAATGATCCGCTTTGCAAACGTATTTCATTATCTACTGTGAAAGGCACAAATTCAGAATAATACATTTCAATTTTCAGATTCGGATTTGTTCTTGAAATAAGTGTTACTGACAGTTCCTGAATAAAATCCAGATCATTTCCTGATTCCAGCGTAAACATTCTTCCGAATGACGCCTGTACACTTTTCAAATTCTGAACATCCTGTCCATTGTTGGTTGCATTTCTCGAAGCATCTGTGTATACATTTCTGATGGTAATATAGTGGGTTAAAATCGTGCTCAGGCCAGCCGGGATGACAAAATCAGTTTCAAACCTACCTTCATATAAGTAATTATCTTCTTTCTTGCATTGAAGAAACAACACCATAGTAAAAACAAGAAATACCCATGAATTGTGATTGATTATTCTAATAAAATCTAAAATAATAGTTTTTATGTTCATTCCATGTGTCCTTTACAAAATATTAAAAACGATATGATTCATTCCGTAAGCGCTTAATGATACTTTATGAAACGAAATTTTGAAGATATAATTTTAAAAAAAGTGAAAACTTCTTTCTTTTATTAATTTTAATACGTTGTTGTCATATTTTCATTAACACAAATAATAAAGTCTGCAATACCTACATTTCCTTTTTCCAATGTCTCAACGTTTTTTTGATACACGGTAGAAATGGTTTTAAACTTCAGCTTTGGAGCATTCCTTTTTAAATACCACATTATTCCTTCATAGTTATCTGAATGATAAGAACCGTTAAGATGAAGAAACTTAGCCCCGGATACAAAATTCTGCAGTATAAAATGACTCATTGTTGCGTCTTTTATTGCCTGTGCCTTCGGAAAGTTTTCCGTTGGTTTATGTTCACCCATATCCATCTCAAGCATTTTTTTATAACATCCCACTTTGGGGTCGTATTCAAAAGGTAGAGGTGTCATCAATGATTTGTCTTCCTGAGACAATGTATCCAAGGATTCAAAACCTCCTCTGAAGACCATTGAAGCATATTTCCTTGGAATATTGGTGGCTACATAGGGAATACCTTTTTCTTTGGCCATTAATACAAGTTTGGCATAATCTGTTTTGTAATTGTTCCACAATCTAACTTCAGCCTTAAATTCTTCATCTGTTGATTCTCCCTTAAGATATCGGTTTAATCCATCCTGGTTATCGGATTCAAACATTTCTGCACCAAATATTACTTTGTTTCTTTTTGATAAATACACGGCAACTTCGTATTGCATCCAGTGTGCGATAGGGTCATTATGAAGTTCTCCAAATAATATAACATCTCCTTTCTCAACATAAGCTGCCATCTTTTCAAAAGATACTTTTTTGCCTTTTGCGTCAAAGATTTGATAGCCTTCTACTTTTTGTCCCTGAATTGTGGTGCTGGTCAATAGAAGGATGTGGCAAAATACAAGGAATGATTTTCTCATTTTATACATTTTTACTTTTTGAAATACTTTCTTTTGAGTTATTAATGATGGGCAGCAAAACTAAAAATAATATGCCAAATAAAACATTAATACCTACTGATACGGAAAAAAAGACAATGTTGGCAAAGGAAAACCCATCAGATCCGGAAATACCATACATTGAAAGCCCTTCTCCCACCAGCATGTGATAACTACCCATGCCTCCGGGAGAAGGAAATAATATTCCCAGACTACCGAATGCAAAAATTACCAAACCTTCAATAGGGCCAAGATGCGCCGTGGGTTTAAACGCAGAAAAACTAAGATACATCATGTAATAGTATAAAACCCAAATCAAAACCGTGTACAATATAAATAAAGGTACACTGGTGACATTTCTTACACTGTTTACACCATCAATAAACCCCTTAATTCTGTACCAGACCCTTTGGCCAATGGAAGTTTTTAATAACCTGTATCGAAAACGGTATATCCAAATTAAAAATCCTGCGGCTGTAACAGCTATCAATGACCATATTACGGGATATTGAGAAAATATTTTTAGTTTTTCCGATAGGTTAATATTGATATTCAAGTAGTTATAAAATTCTGGTCCCCCTAATATCAAAGTCAAAATCAATACTATGGCAAGGCAGATGACATCAAAGATTCTATCTGTAAAAATGGTTCCCAATACCTTTTCCAAGGGTATGTTTTCGTAATTTGAAACAAGACCTGCCCTGATAATTTCCCCTGACCTTGGAATACCCAGGTTGGCCAGATAATTAACCATGATTGTACCAAATAAATTGATATTTCTGGGAGAATAACCCATACTTTTAAACATCATCTTCCAACGCAATGCCCTTATCAGATTGGTTATCATAAAAAGCACCAGAATAACACCAATCCAATAATAGTCGGCATTCTGCATATCGCTCCATACCTTGTCGACCAGACTGCAATCTGATAATGGAATATTTTTAAAGAGACACTCTTCCTGATAAGATTTGTTTTGCCTTTTATAAACAAGATAGAAGATAATAAATCCAATACAAAAAAATACAGCTGCCTTTAAAGCTTTCAATACACTTTTTGGCATTTTACTACTTTATGGGATTTTGTTTTCGCTATTTGGAAAAACAGTAACTGCTTTGTAGTTTTTAGCTTCTTCAGGAGTCATTAATGCATATGATATAATGATAACGATATCACCTACCTCCGCTTTTCTGGCTGCTGCTCCATTTAAACAAACCATTCCGGATCCCTTTTTCCCTTTGATTACATAGGTTTCAATTCTCTCACCATTATTATTATTGACGATCTGAACTTTCTCTCCTTCCAACAGATTGGCTGCTACCATGAGATCTTCATCAATAGTAATGGAGCCAACGTAATTCAGGTTGGCTTCTGTTATTGTTGCTCTGTGAATTTTTGATTTATGTATGTGTAAAAACATTTCCTACATTTTGAGGTGCAAAGATACGATTTTTTTAAAAATCAATGATGTGAGTAAGAAAACAACCAAGTATCACTTTTGTTTGCTTTTTAACATTGCTTTTCCTCTATTATTTCGAGCAGTGTTCTGAAAGCCACGTACTTATTGTGATATCTCTCACTATGTTCTTTTTGTAATCCGGCTGCAAAATTCTTCTGATAATTTTGAAAATCATGGATGGAAGGAGCAAGGTATTGTATAGCGAATCCGATTCCATGTTCATCCGGTTCTTCAATAATTCGTGTCAGCCTGTAACTTGTAAAACAGTTTGTTTTCATAACATCAGGAATGTGGACCTGCTTCATCCAGGACAACCAGTCCTCCGATATAGATTTTTCAATTTTGACGGTTACATTGTACAATATTGAAGGCACCATACTATTATTCAGGTTTTATATACATTCTAAATCCGTTACCATGTATATTTTCTATTTCTATTTTAGAATCCTTACTGAGGTATTTTCTGATTTTTGTTATAAAAACATCCATACTTCTTGCTGTAAAATAATTGTCATCATTCCATATTTTCGTCAATGCTTCTGATCGTTGCAGTACATCATTCATTCTGAAACAAAACAACCTGAGCAGTTGTGCCTCCTTTGGAGAAAGTTTATCCGTTGTTCCGTCTTTTGTGTACGTAAGTATTCTTAAAGCATAATCAAAATGATAATCAGAAATGATAAACTCCCTCTGATCTTCCAAAGAGGGTTCATTTTTACTGTTTCTTCGCAAAACCGCTCTTACCCGGAATAACAATTCTTCGGAATTAAAGGGTTTTGTTATATAATCATCGGCACCCAGTTTAAAACCTTCGAGAACATCTTCCTTAAGTGTTTTTGCCGTAAGGAAAATAATCATCGTTTCCGGATTAATCGCCTTTACCTCTCTGGCCAGTGTAAAACCATCTTTTTTGGGCATCATGACATCAAAAATGCATAAATCAAAACTTCCTTTTTTAAATGTTTCCAAACCCGCCTCTCCATCGGTTGCCAACGTCACATCAAAATCATGCATTTCAAGATATGATCTAAGGACATCTCCGAAGTTCTGATCATCTTCTACCAATAAAATATGTTTGTTCATAAAATGCGTTTTTATATTTAACTTGTAAAATTATACTTTATTTTGGTTACTAAACTTCTCCGGTAAAAAAATCGTAAAATTACTTCCTTTTCCCAATTCGCTCTGAACACTCACTTTTCCCCCATGTGCTTCAACCATCGCCTTCACATAACTAAGTCCCAAACCAAAACCTTTGACATCATGCACATTTCCGGTGTGTACTCTATAGAATTTTTCAAAGATTAACTTCTGAGATTCTTTTGACATCCCAATCCCATTGTCGGATACAGATATTTCAATACCTTTTTTTACATTTTTAGTTTGAACAATGATTTGTGGTTTTTCAGGGGTATATTTTTCAGCATTATCAAGAAGATTATTGATAATATTTGATATGTGAGTAAAGTCACCTTCTATTTCATCTTTTTTTGCATCAAAAACAGTTTCAATACTTCCTCCTTTCGCCTGAACTTTTAATTCAGCATTTATAATGGCTTCTTCAATTAGTTCGTGAAGATGTATCCCACTGATTTTTAAATTTAAGTCGTTTTTTTCTATTTGGGCCATTTGTAAAACCTTCTCGACCTGATTCAACATTCTGGCGTTTTCCTGCTTAATGATTCCTATAAACCTTTTTATTTTGTCTGTATTTTCCATGATACCCGGACTTAATATAGAATCTGAAGCTAAAGAAATAGTGGCTATGGGTGTCTTAAATTCATGGGTCATATTGTTGATAAAATCCGTTTTCATTTCAGATACTTTTTTTTGTCTGAAAATAATGTAAATAGTATAGGAAAAACAAAACAATATCAAGCCCGTAAAAAAAGAAGATGTCAACAAAATGGGGATAAAGCTGGACCATAAAAATCTTGTTTTTCCTGGAAAATTAAGATTCAGATGTCCCGGTTCGGAAATTTCATTGGCAAACAACGGCATTCTATATTCTGCCATTTGTAAAGGGTTAATGGCTGCAACATTACTGGACTTGCTGGTATCTCCAACCGCTGCAGCCACATAATTACCATTGATGATAATGTAATCTTTTATATCGTTTGAGAAAACCCCGTATTCATATTTAATGTTGATTTTTTGTTCCTTCAGTTCTTTTGCTATATACTTGTGTAATTTGTCCTTGTCAATAGTTTCAAGAAAATGATCAGCATTAAATAAAAAAGCAAGAGAACCGGCATCCAGATTTCTATGGTTTTGAGGCCAGGTTGATTTGTCACCCGAAATGATTTCTTGTTTTAATTTATCTACAATGGTATTTTGGAACTTAATTTCCTCAACATCTCTTTGCAATCTTTCCTGTGCGTCTCCTATTAGTCTTTCCTTGACATTATTTAAAGCAAATATAACCTTATCGTCAAAGTTTTTTTCCTCAAGATCCACGGAACGTTTGATCCAGAAAAACTGGATAACGCCCACCACGATCAGTGACAAGGACATGATGGCAATGATGCCCCAGATGACTTTTCTACTCATGTGTATAAAAACGATAAAAATACGGGAATGTTTGATACCCGTTGTAAGTTATTTTCATATTTGTCATAATAAAAAAGGCCCATTTTGGTAAAATAGACCTTTTTTACTTGTTTTTCTAATTATTGATTTTAATCAATTCCACTTCAAAGATCAGATCACTTTTCGGTGGTATGGCTCCGGGATACCCTCGTTCACCATACGCCAATTGATAGGGTATGTAAAACTTATATTTGGCGCCTTCTTTCATGAGTTGTACGCCTTCTGTCCAGCCGGGTATTACCTGATTTAATCCAAAATCAATGGGCTCTCCTCTTTTTACACTACTGTCAAAAATATTTCCATCAAGAAAAGAACCAGTATAATGAACTTTGACATTGCTTGTCGCGGAAGGTTTATTGCCTGTTCCTTCACTAAGAACAATGTATTTCAAACCACTTGCCGTTTGATTGGTAAATTCTTTTTTTATGGCTTCTGCGGCAGCGGCCATTTTGGCTTCTTTTTCCATTTGTTTTTTAGAAGCATTGGCCTTTTCGCTTTCAAATACTTTTACTGCATCAAATGCTTCTGCTTCCTTTCCTTTTCTAAGAATGGTCAGCTTTTTAATGGTGTCATTTTGAGCGATGGCATTGACAATATCCTGACCTTTAACGACATGTCCAAAAACGGTATGTTTTCCGTCCAGCCACGAAGTTTCCTTATGAGTTATAAAAAATTGAGAACCATTGGTGCCGGGTCCGGAATTTGCCATACTTAAAATTCCTGGTCCTGAATGTTTTAATGAAGAATCAAATTCATCATCAAACTTATACCCGGGGTCACCTGTCCCTGTGCCCTGAGGACATCCGCCCTGAATCATAAAATCCTGAATTACTCTGTGAAACTTTAATCCATCATAAAAAGGTACGCCAGCTGCTTTGGCTTTATTCGGCATTGTACCTTCTGCCAAACCTACAAAGTTTGCGACAGTCAAAGGTGTTTTGACGTGTTCAAGGGTGGCATAAATATCGCCCTTATTGGTTTCAAATTTGGCATATATTCCATCTGCCTGTGCATTTAAAAATTCTTTATCCATTTTTGTTTTGTTTTGTGCATGTAATAATGCAGTAAGGCTAAAAGCCATGATGATTAAAAAAATTTGTCTGTACATTGTTTTCTCTTTTTTTTTACAAGACGCAAAAGTAAGAAAATTGATGCTTTAATATGATTTTATAACACTATTTTAACTAAACTAATATCTAAAAAACAGCTATTTTCGAAGTTTATTATCAAAACTACTTCGCAAAAATAAATAATATGCTAATTTTGTGGCATTAAAAGATAATAAAAAAATTTAATGTATAAAGTTTTAAAATTCGGAGGTTCTTCTGTTGCCACTCCTGAAAGAATAAATAATGTTATTGAAATTGTAAAAGAAATATATTCTTTACATAAAGAAATAGCCATTGTTTTTTCAGCTTTTGGTGGTGTAACAGATGTCTTAATTGATATGTGCAACAGAGCCTGCAAAGGGGATATTACTTATATTGAGGTCCTAAAAACATTTCAGAAAAGACATTTGGATGCCAGTCATTTTCTGATTAAGGAATCCTACAGTGAAAATGTTGTAAATACGTTACGTGAGAATCATGAAACATTATCAGATCTTTTAAAAGGAATTTTTCTTGTCCGTGAAGTGTCGCCCAGAACGATGGATTATGTTCTGAGTTTTGGGGAAAGAAATGCTGCATATATCATTGCTTATGCCATGAAATGTGCGGGGCTAAATGCTGATTTCTCTGATGCAAGGAATATTCTCATCACAGATAATAGTTTTGGAAATGCTAAGGTAAATTTTGAAAAAACAAATGGGTTGATTCAGGCCCAATTCAAAACTTTTCCGGAAAGTATTCAAATTGTCACAGGATTTATTGGTTCAAATGCGGAAGGTCTTACTACAACTCTGGGTCGGGGAGGTTCAGATTATACGGCTTCCATTCTGGCAGGTGCCTTGAATGCTGTTGCTCTCGAAATATGGACAGATGTGGATGGTGTTTTAACCTGTGACCCCAGGAAAGTAAAAAAAGCTTTTACATTGGAGAATTTAACCTATGCAGAAGCTATGGAAATGTCTCATTTTGGTGCAAAAGTTATATATCCTCCGACCATAGTTCCAGCTTATCAAAAATCAATTCCCATTTACATAAAAAATACCTTTAACCCGACTTTTCCGGGAACATTGATTCATGACAATGGAAAGAGTGTAGGAAATTCTCCGATAAAAGGTGTAAGCAGTCTCAATAATATCGCTCTTTTAAACCTTCAAGGTAGTGGAATGATAGGTATTCCCGGTGTCGCTTCCAGATTATTTAACGCTCTCAGCAAGGAAAAAATCAATATCATACTTATCACACAAGCATCTTCTGAATATTCGATATGCTTGGCAATTTTACATCAGGATAGTGCAAAGGCAATGTTATCCATAGAGGAAGAATTTGCAAAAGAATTGGAAACTGGTCTCATCCTTCCTGTGAAAAAGGAAGATAATCTCAGTGTCATTGCCGTTATAGGTGAAGGAATGAGAAATGTACCTGGTATCTCGGGAAAGTTGTTCAGTTCCCTTGGTAAAAACGGTATAAATGTTATGGCAATAGCCCAGGGTAGTTCTGAGTTAAATATTTCTTTTATTGTAAAACAAAGTGACGAAAACAAAGCCCTGAATATCATCCACGATTCATTTTTTCTTTCCGATGTGAAGAGAGTACATTTATTCGTTGTCGGGGTGGGTTTGATCGGAAAAACCCTTCTTCAGCAAATAAAAAAACAACAGTCTTTTTTGCACGATGAACTAAAATTGGAGTTTATTGTTTCCGGTCTTGCCAACTCAAAAAAAATGCTGCTCAACAGAGAAGGCATTTCTTTGGATTCCTGGGAAGATTCCCTGATACAATCCGAAGAAAAAAATGATATCCCCGGTTTTATTGAAAAAATGGTTTCATTTAATCTTCCAAATTCCATCTTCATAGATAATACAGCAAGTGATTATATACCCGGGTTTTACCACAGGATTTTGTCTTCCAGCATTTCCATTTCCACTCCGAATAAAATAGCCGCCTCGTCACCATTACAAAACTATTTATCCCTCAAGCAAATTGCCAAGGTAAAAAATGTAAACCTCATGTTTGAGACCAATGTAGGGGCCGGACTTCCTGTATTGAGTACTTTGCGGAATTTAGTAAACAGTGGTGACAAACTTATAAAAATTGAAGCCGTATTATCAGGGTCACTTTCTTATATTTTTAATGCTTTTGTGCCGGGAATTAAATTTTCCGAACTGGTAAAAATGGCTAAAAATCTGGGATATACTGAACCTGATCCGCGGGATGATTTGTCAGGTATGGATGTAAAAAGAAAAATACTTATTCTGGCAAGAGAGGCCGGATATGAGGTGGGAGAAAAGGATGTGACGATAACCCCTTTTTTACCTGAAAAGTGTTTTTCTGCTCCCAACGTAGATGACTTTTTTAATAAACTATCAGAAGAAAATCAAAACTTTGAACAATTAATAACCAAAACAAATAAGGACGGGTGTTATTTAAGATATATAGCACGTTTCGAAAACAACAAAATTGAAATTCGTCTGGAGTCCGTTCCCGGTGATAGTCCGTTTATATCTCTTCTGGGTAGTGATAATATGATCGTTTTTACAACTGAAAGATACAAAGAACAACCATTGGTCATTAAGGGACCGGGAGCAGGTGCTGAAGTGACTGCTTCAGGAATATTTGCTGAATTAATAACTTCAGGACTGTCGTAAACAAATCTTAATACATCACACAAAAAATCCAGGAATTAAAAATAATTGATAAATGAAACCAGGAATTAAAGTTTTTGCACCGGCTTCTGTGGCAAACGTGGCTGTTGGATTTGATATTTTGGGGTTTGCATTGGAAAGTCCGGGAGATGAGGTAATCATCCGGGAAGGAAAAGATAAAGGTTTAATCATTAAAGAAATACGTGGGGCAAAAGGCAAACTTCCTTATGATGTTCTTAAAAATACAGCAGGATATTCGGCATTAAAACTATTGGAGTTTTTAGGAGAAACCGATCGGCCACTTGAAATGGAAATACATAAAAAAATGCCATTTGGTTCGGGGTTAGGTTCTTCTGCTGCCAGTGCTGTAGCTGGCGTATATGCCGTTAATGAATTGTTACAAACTGGTCTGACAAAAATGGAATTACTTCGTTTTGCCGTGGAAGGAGAACAGATTGCTGATGGAGCATTTCATGCAGATAATGTCGCTCCATCGCTGCTTGGTGGTATGGTATTGATAAGGGATAATGATACGCTGGATGTTAAAAAATTACACATCCCTCATGGTCTTTCTGCAGTTGTAATTTATCCGCACATCCTGGTTTTAACCAGGGATAGCCGCTCTGTGTTGAAAGACGTTGTTTCTTTAAAAGATATGATAAAACAACAGGGAAATCTGGCTTCATTTATTGCTTCTATGTATACTTCTGATTTTGAATTGATGAAAAGATCATTACAGGATATTGTGATAGAACCTCAGAGATCACATTTGATTCCACATTTTCATCTTGCCAAGGAGATGGCTTTAAAATGCGGAGCCATAGGCTTCAGTATTTCAGGTGCCGGGCCTTCCATGTTTGCATTATGTGATAATAGTTTTATTGCCCGTGAAATCGGAGATAAAATATCACTCATCTATAAAGAAGCCAAAATAGAATGTAACGTTTTTGTTTCTCCGATAAATCATGAAGGAGCTGTACTTCTGTAATTTTACTGATAAATCATATGTATGTTGTATTATTCAACCAACGACTTTAATAACAAAGTAGACTTAAAAGAAGCGGTATTATCTTCATTGGCTTCTGATAAGGGTTTGTACATGCCGGAGGTAATATTACCGGTAGACGCTGATATTTTGAAAAATATTGAACTTCTATCCTTTCAGGAATTAAGTTATGAAATTGCCTCAAAACTAATCGGAGACAATATCCCTAAAAGTGACCTGCGCCGTATTATAAACGAAACCATAAATTTTGACGCTCCATTGGTGTATCTTGATGATACTCTGGCATCACTTGAATTATGGCACGGAGAGTCCATGGCTTTTAAAGATTTTGGTGCCCGTTTTATGTCAAGACTTATGAATTATTTTATAAGGAATGAAAATAAGGAATATACGGTTTTGGTGGCCACTTCCGGAGACACTGGTGGTGCTGTGGCAGCCGGATTTTATAATACTCCGGGAATCAGGGTAGTGATTTTATATCCTTCCGGTAGGGTCAGTGAAATTCAGGAAAAACAGCTTACCACCTGGGGAAATAATATTACAGCCATAGAGGTATCGGGTAGTTTTGACGACTGTCAGGCCTTAGTTAAAAGAGCATTTTTGGATACATCCTTAGATAAAAAACTCAACCTGTCTTCGGCCAACAGTATTAATATTGCAAGGCTCATACCTCAAACTTTTTACTATTTTGAAGCGTATAAACAGATACGGGATAATACCAAACCGCTTATTTTTGCCGTACCCAGTGGAAATTTCGGAAATCTCACCGCCGGTCTTATCGCAAAAAAAATGGGCCTTCCCGTTGATTATTTCGTTGCCGCTACCAATATTAATCATGTAGTTCCCGATTATTTAACGACAGGAACTTTTGACCCTGTTCCTTCCCGTGCTACCATTTCCAATGCAATGGATGTAGGCAATCCAAGTAATTTTACACGAATTCTTTCTTTGTATGGTTCCACGTGGAACAAAATCCGGAAGGATATCAAAGGTTTTTGGTTAGATGATGACAATACTAAAAAAAGTATGCTCGAAGCTTATAAAAAATACCACTACATCACTGATCCACATGGCGCCATAGGTTTTGCGGCCTGTAATTGCGAGGATCAGAATACAAACAGAGTTTTTCTGGAAACAGCGCATCCATGTAAGTTCTTAAATGTTGTAGAAGAAACACTGGGTATCACCATTGAAATTCCTGAAAAAATAACGTCAATTATGAATAAATCAAAAACCGCTCACCAAATAGAAAATGTCTATTCAGAACTAAAGGATTTTTTACTGACTTTTTAAGTTTATTGTTACCTATACATCATTCGTTTCGGGTTTTATGTAAAAAAACTCCGATAAAATACTTTTTGTATATATATAATTTATATATTTGTTTATTCAACATTTATTAACTTCTAAAACAATGTATTATGAACAGTTTAATTTCCTTAGGTAAGTATTTTTTTGCCATTCCTTTTGTCATTTTTGGTATCATGCATTTTGTGGGTGCTGATCAGATGGCAGGAATGGCACCAGGGGGTGTAATTATGGTTTACATTTCCGGTTTGTGCCTTATTCTTGCCGCAGTAAGTATTATCATTGGCAAATATGATAAACTTGCATCTGTACTTTTGGCGGTTCTTCTCATTTTATTTCTAATTCCCCATTTTCAGAATTTGAGTACTAACGAAGCTGAATTGTTTAATATTCTAAAAAATGTTTCTCTTGCCGGTGGTGCCCTTCTTTATGCATCTATTGCCAAAGACAATTCTTACATAAATTAAATTCCTTTAAAATTACGATAAAAGGCTCACAAAAGTGGGCCTTTTTTGTTCCACGTGGAACCATGATAAAATGATTACTACCTAACCAAAAAAAAAACATTTGAATAAACCATTATATACTATTTATTGTCTTATCATTTCCATAACAGTTCTCATTTTTCAAAAAGTCTACAAATCACTTAACATGAAGTATTTAATTCCTCTTCTTTTTATACTGCAGCAATTCACATTATTTGGCCAAACCAATACAGACAATAACCCTTTCCGCCAAATGTATGATTTACTTCCAACACCCAATTCATACAGAACAGCCTCTGGAATGCCGGGTAAGGACTATTTCCAACAGCGAGCTGACTACCTCATTCACGTGACCCTTGATGACAATAATCAGATTCTAAGAGGAAAAGAGAAAGTAACTTTTTATAACAACTCACAAGATGCCCTGACGTATATTTGGATCCAACTGGATCAGAATCAAATGAGTCAACAATCTGATTCTTACATCATTCAACAACATAAACTGGAAAACAAGACAAGTTCAGAAAAAATAGAAAAATGGGATAATACATTCGACGGTGGTTACAAAATAGAAAAAGTCTTTGATGAAAAGAATAAAAATCTAAAATATACAGTCAACAAAACCATGATGAGAATAGATCTACCAATGCCTCTTAAACCTGGAAATAGTTTTATTTTTCAAATTGAATATTGGTACAATATTAATGACAGAATGAAACTCGGAGGCAGATCAGGCTTTGAATATTTTAAAGAGGATGATAACTATTTATACACCATTGCTCAATTTTTTCCCCGACTGTGCGCCTATAATGACGTAGAAGGCTGGCAAAACAAACAGTTTTTAGGTGCCGGTGAATTCACTTTAATCTTTGGAAACTATGAAGTTCACATTACCGTACCTGAAGATCATCTCGTAGCAGCCACTGGAACATTACAAAATATTCAAAATGTTCTTACACAGGTTCAGCAGGATAGATTTAAAAAAGCGCAAAAATCTTTTGAACAACCTGTGATCATATCTACGATGGAAGAAGCCATAAGTCGGGAAAAAAAGAAATCCAACAACCAGAAAACATGGATATTTAAGGCAGAAAACGTTAGAGACTTTGCCTTCGCCTCCTCCAGAAAATTCATTTGGGATGCAATGAATGTTCAGTTGGAAAACGGAACTTCCATGGCTATGTCCATGTATCCTAAAGAAGGTAATCCGCTATGGGAAAAATACTCCACAAAAACTGTGGCTCATACTTTAAAAGTATATTCAAAATATACTATCGACTATCCTTATCCTGTTGCCTGGTCTATTAATGCAGACAGAATAGGTATGGAATACCCCATGATCTCTTTCAACTTTGGAAGATGTGAAAAAGATGGTACTTACAGTAAAAGAACTAAATATGGTGTAATTTCGGTAATCATTCATGAAGTTGGACACAACTTTTTTCCTATGATTATTAATAGTGATGAAAGGCAATGGACATGGATGGATGAAGGCTTAACTACTTTTGTGCAATATCTTACCGAACAGGAATTCGAAAGGAACTATCCTTCAGACAGAGGTGAAGCTCAGACTATCGTAGATTACATGAAGGGAGACAAAAACAAAATGAGCCCCGTAATGACGAATTCTGAATCCATTCACCAATTCGGAAGCAATGCTTACCACAAACCCGCTGTAGCTCTGAACATATTACGAGAAACTGTAATGGGACGTGAACTTTTTGACTCCGCGTTTAAAGAATATGCAAGAAGGTGGGCTTTCAAACAACCCTATCCTGCAGACTTTTTCAGAACAATGGAAGATGCATCCGGTGTTGATCTTGATTGGTTTTGGAGAAGCTGGTTTTACACCACAGATCATGTCGATATATCCATAAGCAACGTCAACTATAAAAAAGTGTTGCCTAAAGATCCTTCATTAAAAGAAATTGCCTTAATGCAAGATTTAGAAAAACAACCTGAAAACATAAGTAAATTAAGAAATAAAACAGCTATTAATAAAACGTATAATGAAAGGGACACAACTCTCAATGATTTTTACACCACCTACGATGAAAATAAAAGTTCTGCAGACCAATTCACAGCGTACGAAAAACTAACCTCAGATATGACTCCTGAAGAAAAGGAAGTTCTTAATAATACAGAACATTTTTATGAAATCTCCTTTGAGAGAATAGGAGGAATTGTTATGCCTATCGTGTATAAAAAAATATTTGAAGACGGGACAGAAGAAATTGTAAGAATTCCAGCAGAAATTTGGAAAATGGGAGACAAAGAAGTCACTAAAGTAGAAAAATCTGATAAAAAGATAATCTCCTTCATCCTGGATCCATTTTTAGAAACAGCAGACATAGATACTCAAAATAATTATTTTCCCCGCGTTATGTTACCAACCCGATTTGAAATCTACAAAAATAAAAAAAGTGAAAGAACCGAACTCAATCCTATGCAAAAGGCGAAAAAAGAAGAAATTAATCGCCCTTAATCTATAGTAATTGATCCTTTTTTAGTAGTTAAAAATGTACCATCCTCAACACGCTTAATAAAATCCTCTACAACGTCATTAAAATCTTTGGGTCTTTCCATCATTGGTGCATGCCCGGTAAAATTAATTTTTATAAGTTCTGAGTTTATCAAACACTCATGAAATTTTTCCCCAACCCATAAAGGAGTAACATGATCCTGAATACCCCAAATAATCAGCGTGTTTGCTGTAATTTTATGCAGCTGATCTTCCAGATTATGTCGAATTGCTGACTTGGCAAGTGCCACTACACACATAGCCTTTCTTAAATCATTAACAATAGCATAAACGTTGTCAATCAGCTCCTTGGATGCTACATCTGGATTATAAAAAACATCCTGTGTCTTCTTCTTAATATATTCATAGTCCCCTCTTTTAGGAAAAGTACTTCCCATGGCACTTTCGAATAAACCACTACTACCGGTTAAAATCATTCCTTGCACTTTTCCAGGGAACTGAAGGGTATACATCTGAGCAATATGTCCACCTAAACTATTGCCTAATACATAAACTTTCTCATAACCTTTATACTCAACAAACTTCGCAATATGTTCTACCAGCGCACTTACAGAAAGTTTCCTCAATGGAATTTCAAAGAAAGGCAGTATAGGTAGTACTATTTTATTTTTTCCCTCAAAATACTTTATCAGTTCTTCAAAATTGCTGAGAGCGCCCATTAAACCGTGTAGTAAAACAATAGGAACTCCTGGTCCATCAGACTCAAAATATGTAAATTCTCCTTCTTTTTTGATTTCCAAATCCATTATTGCAAAATATAAATATTCTGCAAAGAAACGGAAATTTTCAATTTACATTCTTTTTTAATCCAAAAAATAAATAAATAGTAGCAGCTAATACCAATATGGCCCCACTTTGATGAGCAACACCTATAAATACCGGGACACTACCTATACTATATATAACCGTAATTATACCAATAATCATTTGAATAAAAATAAAAAAAACTAATGAAGAAATCCCTCTTTTAACTATAAAATTATGGTTGAAATACTCGCTATTATTCCTGATTTTATAAACCAAAACAAACACTACAACACTTAAAATATAGGCATTACATCTGTGAACAAATTGGACTAAAGCAGGCATAAATTCATTACTGTCATAATGCGTAAAATTCTCATGGTTCCACATGCCGGCATTTGTTATAACATTAGGTAACCATTCCCCGTTCATCGTAGGCCACGTTGGATATAAAACAGCTATTTTCATTCCTGACATCATTCCACCTAAAAAAATCTGAAATACCAGCAAAAAACTAAAAATGTAAAAAGTATTATTGATTCCTCCATCCATGTTTCTCCCGCTAAAATTGGAATATTTCTCCGTCAAATATGTCCAATAAAGATACCCGAAAACGCATAAAGCAATCATTAAATGAATACTCAACTTATAAGCATTTACCCAGGGTCTCTCAATTAATCCTGAAGCAACCATAATCCAACCAAAGGTAGCCGCCAAAATGGCAAGTAGCATGACAATACTCAGATTTTTTAACAGTCTGGGTGACAGGGCCTTCTTAAATAAAAAATAAACAAAAGGAATTATAAATACAAAACCCATAATTCTGGCCCAAAATCGGTGAATATATTCCCAAAAATAAATAAATTTAAAATCTCCTAAAGACATTCCTTCATTAATTTCTAAATATTGGGGAGTTTTCTTGTACAACTCAAATTCTCTCTCCCAGGCATCATTTGACAAGGGAGGTATTGTTCCACTTACCACTTCCCATTTGGTAATAGAAAGTCCCGATTCAGTTAGCCTTGTTATTCCTCCAACGATGATTTGAATAAAAATCATAATCAAACCGATATATAACCATATTAAAATGCTACTATTTGGTTTCATAGAATTGAATTAAAGTGCAAAATTAACTTTTCCCTTTGCAAGTTATACACTGATTTTACAGGCTAATAATAATATAATACATTTATTTAAAAAAAATATTTTTATTATTAGTCATGTTGAAAATTAGAATAACTCAGACAATATTTATTTCGTTTTGTTTTAACAAACCTATTTTCACAATATTGAATTTTATAAAATTTTAATAACTAACTATTTAACATTTTACTTGCTTCTGTTAATAAGTATAATGTTAATAAAATACATGTCTGATTTTTGTTTATTCTTCGTTAATAAATACAAGGATATTAAACATATATAATTATATTTTATATATAAAACAAGATTTTAATACTTTTAAAAAGATTTACCTCTTCCATTAACATAGTTTTGTGCATAAGTATGGGTCTTCGGAATAAAAAATTGATATTAAAAGTAAGTTTTTTTCTTTTGATTTATATTGTATACTTAATTTCAGGTTGTCACTTTTTAAAACCATTAGTGTTAAATTGTTTTAAAGTGGGTTAAATAAATATTAAAACCATATTTATAGTGTGATGTAAATAATAAATCGGATACTTTTGTTGAAGATCTACTGAATTTGATTAACTAACTACTAAAGAAATAAAACTATGTTAACTAAAACATATGCCAGTGCTGTTCACGGAATTGAAGCTCAAACGATAACTGTTGAAGTAAATGCAGGAGGAAACATTGCTGCGGGTAAACAATTCTACTATTTGGTAGGTCTGCCTGACAATGCTGTTAAGGAAGGATTTCAAAGAATTGAAGCTTCCATAAAAAATATAGGATATAAATTACCCAGAATAAAATTAGTAGTAAATCTTGCTCCCGCAGATATTAAAAAAGAAGGTTCAGCTTATGATTTACCTATAGCCATGGGGATTCTTGCCAGTACAGGACAGCTGGTGCAATCACTCGATGAAAAAACGTTATTTATAGGAGAATTAGCACTTGATGGTGAATTAAGGCCGATAAAAGGAGCCTTACCTATTGCTATCCAATCAATGAAAGAAGGATTTAGACGAATATTATTACCAAGACAAAATGCAAGTGAAGCGGCTATTGTTAAAGATATAGACATCATACCACTGGATAATTTAAAACAAGCTATTCAATACATGGAAGGTGTATTGGATATAGTTCCTTTAAAAACAGATACCCGGACAATTTTTGAGGTAAACAAAAATAAATATTCAGTGGATTTTAATGATGTAAAAGGCCAGGAAAATATAAAAAGGGCTCTGGAATTAGCTGCGGCAGGAGGACACAATGTAATTCTTATAGGCCCTCCCGGAGCAGGAAAAACTATGTTGGCAAGAAGGTTACCAACCATCCTGCCTCCATTAAATATGTATGAATCGCTGGAAACAACAAAAATTCACTCTGTTGCAGGATTGCTTGGGGTAGAAACTTCTTTAGTTACAGAAAGACCCTATCGTTCTCCTCACCATACCATTAGCGATGTAGCTTTAGTTGGTGGGGGATCCAACCCTAATCCGGGAGAAATATCGTTGGCACATAACGGCGTACTTTTTTTAGACGAATTACCGGAATTTAAAAGACAGGTGCTGGAAGTCATGAGACAACCTATGGAAGAAAGAAAGGTTACTATTTCACGAGCAAAAATTTCTGTAGATTATCCTGCCAGTTTTATGCTCATTGCCTCCATGAATCCATGTCCCTGCGGATTTTATAATCATCCTGAAAAGGAATGTGTCTGCGCACCGGGAGCTGTAAAAAAATATCTTTCAAAAATAAGCGGACCATTATTGGACAGAATAGATTTGCATGTCGAAGTCACACCTGTTAGTTATGACGAATTATCAGATATTCATTACAAAAGCGAATGCAGTGAAGTTATTGCTCAAAGAGTGGTAAGAGCCAGAAATATACAGGATAAAAGATTTAAAGATATTAACGGAATTTTTTACAATGCACAAATGTCAAGTAAAATGGTCAAAGATTTTTGTCAGTTGAATCCTGCTGGATTGAACATTTTAAAAACAGCTATGACAAGGTTACAGTTGTCTGCCAGAGCTTATGACAGAATTTTAAAGGTGGCTAGAACAGCTGCAGACCTTGAAGACAGTGAAGATATCAAAACACAACACCTGGCTGAAGCGATTCAGTACAGAAATCTCGACAGAGAAGGTTGGGCGGGTTAAAAATTATCTTTATAAACCATCCACTTCCAGATTTCTTTAAAAGTTGCTTTTTTTCCGTACATTAAAATACCAACTCTGTAAATTCTTCCCGCCAACCAAACTAAAAATATGGTAAAAACGATCAGACTGGAAATGGAAACAATAATTTGCCATATCGGCGGATCAAATGGTAATCGGACCGGCATTACAATGGAAGACAACAAAGGAATCATGGAAGCATACACAGCAAGGGAGCTATCAGGAGCCTGAACAGCACTAAAACCAATATAGACAGCAAATATAAGTGGCAGCATAATGGGCATGGTCAATGATTGAGCCTCATTAATGTCTTCACCAACGGCAGAACCCACGGCAGCAAATAAAGCCGAATAAGCAAAATACCCCAGAAAAAAATAAACCAAAGTCAGAGGTAAAATTTTCCACCAGTTTAAACCCTTTAATTCTGCTAATATTTGAACAATTTTATCCTGCTGGTTCAAAACTTGTTCTGCAGCATTATTGGCGGGTAATGTTGGCACAGCATTCATATCTATACCAAAAATCAAGGTTCCCAGAAAAAATAAAGCTGGAATCAAAATAATCCAAATACCAATTTGGGTAAGACCAACAAGACCTACACCCAACACTTTACCCATCATGAGTTCAAAAGGTTTAACAGAAGAAATCAAAACCTCAATAATCCGATTTATTTTTTCTTCCATCACAGAACGCATGACTTGGGAACCATATAATAATATAATAAAAAATAAAGCATAACCGACAATTCCGCCGATTACAGAACTTACAATGGTAGTAAGTGATGTAATATTTTTTTCTTTTTTAATGGTTTTTGGTTCTAAAGTTACTTCAGTGTCAAGAGAAGCAATAACCTTTTCATCCAACTTGTAGGCTTTTAATTTAAAATTTCTGACTTTTTTACTGATTGCTTTTTCAATCGCAAAAATTTCATCTATTCCCAATTGTTCATCAGCATAATACTGAATAACATACTTTTTCTGAAGTGTGTCCGGTGGAGAAGACAGTTCAAGAATTCCGGCAACTTCTCCTTTTTCATATACTAAAAAAAGATCTTTAAGAGTAGAATTACTGAATTCAAAAACAAGATTGTCTCTGCTGGATAGTTCTCCACCAAGAATTCCTGTCCGGTCAGAAACTATAATATTTTTAACTTTATCAGAACCCGTATTCATAATAAAACCCAGGACGATAAAAAATATCAGAAATCCCAAAGGAGTAAGAAGTGTTGTTAGAATAAAGGTTTTGTTTAAAACCCTAGTTAAATATTCCCTTTGTGTGATTAGCCAGATTTTACTCATTATTTTGTTCTACTTTTTTGATGAATATTTCATTTAGAGAAGGAAGTACTTCGTTAAAATAATGTATTTCAATTCCTTCTTTCAATAATGATGTTAAAAGAAAATTGGGTGATTTTTCAGGGGAAAGTTTAATAATAAGTTCTTGATGGTTCTGTTCAATAATATTAAAATCAGAATTTTCTAACAAAGACAAATTCAGGTTCCCATTATATTTTACGCAAAATTTATTTTCTTTAAAACTTTGTTTGATGTCTGATACTACACCATCCAAAATTTTTTTCCCTTTATTGACAAGTACAATTTTTTCACAAATTTCTTCGACTTGTTCCATTCTGTGTGTGGAAAATAAAATACTTACTCCTTTTTCTTTCAAAGCAAATATTTCATCTTTAATTAGATTGCTGTTTATCGGATCAAGCCCGGAAAAAGGTTCATCCAGAATAATAAGTGATGGGTCATGGATTACGGTAGCTATAAACTGCACTTTTTGCTGCATTCCTTTTGACAGATCTCCTATTTTTTTATCCCACCAGGAAGTAATGTCAAACTTTTTCATCCAAACACCAAGTTTTTGTTTCGATTCGGAATAAGAAAGTCCTTTTAATTGAGCGAGGTAAATGAGTTGTTCGCCCACTTTCATTTTTTTATACAATCCCCTTTCTTCCGGCAAATAGCCAATTTTATGAGGGTGAAGGGCATGTAATTTTTCCCCATTGATTAATATTTCACCTTCGTCTGCTGCCGTTATTCTTGTGATAATTCTGATAAGAGAAGTTTTTCCTGCTCCGTTGGGACCAAGTAAACCAAAAATAGTACCCTGATTGACATCAAAACTGATATTATCAACAGCAACATGATTGTGATATCTTTTAACAACTTTTTGCAGTGAAAGAACAGGAATTCCTGAATTCATAAAATAAAATTTTGGCAAAGATTAAAAAATTAAGTGAGAGATAAAATAGTTTTATACAAAACGATTTGAAAAAACGACAAAGGAAAAATGTAAACAATTTTGGTAAAAATTTATTACATTGAATTGAAAATTCAAATGAATAGTTCATTTTTGTTCGTTCAAAACAAAAAAAAATTTTTTATGCAGGTAACAAGACTTTTTGACTATCTTGAAAAACAGTATTTGGAAGAGCCAAGAGAAAAATTTATTGGTTCCAAAGTAAACGGCGACTGGAAATTTTACAGTACAGAAGAAATACGTAGTTATGCAAAAAAACTATCTTCAGGTCTTTTACAATTGGGTATAAAACCCGGCGATAAAGTGGGGATAGTTGTCTATAAAAACAGACCGGAATGGCTGATTGCAGATCTTGCCATTCAATATATTGGTGCTATTGGAATACCAATGTATCCAACTATTAGTATAAGGGAGTATGAATACATCATGAACGAATCGGAAGTAAAAGTTTGTTTTGTGGGTATGGATGATTTGTATGATAAGGTATCTGCTGCACAGGCAAATGTAAGCCATTTAAAAACAATCATTTGTTTTGACAGGCAAGGAGGACGACCGTATTGGGAGGAGTTTCTTAGTGACGATCACATTGATGAGGTTGAAAGAATCAGTAAAGGTGTAAAACCAGATGATTTGGCAACCATTATTTATACTTCGGGTACCACAGGAAATCCTAAAGGGGTTATGTTATCACATACGAATGTTATAACTGTGGTAGACGAGACGATGTTATATCTTCCCATTCAAAAAGGACAAAGAACCTTAAGTTTCCTTCCCTTTTGTCATATTTTTGAGAGGGCAGTAATCTATGGATATACGAGTATGGGAGTAGAAATGTATTGTACGGGAACGGATAATTTAGGCGGAGAAACAGGGGATCTGGCTACGGTTAAACCTCATTTTTTTACGACCGTTCCGAGATTATTGGAAAAAGTTTATGAAAAAATTTACAATAAAGGGCTGGTGTTGACAGGAATCAAGAAAAAATTATTTTTCTGGGCATTATCCCTGACGGATGATTACGAAATGGGAAAACAATATTCAGGTATAGAATTAATAAAAAGAAAAATCGCAGATAAATTAATTTTCAGTAAATGGAGAGCGGCCCTGGGAGGCAACCTTTTAGCTATAGTTACAGGAGCAGCTCCTTGTCCTGCAAAAATAGCCCGAGTATTTTCAGCTGCCGGAATTCCGGTTTTGGAAGGCTATGGGTTAACAGAAACATCACCAACTCTGGCAGTGAATCATTACGGAGATGGGTTGGCGAAAATAGGAACTGTTGGGATCCCGATGAAATGTGTTGAATTAATTCTTGATTCGTCGGATGGAAATTATCGTGAAGGAGAAGGTGAAATTTTAGCTGCAGGACCGAATATTATGATTGGTTATTATAAACAACCCGAACAAACGGAATCAGTATTTAAAGTAATTAATGGGAAAAAATATTTTATTACCGGAGACATCGGAATGTTTGTAAAAGGTCCCCAAAACAAGGATTATTTAAAAATTACAGACCGAAAAAAGGAATTATTGAAAACATCAGGAGGAAAGTATGTTGCTCCGGCTCCGATTGAAAGTAAATTGAAGGAGAACTTTTTTATCGAGCAAGCGATGATTGTAGGCGATAATCAGAAATTTATTGCGGCATTAATTACCCCTTCTGTTGAAACATTGATGGCTTGGTGTAAAGAGCAGGGTATTACATGGACAAACCTTTCGGAAATGTTAAAAAGGTCGGACATTATGGCTAAATATCAGGAAGCAGTTGATGAAATAAATCCTAATTTTGGTCACATAGAACAGGTAAAAAAATTCATATTATTACCTGTAATGTGGGAGCCGGTCAAAACAGATGGTTCAGAATCTGAGTTAACACCGACCATGAAACTAAAACGAAGAGTCATTCTGGAAAAATTCAGAGAAGAAATATCGACGTTATATTTTTAGTAATTTATGATTCAAAAACCTCAATGGTTTTTTTCATTTTTACTAGGTCTGTAAACTTTCCTTTGAATCTGGTTGCTTTTACCATGTGATTGTCAATCCAATGATAATTTCCTCCACGGGGCTTACCGACAAGTAAACCGTGGTATTTAAATCCATGTTTATCCAACCAGTTTTCTGTAATCTCCCGGTGTTCTTCTGTTCGAGAGGTAAAAAAAGTGATGATATGTCCTTCATCAAACCATTTATTGCAAATGTTTAGAGCGTCGGGATAAGGTTCCACAATGGACATTCTGTCCGGTTCCTCATTGGGCACGTCATCACAAATGGTACCATCAATGTCAATTAAAAAATTTTTAACATCTTTTGGAAGTATAGGACTAAGGTTTTCACCTTTAGTATTTTTTATTTGTTTAAGTTTTTTTTGTTCCAAAATACTATGTTTTAAAGATCAAATTTTGTCGTCTTTTTGAAAGTTAAATTCTGTAAAAAAAATGTGGTATGACGATAAAAGAAAAACACATTTCTACACAAACAGAATACTGGAAATGAATATAGACAAAATAAAGCTAATAACGGATAAAAAGGATTTAAATATATTCAGTTTAATAACTGTGGTACAAAGGTAAAAACAAAAAAACTATTTTGATAAAAATCACAATACAGAAAGTGTAAATAATAATTTTATATTTTTAGAAGAACTAAACAGCAACCCTTAAAACTTATTTATTAAAGTTAATAAAACTAGCCGGGTTTACAGATTTACCGTCGTACCAGAACTCGAAGTGAAGATGTGGACCGGTGGTCATTTCCCCGGAATTGCCTATAATCCCGATTACCTGACCGGTATTGACGAGGTCACCTGTTTTGACCAGAGAAATGGAGAGGTGTTTATACACCGATACCACATTTTTTTGATGTTGTATATAAACCGTATTACCCATGTTGGCTGTCCAGTCAGCACTGATAATTACCCCGCCCATAACAGATTTTATCGGCGTGTTTTTCGGGGCAATAATATCAACACCATAATGATTTATATTGGGTTGGTAAGCAGCGGAGATAGCCCCGGTAACGGGGGTTATGAATCTCAGGAAATTAAGTTCCTGAGTTCTTTTGGAATCTGACAACTCATCAGAAGTGATCACCTGTGGTTCGATCTCAGTAGTTTCATCTTTTTCTGAATCTGCACCTGATAATAAATTTTTAAGACCTTTAGTATATAATTCGTTAGCGGCTACTTCTTTTTCCAATGCGTCTACTTTTTCAGAAATTTCTATAAATTTTCTATTGTCTGTAATATCCCCATATCCCGGAATCAATCTCTTAACAGGAGTAAATACTATAAATGAAATTACAAGTACTGAAAGTAGGAAACCGATGACGGAAATAAATATATAAAAGTTTAGCAAACTTACATTGTATGAACCAATTTCTTCTAAGTTTTCATCATCTAAAATAGTAATGCGATATGTGTCTTTTAGTCTTTCCCAGAGTTTGCGTTTGGTTTCCCCGCTTTCAGACATAGTTCAAATAATTGACAAAATACAAAATAAAAATAAGAAAAAACAGTTATAATATGATTTATTGGAAGGCAAAAATAAAGATTTTTAATGAAATAACATTTATATTTGCAGCCTATTTAAATATTAAATAAAATTATAATATATTTTGAACATAGTAAACAGAATTTTTTGGATAGGTTTTCTTTTCACTATATTGCTTTTCGGTTGTGTGACAAAAAAGAAAAAAGGTCAAACATCTAAAGCAGGAAAATTTTATCATAACACTACATCTTATTATAACGGATATTGGAATGCTACTGAATTGCTAAGACTTAATATGATAAATATGAAGTCGGCCAATGTTGAAGATTATAATACAATTCTTGAAGTGGAAGATTTTGTTAATCTGCCAAACCCTAAAATGGTCGATGCAGACATGAACAAAGCCATTGAAAAAGTTACTGTTGTATACAATATTCACGAACCTGGAGATTGGATAGATGATTGTTATGTATTGATGGCAAAAGCACAATATTATAAACAAGACTATGAAACAGCTGAAACGACGTTACAATATTTTCAGGAGGTTTTTAATCCCAAAAACCCTTATGGTAAAAATTATTTTAAAAGTCCTTTAAATAAGAAAAAGCTGAAAAAGTTAAAAGAAAAACAAAAAAAAGAGGAAAAGGCACTTAAAGCAAAGGCCAAAAAGGAAAAAGAAGAAAATAAAAAAGAAGAGGCTAAAAGTAAAGAGAAGACAAAAAAACAAAAAGCAAAAGAAAAAGAAAAAGCCAAAAAACAAAGAGCTAAAGAAAGGGAAAAGGCCAAAAAAAATAAAACCAAGTTACCGGCACCTCAGATTAAAGTTGAAACAAACGAACAAAAGGTTGAAGACCAACCAAAAACTAACCAGATAAAAGCTGAAACGGAGGAACAAACAATAAAAAAAGAAGAAAAAGTCAAGGTAGAGAAAGATAAAACAGCCTATAATGAAGGTCTTCTTTGGTTAGCAAAAACGCACATAAAGAGACAAAATTATTTTTCTGCAGAATTTTTATTAAATAAGTTGGATAAAACAACCAATCTTAATAAAAAGGTTAAAAGAGAATTACCAGGTACTTTTGCCAGTCTCTATATTAAACAAAAAAAATATCCTGAGGCAATATACTATTTAAAAGAGGCCATTAAAAAAGCCAGACAAAAAGATCTTAAGGCCAGATATGCGTTCATTATAGGTCAATTACATGAAAAGAATAATGATTATGCCGGAGCATTGGATTTTTATAAAATGGCAAAGAAAAAATCCAGAAATGAGAAAATGATTCTCATGGCAAATATGGCTATGGTAACAAACTCAATGCTCGCAGGTATTGACAATAAAGCCGAAACGATAAAAACACTTGAGAAATTACTTAAAGAAGATAAATATGCGGATCAAAAACATGTTATTTATTATGCAATGGCAAAAATTGAACTGGCGGATGCAAATTTAGAAGGAGCAATTCCATATTTTCAGGAATCATTAAATAATAATACTTCTGATGATAAACTCAGATCAGATGTTTATTATATAATAGCAACTGCTCTTTTTGAGAAAGAAAAATATTACGAGGCGAAACTGTATTACGACAGTACAAAAACGGTCATGAACAAAATTGATAAGAGATATTTTGAAGTTGAAACCAGAGCTAAAAACCTTGTTGATATTGCCAAAAATATTGAAATCATAAATCACCAGGATACATTACTGTACTTATCTGAATTGACAGGGGATGCACAGAAAAAAGAATTACTGGAGTATGCTAAAAGAAGAGAAACGGGAAAAACACCGGCCAAAGAAAAAAAAGCAACAGGTATAAATATTAACGCAACGAAGCCAGACATAAAAGCAAGTAAATTTACTGAAAATTTCGGAACTTCCTCTTTTTTTGCATACAATAAGGAGTCTAAGGAAAAAGGAATAGATGCTTTTCAAAAAAAATGGGGAAGAAATATTCAATTGCAGGACAATTGGCGAATTAGCAGTAAAACAAAAGAAATCAGAGGGGCCACTGAAGAAAAAAGAGAAGCCGTTTTATCCGAAAATCAAAAACAAAAAGAACAGGAAGAAAGCCAGGAATTTAAAAACCTTATTAAGGAATTGCCTCAAAATCCAGTACAGAAAAAGGAAACACAGGAAAAGCTTGTTGACGCTATGTTTGAATTAGGAAAACTTTACAGGAATGTATTGGAAAAATACAAAAACTCTATTGAGGTTCTTGAAAAAATGCATACAAGATTTGGACCGACAAAACATGAACTTGAAAGTTATTATTATCTGGTTTTAAATTACCGCGATGTTAATAATAAAGAAAAAGCAGAAGAATACAGCGCCAAACTTATAAGAAAATATCCTGAATCATCATATGCCAAAATTCTAAGTGATCCTGATTATATTGCTTCGTTAAATAAGGAAGCAAGCAAAATAGATACTTATTATGAAGAAACATACAAACTGTTTTCTAAAGGAAATTATAAAATTACACAGGAGAGAATAAAATCTTTAAAAGTTCAGTTTGGAGAAGAAAACAAATATTCTGCAAGGCTTGCATTAATGAACGCTATGTGTCTTGGCAATATTGAAGGGAAAGACGCTTACTCAAAAGCGCTGAATGATGTTATCATTGCATTTCCAAATACACCGGAACAAACAAAAGCAAGAGAAATTTTGCGTTATTTGACAGGAGACGTCCAGGCATTTTCTACGATTGGTGAAGAAGAGTCATCAAAACTATACTCTTTCGACGAAACAAAGCCACATTTTGTAGCTATCGTTACGTATGGTTTGAGTGAAATGCAATTTGTGGATGCTAAAATATCCATCTCTGAATTCAATAAAACACATTTTAAAGTTGAAAAACTTCAAATGACTGATGCTATGTTGAATAAACCGGAAAACGCACAAATAGTAGTTATTAAAAAATTTAATAACGCTAAGGAAGCAATGACCTATTATAACAAAGTATTAAAATTACAATCAGAGTTTATAAAAGTAAGTGCCAATTATGAGGTTTTCCCGATATCGCAACAAAACTATTTAAAAATGCTTGGGCAATACTCTTCTAAAGCGTATAGGTTCTTTTTTGAAAAAAACTACAAAGACATAAAATAAGTGTATTTAAAAATGAAAAAAACAAGGTAATTCTATACTATTCATATAAAATAAAAAATATATATGATTGATTAACAGCTACTTTTGAGATTAAAAAAAAATGTAAAATTTTTTACAAAATCGTTTTTTTTTGCTGTAAAAACAAATTGAGGAACTATTTTCGTGGTGTAAAAGATAGGTAAAACAAAGAGAAATGTGGTTTTTATTCACATGAGATAGCGTAGGTGCTATCACATTAATGAAAAAAATCATATCTCTTTTTATGGGATTTTTTGTGTTTTAAGGTATAAAAAATTTTATTAGTAAAAATTTTTTACTTTTTTCAGTTCATTTTAATAATATTTTATCCGAACTAAATAATACACAAAAATTCTTTTATGTGATGTCTGAAAAGATAAGACGTCTTAAAATGATGTAAAAAATATACAAAGAGTATCCGACACTTTTTGTATTTATTAATAGTGAACCTAAAAATTTGAGAATGCAACATTTTTACATGAGCACTTCCGGCAAAAAAGTCGAAAGTTCAAACCCCAAAAACAATGGTAGAAATTTGATATTTTCCTCCCAAGGACGATCAAGTTATGTAAATAACCATTTTAAATCCTTTTTATTTATACTTTTTATTGTTTTATGGAATGTCCCGTTTCGGTAAGCCAGACGTGTACTTGTCCCGGAACAAATCTGGTACAAAACCATTCTTTCGAAAATGGTACTACCAGCTGGAACTGGTCAGGAGGAAACCTTTATCAGGGAACCTATGCCGCACAATGCGAAACCCATGCAGGTCATTTTGAAATAACAAATACAAGTGATAACTGGGTTTCACAGCAAATTGGTACTGTGGGGTCAAATGGTATTTCTGTTGGGTCCATTATTAATCTGAGTGTTTATGGGGGTACACATAACCCATCCTTTTATCATTCAGTTGGTATTGATTTTTTTACTAGTAACTGGACTTATATTTCTGGAAGTTATACTGAAGTCAACGCACAATTACCAAGTATGTCTGAATATTCCGTGACTGGTGTTGTTCCAGCAAACGCATACTACATTACTGTTTCAAAAGGCGGTGACGGAGATTGGGTTAAAACTGACAGATGGTGTGCCAGCGTGAGTCAGTGTAATCCAGACAATACTTCAGCACCACCATATTGTGCTCCTCAGCCCATATGCCCTACAGGGAATAACTTTTTATGGACACAGAATATTAATTCAACTGATGGATCAGCTTCTGCGGTAAGGTTGGTATGTTCTTCCACTTTATCATATACAATTCCCGGATCCTACCCTTCTGCATTTAGCGGTCCTGTTAATGTTACTGTATCAGATGTAGTTTCTTATGATGGTTATTCAGGAAGAGGGTCGGTTACTCAACAAAACGAAAGATGGAGAATAGTATTTAAAAAGAATGGCAGTACTGTTCATTCAACACCATATACAACCGATGTTCCCGATTTAAGAACTCAGGGATATTGGAGAGGTTCACTTGGAAGTACTGTATATTTACCAAATGGTGCAGATCAAATTATTATTGAACATTGGGCGGTTGCCAACGAGGGTAGTTGTTCAAACGGCCCCAATTCAGTTGTACCTGTAAGTGTGTGTATAGGATACGCACCGGTTACGTGTAACAATGTAACAAGCGGTGGTCAAATTGGATCCAACCAATCTTCATGTCTTGCAACGTATGATCCGGCAACATTTACCAATATAACTTCTCCTTCAGGGGGAAGTGGTACTTTGGAATATTTATGGTTAAAATCAACTACTACGTGTGTAGCCCCTAACGGATCAAATGATAATGAATGGGAAGCAATTCCGAGTTCAAATTCGGCAACCTATGATCCGGGTCCATTATATCAGAATACATGTTATCTGAGATGTTCAAGAAGAGCCGGATGTACAAATTACGATGGTGAATCAAACGTAATTTCAGTAACGGTGTCAGGACCTGCAGTTCAGATAGGTTCTGCGTTAACTTTGGTTAAGGACAGAATTATTACAAATGAAATTACTTGTAGTAGTTCAACAGAAAGAGTACTATATATAGACTGTTTTCTTGACAATGCTCCTGGAGGAACTGCGGGAAATGCACCATATTGGAAAATTATTTCTGGTGGTGCTTTACGCGAATATTGTGACGGCACAGCATATTTTGAAATGCGGGTTCAGAATCTGGTTACATCCACATTTAAGTTGGATGTTAAAGTCGTTTTAAGTGGCAGGACATATTCTCCTCCTCCGGGCAGTCCACACGTTGAAGGATGTACATCTTCTGCCAGTAGTGACTGGTATTATTATACAAACACAACAGGAACCATAACCGGAGTTGACGGACTTGCAGGTGCTTTGTTGTCCATTGACAGAAAAGGTGCTTCATTTCAGGTTGGAACAAATGCAAGTTTATATGCCAACCCGGGTCAGTTTGGAGCGAGTGGATGGTTAATTTACAATGTAATTACTCATCCAAGTTCCTTTAAACTAGGTACAGAATGTCAGGCTGACTTTAACTTCCTTTTATCAGGAGGTGCTTTAACAGCTTCTCAATCTACAGCATGTAATACAATATGTGTTGGCGCCAGTACCCAGCTTACAGCTAACGGAGCAGGTGGAAAACCGGGATATACTTATGCGTGGGATAATGGTTTAGGCAGCGGTCAAACAAAAACAGTTAGCCCAACGACCACAACTACCTACAGGGTCACTATCACTGATACTAATGGATGTACATCAACGTCTCAAACAATCATTACAGTAAACCCTCAACCGGTTTTAAATGCAGGACAGGATGTAGATATTTGTATCGGGCAGTCAGTACTATTGACAGTAAATGCCACAAACGGTACACCACCATATACATATAACTGGCCGAATCCACCGGGAGGAACAGGTACCAGTAAATCTGTAAGCCTACAACAACAACTACCTATGTTATAACGGTTACAGATGCAAAAGGATGTACGGCTACAGATAATGTAGCAGTAAGAGTAAATCCAAATCCAACAGTAGTAGTAACAGGCAGTAGTCCGGTCTGTGTTGGCAGCACTTTAACTTTGTCTGCCACACCTTCAGGCGGAACTCCCGGATATACATATAGTTGGACAGGTCCAAATGGATTTACTGCTTCAACACAAAATATATCCAGACCGAGCGCAACGATGGCTATGGCCGGAACCTATAATGTTACAATAACAGATTCCCAAAGGGTGCACAGCGACAGGCTCTAAAAATATAGTAGTTGATAATACTCATATCACAGTTTCGGGAACTGCAAATTTTAATATTTGTCCCAATAATTCAGTGACGTTAAGTGTTACAACTAATGCCAGCACACCACCGTATAATTATATTGAATATGTAAGATTTGAAACACAACAAACGAATCCATACATCCCTGTTGGGTCTTATGTACATCTCGGAGAGTTTGCTTTACCTGCTACCAGTGGCTCAATCACAAGCAATAACTTTCCTTTACCGGGAAGTACTTCCAAGACATATTATGTATATGCATGTTTGAAACCAGACCCTGCGTCTGGAATGTGTCCTGCATTTGCAGAATTTATTGTCACTGTGAATCCAAATCCAACAGTAGCAGTAACAGGAAGTAGTCCGATCTGTGTTGGCAACACGTTAACTTTGTCTGCCACACCTTCGGGAGGTACTGCCGGATATACATATAGTTGGACAGGTCCAAATGGATTTACAGCTTCAACACAAAATATATCCAGACCGAGCGCAACAATGGCCATGGCCGGAACCTATAATGTTACAATAACAGATTCAAAAGGTTGCACAGCGACAGGCTCTAAAAATATAGTAGTTGATAATACACATATCACTGTTTCGGGAACTGCAAACTTTAATATATGTCCCAATAACTCAGTGACATTAAGTGTTACAACTAATGCCAGCACACCACCGTATAATTATATTGAATATGTAAGATTTGAAACACAGCAAACGAATCCATACATCCCTGTTGGGTCTTATGTACATCTCGGAGAGTTTGCTTTACCTGCTACCAGTGGCTCAATCACAAGCAATAACTTTCCTTTACCGGGAAGTACTTCCAAGACATATTATGTATATGCATGTTTGAAACCAGACCCTGCGTCTGGAATGTGTCCTGCATTTGCAGAATTTATTGTCACTGTAAATCCAAATCCTACAGTAACAGCTAATACATCTCCAGTATGCGCCGGAAGCACATTATCAATTACATCCACTCCAAGTGGAGGCACAAGTCCTTATACTTATAGCTGGAGCGGACCAAATGGATATACTTCATCAACACAAAACATAAGCAGAGCGAATGCCACAGTGACAATGAGTGGTACCTATACAGTAACAGTAACAGATAATAAAGGCTGCAGCGGCACATCAAGTGTATCAGCGACAGTAAATCCGAGCCTGAATGTAAATACAGCAGCCCCTGCGGTATGTACCGGAAGCACATTATCAATTTCATCCACTCCTAGCGGAGGCACAAGTCCTTATACCTATAGCTGGAGCGGACCAAATGGCTTTACAGCATCAACGCAAAACATAAGCAGAGCTAACGCCACAGTAGCAATGAGTGGTAATTATACAGTAACTGTAACGGACAATAAAGGGTGCAGCGGCACTTCAAGTGTATCAGCGACAGTAAATCCGAGTCTGAATGTAAGTACAACCGCCCCTGAGGTATGCGCCGGAACAACTTTATCAATTACATCCACTCCAAGTGGAGGCACAAGTCCTTATACTTATAGCTGGAGCGGACCAAATGGCTTTACAGCATCAACGCAAAACATAAGCATAGCGAACGCCACAGTAGCAATGAGTGGTACTTATACAGTAACTGTAACGGACAATAAAGGCTGCAGTGGCACATCAAGTGTATCAGCGACAGTAAATCCGAGCCTGAATGTAAGTACAACCGCCCTGCAGTATGTGCCGGAAGCACATTATCAATTTCATCCACTCCTAGCGGAGGCACAAGTCCTTATACCTATAGCTGGAGCGGACCAAATGGCTTTACAGCATCAACGCAAAACATAAGCAGAGCGAACGCCACTGTAGCAATGAGTGGTACTTATACAGTAACTGTAACGGACAATAAAGGCTGCAGCGGCACTTCAAGTGTAACTGCAACAGTAAATCCGAGCCTGAATGTAAGTACAGCCGCCCCTGAGGTATGTGCCGGAAGCACATTATCAATTACATCCACCCCAAGCGGGGGCACAAGTCCTTATACTTATAGCTGGAGCGGACCAAATGGATATACTTCATCAACACAAAACATAAGCAGAGCGAATGCCACAGTAACAATGAGTGGTACTTATACAGTAACAGTAACGGACAATAAAGGCTGCAGTGGCACATCAAGTGTAACTGCGACAGTAAATCCGAGCCTGAATGTGAGTACAGCTGCTCCTGAGGTATGTGCCGGAAGTACTTTATCAATCACATCCACCCCAAGCGGAGGTACAAGTCCTTATACATATAGCTGGAGCGGACCAAATGGATATACTTCATCGACACAAAACATAAGCAGAGCGAATGCCACTGTAACCATGAGTGGTACTTATACAGTAACAGTAACGGACAATAAGGGCTGTAGTGGCACCAAGTGTGTCTGCTACAGTAAATCCGAACCCAACAGTAATAGTAGGATCAAATTCTCCTGTTTGTGCCGAAGGAAATCTGAATTTAATATCAACACCATCAAGCGGAACACCGGCTTTTACATACAATTGGACAGGACCTAATAGTTATACTGCTAACGTTCAAAATCCTGTCAGAACCAATGTTAATGCTTCTATGGCGGGAACTTATAATCTTACAGTAACAGACAGCAAGGGTTGTTTGGTTACAGGAAACACAAATGTTGTTGTAACACCCAAACCGGTATCCGGAATTGATGGACCGAATACAACATGTGCCAAAGAACCGGTATTATTTATTGTTTCACCATCGGCCGGCCTGGGAGCGACATATAGCTGGACCTTCCAGGGAGGTACTCCGGCAACAGGTTCAGGTACCAGTGTTACTTCACAGTGGAATACACCTGGAACCTATCTGATTACTCTTGTAGTATATAAAGATGGTTGTGAGTCAACTTATACCAAAAATATTGTTATTACACAAGAAGTTTTCTCTTTAGCCGGACCGGATAAAGATATTTGTCAGGGAGGATTAACGGTTTTGAATGGTCAGGGACCTTCAGGCGGAAACTTCAGTTGGACTGTAGTTTCAGGTGACCCAACTTCAATAGATGGGGGAGCAGCATCACCGAATCTCAATGTTTCACCATTGTTTACAACGGTTTATAAATTAACCGTAAGCCAAAATGGTTGTGTAAGAACAGACGAAGTAACAGTTTTTGTAAACGTCAGTCTTAATCCGATTGCAAATGCAGGTAATCCACTTGAAATTTGTTCTGGTGTACCAACCATGATTGGAGGAAACCCGACGGGAACACCACCTCCGGGAGCCCCAAATACAGCATTAGGTTATACATGGACACCAATAACAGGATTAAGCTCCTCTTCTGTTCCTAACCCAACGTTAACCCTTACCAACCCAGGTCAGGTTAGTTATCAGGTTATCGTTGAGGCTTTAGTTTCAGGATGTAAAGATACTGCAAGTGTTACACATACTATTTTACCAAATCCAACCGTAAGTGCAACAGCACCTGAGGTTTGTGCAGGATTCACTTTGCAGATTAACTCTACACCAAACGGAGGCACATCAGGCTATACATATAACTGGAGTGGACCGGGAGGTTTTACCGCAAGTACACAAAACGTCAGCAGAACAAATGCAACGGTATCGATGAGTGGTTTATACAATGTGACTGTCACAGACAGTAAAGGCTGTGTAGGAAATACAAGCGTTCAAGCCGTGGTTAATCCAAACCCAACCGTAAGTGCAACAGCACCTGAGGTTTGTGCAGGATTCACTTTGCAGATTAACTCTACACCAAACGGAGGCACATCAGGCTATACATATAACTGGAGTGGACCAGGAGGTTTTACCGCAAGTACACAAAACGTCAGCAGAACAAATGCAACGGTATCGATGAGTGGTTTATACAATGTGACTGTCACAGACAGTAAAGGCTGTGTAGGAAATACAAGCGTTCAAGCCGTGGTTAATCCAAACCCAACCGTAAGTGCAGTAGCACCGGAAGTATGTGCAGGATTCACTTTGCAGATTAGTTCTACGCCAAATGGAGGCACATCAGGCTATACATATAACTGGAGTGGACCAGGAGGTTTTACCGCAAACACACAAAACGTCAGCAGAACAAATGCAACGGTATCGATGAGTGGTTTATACAGTGTGACTGTCACAGACAGCAAAGGCTGTGTAGGAAATACAAGCGTTCAAGTGGTAGTTAATCCAAACCCAACCGTAAGTGCATTAGCACCGGAAGTGTGTGCAGGATTCTCCCTGGCCATTAGTTCAACACCTTCAGGAGGTACATCAGGATACACATATAGTTGGACAGGACCTAATGGATACACAGCGAATACCCAAAACATCAGCAGGGCAAATGCAACGGTAACTATGAGCGGTTTATACAGTGTTACCGTCACAGACAGCAAAGGCTGTGTAGGAAATACAAGTGTTCAAGCTACGGTTAATCCAAATCCTTCCCTGCAGGCCAGTTCAAACTCACCTGTTTGTGTTGGAAATCAAATAACCTTATTTGCAACTCTTTCAAGTGGAACTCCAGGATTTACATATATCTGGTCAGGTCCAAACGGCTATTCTTCAACACAGCAGAATCCTGTCATTTTAGATGCTGTTCCATCTATGGCGGGTACTTATAATGTTACTGTTACAGATTCTAAAGGATGTATTGCAACATCAAACACTAATGTTACCATAACACCGAATCCTGTATCAGGAATTGATGGTCCACCCACAAAATGTGCTAAAGAAGCAGTTTTATTTATTGCTTCACCAGCAGCAGGCCCTGGCGCTACATATACCTGGACATTCCAGGGAGGTACTCCGGCAAATGCAACTGGACCAAGCGCTACCTCACAGTGGAATACACCTGGAGAATACCTTATAACGCTTGTGGTTACAAAAGACGGTTGTACATCAACGTATACAAAATCAATCATTATTACTCAGGAAGTATTTTCTGTAGCAGGACCAGATAAAGAGATTTGCCAGGGAGGTAATGTAACGTTAAATGGTCAGGGACCGGCAGGGGCCAGCTTTAGTTGGACGCTTGTTTCTGGTGATGGAACTTCACTTGACAATGGAATTAGCTCAATGAACTTGTTGGTTTCACCATTATTTACTACAACATACAGATTAACAGTTAGTCAAAATGGTTGTGTGAGAACAGACGAAGTTACCGTTTTTGTGAATGTCAATTTGAATCCAATCGCGAATGCAGGAAATCCTTTGGATATTTGTTCAACGGTTTCTACTACGATTGGAGGAAATCCAACAGGAACACCACCGCCAGCATCACCAAACACACCACTTGGATATATTTGGAGCCCAGCTACCGGACTAAATTCATTTACTGTTGCAAATCCAACGTTGACATTAAGTTCTCCAGGTCAATACACCTATCAAGTGATTGTGATAGCTTTAAATACAGGATGTGCTGATACTGCCACAGTGACACATACCATTGTACCTAGACCAACAATAACAGCAACAACCACTGAGGTTTGTGCTGGAAATACATTAGTTGTCAATTCTACACCATCAGGCGGCACAGCAGGTTATACATATAGCTGGACCGGCCCTAATGGATATACAGCGAATACCCAAAACATCAACAGGGCAAATGCCACGGTAACGATGAGTGGTTTGTACAGTGTGACTGTCACAGACAGCAAAGGCTGTGTAGGAAACACAAGCGTACAAGCCGTAGTAAATCCAAACCCAACCGTAAGTGCGACAGCACCGGAAGTGTGTGCTGGATCAACCCTGGAAATAAGCTCTACAACATCAGGCGGTACAGCAGGTTACACATATAGCTGGACCGGCCCTAATGGATATACAGCGAATACCCAAAACATCAGCAGGGCAAATGCAACCATATCCATGAGTGGTTTATACAATGTGACTGTCACAGACAGCAAAGGATGTATAGGAAATACAAGCGTTCAAGCCGTAATAAATCCGAACCCTACAGTAAGTGCGGCAGCACCGGCAGTGTGTGCTGGATCAACATTGGAAATAAGCTCTACACCATCAGGCGGTACTGCAGGTTACACATATAGCTGGACCGGCCCTAATGGATATACAGCGAATACCCAAAACATCAGCAGGGTAAATGCCACGATATCGATGAGTGGTTTGTACAGTGTGACCGTAACAGATAGCAAAGGATGTGTAGGAAATACAAACGTTCAAGCAGTAGTAGAACCTAAAGCCAACGTAGGAGATTTTGTTTGGGAAGATACCAACGGAAACGGACGTCAAGATTTTGGAGAAGCCGGAATAAACGGTGTTCAGGTTACATTATATAATGCAGGAAACAACAGTATAGTGGCCAGCACAACTACCAATACCAGAAATAGCCTGCCGGGTTATTACGAATTTGAGGTTTGTAGAGGCAGTTATTATATAATTTTTGGAGATGTCCCAGGGTATAGTAGAACCGGCAAAAATGCACCGAATACAAATTCCGGCAATGACAGTGATCCTAGCCCAACTACTGGAAGAACTGATAATTTTACCTTAAATCCGGGTGATAATAACAGGACCATTGATGCTGGCTATTTCAGACTGGCAAGCTTAGGCGATTACGTTTGGGAAGACTCAAATGTAGATGGTATTCAAGACCCAACGGAGGATGGAATTTCCGGTGTAGTAGTTAGATTGTTAGATGAAAATAGTAATCAGATTAGATTTACTGTAACAAATATTGATGGTTATTATCTGTTTGATAATCTTGCTCCAGGTAATTATATTGTTAAATTTGACACTAAACCAGGATATATACCGACGGCACAAGACCGTGGATTGGATGATGCAATTGATAGTGATGCTGATCCAATAACAGGTAGATCACATTTGGTTACCCTTGTTTCTGGGCAATCCGACCTTACTATTGATGCCGGATTTTACAAGTTGGCAAGAATTGGAGATTTTGTTTGGGAAGATACCAACTTAAACAACAGACAAGATGCTTTTGAGCCTGTTCTTCAAGGAGTTGAAGTGACTCTTAACGGTATAAAAGGAACGGATGGAAGTGCAGTTCTTACAACAACAACAACCGATAATCTAGGCCGATATGACTTCAATAACCTTACACCAGGTGTATATACCGTAACATTTACAAGACCAGGAAGTCAATATTTGTCAGTTACACCAAATGTTGGTACTGATGATTTAGATAGTGATGCTGACCCGATTACCGGACAGACAGGATCTTATACCTTAAAATCAGGAGAATTTAATAACACAGTTGATGCTGGTTATTACAGATGTTCTAAAGTTGGTGATTTCGTGTGGTTGGATTATGGTACGGTAGCCAATGTACAGGACGCAGGAGATCAAGGTCTGAATGGTGTTGAAGTAAGATTGTATAATTCTAATACAAACGCATTGGTAGAAACACAATTTACAAGAAATAGTCCTATTGGCGGAAGAGCCGGTTATTATTTCTTTGAGTGTGTTTTGCCGGGAATGTATTATGTGCAGTTTATCAAACCCGTACCTTCTGGAATTATTTCGAGCTATAATTTTGTTCAGCCTAATCAGGGAGGTAACGATATTCTGGATAGTGATGTTGTAAACTTTACCAATGGAACCACGCTTGACTTTACAGTTGGTTATGCACAGATTATTCCGGATATTGATGCAGGACTTATTCCGGTATTTCCAGTTAATCTTAAGGAATTGTCAGGATATTGGAATAAAGAAGAAGATGTAAATGAACTTTATTGGATTACCGCACAGGAAATAAATAATAGTCATTTCATTGTCGAAAGAAGTTTTGAAAATGGAAGATTTGTTGAAATTGGAAAAGTTGAAGGAAATGGAAATACCACCACTGATCAGCAATATTTATTTTTTGACAACGATATTTCCAACAACGGAGAATATGTGTATCGAATCAAACAAGTTGATTTTGATGGAAAGTCAGGAAATCTAGGTGAAGTAAGTATTAAAGTTTTAAGGGAAAAAGCCTTTAAAGTTAATATATTTCCTAATCCTACAATAGAGACAACTTCCATTGAAATAAATGTTAAATCAGGCACCAAAGTTTCTTATGAATTGTATGATGCTACAGGAAGAATGATGTACCAAAGTTCAACAGCGGAAGTCAATAATTCTGGAACACATTTATTCTTACACAATATGTCGTCTTTATCCCAAGGTATATATTACACCAAAATTTCCATTGGAGAAGAAAGTATAGTTCAAAGAATTGTAAAAGTAGATTAAGTCAAAGGACTGATATTTGAGAATAGAAGGAGGTGTATGATTTTTTCATACACCTCCTTTCTTTTTATGACTTCTTTTAAAGCTTTTATACAAAAGATTCAAAGTAGTAAGCATATATTTAATGGCTATTATAATAATAACTAATGGTAAATTAGCAATAATAACGTTTGTAGAGTATAACAAAACGTTGGGTTTAAGAATAAAATATAGATTTAATATAAAGGGGAATGTAAAAACAATATTTGCAAAGGAGCTTACTTTTAAATTTTGTTTAATCAAGGATAGAAGAAAAGACAATTGGAGTGTTCTTCAATTAAACGAAAAGAGCTTGTTAAGCTAATGATCCACTAAGAGTTATAACCTTAAACCTTGGATAAGAAAAGATAATTTGGGACAACAAAAAAAGTAAGAATAGTTGGACGCGACGGACAAACAAAAAATAATGAAATTAAAAAAGTCAGATGTAGAATTATTGTTAAGTTTCGGATAATAACCTTACACTAAAACAAAAAACTAACAAGGAATCTAATTGAGGTATAATTTATTTGTGTTTTTCAGCAAACCGAAGTATACCCCTTAAATTTTTATAATATCTAAGTAGTAACAGTAAAACGCATTCTGTAGGAAGTTATGTAAGCAGTTTTCTAACAATTAGTGGGATTTACTTACATTATAATCCAAAGAAAGTGATGTTGGAAAATTGTATTAAGTAAAGGAAAGAAATATAATTTTTTAAACGGTAAAGGAGTTATTTCATAATAGAAATGGAAGAATTCAGAGATATTTCATCCGTTTCTGAAAATCCGTTTAAAGCCAATAATTCTGTAAGAGAAAGATTATTTTTTCCAGCTATTTCAGATAAAGATTCTTTTTTCTTCATTTGATGCATTTTTTTCTCAACCTTTATTGTTTTTTGTTTTTCAATATTAAAGCCAGCTGTGCTTTTGATTGATAAAACATAGGAAAGGTTGGTTTTAATGTGATAAGCAGATTCACTATTTGTTTCATCAGATGAAATTTCAGTGACTAGATTATCTTTTTGAGCATGAGGTATTGATGCCAGATAAACTAAGTTATGATAGCTCTGTGTTTTGTCAAGGTATGTGACGATTGTCGATTCAGGTAAAATTAAAAGATATTTTCCTTCATTGGAAGCAGGTATAACTTCTTTAAGGTAAATAGGGTTAAGTCTTTTTACCAGTTCCATGTCGATATTTAAATCGGATACTAGATCTTTAAAATATACCTTCTCGTAAACTCTGACCGCACCTGTATATTTAAATTCATTTTCAGGTTCAATAGGAGTAATATCGTGTAAATAATAATAATTCATGAGATAACTAGCAGCAATAAACCTCGGTATGTATTCTTTTGTTTCTTTAGGCAAGTATTTTGCTAGTTCCCAATAATTAGTTGAGCCATTAGCTTTTTTGATAGCCTTATTAATATTGCCGGGACCACAATTGTATGCAGCCAAGGCGGTAGTCCAATTGCCATAAATATCATATAATGTGCTTAGGTAAAGAAGGGCTTTTTCTGTGGAAAGTTCAACATCTCTTCTTTCGTCAATATATTTACTAATTTCTAAACCATAAAGTTTAGCGGTACCTTTCATAAATTGCCAAATTCCGGCAGCCCCTTGACTTGATACAGCATCAGGTCTTAAACTGGACTCAATAACAGCAATATATTTCAATTCATCAGGAAGTCCTTTTTCACGAAGTGCATTTTCAATTTTTGGAAAAAACAAGGATGTTCTTCCAAGAATATATTGGCTGTCTTTTCTTTTTTTATTAACAATGAGATCAATCTGTTCTTCAACCAAAGAATTCATTTTGACATCAATGACAGTGTTTAGATTGTAAACCCGTTCGTGATACGCTGAGTTTTTTGGAGAAATATTTGCGTTACCCGTATTTAAAAATAAAGGTAATAATATAAAAATAAGAAAAACCGTTTTAATTGTTTGATTATACATAATAACAAAATTAAGGTTTTGGGAAAATAATTGACCGTTTTAACCTTAAAAAGGCCAAGTTAATAAATCGGGACTAATGGTTTTAGAAATTTCCTAAAAAAAGGAAAAAAATGTAAAATTCTTTCTTAGGTGGATAGCTTATAAAATAAGAATGCAAAGATAACGCCATTAATTCCCTTTTGGTGTTAAAAGTGTTTTTTATTAATGTAAGATTTAATAAAATTAACAAATATTATGAAAATAATAAAGTTCCGTGTACTGATATGCCGTATTTATTAAAACTTTATATTTGTATTAATGTTCGAATTACGGATTAAAATAGTTAAGTGAAAAATAGAAAAGTTGATAAATTATTAAATTCTGACAGGAAAGATTTCTCTTTGATTTATTATGGTCACCGATTTGGAAAGAGGGTTTTTCATGTTGTTTTTTTTATAACCATGATTCATTTTTCAGGTCTTGCACAAAGTATAAATACGGAGTTTGGTAAAAACAGAGTTCAGTACCATGATGACTTTTCTGACTGGTGGCAATATGAAACACAAAACTTTGTAACATACTGGTATGGAAAGAGCAGAAATGTTGCCATTGCAACGTTACGTCTGGCAGAACAAGACCACGATGAAATTCAAAAATTACTCGAACACAAGATAAATGATAAAATTGAAATAATTGTATATCTTGATATTTCCGACCTTAAACAAAGCAATATAGGTACAGAGGAAACTTTTATCAATAAAACCGGAGAGACAAAAATAATAGGTAATAAAATGTTTGTCTACTTTGATGGAGATCATCAAAACTTAAGACAAAAGGTAAGGGAAGGAATTGCCAGAGTGTATTTTAATCACATGCTATTTGGTTCATCTTTTCAGGAAATAATTCAAAATGCTCTTTTGATGAATATACCTGACTGGTTTAAAGAAGGAATTGTTAGGTATGCGTCAGAAAACTGGAATTATCTCGTTGAAGATGAACTTAGAGATATCTGGATGTCAAAACCAGAAATGAGAGATTTTAAAAAAATTTCAAAATATTATCCCGCGATAGCCGGTCACAGTTTTTGGTTTTTTATTGAACAAAATTATGGCAGGTCTTCCATTTCAAACGTTTTATACCTTACAAAAATCAGCAGAGGAATAGATAATAGTTTTTTATATGTTTTTAATGAAGATCAAAAACAATTAAATGAATCCTGGAATAAATTCTACACACAATATTTTAACAGCGAAAAAAATTTATTTAACGATACAAAGGAATTAAAACAAATTAATCACAGGAAAAAAAAGTACACACCTGTAAGCCAGATATTGTTAAATTCAAAAGGAGATAAATTTGTTTACGTACTTAATAAAAAAGGAAAAGTAAAAATTTATTGTAAAGACATTAAAACAGGAAAAAGTACAAAAATCTTCTCTCATGGTTTTGTAAACGACTTTCAGGAGACGGACTATAACTATCCGACTGTTGCATGGCATCCCCAAAAAGACGAGATTGCGTTTTGTTACGAACATAAAGATGTAATTAAACTTAGAATTTATTCTTTGGAAGAAAAGTCATATATAGAACAAATAATTCCGGAGGCAATTCAAAGAATTTATAGTATATCTCAATTTTCTCAAAATGAGTTTATCTTTTCAGGATCATTAAACGGGTATTCGGATTTAATTTCATATCAGTTCAAAACAAGAACTTTTCAAAACCTCACAGATGATTACTATGACGATCTTGACGCAACCATATGCACTTTGGATGGAAAAAAAGGAATTTTATTTGTTTCAAACCGACCGGAAGGAAATACAATTGTAAATCCTAAGGATTCTATTTTTCCGGTTGGTCATTTTAAAGTTTTTTTCCTCAACACAGTAGTAGGTTCCGAAAAAAAATATACATTAATAACCGAAGAAAATGGTGTTAATTTAAGATACCCAAATACAATAGACAATCAATCCATAATATATTTTACATCCGTCAGCGGAGTAAACAATCTTCAGGAGTTCAATCTAGAAACAAAAACCAAAAAACCGATCACCAATTTGGATCGGAATGCCATCAGATATCATGTAAGCCCGGTGAAGGAGAAGCTACTTACAACCTATTACCACAACGGACAATATAAAATATTTGATATCAGGAGAGATAGCCTGAACAAAATTAGTATAGAATATTCGCCACTGCAAAAGAGCATGACAATGGTATCTGATACTTCGGAAAACCATAAAAAAGTGGAGGAATTAAATTCAAAAATTGACAAAAATTATTTTTTTCAAAGCTTATTTAAGGACCAAATACCCCTCGCAAATATTAAAGATGTATCAACATCTTTGGGGTCAAATGTTAATAAATACCCTTTCTACAAACTCCGAAAAGAAAATACTTTTAAAGAATGGCATATTTTTAACCCGTCAAGAATTACACCGGCTAATAAAAAATTTAGTCTTCAAAAGATAACTACAAAATTTGATAACGATATATTATTTGAAGGATTGGAAACATATACCGGAGACAGACAACAACTTCTTACTACTCCAATGGGTTTTTTATTTAAAGCCAATATAAAAGACCTTTTTGAAGATTTTTCAATAGACATAGGTGCAAGATTTCCATTGCTTTTAAATGGCTCAGAGTTTTTCCTTGTTTTTGATAATAAAAAATCAATGATTGACAAAAGAATGGCGATATACAGGAAAACACTGTCTTATACCAATAATGAAAATGGTCCTCCTACCTCCATTGCACCTTCCCGCTCTAATAAAACAACAACGCTGGCCCTTTATCAATGGAAAATACCATTTAATATTTATAAAAGTTTAAGATTAACCAGTCAGCTCAGGTTTGATAAGTTTATTCAAAAAAGTACGGATAACCTAAGTTTTAACTCACCATCAGAAACAGAACAGAGGATAGGATTGAGGGCAGAATATATTTATGATAATTCCTACGAAGAAAGCGTTAACATTAAATTCGGAACAAGGTATAAAATTTATGTGGAAGCTATCAATACATTTAATGTAAGGCTACTTGATGGTTTTGAGTTTGATTTATCAAAAGGATTCACTACAATTTTGGGTTTTGATGCCAGACACTATATTCCCGTTTTTAACAAATCAGTTTTAGCATTGCGTTCAGCAGGCGCAGTATCTATGGGCTCAGACAGAATGTTGTACTATATAGGAGGTATGGAAAACTGGTTATTTCCGGGATTTAATGATATGATACCACAAAGGACAGATATTGATTTTTCCTATAAGGCAAACATAGGTCAAATGAGGGGTTTTAATAATAACATAAGAAACGGGAAATCTTATTTTATTATAAATACAGAATTAAGAATACCGTTTATGCAATATTTTTTAGGTAAAAAGAAAGGATCCTCTTTTTTGAAAAATCTTCAAATAACTGGGTTTTTTGACACAGGAATGGCCTGGTATGGCTTAACCCCTTTCAGTAAAGAAAATCCCTTAAATACAGTAATTATTCAAAGCCCGCCGGTCATTACCTTAGAAGTGGAATATTTTAAAGACCCATTGGTTTTTGGCTTGGGTTATGGCCTAAGGTCTCAGATTTTAGGATACTTTTTTAAATTTGACTATGCCTGGGGGATTGAGACAGGGAAATTGCAAGACCCAATATATTATATTACAATCGGACAGGATTTTTAATTTAAAAACTTTTGTAAAGAAGAAATTAAATTTTCATGGCATACACCAAAATAAAAAATTTAATCATCTTAAAGTAAAGCACAAAAAGTTGAGCACAAGGTATTACGTTTACGCGGCTATATTTTGGTCCATTCTGACAATATTTATTTCTTTAATTTCAGGTGCGAGATTAAATACATTAAAATTTATTGATGTAATTGGTTTTGATAAAGTTGGACATTTAGTTTTTTATACTATGTTGTCTTTTCTATGGTCAGGAGCATGTGTAAGAGTAAAATATGAAAAATTTTTTGTAATTTTTTTCTGTACAACGTTTGGTTTTTTAATGGAAATATTACAATTTTACCTTTTTATTGGCAGATCATTTGAATTTTTTGATGCCCTTGCCAATTTTATAGGAGTATTGATTGGAATATTTCTGTATCATACATTAAATTTTAAATAAATTAGCATGTTTAAAGAATTAGAAATTTCAGGAACAGGAGTACTGATTTTTTATATTTTGATTGCTTTAATCGTTATCGGTTTGATTTATTTTTTCAGAAGAAAATATTCAGGCTATTCTTTAGATACATTAAGAGAAAATAATCAAAATGTAAAAAATGCGGATCTTGGTAGCAGGACAAAATTTCCGGAAGTAGACAATTTTAAATTGTCAAACAGTTTTGTAAATTTTGGTTTTGCAGCAGCCATGGCAATATCTCTGGTTACCATGAGTTGGACTATCTACGAAAAAAAGATTGTTATTACAGACGACATGATGGATTTTGAAGATGAAGTTGAGGTAGAAGTACCAAGAACCGCAGAACCACCACCACCACCACCACCACCACCACCACCGGTGATTCAGGAGGTTCCGGATGAGGTTGAGGTGCAGCAGGAAGATTTTAAAAGTCAGGACGTCAAAGAAGAAACCAAGTTGACCGCTCCTGTGGCAGTAAATGCGCCACCACCACCACCACCACCACCACCACCACCGCCAAAAGAAGAAGAAATATTCAAAAAAGTTGAACAAATGCCCCGATTTCCGGGTTGTGAGGACATGAAAGGTTCTGATGCTGAGAAGGAGGAATGTGCTAAAAAGAAACTCTTAGAGTTCATATATGGAAACCTAAAATATCCTACTATTGCAAGAGAGAATGGAGTAGAAGGAAATGTTGTTGTTCAATTTGTAGTTGACAAAGATGGTTCAGTAAAAGATATCAACATAGTGAGAGATATCGGAGCAGGTTGCGGTACAGCAGCCGAGACAGCAGTCAACTCAATGAATTCAATGGGTAGAAAATGGACACCCGGCAAACAATTAGGAAGACCGGTTAAAGTACTTTATACCTTGCCTATTCGATTTAAGTTGGAATAGAAGCTAATTTTGTGACTTAAAATAATAAAGGGGCTGGAATTTTCGGCCCCTTTTTTTGTGCAAAAAAACACAATAGATAGGTTTAAGCAGTATTTATAATTTAGAAAAAAATCTTAAAAAAGGAGTGAATTAAATGTTTATGGGTTTTGTAAACAGGATCATTTATCCATGACGTTAAATACCACAGAAAGAATTTCTTTTTCAAGTTCTAAAGCTGAAGAATAAATTTTATTCGCCTGGCTTAAAGAATCAGCAACAAAAGTTCCATCCTGAAAACCATTGCAGTTGATCTGAACATTCAGTAAAGCGCCTTGAACAGCCGCTTTACAGCATAAGGCACCAACTCCTGCATCTGAAACGGAGTTAGGATTTCCTTTTTCAGCCATTTCCTTCAGTAAAGTCAAGGCCTCAAAACTGGTACGCATTACCATTAAGGGGACTTCAATTGCTTCTTTTGTAGCATTGTGTATAGCTTGTTTTCGGTCAACCTTTTCTTGCTCAGACTCTTTTGGCAGTTTAAAAGCATCCATGATTTTATTAAAGGCATCTGTATCTGCATCAACCAAATGTAAAAGCCTGTCTTTAAGTTCTTGACCTTTTTCGGCCCATTTTGAAAAGTACTCAAATTTATCCTCCCAACCTTTTTTATGTGCACTCAAGTTGGCCACCATGGTTCCAAGGGAGACACCCAAACTACCTACATAGGCACTTATACTTCCGCCCCCGGGAGCAGGACTTTCAGAAGCAGTTTCATTAGCAAAATCTGATAAATTCAGATCTACTAATTTATTCGTGTTTTTTTCTTCTAGCAAGTATTCAATTATTTTCTTTTTCGGATCAAAAGGTCCTAGTTCGTCAAGTCCCAAAGATTTTACAGCAATATGAATTAACTCATTTTCAGAAATACCCTTCGATCTACCCTGTTTATTCAGAAAATATTTTCCGGCATCCAAAAGAACTTTTTTGGGTACCAAACCCACCAACTCTGAACCGGTTACCCTCATGCCCCTTGAAGTAGCACTGTGACAACAGGCATCAAATGCAATGTGTAAAGGAGTAACATTAATATTGGTAAGGTTCATGGAAATTTGTGCAATTTTGTATTCATCAATATACCAACCTATGGCTTTTACAGACTTACACATCCCGGGGATTCTTATTAGTTCTCCATCATCCCCCAATATGTTTTTGCCGGTTTCAAGATCGGTTTTTAATCGTCCGTTTTCTCTAACATCGAAGGCAACAGAATTGGCTCTTCTGACAGAGGTTGTATTCAGATTAACATTGTAAGCCACTAAAAAATCTCTGGCACCAATTACTGTAGCACCGGATTTGCTGTTAAAAGCAGCTTTACCATAATCAGGTTTCCAGACAGGATCTTTAAGTTTATTATTTAAACCTTCGTATTCTCCGGCTCTGATATTAGCCAGATTTTTTCTATCTTCAGATGTAGCTGCTTCTTCGTACAGATAAACGGGTATAGTTGTATTACTTCCAACCATCTCACCTAATTTTTTAGCATATTGTACCGCCTCTTCCATGGTAATGCCGGAAATGGGAATAAACGGACACACATCGGTAGCTCCCATACGTGGATGCTCTCCTTTGTGTTTACTCATGTCAATAAGTTCCCCGGCTTTACAAATAGCTAAAAAAGCTGCCTGAACTACAGCATCTGGTTTTCCGACAAAGGTTACAACAGTCCTGTTTGTGGTTTTACCGGGATCGACGTCAAGTAATTTAACACCTTCTACAGAGGAGATTTCATCAGTAATTTGTTTGATTACCGACATATCTCTTCCTTCACTGAAATTAGGGACACATTCTATTAAACAAGGATTATTCATGCGCGTGCTTTTAAAATGATTTTTTAGGTTTGAACTGTAAGAACATGTTTCATTTGGTGTTTAATTGTTAACCTTTATGGTATAACAATGATTTAGTACAAAAGTAAATCAAATACATTATTCCTGGATTGGAAAGCCAATCATTTTTAACTTATGTATAATTTGTTGTGCTGTAGTATACCCATTAGAAATTTTATGCAATTTATTATCCTTTATTACCATTATAGAGGGAAATCCCTGTACGCCTAAAGTGTAAGCATATCTAAAATCTCTTTCAGTTTCATTGATAATAACAGGAGAATTATAATATTTTTCAAATTTACTTTCTTCAATGCCAAATTTAGTCGCCAAAGAACTGAAAGTTTTTAATGATGTAGGATCATCATTTTTTTCATAAAACGCACTCTGCAGTTCTTTGAAATATAAATATTCTGCTTCCGGCTTAAGAGATCTGACAGCGACTACAGCCCTGCATGCTGGTTCTGTATTGTAAATCAGGTTTTCATCATTTAATATGGTATAGGAAAATGGTTGTTTGGTATTTAAATGAACTTCGCGCCAATGTTCAGACAAAAATTCTTTCAACTCCCCAAAGGTTTCTGTGCCATTTGCTCTTAAACCACCGAGAATTATTTTAAATGGAATGTCAGACATTACACTTTTAACTTTATCCAGCTCAGAGGAAAAGCCATAACACCAGGAACACATTGGGTCACCTATATAAAATAAAGTATCCTTTTGTCCAGATGCTTTTTCATTAATAGATAAAAACATAAAGCAAAAAATTATGAATGGCTTAAACATTATTGATTTTCATTTTCAGGACTTACAGGAGCAAGCTCAACCTCAAGGCCATCAAGATCAGAATGAATTTTAATCTGGCAACCTAATCTGCTATTTTTATTTACAAAAAAGGCCTGATCCAGCATATTTTCTTCATCCTCACTTGGCTCCGGCAATTCATGATTACTCAGGACGTACATGTGACAACTGGCACATAAAGCCATTCCGCCGCAAAGACCTTCCACTGGAAGTTCATAAGACTTACAGACTTCCATCATATTCAGAGTTATGTCTGTTGGAACTTCCAAAGTATGTATTATTTTTTCTCTATCAGTTACAGAAACTGTTATGCTGTTTTTCATTGCAAAACTTTAAAAGCCGGTGACACCTGCGACCGTTGTATATTTGAAGGATAATTTTTGATCCGGATAAATATACTTAAACGCAGATTGCACCATTAATGTTCCTTCATGGAAACCGCATAAAATTAATTTTAGTTTTCCCGGATAGGTATTTATGTCGCCGATAGCATAAATGCCGGGAATGTTGGAACTGTAATCCAGCGTATTAACTACTATCGCATTATTTTCAATTTCCAAACCCCAATCTCCTATGGGACCAAGTTTGGGAGCAAGGCCAAATAAAGGAATAAAATAATCAGAATCAAAATAATAATTTTCTTTTCCATCCTGTTCTATCAGAATTTTTTCCAGAACTTTATTTCCATTGAGTCCGATTGCCTGAGCTTCTGTAATAAGATTTATTTTTCCATTGCGGGCAAGTTCCAGGACCTTTTCAACAGAATCCAGGGCACCTCTGAAAGATGTTCTTCTATGAATCAAAGTTACTTGTTTGGCAATGTCAGCCAGAATGATGCTCCAATCCAGAGCAGAATCACCGCCACCGGCTACCAAAACCCTTTTATTGCGGTATTTTTCCGGATCTTTAATGATGTAGTCGACACCTTTGTCTTCAAATATTTCAATGTTTTCTATAGGAGGTTTTCTGGGTTCAAAACTTCCCAATCCACCGGCTATGGCAACTACGGGAGCAAATAGTTCTGTACCTTTGTTGGTGATTATTTTGAAGGTATTATCATCCAGTTTTTCAAGTTTTTCCGCTCTTTCTCCCAAGGTAAAGCCTGGTTTAAACGGTGCGATTTGTTCCATAAGGCGATCTGTGAGATCTCCGGCAAGAATGGAAGGATACCCCGGAATGTCGTATATTGGTTTTTTGGGATAAATTTCCGTCAATTGTCCTCCCCCCTGTCCCAAAGAATCTACCAAATGGCACTTTAATTTTAATAAACCGGCTTCAAAAACGGTAAACAATCCAACGGGTCCTGCACCAATAATTAATATATCTGTTGAAATCATGATGCAAAAGTATAGTTTTCATATGAAGTAGACAAGTTTGACATACAAGGACTTTGATAATTTGATAAATGATAGATATCATGATTAAATTGTAACAACCGTGACAGAAAATATTTAAAAAGTATTCAAAGGTTAATTAATAATATAACTTTTTTAATCGGACAAAAGGATATAGTTTTTATATTCACCTATTCTGTATCCTGTTATTTTTTCTAACCAAATGGACAATTTTTCTTTTATTGAATTTCGTTTTTTATCCGGATTGTATGAGAAATCCCAGTTTTTTGTTGACAATCGTTTTTGCATGACCTTTGGATGCGTCTCTGAAAACTTTTCAAGATTTTCCAATAAATCATAATCAAATTTTTCGGCAGAAACATGGTCTCTGATCCAATCATCATCATGCCATAGTTTATTAAAGGTCTGTGCTTTTTTTAGTTGAGCGTGCGGATCACGAACCCATCCATAATGATAAATGCTTGCGTTAATATTTTTAACATGAAGTTTTTTTCCTGCTTTTCGAAAGCCTTGGGCATCTTTATACGACCGTATTTTAGGATTATTTCTAATGATTCTGATTTCATTTCTATACCACTTTCTGCTAGTCCCAACGAAATCATAAGAACCATAAAAGTGTAAATAGTTAAACAAAAGACCATCCACTTTTTCGTTGTGAAGGTTTGTTTTCATTTTTTCAACAATAACTTCATAATATTTTTCGTGTAAAACTTCATCGCCCTGAATATAAAATCCCCAGTCTCCTGAGATATTGTCCAAAGCAATGTTGGTTTGTTGAGCCAAAATCTCACCACCTTTTCGCATATTTTCGTCCCATACTGTATCAATAATTTTTATTTTTGGAGATGGCAAACGTACAATAGATTCTCTGGTTCCGTCTTCACAATCCCCGACAACAACAATCATTTCATCAACAATAGGCAGGATGGACAAAATAGACTCAATAAATGGATAATCGAGGTTAATTCCATTTCTAATGAAGGTAAAACCACTTATTTTCATGATTTTGGTTTACGTGTCTTATTTGAAGATGTAGAAAATATGATGTAAAAAGTTGAATGACAACAATACTTCATTTAGAAGTAATTAAAAATCTATTTGAGGACAAAAGTACAGTAAAAATAAAAGAAATTAGTCTTACTGGTACTTAAATCCAATAAATTTAGAATCTGTAGAACGACAACCTTTAAGGTTTTTAAAAAATCACTACATTTGTCCGAATAATTAATAAAAATGGATACACAAATACGCGAACTTATAATTGAAGAACTGGAACGACAAAGGCATGGAGTTGAGTTAATTGCGTCAGAAAATTTTACATCCCAGGAAGTTCTTAATGCAATGGGAAGTTGTCTTACCAATAAATATGCGGAAGGTTACCCCGGTAAAAGGTATTACGGTGGTTGTGAGGTGGTCGACAAGGTAGAGCAATTGGCGATTGACAGGCTATGTGAATTGTTTACAGCAGAATATGCCAATGTTCAGCCACACTCAGGAGCACAGGCCAATGCAGCTATATTTTTATCTGTACTACAACCAGGTGATGCCATTCTTGGATTTGATTTATCTCATGGTGGGCATTTATCTCACGGATCGCCCGTCAATTATTCAGGAAAAGTTTATAAAGCACACTTTTATGGTGTGGAAGAAGAAACAGGAACCATAGATATGAATAAGGTATTAATCAAAGCCCTTGAGGTAAGACCTAAATTAATTATTTGCGGAGCGTCTGCCTATTCAAGAGATTGGGATTATAAGAGATTCAGAGAAATAGCGGAGGAAGTCGGCGCCTTACTTCTTGCTGATATTGCACATCCCGCAGGATTGATTGCAGCCGGTTTATTGAACGATCCGATTCCTCACTGTCATATTGTTTCATCAACAACACATAAAACACTCAGAGGGCCAAGGGGAGGAATCATAATGATGGGAAAAGATTTTGAAAACCCATGGGGAAGAACTACCAAAAAGGGGGATAATATTATGATGTCCTCTATACTGAACAGTGGTGTTTTTCCTGGAATACAGGGTGGTCCACTTGAACATGTTATTGCTGGCAAAGCTGTTGCATTTAAGGAAGCGCTTTCTTCTTCTTTCAAGGTGTATGCAAATCAGGTTGTTTCAAATGCTCAGGCAATGGCTAATCAATTAGTGTCAAAAGGATATAAAATTATCAGTGGCGGCACAGACAATCATTTAATGCTTATTGATTTAAGAGGAAAATTTACAGACGTAACAGGAAAAGATGCCGAAAATGCTTTGATAAAAGCAGACATTACGATAAATAAAAATATGGTTCCATTTGATTCAAGGTCGGCACTTTTGACATCAGGCATTCGAATTGGAACTGCTGCCATGACGACAAGAGGATGTAACGAAGAGGATTTTATTCAAATGGCGGTTTGGGTTGATGAAGCCATTAGTAATGGAGGTAATGACCAAAAATTAAAATCGATAAAAGTAGAAGTAAATAAATTTATGGAAAGGTTTCCTCTTTATCCTTCCTGATTTTTTTCATCCTCCGGTGATTCAGTGACTTCTTCAAAAAGTTCTTTTATAAGGCCTCGATCGTTTAAAAAAATGAACCATTTTAGGACTTTTTTCATGTCACTGTGGTAGACGCGGTCCCTATCGTAATCAGGTATGATGATTTCAAAATATTTACGCAATTCTTGTTGCGGTGCATTTGGATTTGGAACAGGATGACTCTCTGACAATGAAGACATCGTTTTAAATACCGATTTTATATCTATTGTATCTGTATCCGTGTATATAGCAACAGTCTGCATTGGAGTAAACTGATGTTGCCTTACAGAACAGAATCGGGTTTTTCCGGTATCCGGGTCAGCTACTAATAAACCATTGGATTTAGTAGAGACCAATTTAAATAATCCCGCTAAACCACTAACGGCAACCATCTTATCAATTGTCATAATTAATATTTACAATTTTAAAAAAGAGTTTCAATATAAACGAATTACAATGAAAATTGTGAACCGAATTATTAAAGAGGCGCAAAAATATTATTTTTTTAGTGAAAACACACAAAATCTCTCTATTTCCAGAAACGAAAAAATAGAAAGTTCAATTTGTAGTAAGCGCTACAAAAGTAAAAAAATAAATGTTTTGTAAATGCGATTAAAAGCTATGCAATGGCGGATTTTCTTGAAACATTATATTATCTTTGCACACTTTTATCAAAATATGCAACATCATTCCGAATGGTAAAAAAAAGTATAAAAGTAATATTGACAGGTATTACTATAGTGATTTATTTATCCTGTGCTTCAAAAAAAGACCTGCCGTTAACTGAAATTGACAATGATTTCAGAGAAGAAATGCTGGACACTTTATATGTAACCGACGACGAAAATCAGAGGGATACACTGCCTAAGATTTACAGAGCCTCCGCTACAATGTTTTACGATTTGTTACATACCAAACTTGATCTTAGATTTGATTGGGAGAAACAGCTTGTTCTTGGAAAGGCCACTCTTACGGTTGCCCCATATTTTTATCCCATTCAGACAGTCAGGTTTGATGCAGTAAATTTTGAAATAAATAACGTTGTTCTGTTGCCTGCTAATATACCATTAGAATACAGTTATGATGGCAATTATATTGACATTAAGCTTGGTGCAACGTATAAAAAGGGAGAAAAAATTAACATTCTTATTGATTACAAAGCAAAACCTGAAGAATCTTTTAAAGATTCTGATGAGCCAATACAGTCGGACAAAGGATTGTTTTTCATCAATCCTTCTGGAAAAGATAAAAACAAACCAAAACAAATCTGGACCCAAGGGGAGACGGAATTCAATAAAAACTGGTTTCCTACATTCGATAAACCCAATGAAAGATGTTCCCAGGAGATGTATATTACCGTTGAAGATAATTTTAAAACTTTATCAAACGGAAAGCTTATTTCCTCAATAAAAAACGCTGATGGTACCAGAACTGATTACTGGAGCCAGGTATCGCCACATGCTCCATATTTATTTATGCTTGCAGTAGGTGAATTCTATGAAGAAACCGAGGTTTGGAATCAGGTTCCTCTGCACTATTTTGTAGAAAAAGGTTTTAAAAAGTCAGCTAAAAAAATATTTAACAACACGCCTGAAATGTTAACCTTTTTTACACAAAAGTTAAATTATCCTTATCCATGGGACAAATATGCGCAGGTTGTAGTAAGAGACTTTGTTTCCGGTGCTATGGAAAATACAGGAGCGGTCGTTTTTGGAGAATTCGTACAAAAAACAGACAAAGAGTTAATTGATAATGATAATGATTATATTGTCGCTCACGAACTCATGCACCATTGGTTTGGAAATTTAGTAACATGTGAAGACTGGAGTAACCTTACATTAAATGAGGGATTTGCAAATTATGCTGAATATCTTTGGTTTGAGCATAAATATGGAAGAGAAAGGGCAGATTATCACAGATTAACAGAGATGAACGGATATTTTTCTCAGGCATATTCAACAGGTGCTCATCCATTAGTTCATTATTACTATGGAAATAAAGATGACATGTTTGATGCCCATTCGTATAACAAAGGAGGATTGGTGCTTCATATGCTTAGAAATTTTATTGGAGATGAAGCTTTTTTTGTTTCTCTGAACAAATACCTTATGGATAATGCATTTTCAGCAGTGGAAGTAGATGAGTTGAGAATGGCGTTCGAAGATGTAACCGGACAGGATTTGTCCTGGTTTTTTAATCAGTGGTATTTATCATCAGGACATCCAACATTTGATGTTAAGTATATTTATTCAGAGGATGAAAAAAATTTGGTTATACAGGTCAAACAAACGCAGGATAGTGTAACATATTTACCTGTTTTTCAAATGCCTTTAAATATTGCTACTTATTATGAGGGTGGAAAAGTGGAATTTCATTCTTTTTTTATGGACAAAAGAGAACAAAACTTTTTAATCACCAAATTGAAGACAAAACCTAAAACGATCATTTTTGATGGAAACAATGATATTCTTGGATTAATTAATGAAGAAAAGTCACAAGAGGAATACATTGAACAATACAAAACAAGCCCATTATTTGGAGACAAAGTAATTGCATTAAGTAATATTGTCGAAAAAAAGGAAATTATGGCTGAATTGTTGAAAGAAAAATTTTACTATTTGAGAGCCATGGGTGTAGAGTCCATTCCAGCCGAAAACTATGAATCTTATATCAGTCAGTTACAGGATATGGTGTTTTTTGATCCTCATTCACAAGTCAGAGCATCTGCATTGCAGGTTATGTTGACAAACGGTGAAGAAGAACTTGTTCCACTTTTAAAAAGAATTGCCGAATCTGAACAATCGTATAATGTTCTGGGGCTTGCGTTGGAAGGTCTTTCTTTTTATGACGTTGAAGCAGCAGAAAAATACGCAGAAAGTTATAAAAATGATGAATCCTCCTATTTGGTTAATAGTCTGGTAACGGTTTTTGCCAACACAAAAAAAGAAAAACATCTTGATTTTTTTCACAATCGATTACAAAAAGTGTCGATGTATCAATTATTTGATTTTTTTGAAAATTATCAAAACTTTCTGAAAGAACTTCCAGTAACAGCTTGGGAAAAAGGAACGGAATTTTTAAAAGTTATGGCAAAAGATCCCGATGAAGATGTTTATAAAAAGTATTTCTGTATGAATACATTGATAAAAATAAAAGAGTGGGCAAAGGAAAAATCTTTAATGAAATTATATGATGACATTTCCAGGAGTATAAATGAAATAAAAATGGAAGAAAAGGATCCTTTATTGCAAATTAGATATTCAGAAATAGAATAGAAATAAATTAGAAACATTGAGACAGATTCTTTCTATAATAGCAGGCCTAACTACAGCATACCTAATTATTGTCATGGCACAGATGATTAAGGAAGGATTATACCCAACACCAATGGATTTGGATTTTTCCGACAAATCAAAAGTAGATGCATGGTTTGCAACGCTTCCATCAAAGGCCTTTTTAATTATAGCAATCAGTCATGCTTTGGCCTCTTTTAGCGCTGGCTTTATTTCTTCTTTGGTATCCGGAATCAACAGATATATTTTTGGTTTGATTTCTGTATCGGTCATATTTGTTACTGTGATTATTTTTTTATTTACATATAATTTTCCAACTTGGTTTGTTATTACTGATACTGTGGCAACAGCTGTGCTCGGGTTTTTAGGAGTAATATTAGGAGGAAGCAGGTATACAAGTTAAGTCAATTCATAAACAAGGCCGAACACATTAATAAATTTCTTAATTTTGCGTTTTATAACCGGTATTATTTAATTTTTAAATATGGTTCAAAAGCAAAACAGACAAACAGGCATTAAACAATACTTCCCTATTGTTTATAACAAAACAATAGCCATCGTTTTTTTATCATTTTGCCTTATTGTTTTTACTATATTTTTATACATTAAAACCTTTTTATTACCCAATACGGCAGAATTGGAAAATCCAAACTATGAAATTGCTTCTGATTTTATATCTTCTGACGGTAAAATTTTTGGAAAAGTCTTTAAGTACAACAGAGAGTGGTTGGATTATGAGGAAATAAATCCCAAAATTGTTCAGGCATTAATAGCTACAGAAGATGAAAGATATTTTAATCACAGCGGCATAGATTTTAGGGGTACAGCGAGGGCCATCTTTTTTTTAGGCAAAAGAGGAGGCGCAAGTACAATTACACAACAATTGGCCAAACTATTTTTTACTCAGCGGTCTTCTTCTTTTTTTAAAAGAGTCTGGCAAAAAATGAAGGAATGGATTATAGCTGTTGAATTTGAAAAAAGATATACAAAAGAAGAAATTATTGCCATGTATCTTAATAAAAGTGATTTTTTGTATGATGCAGTTGGAATAGGGGCTGCAGCAAAGACTTATTTTGGAAAAGATCAGGAAAAACTTAGCATAGAAGAAGCAGCAGTACTGATAGGTATGTTGAAAAACCCCAGAGTTTTTAATCCCATCATGAATCCGGAAAAATGTTTTAACAGAAGGTCAGTGGTTTTAAAACAAATGGTCAAAAACGACTATCTCACGGAAGAGGAATATCTTAATAAAAGAATTAAAAATATTAACACATCCAACTTTAGACGCCAGGTGCATTTTGACGGCATTGCGCCTTATTTTCGTGCAGAAACTACTAAATGGGTAAAAACATTGCTTGCTAAGGATGAGTTTAAAAAACCGGATGGAACCAATTATAATCTCTATACAGACGGATTAAAAATATATACCACCATTGACACAAGAATCCAAAAATATGCAGAAAGGGCAATGTATGAACATATGTCTCAACTTCAACAAAGATATTTCGAAAGATGGAAAGGATTAGACCCGATTACATATAAAGCAAGTAAGGAACTTGCAGCAACACGAAACAAATCATTGGTACAAATGATGAAGGATTCAGAAAGATATAAAAAAATAAGAACAAAACATTTATCAGGTATATTAAATGAAATCAATTCAAATCTAGGTTTTTCTCCTTCAGATGCTGACATATTCAGAATGTTTGAAGAAAAAAATAAATCAGGACATCTGAAAAAGTTGGCTTCAACAAATCAGATATCATCCTCACAATATGAAAAATATATTGAATTACTATCCAGTGAATATTGGCCAGAGTTTGAAAAACAATGGAAAAAAATGCAAAAAACGGTTCAAGATGTTTTTAATAAAAAGGTAAAAATGAAGGTTTTTGCCTATAACGAATTTGGTGAAAAACAAACTGAAATGTCTCCTTTGGATTCAATAAAATATCATCTTCAACAACTGCAGATTGGTTCATTGGTTGTTGATCCGAAATCAGGTAATATTTTAGCCTGGGTAGGAGGAATAAATCATAAATATTTTCAGTATGATCATGTCAATTCAAACCGACAGGTTGGAAGTACATTTAAACCATTTGTATATGCTACAGCCATTATTGACAATGCTATGTCACCATGTATGAAAACAAAGGACGTTAAACAATGTATTCCGGCAAATGATCCTCATTTTGGCTTGATGCAGACCTGGTGTCCCGGGAATGCAGATAATAAATATACCGGCGAAGAGCTTACGCTTAGACAAGCTCTAAAGGAAAGTAAAAACTCAGTTTCTGTTTTTTTAATGAAGGAAATAGGTAACGTTAAAACCGTTAAAAACTTAATTGGGAATTTGGGAATAAACAAAGAAAAAATTCCAAATTCACCATCTATTTGCCTTGGAACTGCTGAATTGTCTGTTATGGATTTGGCAACCTCCTATACAGCTTTTGCCAACCAAGGGGTAACGACCAAACCGATTTTTGTAACGCGAATAGAAGACAAAAACGGAAAAGTTATTTATTCTGCTGTTCCTGAACAAAAGAAGGCCATTAATGAAGGGTACAATTATGTTATTGTTGATATGTTACAATATGTGGCGAGTCCCATTGCGTCAAATTTTAAAACAGCAGTTGCCGGCAAAACAGGAACGACAAACAGTTATAAAGATGGATGGTTTGTAGGTTTTACTCCGGAACTTGTTGTTTCAACATGGGTAGGAGGAGATCAGGAGTTTATCAGATTTAATTCTTTGGCGGATGGTCAGGGTGCTACAATGGCAAGGCCATATTTTGTTTCTTTATTGAAAAAAATAGAACAGGACAATACGTTAGGTTTTGGTAATCATCTGGTATTTGAAGTACCTGAAGGGGATATAATTGAACTGGATTGTTCCAAATATGAAAATGTAATCGAATCAACAGAGGAAAATAACGGAAGTAAAAAAGATGAATTTGAAGATGACTTTTAAAACACTTACAGCTTATTTTTTAACATTCATGTAATTCATTGCTTCAATTCCTTGTAATCCTCCTGTATGTAACCAAACGACGGAACTACCTTTCGGAATATGTCCTTTTTCAATAAGATCAAAAAAGCCAAATAATGCTTTGGCGTTGTATACAGGATCAATTGGAATGCTTGTTTGAATTTCAAATTCATTGATAAAACTTTGTAATTCTTGGGTAGTTTTTGCATATCCTCCAAAATGGTAATCCGTAAAGCAGTAAAAAGTACTTTTTTTATGGTTTTTTGCCATTATCAAAACTTCCTTTTCAAGATGAGATGTTTTTAAAACAGAAAAACCCAGAAGTTTGCATTCTTTTGGTGCACTACCTAATAAACCGGCTATTGTTGTCCCTGTTCCAAGGGCACAAAAAATATAATCGGGTATTTTTTCCAATTGTTTATATATTTCTTCCCAGATTTCCTGAACACCCGTTAGAGCCAGTTCATTGCTTCCTCCTTCAGGTATAACATAAGAAGAGGCATATTGGCCGATTATGTTTTGTACAACCAATGAATTACTTTTGTTTTTGTATTCTTCCCGGCTGATAAAATGCAGTGTCATTCCATTATTTAAACAAAACCGAAGTGTAGGATTATTCGGATCTAAACCATCACCTCGTATGATTCCAACACTCTTCACACCAAAATGATGACACAAGGCTGCCGTTGCGTGTAAATGGTTTGAAAAAGCGCCGCCAAAAGTAATAATTGTCGAAAAGTTATTCTTTAGTATGTATTCAAGATTGTATTTTAGTTTTCTGTATTTATTACCGGAAATTTCAGGATGAATAAGGTCATCTCTTTTTACAAACAGCGTTATTTCATGTTTTTCAAGGAAAGAGTGGGATACTTTTTCACACGGACTTGGCAATAAAAAGATATCAGGAAATACTTTTGTCATATTTCAGGCGTATTAAAACTGACAAACCGGATCCTGGGTGTGTGTCAATCGACAGGCTACCATGTAAATAATTAACTCTTGATTTGATATTTTCCAAACCCATACCTTTTTTTGTTGGCTCATCTAGTTCAAAGCCCACACCATCATCTTCGTACTGAATAACAAAAGCGTCCTCTTCAGAATTTAATTGAATAAGAATCTCTTTTGCTTTTGCATGTTTAAATGAATTTGTAAGAAGTTCCTGAATAATCCTATACACTGTAAGGGATAACATTTTATCCATTTGTGCTGGGACATCATAATACTGGAAATAAATTTCAGGTGTATTTTCTCCTTCAAAACGATTGATGAGATCCTTTATTGCGGCAACCAATCCAAGTTTTTTCAGAGAAACGGGCTGGAGGTTTCTTGAAATAGTCCTGACTTCTTCTACTGCGGCATCAATCAGGTGATGTGCGCGACCATATGATTCTACATTATTGTCTTTATTACTCATTTTTGTTTTATCAATCTGTAGTTTTATAGTGCTTAAAAGGCCACCCAAACTATCGTGCAGTTCTTTTGCAATCCTTTCTCTTTCAATTTCCTGACCCTCTATTACAGAGTGCATACTGGTAATTTTGATATCGTCTTCAAGTTCTTTTATCTTTCTTTGATTTATTTCTTCTCTTTGCTGATTGATAATATTGGAGGAAGTAATTCTTTGATCATAAAATCTTTTCAGAAAATATAAAAAACCAAGAGCCAAAAACAGACTGCCGGCAAGAAAATATAAAGCCCTTCTTTGTTGTTTGTTTCTCAATTCTGCATACTGTTTATCTATTTCGAGAAGTTTAATATTAGATTCTTTTTCACGAGTTCCATATTTTAGGGCAAGATTTGAAATTGATTCTATTCTGGCTTGATTTAAAATACTGTCATTTAATGTAGTATATTTATTTTTGTAAACAAGGGCCAGTTTATAATTATTGGAAGCTTCAAAAACATTTGCCAGTTCTTCATAGATTTTTTTTCTGTTATTATCATAATCTTTAGCGGGGAGGAAGGTTTCAGCTTTTAGTAAGTATTTTATAGCATTATTATATTGACCTTTCAGTTTATTTATAAATCCAATATAAAACAATGATTCCGAAAGAAGATCCATATTCTTTATTTCATTACTTACTTTGAAAGCTTTGAGAGCGGAAATGAGGGCACTGTCCTTTTCGTTTAATAAAATATATGAATCAATTTTGCCTAAATGGTATTTTGCCTCTAATAAAGTATCTTTATAAAATTGATTTACAGACTTTGACTTTTCCATCAATTCTAAAGCAGAATATTGGTCACCTTTCAGTTTACTTATTTCAGCCAGCTCAAATAAAATCCAGGCTTTGTTATTAGGATATTTTTCTGCATAAGGACTATTCAGAAGGCCATTTAAAATAGAGGCAGATTCTTCATAAAATCCTGTTTTCATATATTTTTTTCCAATAAAATGTTGCGTTTTGCTAACATTAAAACTATCTCCAAGAATTTGAAAATATTGTTTAGCTCTTGAATAATATTCTAATGATTTATCGTAATTTGCAAATACATTAGCTTCATATTCTGCAAGTAAAAAATACACCGTACTTAAGGTTTTCTGATCCTTGTTCAGCCGGGCATTTTCTAAAATTTCATTGAGTTCTTCAAAAGTATATTTTTTTTTAAGGTCAATCTGGGCGGTCACACAGGTTGTAAGGAAAAAAAACAAAAATGGTATAATATTTCTCATATTAAATTTAGTTCAGTTGAATAAAACCATCCGGAGTTTTTACTGTAATAAGATTTGATATGGAAAGTCATAATAAAAGAAATAAAGTCTAAAATAAACAATCATTTTTTATAAACAAAAATAAAGCGTATCAAGATTTTTATAATATAATCAAAAGTATAAAGATACAATGAAATCATTTTATCAAAACTTAATTTGAATCAAACAAAAACCTTTCCATTATTTAAACAGAAGGGATGAATAATATAAAAATACTCAAAGGGACGGTATCGGGAACTGGTAGTTTTTAGATTTATACGAAAACAAAAAAAAGTAAGTGAAAGTTCTCTTACGATTTTATAACTTTATCAATTATGTGCTCATAAAAACGGACATATTCAGGCAATAGTGTTTTAATGTCATATTTTAATGCATTTTGGTATGCGTTTTTTCTGAAGGTTTCTAAAGTATTTTCATTGGATAGCAGTTCAATGCAATAGGCAGACATACTTTCAATATCACCTACATTGCACAAATATCCTGTTTGTCCATGGATGTTTACTTCGGGAATTCCTCCCGCATTGGTAGAAATCACGGGAACTTCGCAAGCCATTGCTTCGAGGGCAGCAAGACCAAAACTTTCATTTTCTGATGTAAGAAGGAATAAATCTGAAATAGCCAGAAGTTCATCCACCGCTTCTTGTTTACCTAAAAAGCGCACTTCATCACACAAATTCAGTTCCCGGCAAAGTTCTTCAAGATGTGATCGTTCAGGACCATCACCGATTAATAAAAGTTTTGAAGGTATTTTCTGGTGTACAATTTGAAAGACACGAACGACGTCCTCAACTCTCTTTACCTTCCGGAAGTTAGATATGTGTATCAGAATTTTTTCCCCTTCAGGCGCCAGGGCTTTTCGAAAATGGTCTTTATTGGTTTTTCTGAATCTGGTAAAATCAATAAAATTGGGAATTACTTTGATTTCTTTTACAATGTCAAAATTTTGAAGGGTTTCCTCTTTGAGATGTTCTGAAACGGCAGTGACACCATCAGATTGATTTATACTAAATTCAACTACAGGTGAAAATGATTTATCTGCTCCGACCAGCGTAATATCGGTACCGTGAAGAGTTGTGATTACAGGAATTTGGATTCCTTTTTCTTTTAATATTTGTTTAGCCATATACGCAACGGAAGCATGAGGGATGGCGTAGTGTACATGCAAAATATCGAGTTTTTCAAATCGTATTACATCCACAAGTTTGCTGGCAAGAGATGATTCATAAGGGGCATACTCAAAAAGAGGATATTCCAAGGAGGTAACTTCATGAAAAAAAATGTTGTGGTAAAAACTTGTAAGGCGTACCGGTCTTTTATAAGTAATAAAATGTACTTCATGACCTAAGCCGGCCAAACCTATTCCCAGTTCTGTTGCTACCACGCCACTACCTCCGAATGTCGGGTAACAAACAATTCCAATTTTCATGTATCGATTTTGTTATTAAACAAAGAAGTGGTAAAATCGTTTTAACCAGGAGAGAATTCATAAGTGTAAGATTATTTTGCTTAAATTTAAATGTTGTAGTTTAAATAAGTTCTGCGCTATATTTATTTGACAAATCATCTTTAATTTCATTTTCCGGAAGAGATATCAACGTAAAATTGTTGTCACCAAGAACTCGGGATTATGTATAGGTGTTGAACAAAATATATTTATGTATTAGCAAAATTATATTTTTACAAAAAGAACCATGAGTTTTTGAATTTAATCTTAGTAATTTTGCATGTTTTTTAAATCTATTTTATGAGATTATTTTATTTGATTTTAGTGATCTGGATGCCAATAATATTGAAAGCGCAAAATTGGTCCGAGATAAGGGATATAGAAGTTCAACAAACAGGAATAAGAGATATCCAACCGGAGAAATTTACCTTATATTCCATAAATGATAATACAATTAAACAAATATTATGGTCAGCGCCGGATGAATCTTTCGGGGTAAAAAATTCAGAAATAATACTTTCGGTTGGCCTGCCGGAGAATAAAGTTGATTCCTTTCGGATAGTCAGATATTCCATGATGGAGTCTGAACTTTCACAAAAGTATCCTGATATAAGGACATTTATAGGAGTAAGCACTCAAGAAACGGGAACAAAAATCAGGATAGACTATACAAGTGAAGGGTTCAGGGCCGTAGTTTCCTCAATAGATAAAGATAAAATATTTATAGATCATTATCAGAGAGGTGATAAAAATACCAGAATTGTTTACTTTAAAAAAGATTATAAAAGAAAGCCTTCCTGGGGTTGTCAGGTGGATGAATCATTTATTAAGAGTCAAGGTATTGATCACCATTTGAAATGGGAAGAAAGGACAGGAGACTGCGTTTTTCGTTCGTACAGACTTGCACAGGCAGCAACAGGGGAATACAGTAATTATTTTGGTGCAGATGATCCAAGTGAATCCGGTTTGGTTTTATCTGCAGTAACCACAGGAATAAACCGAATTAATGAGGTTTATGAATCTGAGGTAGCCGTAAGGCTGATTTTAGTCGCCAATACAGACCAGGTGTTTTATTATAATCCCGCTACGGACCCCTACACCGGGTCAAATGCCTCAGCCATGTTGACAGAAAATACACCCAATTGCAACAGTGTCATCGGCTCAAATAATTATGATATAGGACATATTTTCAGCGCACAAGGAAATAATGGTGTTGCGTATCTGAGTTCAGTTTGCAACAACACTTTAAAAGCCGGAGGGGTAACGATTTCAGTAACACCTGTCAATGATCCTTTTTATATTGACTATGTGGCACATGAAATGGGGCATCAGTTTGGAGGGAACCATACACAAAACAATGGGTGTAACCGAAATAGTCCTACCGCTATGGAACCGGGAAGTGCGTCTTCTATAATGGGGTATGCCGGAATTTGTCCTCCCAATGTACAAAGCAACAGTGATGCCTATTTTCATGCAATAAGTCTTCAGGAAATTAAAGCCTTTTTAATGGTAGGAGGGGCAAGTTGTGACCAGATTATTCCCAATTACAATAATGTAGCCCCTGTTGTTTTGGCAAATCCTGACTATACCATTCCTAAATCTACACCTTTTGTTTTGACGCTATCTGCTACTGATGCTGACAATGATGCTATGGTTTATGCATGGGATCAAATGGATGCTCAAACAGCCACCATGCCACCGGCAACTACCAATACTTCCGGGCCAACATTCAGAAGTATAAATTTCACAAGTGCTCCTTATCGGTATTTTCCTAATTTAACCTCAATATTATCGGGCGCAAATACCAATACATGGGAGGTTCTCCCGTCTGTTGGAAGAACCATGAATTTCAGAGGAGTGGTAAGGGACGTTCAGGAAGCAGGTACAGGAGGATGTAATTCAGAAGACAATGTTGTGGTTACTACTGTAGCGGCAGCCGGTCCATTTCTTATTACTTCACAAAACACCCCAACGACCTGGGTGGAAACGCAACAGGCAAATATTACTTGGGATGTGGCAGGCACGACGGGAAACGGGATTAACTGCAGTACTGTTGATATTTTACTTTCTTACAATGGTGGACAAAGTTTTTCAACTGTTCTGGCTACAGGCGTGGCAAATAACGGAAGTTATAATATAACCGTCCCATTTGGATTGACAACCACAGGGCGAATCATGGTGAAAGCAAACGGAAATATATTTTTTGACATAAACAACGCGAACATAACTATCGATCCAGGTGTGCTATCATTCTCATTAGAAGCCAATCCTGCCAATATTGGAATTTGCCCGGGACAAAGTAAAAATATTATAGTTAACGTTAACCCCATTCTGGGATATACACAGGCTGTTACTTTATCATTACCAGGACTGCCTTCAGGCTTTTCCGCCTCATTTGGTGTTAACCCGGTCATTCCAGGCAATACAACTGTTCTTACTATCACAAATAATTCAGCACCTGTCGGAACAACAAACCAGACTTTAAACGGGGTCAGTGGGTCTATTAATAAAAATATATCATTGGTTCTTATAAGTAATAATGGTTTAAGTTTGGGATTACCCTCATTAACAGTACCCGCAAACAACAGTATAAATCAAAATATAAGACCTGCTTTTTCCTGGACACCTCTGGCAAATGCATCAAGATATGATATTCAGATAACCCGAAGTTCAAATTTCTCAGAAGTGATTTTTAATATTGAAAATATTGCAGCTACTTCATTAACATTCTCAGGATATCTTGAAGGAGGTACGGTATATTTCTGGAGAGTCAGGGGAGAAAATGATTGTAATACCGGCAATTGGTCTTCACCATTTACTTTTACTACAGAATCTTGTTATTATTATCCGGCATCTGATTTGCCTATCCCTATTCCAAGTTCAGGGGCACAAACTATAAATTCCTACAAGTTAATTAGTGACAAAGGAACCATAACTGATTTGGACGTTTTAAATCTTACAGGTTTACATTCATATATTGATGATCTCAGATTTACTATGTTTTCACCATCTGGGACCAGTGTCATTATCTGGAACAGACCCTGTGATAATCATCAGAATTTTAATATAAATTTTAATCAGGCTGCTCCGGCAGGGAGTTGGCCGTGCCCTCCAACGAATGCTGGCACCTTTAGACCCTCCAATACAATTAACACCTTTAATAATCTTTCATTAAAGGGCCAATGGAGACTTAGAGTAGAAGATTTGTTTAATCTTGATGGTGGTTCTTTAAACAGTTGGGGCATTAAAACCTGCGTCAATAACTTTTGCCGACTTACAGTGGATAATGCTTTTTCGAGGGGCGCTGGATCATTATACGATGCTGTTTTGTGCGCACAATCAGGAGACACTATCAGGTTTTCAAATAGTTTAAACAACGACACCATATATTTAGGAAACTTAAATCTTAGCATTGATAAGGATTTAGTGTTAGAGTGCAATATTTTAAGAAATATTCACATCATTTCAACGAGTTCTTCACCCTTAATAGTAAATTCAGCTCCAGGAGCAGGCCTTGGTTTGCGAATTAAAGGATTGCATATTCATTCTTCCAATAGTAATATTGGTGCCGTTGACAACAGGGGAAAGTTGATTTTAGAAAATGTTTATTTGTACACGTTTAGTCCTGGTGGAACGGCCACTATTGAAAACAAGAGTGGAGGCACAGCCGAAATAACAGGAGATTGCAGGATAATCAGGGATTGACAGGTTTATATCTTTTCTAAGTCCTGTGTTTTATTTTTTGATGTGCATATTTTAACTAGTTACAAAGATTTATTTTGTTAAGATTGGTAAAACAGTATAAAATGCAGGTATATATTTCTTTTCTAAAAGGTATAAATGTTGGAGGTAATAATATTATCAAAAAAGAAGTTCTGAAAGAACTTTACGAAAATCTTGGTTTTAAAAAGTTACTACCTACATCCAAAGTGGAAATATAATATTCATGGCAGAAGGAAAAAATATTGATCAACTGGAAGAAATGATTGAAGGACAAATACAGAATAAATTAAATTTACAAATTAAAGGAATTGTGATCAATAAGGAAATTCTGGAAAAAACAATACAACAAAATCCTTTTATGGACAAGGATTTAAAATTTGTTTACGTCACTTTTTTGAAAAAAATTCCGGCATTTTTGATCTGAAACATTTGGAGGGCAAACAAAAACCATCTGAAAAAGTGATGCAGACAGGAGATGTAATGTATTTATACTTTCCAGAAGGATTTGGTCAAACAAAGCTCACCAATGATTTTTTTGGATCAAAAAGTAAAAAAGTAACCACTACGAGAAACTGGAATACCTTATTGGAAGTTCAGAAAATAGCCGAACAGATGTATTAAAGGTGTTTATTTATTAAGATTGTCAGTTGTAAACTTTAAACCGATAGTACAAAAGTTTTTAATGGCATTCACACTTTTATCAATCATAGTGTTTACTTCATCCAATTCTTCTTTTTTCCATTTGCCAAGTACATAAACAACTTGTTGACCCGGAAAAAAATCTTTTCCTACACCAACTCTGAGCCTGCAATAATTTGAATGTCCGAATTTATTTTGAATATCTTTTAAACCATTATGGCCACCATCACTTCCTTTATCTCTCAGACGCAATTTCCCCAAATCCAAATGAATATCATCCACGATAATCATAAGATTTTCTATGGGAATTTTTAACTTTTGCATCCAATAGAGAACGGCTTTGCCACTCAGGTTCATGTAAGTAGAAGGTTTAAGAAAAAAAAGTGACCTTCCTTTCCATTTTCCCTCGGCAATACTTCCCAAAGTGTCAACTTTAAATGGAACATTCAACTCCTGTGCAGCTTTTGTAACAATATCAAACCCTATATTATGTCTGGTATTTTCGTACTCACTCCCAATATTTCCCAAACCAACGATTAGATATTTCATTTCAGATATTTAAATGTATTTATACCTTATCCTTTTTCGATGTAAGCTAAACTTTCCTGTCATTTTGTAGGTGAAAGGTATAAATCATCCTTCGATATTTTTATTATGAAAGGAATTATTTATAAACATGTATTGTCCGCAAAAATAATGCTATAAATGTTTATTTAATATAAAAAGTTTTTAAAAGCTTTCCTTATTCAGTGTAAATTTCAGGATTATTCTTGAAACTATGAATTGATTACCATAATGTAGAGAGGTAAACTGATACAAAGCACAAATTTTAATACATCAGACGTATTGTAAACAATGATGACATTAGCAAACGAAAAAAACTATTCAAAGTATGCTTCTATGTCATTTGGTTAAATGTTCTGTATTTCAGGGGAATGGAATTCATATAAATCATGGTATAATATGAAATCGGAAAACCTTAGGTATTAATTAGTATTCAAGCTGACAAAATGTAGTTTAAAGTTTTGTAAAACAATATTTAGAATTACTTTTGCCGCGCACAAAAATATTTAACCAAATAAACAAAAGACAATGAAGTATTTTTTTACATTTTTCCTGTTTTTTTGCCTGACCACACAAGGTAAGAGCCAGGTTTTATACAGCCAGGACTTTGAAAATGGTTTCGGAGATATGAGCCTGGTGGATGTGGATAAAAGAACACCGGCTTCTCAGGTTGCTGTTTTTTCACAAGCATGGAACCAATTTGAGCTGCTTGAAAATAATTTTTCTGCTGTAAGTGTGTCATGGTATACTCCTGCAGGAAAAGCAGATGACTGGATGATGACGCCGGTTATTACAGGAATCACTGAAAATACGGTTATGTATTGGAAAGGTTTAGCCCTTGATGGTGATTTTAGAGACGGTTACGAAGTTCGGGTTTCTGAAAACGGAGGATCTGAAATTGCGGACTTTACAAAAATAATTCTTACAGTTAATATGGAAAATGATGTAATTACGGACAGGGCCATTGGTTTGAGGGAATTTGCAGGCAAGGACATTAGAATTGCCTTCAGAAATGTGTCCAATGATATGTTTTTATTAATGATTGATGACATTCAAATTATTAATGCAGAAGAAAGAGACCTTAAGGTTACTTTATTTGAAGCAAATAAATATGTTCCGGTTAATAAAGAGTCAACGATAAACTATGAAGTTGTAAATAATGGTTCCAACGTAATAAATAGTTTTTCCTTTTTATGGTCTGAAGGACAAAACACCTACAACCAAAATGTGAATGGAGTTACATTGAAAGTTGGAGAAAAATATTCCGGTTCTTTAAAATTTACACCAACAGAGGCAAAATTATACGATCTTTCTTTTGAGGTTCAAGATATCAATGGAAGCGTCGATCAAAAGATTGACAATAATTTGGGAGATCAAAAACTAGTAGGTGTAAGTAAAGAAATTTCCCGCAAAATGATTGCTGAAGAAGGAACCGGAACCTGGTGTACATGGTGTCCCAGAGGCGCTGTATTTATGAAACTTATGGCTTCAACTTATGCTAATGATTTTGTCGGGATTGCTGTACACAACAATGATCCGATGGCATTTGCAGAATATGACACTCCTTTTGGAGTATATATTGGAGGATACCCAAGTGTTTCTGTCAACAGAACGTATGAAGTGGATCCTGAAGATTTACCTGCTTTTTTGAACAATACGGTTAAAAAAGAATTTTCACCTATTGAAATTAATGCGGCTCAAAGTATTGATAATAATGTATTAACAGTAAATGGCGAGGTTTCTTTCTACAGCAATATTGATGAAGCACAATTTAATGTAGTAGCCGTTATTCTTGAAGATAATGTACGTGGTACCACTTCTGGATATGCTCAAGTCAACGGATATTCAGGTGGAGCTCAGGGTCCTATGGGCGGATATGAAAATCTTCCCAACCCGGTTCCGGCCTCTCAAATGGTTTATCAGGAGGTTGCCAGAGCATTGCCTTTTGGTTTTTCAGGAAGTTCAACTATCGTTCCGGGAGAACTTACAAATGCACAAACAGTACCTTTCAGCTTTACATATTCAATTCCAAATAATTTTATTACAAAAAATGTGTATGCAGCAGTTTTTATAACAGATGATGAAGGTATAATTGTAGGAGGTACAAAAACGGATGCTTTGTATACAAGTATTGACGAAATAGAAGTATTGGAAAACCTGGTTGTATTTCCAAACCCTGCGGAAGATCTTGCCTTTTTACAAATGAATCTTTCTTCTGATGCTCAGGTACAGATTTCTTTAGTAAATATGTTGGGACAGACAGTGACAAACAGAAATTATGGAAACGTTTCAGGGGATCAGATATTTCCAATTGGTATAGAAAACCTTCAATCAGGATTATATACGATTCAAATTCAGATTGACAATAAAGTCACCAACAGAAAATTAATGGTGAAATAAATATTTTCACTCCAGATAATAAAAGGCAGTTTTTAGGACTGCCTTTTTTGTTTTATTAGGTGAGTACTTTTGGAATATTATGTGATAAGGGTTGGTTAATGAGATGAGAAAGGTATTAACAAAGTAAACAGAAGACTTAAAAAGAGAAGATATTGTTTAATTTTAAACAATACCTGTACTTTGGAAACCAGAGGATTTTCAGTAAATGGCCACAAAAACAATAGGTAATGCAGAAAGGATATATACTTAAAAATAAACCTTCTGATTTCTAAAATCAATGAATATTCCTTCATTCGAAAGTCCTGAAAGGCTTAATATACCCATTAGGGGTTTGGAAAATTCCATTTGAATAGGGGTAAAGTCCATACTTATAATAGTCAGATCTTTGAGGGAGAGTTTTTGAATGTCCAGGTTTGAAAGAATATATTTGTCAGTTTTTTCAGTGGTTGTTGTAGCATTGAGCGTCTCTAACGACACGCTATGATTAAGGTTTGCAAATAAGGAGGAATGGTTATTTATCAGGGTCTTATCTATAAGGTGAATAGAAGCACCACTGTCCATCATAAAAAGGTAATCAACATTTTGTATTGATACTTTTACAACAGGGACACCATTTTCAAAGTTAAAGTCAATTTCATTTTTGAAAAAAGGTATCGATAGGTCGGGAACATTTTTATACAAATGAACCATCATAGTAGTGAAATCTATATAAATCGAGTGAGGATTTATTATTGAAGTTCCTATAATACCTGAAAGATCAAGACATACATGATTTTCCAGATGGGAAAGACTTATTGTGAAAGCCTGAACATTTCTTTTCTTTATACTTCCCAGATAAAAATTCTTTATTGTGACAGCGCCCGTCTCAACATCACCATTCAATGTTTGATAAGTTTGTTGTGTTGCAGAAGGATTCTGATTGTTTTGATCAATAAAGAGGGCATCAGAACCTGTATCCAGAATAAAACTACCTTTTTTATTTTCTATCACAGCTTCAATAATGATAAGGTCATTTATTTTTTTAAAAGGAATTACAACATCATTTCCCCAAAGAGGAGCAATAAATGAAGCAAAAACTATTAAAAAAAGAAAGACTCTAATCACAACTTTACATTAAATTAATGCAAAGTTAACATTAAATTAATATTGAAACAAGGGGTAAAGTGTTAAATTTTTAATTCAGACCCATGATTCACATAAAAAAACACATTGTAAAAAATTAATATATGTTAAATTCATCTATGAACAACAAGAATTTTAAAACAAAATTTTGTCTATCATACAATTCTGTGTCACAAACCTAATTTTTTTTATTTATTGGTCCAATTGCACAAACTTAATTTTGCGTTAATATTAACTTAACATTGCAGACCTACCTTTGCAGCATAAAATAAATTTTTTTAACAATGAATACATTTAACAAATTATTACTTTTGATTTTTGCCGCACTTTCTATCGGACTTGGTAGTTGTGACAAAGAAGATGAGTGTACACTTACTTGTGGTACAGATGAAGTGCTTACTGCAGATTGTACCTGTGTAAAAATTAATACTTCAAATGAAGTAAAAGTTACTTCAAACATTACTGCCAATACAACATGGACAAAAGACAAAATCTGGATTTTGACAACCCGTATAGCGGTGGTATCAGGTACTACCCTAACAATAGAAGCCGGAACAATTGTTAAAGGTGAGGCTGGCTCTGGCGCGAATGCGACTGCTCTTCTCATAGCAAGAGGAGCAAAGTTAATTGCAAAAGGAACGTCAACATCTCCGATTATCTTTACGTCTTCAGCTGATAAAATTCAACCTGGTCAAATTGAAAGTCCAAACCTTGAGAACACCGTAAACGGGCTTTGGGGAGGATTATTAATATTAGGTAAGGCACCAATTTCAGGATCTGGAAGTGCTGAAGCAGTTCAGATTGAGGGAATCCCTGCTAGTGATGTGAATGGTTTATTTGGAGGAACAGATCCAGCTGACAATAGCGGTGAACTTACCTACATATCAATAAGACACGGTGGTGCCAACATTGGTGAAGGTAATGAAATCAATGGTCTTACTTTGGGTGGTGTTGGTTCAGGAACTAAAGTAGAAAACATTGAAATTATTTCCAATCAGGATGATGGTCTTGAAGTTTTCGGAGGTAGTGTGAACATTAAAAATGTCATTGTATGGAATGCAGGTGATGATCAAATTGATTGCGACCAGGCATGGACAGGAACATTAGACAACTTCATTGCTATATTGGGAACTGATTCTGACCATGGATTAGAGTTTGACGGTCCTGAAGGAAGCCGAACAGGTAGTTTTACCGTTAAAAACGGAAGTTTAAAAGGTAAGGGTAATGGAACCGCCATTACAAACGGAGAATATGCTGATTTCAGAGATAAATTGGAATGTACTCTTGAAAATGTTTATTTTTTCAATTTCAGTACTTCTTCAGATTTCGAATTGGATAATGCCGGTGTATCCGACAATTGGGCAGCAGGTAAAATCGTTTTGAAAAATCTCGAATTTAATGTAAGTCATCTTACAAGTGGAAATACCACGCTTGATGCCATCTTCAAAGATGACGGAGGAAGAAGAGATGCTGCATTCAACACAGCAGCAGCCGGATTCTTAAAATTGTTACATCAAAATCCACTGGAGCCAACAAATCTGCTTTCGCAGCTTGGACAGTTTCAGATAAAAGGACAATTAGCTGAATTTTAAGCTGATTTTCAAAATAAACAACATCCCGGGCCGCCATATCCCGGGATGTATTTTTTTTTAATCAAACATAAGTTAAAGTGAAAAACGCAATTATTTTTTATTTTCGGTTATTTATTATTAACCACGGGTTTCTTTCGGACGAAAGGAATTATCGGAAATATCCATGAAGCAAAAACACGGAAGATGTATTATTCGGGACAGTTTCCGTTATAGGTTTTGAAAATCTCGCCACAACTACGGATCTTGAGGGAAGTTATCAAATTAACATCGAAGCCGGGACATATACTCTTGAGTTTTCTTATCTGGGTTTAAAAACTTATTTAAGAGAAGGTGTGGTAGTAAAAGCAAATGAAGTTACTCTGGTTAACGCACCACTTGAAGAAGAATCTCAGGTCCTGGAAGAAGTTGTCGTAAAAGCAGCGGCTACCAGAAATACTGAAGTTGCTCTGGCAACAATCAGAAGAAATTCATCCAATGTTCTCGATGGTATTTCATCCGGTAATTTCAAAAAAATAGGTGATTCTGATGCAGCCTCTGCTATGAAAAGAGTTACAGGGGTATCGGTTGAAGGAGGTAAATATGTTTTTGTTAGGGGTCTTGGAGACCGTTACACAAAATCTACCTTAAACGGTATGGAGGTTCCGGGTCTCGATCCTGACAGAAATACACTTCAAATGGATATTTTTCCTACCAGCATTCTGGATAATATTATAGTCTTAAAGACATTTACTGCTGATTTACCTGCCGATTTTACAGGAGGTGTTGTAAATATAGCTACAAAAGATTTTCCTGAAGAAAAAAATATGACCATTTCAGGTGGATTATCTTATAACCCTGATATGCATTTTAATAGCAGTTATCTTTCCTCTTCAAAAAGCAGTTCTGACTTTTTAGGTTTTGATGATGGATTACGAGCTATTCCTACAAATAAAAGTACCAATATTCCTTTCAGAACCGATGCGTTGGTCGATCCTCAGGGCGTTGGAAAACAATATGGTAATATTCTGCAGGGATTCAATCCTAACATGGCGGTAAGCCAGACAAGAAGTTTTGCAGACTTTAGCCTCGGCTTCTCTTTAGGAAATCAAATTCAAAGATCAAAGTACGCCATCGGTTACAATGTGGGTTTGTCTTACATCAACAATACTGAATATTATACTGATGTTGAATATAACCTCTATGGAAAGGACAGAATTATTTCCAATTTTCAATTGGAAGAAAGAGTAAAACAAAAGGGTAGCTTTGGTTCAAATAATGTTATTGCCGCAGGACTTGGTGGCCTTTCTTTTAAAACGAAAACATCAAAAATCGCCTTGAGTTTGATGCATATTCAAAATGGTGAGTCAAAAAACGGTATTTTTAGCTTTACCAGCACGAATTTTGGAGCAAATTTCTCAGCATTTCAACACAATATCGAATACAGTGAAAGAAGGATTACCAACGTATTGTTGAAAGGGGAACATTCTCTGGCTAAAGGAAAATGGGATGTCAGATGGAATCTTTCTCCTACATTGTCTTCCATCTACGATCCGGATATCAGAATTGCCCGATACAGAAATGACGGAACAAGCCTTACTATAGGCACAGAATCCGGAATTCCTGAAAGGACATGGAGATTTTTGGATGAAATCAACTATAACGGGAATACCCACATAGACTATAAGTATAAAGTAAAAGGTCAGGCTTCCAAACTGAAAATGGGTTTGAATGCAGTGATAAAACAACGTGATTTTGAAATTCAGAATTTTCAGATTTATACAAATGGTATGACTTTAACGGGTAACCCTGATGAAATATTCAACCCTGCCAACCTTTGGAGTCCTGAGAATTTGAATGGTGTCACTTATGATCCACAGTTTATTCCTTTTAACCCCAATAAATTTAATTCATCATCATCCAATTTCGGGGGATATATTTCAAATGAAATGTATGTGGCCAAAAAATTGAAGGCAATCGCTGGAGTCAGGGTAGAAAAATTTGACCTGTTGTACAGCGGAAGAAATCAAAACCGTGAAACGTTTAGTAATAAAAAGATGTTTGACGAATTTAAGGTTTTCCCAACGGCTAATTTTATTTATGAACTGACAGGAAAGCAGAATCTTAGGGTTTCATACGCCAGAACTGTTGCCAGACCTTCTTTTAAGGAAGCATCTTTTGCCACCATTCTTGATCCTATTTCAGGTCGTACTTTCATAGGTGGTTTTTTCAAGGACATCAATGTACAGACCGGCGAAGAAATTTGGGATGGCCAATTGGTAAGTACAGATATAGACAATTTTGACCTAAGATGGGAAATGTTTCAGGAAGAAGGACAACTTATTTCTGTAAGTTCTTTCTATAAAATGCTGAAAAATCCAATAGAAATAGTACAATATGTTCAGGCAGCTGGTAATTTTCAACCCAGAAACGTTGGTAACGGAACGATTCTTGGTTTTGAATTTGAAATTTTCAAAAACCTCGGAGGTATTAATAATATACTATCAAATATACATTTTAATCTGAATGCAACCTATGTTTATTCTCAGGTAGAAATGAGTGCATCGGAACTTCAGTCAAGACAACTGACAGCCAGAGAAGGGCAGGAAATCAAAAATACCAGACCCATGGCTGGACAGGCCCTTATATCATCAATTCAGGTTTGACATATAAAGCCCCTAAATCAAAAATGGAATTGGGTTTATTTTATAATGTTCAGGGAAGAACCTTAAGATTTGTCGGAGTGGCTGACAGACCAGATGTCTATACAGTTCCATTTCACAGTTTAAATCTTAATTTTAATATACCTTTTGGAGAAGATGACAGATTTTCAGCAGGTTGCAAAATAAATAATATTTTGAATAGTGTCAGACAAGAAGTTTTTTCTGCGTATAATGCAGATGATCAGATATTCACAAATTTAAATCCGGGTAGATCGTTCAGTCTTAGATTTGCATATCAAATGAGATAAAAAGAAAGAGCGTCTGTAAAATGACGCTCTTCCAAAAGTTTTCACTTTAATGTGTATATGGCAACAGCACTTTTATTTTAAAGTGCTGTTTTTTTTAATTCAATGAGTCATTGTGCACTCCTGCAACAGCCCTGCCTGAAGGGTCGTTCTGATTTTTAAATGCTTCGTCCCACTCCAGGGCGATTTTAGTGCTGCAAGCGACAGAAGCTTCCTGCGGCACACTCAAAGCGGCTGTATCGGAAGGGAAATGTTCTGTAAATATCGATCGGTAATAGTACTCTTCCTTATTGGTTGGTGTCTGTATCGGAAAAGTATGATGGGCATTGGCCATTTGTTCATCCGTGATTTTTTCCTGAACCATAGCCTTTAGCGTGTCAATCCAGTTATAACCGACACCATCAGAAAACTGCTCTTTTTGTCTCCACGCCACTTCAGCCGGCAAATAGTCTTCAAACGCCTTTCTAAGCACCCATTTTTCCATTTTTTCTTTGGACGCCATTTTATCGGAAGGATTGATTCTCATAGCTACGTCCATAAATTCTTTGTCCAGGAAGGGAACTCTACCCTCAATACCCCATGCTGCAAGAGATTTGTTGGCACGAAGACAGTCGTACATATGAAGTTTACTTAATTTTCGAACGGTTTCCTCATGAAATTCTTTGGCATTTGGCGCTTTATGAAAATAGAGGTAACCACCAAATAATTCATCAGCTCCTTCTCCGGATAATACCATTTTTACACCCATGGACTTAATAACTCTGGCCATAAGATACATAGGTGTAGAAGCCCGGATAGTAGTAATGTCATACGTTTCAAGATTATAAATAACATCCCTGATAGCATCGAGACCTTCCTGGATTGTAAACTTAATTTCATGGTGTACAGTGCCGATATGGTCAGCTACTCTTCTGGCTGCTGCCAGGTCAGGGGATCCTTCAAGACCTACAGCAAAAGAATGAAGTCGTGGCCACCACGCAGCTTGTGTGTCATCACTTTCAATTCTTTTTTCAGAATATTTTTTAGCTATGGCAGAGGTTATGGAAGAATCGAGGCCACCGGACAACAAAACCCCATAAGGAACATCGGACATTAGTTGTCTGTGAACAGCGTCTTCCAAGGCTTTTCTCAACCCATCAATATTTGTTTTATTATTTTTAACAGCATCATATTCTGTCCAATCCCGATTATACCATTTAACAAAGTTTTTATCAGCACTATAATAATAATGTCCTGGTGGAAAAAGTTGAATTTTATTACAGATTCCTTCCAGCGCTTTTAATTCTGAAGCGACATAAAAAGTTCCTTTTTTATCCCAACCTATATATAATGGGATTATTCCCATGTGGTCTCTGGCTATCAGATATTCATTTTTTTCAACATCGTATAAAACAAAACCAAAAATTCCATTCAGGTCGTCGAGAAAATCAACGCCTTTTTCCCTGTACAGAGCCAAAATCACTTCACAATCGGATTCAGTTTGAAATGTATAAGGATTTTTGAGTTTTTTCCGTAATTCACGGTGATTATAAATTTCACCATTTGCCGCTAACACCAGTTTATGATCTTCAGAAAACAAGGGTTGTTTGCCGGAGGCAGGGTCAACTATGGCAAGTCTTTCGTGGGCTAATATGCTGTTTGAATCAGCATAAATACCACTCCAATCTGGCCCCCTGTGCCGGATTTTTTTTGCCATTTCTAAAATTCTTGGTCTTAGAGATTCCGATGTTTCTTTTAATTCAAAGGCACAAACAATTCCACACATATTGATAAATTAAAATAAAAAGAAAGGGTTTTATTATTTAAAAAGTGATTCGTTTTAATCATAATTTTTCACATATAAAAGAAGACATATATTAATAATAATTTATTTTAATTGATATACCGTTTATCAAATAATTGGCAAAGGTAAGGGTTTCGTTATTAAGATTTAAACCGGGAGGAGTAAAATTGTAGTTTGTAAAGATAATCAATTACAATTTTTTAAATTTTTGAAGATTTGTACTTATAGTAACGTGGTTTGTAGCTCCGGCAACATGGTGAAAAGTAGCGGCATAATCCAATTTAAAATAACTAATTTTGAAACCGATACCCATAGAAAAACCCGCAAGACTTCTTAGCGATTCGACAGAAAGTTCTTTCCTTTGAATGTGATTATATCCTCCGCGGATTCGAAAATTCTGATTTTTTCCCAGCAGAAATTCGCCATTAAAACTGAAATGCCTGAATAAATTGTCTGTTTCTTTTTGCAAGCCACTTTCTTCTTCCTGTTCACCGAAAAGACTCTGACTCTGCTCTTTTTCCGGGTCATCATACCTGATATTCCACCGTTGAAGCTGGCGCAAAATAATTGAAAACCTGAACGGAAGGTATTTTAACCTTTTGGAATACCCCAGTTGTATATCCAAAGGTGCAGAAGCATTTTTGGCGTTAAAACTGCTGATTTCTCCGCCTAAATTTCGAACAACAAGACCTAGAGAACTATAGGCACTGTCAATAAAATAAATAGCGCCGACATCAGTCGCCAGGCCAAAGGAATTGTAGGTTTCAAAAGAACTGAATATACTTTTTACATTTACACCCAGCATCAATTTGTCTTTGATTGATTTTGATGCTCCTATAATCAGGGCTGTTTCTCCGGCTGAAAAATTACCCTCGCTGATACCGATTTCGTTGCCATACTTAAAATCTCCGTAATTGAAATGGTGCAGGCCTACATGAGTATTCACCTTCCATTTAGAGAAACTATGACCGTAGGCAGCATAGGTATGTTGAATATCTGCAAAATGAAACTGATGAGAAACAGATATGTTTCCATGGGTTTTAGGATTTAAAGATGCTGGGTTTATATAGGCCAGAGTTACATCGTCATCACATACGGTGATAAGACTACCTCCAAGGGCCTTAACCTTGCAGAATTAGGGAGACTCAGAAATTGATATGTATAATTTCCACCTGTCTGGCCGGAAAGAGAATATGTAGTCAAAAAAAGTAAAAAAACAGAATAAAAATACTTCATTTTGGTTTATATATTAGGTCATAATTATCGATTTTCCAGGTAGATCTGCAAATGGCAAAACTGTCGCAAATCATTTTTTTAATCAGCAAACCAGTGCTGTCAAATTCTTCCAGATCGCCAAATTCATTGGGTCCGTTTAGGTATGCTCCTTTCCATTGAATTTTACCGTTTTCAAAATATTCCACAAAATTTCCATTTTCCTGATTATCCCGAAAAGAAACCACTTCTTTTAGATTGCCGTTTTGGTAATACACTTTTACCTCACCATTAAGTATATTATTAGAATAATGTTTATCTGTCCACAACTGGCCATTTTTATAAAATGTCTGATAAGGCCCGTGCAACTCCCCATTTTCGTTGTAATTTTCAATTATTTCAAGATTACCTTCCGGATAATTCAATTTTCTTACACCTTTCAACTTTCCGTTTTTGTATTCCGCGGTTTCGTAAGGCAGACCCGAATCATAAAAAGAAGAATAGGTACCATTTTTTTCACCTTTTTTATTAACCGTAAATTCTTCCATTATTTTTCCGTTTGTGTGATATGTCTTTTGACTTTGCTGACTACACGAAATAAAAATCAATAATAAGAAAGATATTTTTAATATTTGGTACAACATAAATCTGATTTAAATAATAAAAACGATAAAGTTAGTTACATCATTGTGAAGTATAATTACATTATCCAAAATTATTGAATTTAGGTAGAGAAAATCGGAATAAAATGGATGTTTTGTAAAAATTTCTTAGAAAAAGACAGTGCGATATGGTAAAAAACCAATTAAACCCAAAACGATTTTGACACAAGAGTAAAACATAATTATTGCAATTGAAAAGAGGATAAAAATCTTTAAGAGTTTTTCTAATGAAATATATGTGAATATGTTACATTTGAGACTTAAAGGTATCATTATAATAATGAATATGAAACTAATATGAAGATTGTCATAGCCGGTGCCGGCGGAATAGGATTTCACCTCGCCAAATTATTGTCATTTGCCCGGCATGACATTGTAATAATTGATACCAATCACGATATTCTGGATTATGTAAGAGGCCATCTTGATGTTTTTACTGTATTAGGGGATGCAACATCTTTGGATACTTTGGAAGAATCCAGAGTTTCATCAGCAGAATTATTTCTTGCGGTGACAACGCTTGAAAATGATAATATAGTTTCCTGTATTCTTGCTAAAAAACTGGGTGCTAAACAAACAATCGCAAGAATAAATAAAATTTCAAACTTAAGAGAGGAATTTAAAAAGACATTCAGAGATTTGGGTGTAGACAAAATAATATCACCCTCCTACCTTGCCTCTTTAGAAATAATCAGACTTATTAAATCCGGCAAAATCACAGATAATTTTGAGTTCGAAAACGGAAAACTTTCTTTGATAGGAATAACGATCAACGAAGAGTCAAAATATATTGGTAAAACTATCCAGGAAATTAAATGGGTCAAAGGAACACATTACAGCCCTATTGCTATTTTAAGAGGTAACGAAACTATTTTACCGAGAAATCACATTAAAGTAACTAAGGATGACCACATTTATTTTCTGATAAATACAAAAGAAATTGAGGATTTACTTAGCACAATTGGAACACAGGGCTCCTCGAAGGTAAAAAAAATAATGATTCTTGGAGGAAATGAAATTTCAATTCAGGTGGCAAAAATGCTTGAAGAAGAGATTAGTATTACAATTGTTGAAAAAAATGAAACCGTTTGCAAACGATTGGTGAATGAATTAAATAATACATTAATTATAAAGGGAGATCCTTCCAATATAGAATTATTGAGAGAAGAAGGATTATTGGAAATGGACGCATTAATTTCTTTGACTCAGGATTCTGAAATTAATATTATATCATGCCTTATGGCGACGAAAGAAGGAGTAAAAAGAACAATTTCATTAGTTGATAATGTTGAATACATACATATTTCGCAAAATCTTGGTGTTGACACGATTATCAAAATTAATTGCAGCCAATTATATGTTTCGTTTTGTTCGTAAGGGCAGCATTGAAGCTATAGCCAGTTTGCACGGTGTAAACGCTGAGGTTATTGAATTTGTAATTAACAAAGAAAGTCAGTTGACGAAAAACAATCTAAGAACATTAAAATTTCCGGAAAATGCCCTAATAGGAGGAGTGATAAGAGGAGAAGAAAATCTGGTTCCAACAGGAGATTTTACGCTTCAATTGAACGACAAGGTAATCGTTCTTGCCTTACCGGAAGCCTTAGGAAAAATAGAAAACTTATTCAGGTAATAAAAAAATGCAGTTTAACCTCCAACCTATTTCGAATGTTCTTGGTGTGTTGATGATCATTTTTGGATTGTCAATTTTGTCCTGCGGAGGAGTAGCTTTATATTATGAAGGTGGTGATTCAGACCCAATAATAAAAGCGGGACTGGTAACATTTTTTTTCGGTACTGCTGCATGGGGATATAAATTTAAAAGCGAAGCAAATGTAAATAAAAAAGAAGGATATCTGATTGTATCACTTGCCTGGATACTTATGAGTCTTTTTGGCGCACTTCCTTATTATTTTGCAGGGGTTTGCCCAAATTTTGCCAATGCATTTTTTGAATCAGTTTCAGGACTTACTACTACAGGAGCGTCAATTTTTGGAGATATTGAATCTTTACCAAAGGGAATATTAATGTGGAGAAGTTTGTCTCAATGGATAGGAGGAATGGGAATTGTAGTACTTACTATAGCGTTGTTTCCTTTATTGGGAATTGGAGGTATAGAACTCTTTACCGCAGAATCACCTGGACCCACTACTGATAAATTGCATCCAAGAATCAAAGAAACTGCCAAAAGATTATGGTTTTTATATTTTATAATAACTGTACTTTTGATTTTACTTTTGTGGGTCGGAGGAATGACTTTGTTTGACAGTATAAATCATGCTTTTGCCACTGTTTCAACAGGCGGTTTCAGTACAAAAAACACGAGTATTGCTTTTTACGAATCACCATTTATACATTATACGCTCGCCGTCTTTATGCTGATCTCCGGAATGAATTTTTCGATTCTGTATTATGGGTATAAAAGGTATTTCCGGAAAATGTGGAGTAATGACGAATTCAGGTATTATCTCTATTTTTGTTTTGGCGCTTTGGCAATAATATCTTTACTGGTCAACTTAGTCAATCCGGGAGATTTTGAAAAAAATTTCAGAGATTCATTTTTTCAATTTGCAAGTATTGTTACCACAACAGGATTTGTAACATATGATTATACAACATGGGGAAATGGTTTGACCATGATATTTTTTTTATTGTTGTTTATAGGTGGATGTGCAGGCTCAACAGCCGGGGGCATAAAAATTATCAGACATACGGTTTTTGTAAAAAATATGTTTTTAGAATTCAGGAGGATTCTGCATCCGAGAGCGATGATCCGGTTAAAAATAAACAAAGAAGTGGTTCCGCCGAGAATATTGACCCATATCCTCGTTTTTTTATTGGTTTACCTTTTAGTTGTGGTTGTAGGAAGTTTGATCATGATGTTTTTAGGTATAGATCTTGCCACATCACTGAGTATGGTAGCAACCACTTTAGGTAACGTTGGTCCTGGTATTGGAAAAGTAGGACCACCGTATAATTTTGGTGATTTTCCGGATACAGCAAAATGGGTATGTTCTGCGTTGATGATTATTGGAAGATTGGAATTATTTACTATTTTGATTTTATTCTCCCGTTCATTTTGGCGTACGAATTAATAATAATTACCCATTAAACAGGAATATTTTATGGAGAAAGAGTTAATTGAGGAGTTCAGAAGGAGAGTAATACATGAGTCCATACAAAGGATAAAAACCTGCCTTAATATGGTGGATGAATCAAAACTTTGGTTTCGCCAAAATGACGAGGTTAATAGTATCGGAAACTTAATACTTCACCTTGATGGAAACGCAAGACAATGGGTGTTTTCAGGTATTGGTAATGTTCCTGACAAAAGAGACAGAAGTTCAGAATTTATTCCCGATCAAAATATAACGAAGGATAAGTTGTCGTTCATACTAAATAATCTGGAAGACGATTTGGAAAATTTTTTTTCCAGCACAGAATTAGGAACATTGACAGATAAACGGAAAGTTCAGGTATTTGAAGAAACCGGAATTTCCATACTAATTCATGTCATAGAACATTTTTCATACCATACCGGTCAGATCACTCTTTTGACAAAATTATTTACAGGTATGCCTACTAACTATTACGGAGGACTCAATTTGGACATATATGAATGAAAACTTTGACGAACAAAGACTATCGCTTAATGGCAAAACTGCATTAATTACTGGTGCGAGTAAAGGTATTGGATTAGCCATTGCAAAGGCTTATTTATCTCTGGGCGCCAATGTGGTCATATCAAGTCGCAACGAAAACGAATTGATTAAGGTAACAAAAGAAGTCGGGAGTCAAAAATTCATATATAAAAAATGCCATGTCGGGAACAGGGAGGAAAGAGAATCTTTGGTACAATTCGTTCTTGAGCATTTTGGCAGAATTGATATTCTGGTAAATAACGCTGCTATTAATCCGGTTTTTTTACCAATAGCTGATTGTGAAGAAAACACATTTGATAAAATTATGGAGATTAACGTAAAAGCTCCATTTGTTTTGAGCAATTTAGTTGTCAATCATATGAAAGAACAGGGTGGTGGCTCTATCATTCATATTAGTTCTGTGGAAGGAAAAAACCCCAGTGAAGGACTTGGGTTATACAGTGTCAGTAAGGCTGCTTTATTGATGTTGGCTAAATCTCAGGCAAAAGAATGGGGAAAATATAATGTAAGGGTTAACACCATTTTACCGGGGTTGATTAAAACAAAGTTTAGTGAAACTATCTGGCAAAATGAAGAATTTCTGAAAAAATGGACATCAAAACTTCCTTTAAAAAGAATGGCTGAACCAGAAGAAATAGCTGGTCTGGCCGTTTTTTTAGCTTCGGATGCTGCCTCCTATTGTACCGGCGGAGAATATATAGCTGATGGTGGTTATTTGCTATAAAAAGAAATCAGTCATACTTAAAATACTATATTCCAAGTCAAATGTTTTCGTTACGTTTAAACCCAAAGATTACATTAACTCAAGGAACCGCTACAATTAAAATTTTAAAAACCATCATAACGATTGTTTGTATGTGATATCTTTTTTATCACCAAATTTTCAATCAATGATATTCTGAAAATAGGTCAGTTTGAAATAACGAGACAAAAGATTGTCGTCAAATTTTTTTATTTTCTGAATATGATTTCAGACGTGTTTTTTTACTTTTTTCTGGGGACTTTAACAAAATGAAATAGCCATCCTTGCCAAAACACCGCTGATAGCGTTGGGTATTACTTCTTTTGCCTAATGGTCGTTATTATCCAATATTACCTCGAGCATCCTTTTTTTTAATACCAATTGGACTTGGTGATACCATCTGCGAGAACAATAAAGATTAAACTCTCGAAAAAGAAGTAACATAAATTACATAATTTTTCGTGTAGCGCAAAACAGTGGATAGTAAGACCACAACCAATCCCAATACAATCATTTTATCAAACCATTGTCATTAAATACATTGATAAAAATCATGCTATTTATTAAGTTCTATATGTAACTTTGAAAAGAAGAAGAGTAATTTATCTGGAAAAATTATTTGTCATGAGAGTTTTACAGCATATAAAAATAGTATGGGTTGTTTTGGTCGTTCTGATTGGGTGTACAAAAGAGGAGTCAATAAAAAACCTCGAAGGGAAAATTATTTATTCATATCCTGGTAGGGGCATAACACAATTATTTTACATAAAGGATCTAAAAACGAAAAATATACAAACTTTTAATTCATTTCCTTATGTTTCCCCCTCGGGAGATTTGGTTGCAAGGAATATTTCGGCTACAAGTTATTCCGGTATTTTTGTAACAGATTTTTTGGGTGAGGAAAAGTTATTTGAATATAATTCATTTTCTTTTCCGGTCACTAATGTATTATGGTCTCCCGATAATAATAAGTTGGCAATGTTATCACCTGATAAAAATAATATAAAAATTTATGATTTCACATTGGAAATAGTTACAGATATATTTTTACCCGAAAAGGATATTTGGAAAAAACTTATTGGCTGGTCCGACATGGATGGTTTTATATATTTCACAAGTCAAAACGTTAAAAAACAAATATACATTGGTAAAATCCGACCTGATGGTTCCGGGTATCAAGATGTTTATAGACCCGACGAAGATCATTTACTAGGGTATGATTTTGCTATGCACAATGAAAGCGGAACAATTGTTTTTAGTTTGTTTGAGACACCAAACTCATTAGTAGAACTCTGTAAAATAAATACAGATGGTAGTGGATTTAAATCACTTTTTAATTCTTCCGGTTTTGGTGCATGGTCGGTGGCAGGTATCAATATTTCTCCTGACGGCAAAAAGATTGCATATGAATATTTATTCGAAAGGATTTTAATAACAAATATTGATGGAACTCCTTTTGGTTTTGAATTGAGTCCTGCCTACAAACCATATTGGTCAAAAGATGGAACTGCTATAATGTCAAGCTTTCGATATTACATTGATTGGAATTCTTCGAAATCGGACATAAGGATTAAATACCTTGAACTTCCAAAATCAGACGAAAATATTGTTGAAAAAGGGCCTATATCCTTTCATTCATGGTATTTTGATTGATTAATTTGACATTAATATAAAATTAAATAAGGTTTTATCGGAGAAAAGGATTCCTATTTGTTAAAAATAAAATTGATAATAAATTTAGTAAGAAACACCCCCTAATTACAGGAAAATGAATTTGGAGAAACCCAAATATTCCATCATAAAAGTAGATTCAGCACACCGAATTCCTGAAGAATGGGATTCATTGGTTAGAGGCATATTTCAGGAAAAAGATTTCCTTGTTTATAATGAAGAATTTAATCCTTGCCAACAAAGATATTATTTGGTTTATGATTCTGATATCCTGAGCGCCGCGGCTGTTGTTTATACAATATCTGTAGATCTTTTTACCTTTTCCAACATTCCAAGCCCTTTTAAAATGAATATAATCGGTTTACCCGTATCAGTTTCTCTTCCGGGTATATTTGGTAAAAAGGAAGCGGTTGAACATTTAATTGCTTATTTATTGGAAAAAGAAAAAGGGTTGAAAACAGGACTAAATATAAATCCGGAAATTAATACTGGTGACGCTATAATATTGCGTATGCTTCCCACCTTGGAATTATCACTAAAGTTTTCGTCCTGGATGGATTATTTGGAGCATTTACGTGCACCTTACAGACGAAGATGTCTGCAAATTTCAGAAAAGATGAAATCGATAAATGCAGAAAAGACCACATGTTCTTTTTTTACGGATTCACATTATAGGTTGTATTTAGATGTCTTGAAACACAGTACAACAAAGTTGGAAACATTAAGCCTGTCTTATTTTAAAAACTTACCACCCTCTTTTCAACTGACCACATACTACCGAAATGAAGAAATTATTAGTTGGTATATAACTTGCTTTGACATCAGGTTAAATCGTTTTTATTTTTTCTTTGGGGGGCACAACTATTTTTTGAATAAAAAAACAAATGCATATTTTAATAACTTGATAGGTGTTTTGAAGGATGGAATAGAAAAAAGATGCGATTTTGTTGATTTTGGACAAACAGCAGAGATACCTAAAATGAGATTGGGAAGTTTGATTATACCTAAAGCGCTTTTTATATACCATAGCAACCCGGTTGTTTTTTGGATATTAAAAAGATTTAAAAAACTGATTGCTTACAGGAAGGAGTTTCCTGAACATAATGTATTCAATTCTTCGGTTTCCCATAATTAATAATACGATATTAAAATGAAAATAATGTTTATTCGCCCAAAGCCATCATCCGATACTATTGGTTTACAACATTTAATGATCGTTGAACCACTTGAACTTGAGGTATTAGGATCTTTGGTTAATTCAGATGACAAGGTTCAGATTGTTGACATGATTCTGGAAAAGGAACCTGTAGAGCATTTTATTCGAAAGTTTTCACCTGATGTTTTATGTATTACCGGATACATCACTCATATACCTGTCATGGTGGAATATGCCCGAACAGCAAAATTAATCAGGCATGAAATTATTACAATCGTTGGAGGGGTACATGTTGAAAAACACCCGGAAGATATAGACTCTCAATATATCGATTACAGAATAGTTCGCAATGCAACACGCAGTTTCCCCAAACTATTAGAATATTTAAAATATGAAGCTCCTTTCCCGGAAGGGGTATTAAAACATGGTGAAAAATTGGACGTCAGCAAATTACCAAAATTTGATTTCTATTTTCCTTTTCCAAACCGATCCCTTACAGATCAATATAGGAAAAATTATTTTTATGTTTTCCACGACAAAGTAGCACTGATGAAAACATCTTTCGGATGTCCTTATAAATGCAATTTCTGCTACTGTCGCTATATTACAGATGACAACTACTTTGCACGTCCCCTTACCGATGTTATCGAAGAATTAATGGAAATTAAGGAAAAAGAAATTTATATTGTTGATGATGACTTTTTGTTATCTCCAAAACGGGTTAGGTCCTTTATAGAGCTCCTTAGAAAACACCAAATTAAAAAAAGATTTCTGGTATATGGAAGGGCAGATTTCATTATTGAACATCCGGAAATTATTGAAGAATTTCAAAAGGAAGGATTACGTACCATAATTGTAGGTTTAGAATCATTTAAAGATTCAGAACTTGATTCGTTCAATAAAAAAACAAGCCAAAATATTAATGAAGAAGCTATGCGTATATTGCAACGCTATGGCGTAGATTGTTATGCAGCTATAATTACCGCACCAGATTGGTCATATCAAGACTTCAAAATGGTCGGAGACAAGATTATTGAATTAGGGTTGAAATTTGTCAATCTACAACCTCTTACCCCTCTTAAAGGTGTGGATTTCGATGTTGATGATACAGAACTGGTAATCAAACGCAACGATTTTCCACGTTGGGATCTTGCACATGTTTCAATTTGTCCCTCTCAAATGTCACTTAATCAATATTATCGTCAAATATTATATTTATACGATCGCATAACCTTCAATCCAAAAACCATATTGAATTTTTTATTTAAATACCCTTTATATATGCAGTTTAAACTTGCCATTGGTATGTTTAAAGTTAGAAAACAATATCTTAAAATGATAAATGAAACCGCCTATGTATAAAATTTTGTTTATTCAAGCTACACAATATAGTTCAGGAAGTAAAACTTTGGTAAAACAAAAAAGGCTTTATTTGCCTGGGTTAGCTTTTCCTTTAATGGCAGCCATGACACCGACCAATTGGGAAGTTGATATTTGCCTAGAAGTTATAGAAGATGTAAATTTTGATGCTGAATGTGATATTGTAGGCATTGGAGCCATGGGTCAAGCTGTAATTAGGGCTATCGAGATTGCCAAAGAATTTAAAAGACGTGGAAAAACGGTAATCATGGGAGGATATATGCCCTCAATGGTTCCTGATTTTGTAAAAAAAGTTTGTGATAGCATTGTTATTGGTGATTCCGAAATCGCGTATCCTCAATTACTTAAGGATTATGAAAATGGACAATTGAAACAAATTTACCATTCACCTGTAAAAGACATCAAAGGTTTGCCGGTCCCCAAATATGAACTTTTATTGAATAAAAAAATAGGATTTATGTTACCGGTTCAGGCAGGTAGAGGATGTCCTCATGCTTGCAGTTACTGTTCTATATATTGTCTGTATCGAAAACGATATTTGACTAGGCCTCTGGATGAAGTAATTAGAGACATAATTAGAGTTAAAGAATTAGGATTTAAGGCGTTTTATCTACTTGATGATAATATAATGGGGAACCCTAAATTCTTGAAGGCTCTTTGTGATAAAATCAAGCCACTAAATATGGTTTGGGCCAGTCAATGTTCAATTCTTTTGGCTAAAAATCCTCAACTATTAAAGTTAGCGGCCGAATCAGGTTGCCGCATTTTGAGTCTGGGTGTAGAAAGTATTTCTCAAGAAGGTCTTGATAAACTAAATAAAAAGTGGGTAAAAGTGCAAGAACATGAAGAGTTATTACGACGAATTGTTGATGCGGGAATCCTACCTGCAACAGAAATGATTGTTGGAAC
>JADKAS010000010.1 GCA_016715245.1 Saprospiraceae bacterium
ACGCTGCGGACGGTCGCCAGTACTAGCCGTTGGCAGTAATGCTACGAGCGACCGTCAAAACTGACAGAGATTACTTTGACGACTTTTTCAAATCTTTCAAACCCCAATCGGACATACTATCAATTATCGGCAACAAAGTTTGACCGTATTTTGAAATTTTGTATTCCACTCTTGGCGGAATTTCTGCATAAATGATACGTTCAAGAATTTTATCTTCTTCCATTTCACGAAGTTGGTTGACCAACATTTGCTTACTAATATCAGGAATAGCCTTTTGCAACATTGAGAATCGGTTGCAATCTTTTCGTATTAAATGAATAATGACAGGTTTCCATTTTCCCCCAATCTTATTCAGACAATGGGTAACAGGACAATTATTCGGATTAAATTCTTTCGTTTTTCTTTTATTTTCCATTGGTCTATTATTTTAGACTATTACGATATTTACAGACTACATTATTTATTTGGACAAAGTTAATAAATTTGCACCATTGTTAACAAATAAATTTTAGAATATGGTCACAAAGAAAATCCTAATTGGAACATTGCTGATAATTGTTTCAGCAATTGGCGTAAAGGCGTTTGCACATTCTCGTCTTTCAAAAGAAGAAAAGGTAAAACACATTACCGAAAAAATGGCAAAGAAACTTTCGCTTACTGATGAGCAAAAAGCAAAAGTATTTCAAATCAACCTTGACAGAGCCAACGGACACGAAGACGCTTACAAGCAAGGCAGAAAAAAAGAAGTAATCCAAAATGCCGTAGCAAAATGGAGAACCGATTTAAAGCAAGTTTTAAACGTTGAACAAGCACAAAAATTGAAAATCTAATGAAAGCCATTATTCGTCAAAAAGCAGGCAAAGAATTTTCAACAATGAAAGTTCAAAATATAGAAAGCTCAAAAGCGCAATCGGGCGAATTGAAAATAAAAATGTTGAGTAGCCGAATTAATCCTGTTGATATGGATTTAATGAAAGGTTTTCCTTCATTAAAGTACAAAAATCCGCAAATTGGTGGAATAGATGGTGCTGGTGTTGTATTAGAAGTTGGACAAAATGTAAAAGATTTCTCTGTGGGTGAAAATGTCTTTTTTTACAGATTGTTTAGTGACATTGGAACTTGGGCAGAAGAAATTACAATTCCAGCAAACTATTGTGCAAAAATCCCAACCATCATAGACGTTAAAGAAGCAGGAACAATTGCGTTACCTTTGCTTACAGCCTATGATAGTTTGACACAACTCAACGCGAAGAAGGGAGAAAAAATCCTCATTCACGGAGTTGGCGGTGGTGTAGGTTTTCAGGCATTGCAAATAGCCAAACAATTGGGACTTTTTGTAATTGGCACAGGCAGTCAATCGGACAAAGCTGTTTTGGACAAAGCAGGACTTGACCAATTTATCGACTACAAAACACAAGACTTTTCGCAAGTATTGAAAGTAAAAAGAAGTTGACTATGTTTTGATGTGCTTGGTGATGACATTCTGAAAAATCCATTGCTTTGCAACCCAAAAGTAGTTTCTGTAAAGTTTGTTGATACTTCAAATATGCACAAAGCAGGTGTAAATTTGCCAGAATTATGAAATGGTTGATGAAAATGATGATGAGTAAATTCGTGAAATTAGCAAAGAAAAACAATGTAGAAATCATTGGACAAGTGACAGGAGCAAACGGAAAAATGTTGCAAAAGGCAGTTGACTTAATAAGTGTAAACTATATTTCAAGAAACTTTAAATCACTATCATTAACGGACATTTCAACAAACGGGCTGACTAAAACTGATGTTGGGAAAGTGATAGTCTTCTGATAAAAAAAATAAGCACTACTGCCAACAGCGGTTTTGCGTCAGGCGGGGTTTAGTGCTTCGTTTGACGCTTTTTGCTATATTTGAACTGTGGTTCTTCGTGTCAAGTTCAGTGCTAAAAATCCCGCCCGAACGCAAAGCCGCAAAACGTGTGTGTCTTGAACAACCTATGAAGATAGGTTGATACTGTATGATAGATGAGAGTAGGTCTCTCGGTGGCGACCGTCAGGGGTAGCTGCCAAACCGCCTTAAGGTGTCTCGTCAATGTTGACGAGACGAAAGACAAATGTGCTGAACGTTAAGGAAAAACGGTTGCATTGACAGTCGTAGGTGAGTGTACAGGAGTTGAACGAAAGTGAACCAATGATGAAGCCTCGTAAGGGCAATAGAAGTTATCAAAAGCAGGCAGTTACGTTTGTGCTTGCGATAGAGTCATGTGGCTACTCTACATGATTAATGTATCGGGTGACCTGATTTCTGGATACATGATAGCCGGGGTTAAGTTGGCAAGAACTGTATATAGGCTATTATATGGAACAAGAGAAGTCAACATCGCACTGTAAAATCGAGAGAGGAAACAGTCAGAAAAGGGATAATCTGAGATGTTGGTGGCAGACCAAATCGTAGTAGTGATGAAGCCTCTGTAATGGAGAAGGAGCGAAGGGTTTGGCATGTTTAGTTTACAAAACAATTGACAACCGATCAAAAGGGATGACTGATTATTTTGAGACAAAATCACAACCAATCACCAAACTGATGGTGTGGCAGGCGTACAAGGAAGTAAGAGCCAATAAGGGAAGCTATGGCATAGACAGAATGAGTTGGGAATACTTAGATGAGAATCGAAGTAAGGAGCTCTACAAACTATGGAATAGGCTGACATCAGGCGCGTACTTTCCAGCACCTGTCAGACAAGTAGCTATACAGAAACGAGGTGGCGGCGAGCGCCTTTTGGGCATACCGACACTGCTTGACAGGATAGCACAGCAAGTAGTAAAGAGACATCTGGAGCAGATAGTTGAGCCATTGTTTCATACGGATTCCTATGGTTACAGGCCCAATAAGAGTGCACATGATGCAGTTCGTCAATCTAATGCAAGAACATTAAACCATGATTTTGTAATTGATATAGACATTAAAGGGTTCTTTGACAACATAGATCATAATCTGATGATGAAAGCAGTGAAACATTTCTGTAGCGACAGATGGGTACTGATGTATGTAAAGAGATGGCTTGAGGCGGGAGTAGTGAGTAAGGAGGGCATTTACAGAGACACGATGACAGGTACACCACAGGGTGGCGTTATTAGTCCCCTGTTAGCCAATTTATTTCTACATGTAGTCTTCGACAAATGGATGGAAATTTTCCATCCAGAGAAACCATTTGAGCGATATGCAGATGACATTGTGGTACATTGCAAGACGGAGAAGCAGGCTTTATTTATGTTGAAAATCATAAAAGAAAGAATGCAACAATGTCATTTGGAATTGCATCCACTAAAGACAAAGATTGTAAATCTAAGAGGTGAGTCCATAGGGATTTATCCAAAGAAGTATGATTTTCTGGGATTCAGCATTAAGCCAACGGGCGTCAAGACAAAACAAGGAGTTAAGAGCATACCTGGTACATTTGTGAGTATTAAATCGAGAACTGGTATACTGAGCAAATTCAACAGCTGGTCGATTCACAAGAAGCGAAAGCCCATAGAGTTGTTAGCGAAGGAATTAAATCCAATGATACGTGGTATCATCAACTATTATCACAAGTTTGAGAATGGAAGTATGCGTTACGTATGGAATCAGCTCAATGCCAGACTACTTAAGTGGGTAAAATGGGAGAAAGGATTGTATAAGTATGCAGCCATTCGTTGGCTTAAGTCAAAATACAAAGAGAATCCTAATCTATTTGCTCATTGGAGATTGGTATATCCTTAAAGGTATATTATCTTTGTGTGATTTACAAACATGAAGAGCCGTATGAAGGGAGACTTTCACGTACGGTTCCGTGAGAACGTAGGGGTGAGATTCCCCTGCGTGACTCGATTCCCAGCAACCGTATGAACCATACAGTTCAAAAATTGACAAAGGTATAAAAGCAGACAACTCAAGATGAATTTAAGACTAATAACACTAAATGAAGACAAGACAAGTGAAGAGTATACTTCTGCAGAATGTCAGGAACTTTTAAACATGTATATTGATTTTTATCCTAAAATAGGTTTCAACATCCCTTGGGTTGGTTACTTTGTAGTTAGACAAGATCAAATTGTCGGCTCTTGCGGTTTCGTTGGACAACCAAAAGATGGAAAAGTTGAAATTGCTTATTGGACATTTAAAGATTTTGAAGGACAAGGCATTGCTTCTTTTGCTTGCCAAGAACTTGTTACTATTGCTCATCAGATAGATCCAAGTTTGACAATAACTGCAAAGACAGCACCCGAAAACAATGCTTCAACAAAAATTTTAGCGAACAACAATTTTATATTTGCAGAAATTGTGCAAGACGATGAAATTGGAGATGCTTGGCTTTGGGTAAATAAAGGATCGACCGATTAAACGCGTTATACTGCTAACATAATATTGCAGCAAGTGGGGCTGGACAAACAAACTTCAACTAATTGCAAATCCAAACTTCAGTTCGGGCTGGACAAGCAAACATCAACTAAAGTAAAAAATTTCAACATTAATTTTTTAATTTAGCTACAGTAACGGGCAGACGGAATGTTAATATCCCACCTGCAGCAATACCTGGATGTTATACGGGATGGAAAAAGGGGCACTAAATTTTCACATTGTGAAACAAATGCACTACCTTTGTACTATGAAGGTACATGTGATCAAGTTAAAGACCATTCATGATTATATAAATGAGAATAAGAACTCGTCTCAATATTTTAAAATTTGGGTAAGATTAATATCTAATGCAGATTGGGAAAAGCCACAAGATATAGTAATTACATTTGGAAGTGCGGATATTTTAGGGAAAGGAAGTGAGCGGGTTGTGTTTAATATCGGAAGGAATAAATATAGAATGATATGTACATATTATTTTGGATTAAAAAACGTTCATCTGTACATAAATTGGATAGGATCTCATAAAGAATACGACAAAATATGTGGAGAAAACTTACAATTTAAAATTGATACATATAAATAGATAAAATGGAATATAAATTAATCAAATCAGAATCGCAATACGAATCATATTGTAACAAACTGCATGAACTTGTAAAAAACCCATTAACAAGAGAAAGTGATGATGTAGAATTGTTGACGCTTTTAATTGAAAAGTGGGATACAGATAATATCAAATTTACAAAACTTAATCCGATAGAAACGATCAAAGCATTAATGGCAGAACATAACCTAAATTCAACGGATTTAAGCAAAATTTTAAACCTATCAAAAGGCACGGTTTCAAAAATGTTAAATTATAACAAAGGTCTGTCAAAAGAAACAATTAGAAATTTGTCAGTATACTTTAAATTAAACCAAGAAATATTCAATCAACCATACAAATTGGAAAATGAAATAAATCGTAAAATTAAAGATGCACCATTGATGAATACTAAAAAAACAATAAGTAAATTAAATCTCCCCGCATAACAATGGATCGGACCTACAGACTTGCTATCGCTGCGTCCGTCGCCAGTGCCGCCCATTCTTCGTTATGTGTAATTTGATCCTTGTATAAACAGTATTATTAACTAATGCATTACAGCCATGAACAATCAAATAAAAGTTAAGAAGAAGTTGGCAAAAGAAGGCTTGCTGCCTTTGCACCCTTTAAAATCTACTCCTATTATTTCAGATAAGAAGGTCAAATTCCAACTTGCAATATTTATTGCCATTTTTTCCTTTGCTTTGTATATTAACAGTATTGACTCCGACTACGTGCTTGATGATGCGGCTGTTATCGTTCAAAATAGCGTAGTCAGCAAAGGCTTAAAGGGAATTCCCACTCTTCTCCAAACAGAAAATTGGTATGGCTATTCAGAAGGAATCAGAGGGCCAATGTATCGCCCTGCTTCAATGGTAATGTTTGCTATAGAGTGGCATTTCTTTCCGAACAATCCGCATGTAAGTCATTTTATAAATGTTCTTCTATATAGCGCAACCTGTTTTCTGCTGTTTATCCTCCTCTGCAATTTGTTTGAAAATAAAAACTTGCTTTTACCATTTGTTTGCACTCTGCTTTATGCAACACACCCTATACATACGGAAGTGGTGGATAATATTAAAAGCCGCGATGAGTTGTTGTGCTTTTTCTTCAGCATCATTGCCACTTTGTTTTTCTTAAAATATTATTCAAACAAAATTACTTCATCATTGCTTTTTGCATGCCTGTTTTATTTTCTGTCATTGCTTTCGAAAGAATCGGGAATAACTTTTTTAGCCGTTATTCCTATAATATTCTTTTTTTTCAAAGAAATCGACCTGAAAAAAATCGGCATCATTGTTCTGTCATTAGTTATGGTCAGCAGCATTTATTTGCTGATTCGCCAGTCCATTATTGCCGCAATGCCCGTTGTTGCACAAATACAATTAATTGACAATTCACTACTAGGCTCTGAAAACAATTCAGTCAGAATAGCCACCGCGTTTTATATTCTGCTGCAATACTTCAAGTTGTTAATCTTTCCACATCCGCTTTCACATGATTATTCATTTGCGCAAATATCACTTCAATCACTTTCCTCACCGCCAGCAATTGCCGCTTTTCTTATTTGCATTTTCCTGGCAATTTATGCCGCAATGGAGATGCGGAAAAAAACCATCGTTGCATTTGCTATTATCTTTTTCTTTATTACAGTTGCACCTGTCTCAAACATATTCCTTTTAATCGGAAGTACAATGGCAGAAAGATTTATGTACACTCTCTCATTGGCTTTTTGTATTGTTCTGGCATTAATCCTTTTGAAAGTATTCAAACGTAATATCAACCATGCACCGGCAACGGGGCTCAAACAATTCTTTTCTTCAAATGCGTCTGTAATACTGATTACTTTTTTAGTAGCCGGTCTTTTTTCACTTAAAACCCTCGCACGGAATAAGGATTGGAAAGACAATTTTACCTTATTTACTCATGATATAAAAACAAGTGACAAGAGTGCACGGGCACATTACAATTTGGGTGCCACTTTGATAAAAGACAAATACGACAAATCCATTACTCCTGAAGAAAAGCAAAGCGTTCTTCTTCAAGCACAGACTGAATTGAAAAAGGCTTTAGCTATTCTACCTGACTATTACGATGTAAATAGAGAGTTAGCCCGGAATTATTTTCTGAATAATGAATTTGAAAAGGCTATTATTGAAGCCGATAATTATTTGAAAGTAGATAAATCAAAGGCTGACGTCTACATTATCAGGGGAGGCGGATGGTTTGGATTAGAACTGTTTGAAAACGCTATCAACGATTATCAAAAAGCAATTGAACTGGATCCGAAGAATGCATTAGCGTATAAAAATTTAGGTAGGAGTTATGCATATCTGAATCAGTATTCTAAAGCGATTGAATGCTTTCAAAAAGCTAGTGAATTTAATTCTGCTGACAGTGAAAATTATTTATACATTGGAAGATCATACCAATTTATGGGCGACAGTACACAAGCAAAGCCATTTATTGAAAAAGCAGAAAGTCTCAAAAATGGAATTAAAAAATTAAAAAAAAGAAGGGCTTTGAGAGGTAAACAATAAGATGTAGTTCTGAAGGATTATCAAAATGGTTAATTAAGTTCATAGGGGATTCAGAAGTTTTTGGGGTAATAGCGCTAGTCGTTCCATTGGCTATGGAAAAATGGACAATTCTGACTCCTATTTCGGCCATATGCCTTGGGCTCATTATGATTCCTGTGGCATATATTCACAATAAGAGAAAAGAAATTAAAAATGTAATAATTAACATTTTCATATTTACAATTTGTTGTATAATTGCATATTATCGGATAAAAAAAAGTAGAAAGGTAACAGTACACATGAAAGAAGCCTGTCCGATCAAAACTAAAGGTTCTCTTGTATTAAAAGATTTCAAACATCCAAAAAAAAACGGTACAGAAAATAGATGTAAGTAAGGAAATGTGATAAGAATATTAATAAAATGGATACTACTACCTACTGATGTTATAAATAATTTTAATAAAAGCACTTTGTGGTTTTAAAATATAGAAATGATGAAATATGTATTAATTTTTATGGTACTCGGTTTGTCTGCCAGTTCAAATATGAAAGAGATTTATAATTTTTCGACTCAAACCAACATCAAAGAATGGCGTATAGTCAACGATGATGTGATGGGTGGCATATCCAAAAGTTCCATATTATTAACCGATACCGGACATGGACAATTTTCAGGTCATGTGTCATTGGAAAACAACGGAGGTTTTGCGTCTATACAATTAAACACAAAAATCAAACTGACTAAAGAAAAGACATTCATTGTAATAAGAATAAAAGGAGATGGTAAGCGCTATGAGTTTCGTTTGAAGGGCAGTATTTCGCAATCTGAGTCCTACGTACACCAATTTAGCACTTCAGGGGAATGGGAAAACATAAGGTTAAAAATCAGTGAATTTTACCCTCAGTTTAGGGGGCGTAAATTGAACACCCCGAATTTCAATTTTGAAAGCATCGCGCAATTGAGTTTTCTGATTGCCAACAACCAGGACGAAGACTTCAAATTATTGATTGACTGGATAGGTTTGGAATAAAAAAAGTTGACAGTGACTATTTTCGAAGCGCTTACAACATATTATAAATTAAGTTTATGAAAAATATCAATTCTATTAACATCATGGAAAAATTTTCATTGTTTGATAAACAATGTGTAACAGCCCCCTAAGAAATAAGATGAAGTTACAAATAATTTTTTGTAACTATGCACATGCAAAAGAAAGAATCAGGAACAAAGAAGTTTACCGACAAGGAGAAACTTCAAATTATTGACGAAGTCAAAAAGAATGGACTAAAAGTCACGTTAGCTAAGTATGACTTATTTCAAGGAACATATTATTATTGGAAGCGCAAGCTATTGATATATGGAGATGAAGGGCTTCAACACAAGAAGAGTACCCAAAACGATCAGCTAATCAAGAAATTAGAACGGGAGAATGAGCAATTAAAAATCTTGCTTGCTGAGAAGGAGTTAGAAAGTAAGCTTAAGGACGAAGTGATAAAAAAAAAGTATCCAGAGTGGAAAAAGCATCGTTAGTATCAGAGTATCGCTGTAAAGGCTTAAGATTTGATGAATGTTTAAAAATAGTCAACATCACACGCAATCAATATTACTACAATCTAAAGGGAGTAAAGCCAGGCAAACCACCAACAAAGAAGACAAATTGGCTCAACCCCAAGACAGGTGTAGAAGAAGAAGTTGACAATGCAAAGGTGGTCGAAGAAATATGTGATTTAAAGTCAGATAACGACCAAGCTGATTATTACAAACTCATTTGCGTAGCATTATGCCTTAAGGGATATTTTATAAATCACAAGAAAGTATATCGCCTGATGCGTCAACATGATTTATTGCAAAAGAAAGTAAGCCGTCCGGGTAAAGAATTTGTCAAGCATCGTAGAGTCGCACCTACTAAGCCATTGAATATCATAGAGATGGATATAAAGTACATCTGGATACACGAGAGCCGCAAATATGCTTTTGTATTAACCATACTCGACACCTTTACAAGATTTGTCCTGTGTTAGAGTATCGGATATTCAATGCGTACCACACAAGTAAAAGCTGCTTGGGAGTATGTCATAGCTAACTATTTTCAAGGAGTGTTAACTCCTGATGTGCAATTGCAAGTTGAAGTACGTAATGATAATGGTAAGCAATTCTCAAGCGATGAGATAAGAGAGTTCTTTAAGGAAAATTATCTGATGCAGGTATTTACACATCCATATACACCCGAAGAAAATGGGCATATAGAAAGTTTCCACAAAACATTAGGCAAAGCCATCAAAAATGACCAGTTTGCAACACTATCCGATGCAGAAAAGAGATTAGATGCATTCTATGATAGTTACAATAATCAACGTCCCCACACAGCCACCAAAGTACCACCTTCTAAGTTCTGGGCATTGTATGAAGCTGGCAAAGTAGAAGTCATCATCTCAGAAAAAGAACGTAAATCAAACTATAGGCTAAAAGTAGCTTATCAGGAAATATCTAAATTACCCAACATTAAAAAATATGAAAATTGGGTAATACGAGCCTAGAGGAAGCTCTCTCTCATATAAGGCCGTCCGAAGGACACCGCTTTTTGATCGAATGCCAAACCTCCAACTAAAATAAAATGCAATGGTAGGCCTACACATTACAATCTGAAAATTGGTACAAAATGTCACCTATTATCAGCTCTCTCATTGCAAAGATATTGTATATTTGTTTTTATTTTTTAACTAACCGTAATTTTGTCTGATTAATAGGGGGCTGTACCACAATGGACACCTCACATTATTGGAGAACTTAACGGACAATATGTAAAACTTTGTAAATTAAAAAATGACTTTGTTTGGCACAGTCACGAGAATGAGGACGAACTTTTTATGGTTTTCAAAGGAACTCTGCTGATGGACTTTCGGGATGGAAGGACAGTTGAAGTAAAGGAAGGGGAAATTCTGATTGTTCCCAAAGGTGTGGAACACAGACCACATACAAACGGAGAAATTGTTTTTAACCTTCTGTTTGAACCAAAAACAACTTTACATACCGGAAATGTTGAAAGTGAAATGACCATCAAGGAGTTAGACTGGATTTAGACAAAGTTTTACAACATTCTGCTAAAACAGGTTTTATCTCAGGCTAAATGAAGTACAATCACAATAGCTACCCTGAACATGCCCCAGGCTATTTATAATACGCTCACGAGATGACTCTGTTTAAACCAACCGATAAAAAAAACATAAACTTAAAATAAAAAATACAGATACAATGAATCAAAAAACAATATTAGGCCACAGCACTATACAAGTGAATAGAATTGGACTTGGCTGCATGGGCATGTCAGAATTTTATGGTTCTTTTGACGAAGCAGAATCCATCAATACATTACATAAAGCCATCGACTTAGGCGTGAATTTTTTCGACACAGCCGATATGTATGGTTGGGGAGCCAATGAACGGCTTTTAGGAAAAGCATTTAAAGGTCGATGGGATGACTTGATATTAGCGACCAAATTTGCCGTGATGCGAGGACCTAATGGTGAGTTTCTTGGTCTTAATGGCAAGCCGGAATACATAAGACAAGCATGTGAACAAAGTCTTCAAAATTTGGAAGTCGACACAATTGACTTGTATTATATGCATCGACAAGACCCGAAAGTAGAAATTGAAGAAATTGTTGGCGCAATGAGTGACTTGGTCAAACAAGGAAAAGTCAAATACTTAGGACTTTCTGAAGTTAATGCTGAAACGCTTCGCAGAGCTCATGCAGTTCACCCTATTTCAGCCCTTCAAACGGAATATTCCTTATGGAGTCGTGAACCAGAGAAGGAGCTTTTTGATGTTTGTAAGGAACTTGGAATAACCTTTGTGGCATACAGTCCATTGGGCAGAGGATTCTTAACAGGGGCTATTAAAAGCCGGGCAGATTTAGAAACAAATGATTGGCGTCTTACGCTTCCTCGCTTTACAGACGAAGCAATAAATGAGAACTTAAAATTTGTTGATGCTATTGAGCAAATTGCACAAAGCAAAGGAGTCTCGAAAGCACAGGTTGCCCTTGCATGGGTACTGAGTCAAAACGATGAAATCATAACTATTCCAGGTACTCGAAAAATTTTTCGTCTCGAAGAGAATTTAGGTGCATTTCAGGTGGAATTAACTAAAACAGACTTGGATATTATTCAAAAGTCTATGCCATCAGAGACAATAGGAAATCGCTATTAACGCACATTTTTTAATCAAATGACCTTACAACTTCACCGGCAGACGGAAAAGCCTGCAGGTAACATTAAGCAGAATAAACAAAAGCCGTTGATCTTAGTAAAAAGTCGGCTTCTCAAGTCAGAAGGGCTGTTGATTATTCTGTCTCGTTTAAGCTTTAATATCAACAAAAAGCAAAAACGAGACACTGATTGTTGGTAGGTGGATGAGTAGTGGAAATTTTTTTTCATCAGTACAAATACAGCAAAGATTAAAAGGTGGTTCTGAACGTGATTCTTGGTTTAGTCCGGTAATAATAGGAAAATACGTTATTAGTAAAGCCTGGAAAATAGCCATAAGAGCCGGATATTTCCAAGACAAAACAGGAATCATTATTCCGACAATTACACCAAACGCTTTTAAATCCACCAGACTTTCATTAAATTTTGACTATGCACCAATAAAAAATATCATTTACAGACTTGAAGCACGCTGGCTAAGCAGCAGAGGTAAAATTTTTAAAACTACAGGAATGCTGACAAACAACAATTTTATTTTAGCTACATCAATAGCATTCCGTTTTCAGAGACTATTCAAGGGGAAATACAATTCTATAAAAGAGAGGAAAGAAGAAATACTGTACATAACATTAAACAAAATAGAAAAATCACGGCTAACGGACCCCAAACAATAAAGTTCAAAGCCAAATGGGCTTTTATTACGTATCGTGATGTAATTCAAGACGAGATGTTAAGTGCATGATTACTTTGCAGGTGTAATGTCCTGCATAATCGAAAATTAGTGTCAGACTTTACATTTTATGAGCAAAGGAATCCGGCAATCAGGAAGAATTTATTTATATCACATGTATTTATTTTTTACCTCAGAAAACCACAGATTTATGTTGAGAAATCAACACAGCTATTCATTTTTTGACGCACAAACCATAGCTGATAAGGCAGACCAAATACCGGAATTAAAATAATAAAATCCGGATTAAATCAAACATAAAGCAATAAAAATGTGTAAATCAAAAAAACCTATTTATCAGGACTCAGCAGATTGTATTCCAATGCCGTTCTGACCATTCCGGCTGTGTTTTTGGCCCCCAATTTTGTCATTATATTTCTTCGGTGGGTCTCCACTGTTCCGAAACTGATAAAAAGGTTTTCCGCAATTTCCTGTGTTGTTTTTTCACCTACGATCATGGTGAGAATTTGAATTTCCCGATCAGAAAGTTTGGGAAACGGAGAATTGACGATTTTTGCAGAATGATTTGATTGATCGTTAAACAAAACCTGATTGGTCATTTCCTGGCTAAGGTATTTTTTACCCAACATTACTTCCTGTATTGCCAGTATAATTTCTTCTTTAGCTGCATTTTTATGAAGATACGCATCTGCTCCGCTTTTAAACATAAGTTTAATCAAGTTATTTTCTCCGATCATAGACAGAGCAATCACTTTTATATCAGGAAAGTCGTTTTTAATTCTTTTACATGTCTCAATTCCATTTAATTCCGGCATATTGATATCTAAAAAAACTACATCTATATGGTGGCCCTGATTCAAAAAATCAAGCAACACCCTTCCGTTTTGAAAAGAGGCAACCATGTCCAGATTCTCATATTCCGATAATAACAATTTTATACCTTCTGCCACCAACTGGTGATCATCAGCTATACAAATTTTTATCATATTTTATCGTTTTGATTAGCCATAATCTCATTTGTAAAAGGAATTTCAATACTTACCGTGGTACCATGACCTTGAGTGGAATCATAATGAATTTTTCCACCCAGATATCTGACTCTTGATTCAACACTTTTGATTCCCATCCCGTCTTCGTTGTGTAATGTATTTATGTCAAATCCTTTCCCGTTATCTTCAACCAGAATATTTAATCCCTTTTCATGAAAAACAAGTTGTAATAATAATTTGGTGGCATTTGCATGTTTGACTGCATTGGTGGTGATTTCCTGAATGGTCCTGTAAATCATGTTCGATGTTTGTTCACTTAATTGTACATTTTCAGCATTAAATATATCGAGATCACAAGGCAAACCTCTTGCTTCAATGCCCTCTTTCAAATCTTCCAACGCACCGGTCAGACCATTTAATTTGATGGAGTAAGGCACCATATCATGTGCAATTCTACGCACTTCAATACAAGCTTCATCAATCAATTTATTGGTTTTATTATAAAAATTGAGGTTTTCGAGTTGTTGGATTTCCTTTTGAATACTGCTGAAATGGGCTTTGATCGTAGTCAACAACCCACCTAAACCATCATGAAGATCTTTGGCAATCCTGAGACGTTCCGTTTCCTGACCTTCAATGACGGAATTTAAGGAAAGTAATTTATTACTATTTTCAAGTTCTTTTATTTTTTGCTCTCTGATTTCCTGGTCTTTTACCATCATTTGAGTTTTAAATTTTACATTTTTAAAATATATAACAGCGACTGTAAAAAAAATAAGACTCAACCGATACAGCAAAGCGACCAATGTGCGTGTTTGCAGACTTGCATTTTTTATTTCTATTTCTTGTTTGAAAAGTTGATTTTCTTTTTCTTTTGTCTGATATTTGACCTCATATTCTGCAATCTGACTTTTGAATAATTCATTGCTCATTGAATCCTCCAATGCTATATATTTTTCAATCCACTTGTATGCCTGGTCAGGTTGATTTTTGCTTTTATAGGCTTCGTACAAAGAATAGAGAGCATTTCTGAATACAATTCCACCCCCTTTTGACCCCGGGTAATTTAATATTTTTAAATACTGATCAATTGCTTTGTCAATCTCCCCTTTTTCTTTATAAATTTGCGCCAAAGCTGTTCGTCTTGCATCCGGTGTTTGAACAGGTTTTCCTGCCTTCTCCACTCTTTTTAAACTTTCTTCCAATAGTTTTTGAGCTTCTGCTTTGTCCGTAAACAATTCCATAATACCTAAGTGGTTAATATCAAGTTCCTTATTTCCAGACTTTTTAAATGTTATGAACTCGTCAAGATATTTTTTAAAATGCTCTGTACTACCTCTGCTTTTTGTTGCTTCCAGTAAAGTAAAAAGAACATAGCCTTTCTGCATACGGTTAGACGAATTTTTAAGAAAGGAATAGGATTTCTCTAAATATTCATCCGCTTTATCAAAATTTTTTAACGCTACGTACACTAAATATCTATTATAATTCGGTTTCCAGTAATTTTCAATGTCCAGATGATTGGATTCCAGGATCTTTTCACTTTCACTGATATAATAAAAAGCACTGTCTGCCATTACTACCTTTGACAAATAATACAAATTACTTAAGGAAGAATAAAAATTAAACAAAGATTTATGGTTTTTATCAACACTTATTGCCTTTTTCATTCCCGACAGGTAAACAGTTTTAGCATCGTTAATTAAACCTTTCCTGAATAAATAACTGCCCAGATTATAATATATACTCAGCACTTTATCGTCGGTTGGTATCTCACCCAGGACTTGAAGATAAGGCATCATACAAGTCAGATTTATACCACATTTGTCTGTAATTTTGTTTAAGATTATTGTATATGGCTCAGTTTCGGATGCATTTTTGATGGCATGAATTATGGAATCCTGCTGACCGGATAAAGTGCCGGACAACCCAACAAGCCAAAGGAAAAAAAATGGTGCGGATTTAAACATAAACCGGTGAATTTTCAGTAAAATTAATACTAACCTGTACATCTTGTATCTCCGGATTTAAAAATCTATGAATTCATATATTTTTAATACTACATTAATTCAATGAGGTTGGTAAAAAGTATAACTATCATCTTTGTAAAGTTTACTTTTTTCGATTTTAACATTATTATTCTTTCAATTAAAAGAAAAAATGAAAAAAAATGGAGTTTTTAGCCTAATCTTTTTAATAGTTTTTTTATTAACCAAAAATGACACATACGGGCAGGTAAATCTTTTTACCAATGCCGAGAACACCGAAGATTGGAATGATGCTTTAAACTGGAGCCTTGGTGTGGTGCCAACTTCAGCGCATGATGTAACTGTAACATCAGGTGTAACATTAAAACTTAAGACAGGTGACATTGGAGTAGCTCATTCCATTACCTTGAGTGGAGGAGACACCTTAATCGTACAGGATTCTGCATTTTTAACCATATATGATCAAATAACCATTTTAAATTCAGGGTTTTTCAGTAACAGAGGCATGACCACTTTCTCAGCAGGAAGCAATGGTTTTCATATATTGGAAGGAGGTTCTTTGACAAATCAGGATACCATCATCATGAACCAGCCTCAAAGGGGTTTTGATTTTGACGGGGGGACTATAACCAACAACGGATTGATAAATATCAACAATCCTTTTCATGAAGGAATATTGATGTATCAGGCGTCCGTTAGTCCTAATCAACGAAAATTTAATAATAATATTAATGGAATCATTAATATTACAGGCCCCAACGGATATGGTATCTATCTCGCTGATACCCTGAATAATAACGGAACTATTTTTATCCAGACGGTTTTAAGGGATATACCGACGGTGGAGGCAAATTCTATCTATATTCAGATAACCGGAAAGCTATTTAATCATGGGGAAATTACACTTCAATCTTCTGATGATGATGGGCTTAAAAATGACGGTATTTTAAAAAATTTTAGCAATGGTTCATTTGTCATAACCGGTTTTGATAAACATGGCCTTGTCAATAATTTTTCAATGGAAAATTTTGGAGATGTATTAATTGTTGGATCGGATTATTACCCGTTAAATGCAGGTCTGAAAAATTCCAATACGCTTCATTTAAGAAGCGGCAGTTTGCTTGAAATCAGTGGAACTAATCTGATGGAATATGGTATCTACAATACCTACCCTTTCACCATAGATACCAATGCCAATGTGTTTATACGGCGAACGGGCAACGATGCCATTTTTGATATGGGCAGTATTACCAATCACGGCTCAATTGAAATTACAGAATTGCAGGACACTTTGTCTTACGGAATAGTCAATATTTATCCTTTCAACAATTATGGGAACATCATCATGTCAGATATGGGCAGCGGCGTAAGAGTTGAGGCAGGGGTATTTAACAATTATGGTATCATGACCTTTACCAATTTGATTTCCAAAGCAATTTTTGCTACTTCAGCTTTTAATAATTTTGAAAATGGTTTTATTAACGTCATTAATACAGGAGGCAACAGGATTTATAGCGGTATCATTTTTGTCGATGTCTCTAACTTTCAAAACAAGCCTTTCAACAATTATGGCAATATTAATATTGACAGTTCTCATGTCGGTATTGATGTCCGGCAAGGTATATTCCTCAATACAGGCAATATTGTCATTGATCACTACCGGCAAGCCCTGGATCTTGGGTTTATCAACAATACACAAATTCCTTATTTTTATAATGACGGTAATTTATTCATACGGAATCATGAGGAACCATTGACGATGTCACTTAAAGTGGATGACGGAGATACATTTACACAAAATTTCCAAAACACTGAAAATGGCAGGATAGAATTTTTAAACATTCACAGAGGAATGGAACTGAAGTCCGGTTTGATCAATTATGGTGATATTTCATTTGAAAACGTAACGCAATGGTGTTTTTTACTCGAAAATTATTCAGAAAGTCATTCGATTACAAATCAGTTTGGTGGTGAAATTGATATTGTCAATGCCCCAATTGCTGTTCAATTCGGCTATGCCGGAAATTCAACCAACCTCAACTATTTTGTCAACTATGGTGTATTCAAGATGAAGATGATGACAGATACAGCTATCATTGGAATCAACAGCAGTTCAACATTTGAAAACTATGGAACCATCATGGGAGACGCAATAATTGACTGTGAATTTGCCAATGTAAATTCATTTTACAGGCCGGGTCAAAATATTGGCAAACTCCATTTTTTAAATTATATTGGAACACAAAATGCAACCTTTTTTATTCAGATAAAAGGGCTTGCGGGAATGGGAAATGTTAATGGACACGATGGGATTACTTCGGATTCGCCCATTGACTTGCCTAATACGCTGGATGTAGCCTTACTCCCCGGATATACACCAGAAATTGGAGATGAATTTATTATTGTATCTTCAGAGGACACCATTACCAATATTTTTGATTTTACAAATCTTCCATATATTGGCAATGGAAAATTATTTGAATTGGAATATAAAAGTTCGGAAGTTATCCTGACGGTGGTTCCTTCACCTATCTACTGGAACGGAACTTGCGACTCTATTTGGACAAATCCCTGCAATTGGGTGGGAAATTCTGTACCTGATTCTATACACACTGTCATCATTTCTGCTGATGCACAACATTGTCCTAAATTAAAGACAGGAAGTTTTTCTGTTGGGAACGGAAGTGGCACACAACGTTGTAAAAAATTAATTTTAATGTATGGAGGCTGCCTTGAAACAGATGGAATTCCTGTATCCATCAGCAATCGTATACAAAATTCCGGAATGCTCAGGTTCAGAGGAAATCAACCCGTCATTTGTGAACCGGAAGCAGAAATAATCATTGAAGACGGCGGTGTGATAGAAGTGAAATAATTTTTCTGACCATCGTGGTTTTCTTCACAATATAGAACTGCTGCAGACATCCGGGGGCGTTAGCCCTGTTTTCTTCATACCCAGCATTCGAACTGTGTAACAAAGGAGTGTTAGCATCGGTTTATTCATAATATAGGAATGTAGGAAACAACCAGGGCTTTAGCCCTGATATCTTTGTAGAATGCCCGATAAACTGAATGCGAGGGGCGTAACCCTGACATCTTACGCGTATTTTAATTTCTGTCAGGTATAACTTTGAGGTCTGTGCTGTTATTGAAAAGTTGAGATGTCAAATAACGCATAATTTTTCAGACACCTCTTGAACAAAAGCACTTCAAAGATGTAACCAAAATTCTATACTTTTGTACTTTACTGAAATTAAAATATTTTTGAAAATGTATTCCTTCATTTCAGGATACATTTCCGGCAACCATCAAAACAATATTACGCCATGAGACTGGAACACCGCAAACAAAAAGTAGTACCCTTACAACATTTCCTTTACAGGCTCGGAGTGTACGGACTTTTTGCCATGGGATTAATTTTGTTTTCTGTAATGGTAGGCATGGCAGGATACCATCATTTTGGTGACATTTCCTGGCTGGACAGTTTTTATATGGCTTGTATGATTCTGACAGGGATGGGTCCTGTTGTTGAAATGACAACTTCCTCAGCCAAAATATTTTCTTCGCTTTTTGCATTATACAGTGGCGTTGCTTTTTTGAGCATTACGGCTGTATTTTTTGCGCCCATTATCCACAGACTTCTCCATATACTGCATGTGGAAGATGAAGATTTAAAATAAAAGGAAGAAAAAATAAAAAAGGAATAGTTGTATTATTTTATTTTTCAGACTGGAATAATCAGTTTTTCAATTTCTGAATTATATACTATCACTCGCTGATAATCCACTTTTTTGTACCGATTAATGTATCATTAACCTTCAGATGTATAAAATATAAACCAGCCGGAAGTTGCTCCCGATCAAGACTGACTTCTGAACCACTTATATTGTGTAAAGATAGCACAGACTGACCGTATATATTTGTTACAGTTATGTCAACATTTGACATATACTTTTCTTCCATAATAATGGTTGATTGAAAAACACAGGGATTCGGATATAATTGAAATATAGGATGGTCAGTGGTGTTTTTCGTTTTTGAAATTTCTTCGAGTTGAATGAGATCAAAATAACCGAAACCCTGTGCAGGACCGCCGATTAATCCTCCGTTTAGTATTACGATGGCCGTATCTCCGGTCAACAGTGAAAATTCTGACGTGACCTGTAATCTTGTCCAGGAGGCAGATGTAGTGGTATCTCCTTCCAGGAGGGTGATGTTCCCGTTGTTAATTTTGCCAAAATTGATTCCAACAACAGGGGGTGAATCTGCATAGACCCAGGCAGAAAGTGTATACATTTTGTCTTTTGATATCCAGGGTACTTTCTGGTAAACAAATCCGGGATAACAACCCTGCGTATTGCCGCTGGGAACTTGAATACACCATTTTCCGCCTCCCTGGGGCGCATTTTCAAAAGATTCTGCATGGCATGTCCATTCCCAATCCGACAAATCAGGCCCATTATTATTTTCAAAACTGTTGTTCAGGATTTGGCAGGACAATCCGGGCATTATTAGGAAGAATAACCATAAAAAATGTAAGGTTCTCATTTTACGATAATTTATCAGTTATAAAAGTAAAGGGAGACAGTCAAAATTAGAAATCATAATCTTAAGACGGAAACAAGGGCCTCAACGTTGGTGTAAGGGGTGTTATTTTGCAGCAACTAATCCACGGACTGAATTGCGCCTTGTTGGTCTGATTCTGCCAATAAAACATAATATGGTGCGACGAACATACCTCTTCGTCCCATGATTTGCAAAATAACATTAAGCAACAATTTAACGAGCCTCAAAAGGAAAGACCCTCCTGCGGGGTATCGACCGGTAATTATCTGAGCTGAAAAACCGCTATTTCTGACCATTCCTTTAAGCTGTTCTAAATCCATCAAATGTTCGCACCAATTCCCGGTATAGGGGTCACATGTGTTTGTTGGATGATCTATACGGTAAGTGATATTTCCCTTGGAACGAAATTCCTCAATACATTTCTCTATATCTGCCTGAATAAGCCCTCTGGTGCAACGAGCCAAATAATCAACTGTCTCGGGATTCAGGTCAGGGGCATATGCAGAGATTATTTGTTTTCTTATTTCAAAAAAAGCTAAAAGACTGTCTCTTTCTTTGTGTCCCCATATCTTTTTTCTTGTTTCATATTCGGCTTTAATCTGTTGTTTTGTTACGGAACGCACATAAAATGGATTCTCAATATTTGCACCCGAAGCATATACAATTCGAAAAACGCTACCGGACAACAGACCCAGCTTCTTAAAATGAGAATCAACATCATAGATGTGTTCCAAAACATCGTAGGACACAATAACATTTATTGAAATTGACTTTTCCTGAAGATACGACACCAGGTCATCCACATCACCGCAGACAATGTGATCTGGTTTTAGACCTAACGCATTGGACAGAATTTCTATATCTTTGCAACTGACGTCGTAGATGTCATTATATATGACAGTACCAACACCCAGTTCTGCCGCCAACAATGACATAACGCCACTTCCTCCACCGTAATCCACCAAAACTGATGTCTTAAGTGAAAATTGACTGTTTTTCAGAGAAAGAAATAGTAATTTGCTATATAAAGACAGGGTACTCTCAAGTTTTGAAATCTTACTTCGGAGATACCGCTGATTGTAATCGCTGAGTTGTAAAGATGTCAAATCAAGTTTGAGAAGCTTTTTGTAAAGACTGCTTGCGGCAAAGTTGAGATGCTTTTGTAACTGTTTATTATTCAGTGTTTCGAGAGACCGTTTTTCATTCATCCGCCCTGTTTAGTATTATGACCTGACTATAAAATATGTGATTTTGTAAAGTCGCAAAGTTATATAAAATAACTTTATCAACTTTAAAACAGTGCTAAAAGTCAAACATCTTAATCCTGTTTCTAAGGTAAATCCACTGGCAGGAAGAATTTTTTCCCGGACTATCTGCCATCCGGGAGGTCTTGTAATAACATACATTTCCAACTTTCAACTCCCGCTTGGGCGGGACTTCGCTTCGCTTGTTTCCATTTTCCATTTTCCATTTTCCATTTTAAATTTTCCCTTTCCACCCTCCGAACTAATCCCCCCGACCTTCGAGCTGATCCCTTCGAGCTCCGAGCTAAATCCCTTCGAGCTCCGAGCTAAACCCTCATTTTAAGATGACAAGGCTACGCCCCTTTTAAAAAAGGATGATGTGACAATTTGATCATTTGATAAGTTGAAACGACGCTAATCACGATTGTCGATTTGTCAATTTGGTAATTTGCCAATCTGGATCGAAGCTTCGTACGGTGCCGGATTAAACTGATACCAGGTTAAAAATTTCTTTCCATTCTCCATTTTCAACTTTCCACTTTCAACTTTCAATTTTCCACTTTCCACTTTCCACTTTTCACTTTCAATTTTCCACTTTCAACTCCCGCTTGGGCGGGACTTCGCTTCGCTTGTTTCAACTCCCGCTTGGGCGGGACTTCGCTTCGCTTGTTTCCATTTTCCTAAAATCCATATCCGACTCCCAGACCCAAACCAACAAAAGAGGGTTTGTTTACCGAAGATTCCTGATTACTGGTGTTTTGTAAAGATTTGAACCATGAAGCCTGCGCACTAACAAACCAGGAAGGTGTCAAGTGACATCCGATATTGAGTTGTGCACCGGTATTGACAACAAACCTGCTTTTCAGATCCGGACTGACACCACTGTATTCTGCAATGTCGTTGCCAATAAGTTTTTTACCACTGCCGCCCGTGTGTATGGTAAATACAGGGCCAATACTGCCTTTGACAAACCATCGGGAAAGACTGTACTGATAACCCAATAAAAGCGGAAGGTGAAGCATGGTCATTTCATTGCGGTTTCTGAATTTTCTCTTTTCAGACACACTGCGACTCACATTTTCTGTAATACCGGTATGATTTCCGGAGATCAGATTGTACTCCACCGTTGTCACTACATTGACATTTTTGATTTGTGTTTTTGTTCCATCATAAAAGTAATCGGAATACCATCGCTGATAATCAAGCCCTGTACTGACAAAAATATTCCGGGAGGTAAACAAATCTGCCCGAACAAAAGCGGATAACCCTGGTAATTCTTTTTCAATAACCGTGGCATGATGATTGGCAGAGGAAAATATCTGATCATTTTTTTGATGGCGGTTCCACAAAACGGTGCCACCACCTAAACAAATGTCTTTGGCAATAATAAAAGGTTTCTTTGCAGGCTTTTTGAAAGAGGTTAATTCCGGTTGGTCAATGTGTAATCCTTCTGTTGATTGAACCATAAAAGAAAGGTAAGGCAGGGAGAGTATGGTTTGTATTTCATAAACAGTACGGGTTTCTGATTCTTGATTACCAGGTGAAAATGGATTTTCAGCTAAAGTATTTTGCTGAATTGTATTTTCTTTTTTTGCAACTGTAATATCGGATGATTGGGTTGATTCTGTCATGACCACCGATTCTTTCATTACTGTTTGACTTTCATTGAAGGCCGGAAAGATTGGTGTTTTTGATTTTTTTTGATGTTTTTGTTGTGATGTAAATGTTGGTGAAGGATTCTCGGATTTAACCTCTTCAGAGGATTGTGTATTTGTTATTTTTGAGTCAGTATTTCCTTGTTTTTCTTCTTTATTCGTTTTGTCTTCATTTGTATTATTGGTCAGTATCGATTCCCTGGTTTTATTTGTGTTATGAACAATCGGTTTGTTATTATCCTTACCCAAAGATTTATTTTCATTTTGTGCAAGGATATACCATGTTATACCTCCGATACAAACCAAACCCAATAGAAAAAACAATATTCCGTTTCTTCTTTTCTTTTTTTGAGGCATTTTGTCAAAAATACCTTGCTTCATTGAATCCCATTCATACCCTTCCGGTAATCCGGATTCCGGTCGTAACTTATCTTTTAATTTATTGTAATAAGCCATATTGTATCATATTTGAAGTATTCAAAATATTGTTTTTTATCCATTTTATTGCTCTGAAAAGCTGTGATCGTGAGGTTTCCTGAGTAATACTCAACATTTCGCCGATTTCTTTATGTGAGTATTCTTCGATGACGGATAATAAAAAAATGGTTTTATATCCATCGGGCATGTCCATCAACATTTTTTCCAGATCTTTTACGGTAAACTTTTCCAAAGTCTCCAACGTATCATATTCTATATCTTCCATGATTTCCATGGTATAAACTATATTCAGCCGGTTGTTTTTACGCAATACATTGATACATTGGTGTACTGCAATCCGGGAAATCCAGCTTTTGAAACTGCCTTTGTTTTGATCAAAATTTTCCAGACTGGTAAAAATATGGGCAAAAATTTCCTGAAGCACATCTTTTCTGTCGTGGTCTTCGCTGAAATAGTTTTTGACAATAGTAAAAACATAGGGCGCACAGGTTTTATACAAAGTACTGTATGCACTTTGGTCTCCTTTCTGACATTGTAAAAGCAAATCCTGTTCTACCAGCATATGTTAAAAATCTAATCGCAGTTTTCCAATTCAGAATAAATATCGTCTATGGAAAAAAGCGATACGGTTTCGTTATTTGCGTTTCGTTTTATATTAATGGGATATTCCGGAAAATATCCTGAAAAAGTGCTATCCTGAATGGCTGTTGTCAATTGTCCGAGATTTGCAAAGTTTTTATTATTGCCAAAATTATCTGTGGCCCGAACCGGAAAAACAATATCATAGCATGCGGGTATTTCAAAGGTGGAAGTTCCAAAAAGCAGCATCCACAAATCCCCTTTCTGACCACATGCCAGCAAAAGGTTTAGAATATCCTCATCAGATTCTATGGAAGTAATTTGACCGAAAGGATCAAGTAATCGAAAAGGAAAAATAAAACCGTTAAACCTTCCCTGCATCAATATATTTCCCAAATCATGGCTATTGGCAACCGTAACGGGTAGATTTACCCCGGAGACTCCAATCTGTATCGGGAAATCAAATTTGTAACAACCGAAATAGGAATATGAACCAAAACTGGTGTCAGGGTTGATTATATCATTACATGTTGATAAAAGAAATAGTAAAAATTCTCCGTCAGTAACTACCGTTTTATTTCCGAATTCATCTACAAGAGTCAAAGGAAAAACAAAATACAAAGGTTCAGATACCTGTTTCTGAATAAAAGTTTTTTCATCCGGAATGTTCAGAATTTTATTTTGTAATGTCTTTACGGTTAACGGATATTCAAGGCTGAAACACGAGTTTTCATCATTTATGACAAAAGCAGGATACTCATTACCGGCAGGCGTAAAATCTTCAGGATAACATCCCGCCACATATGATGCTAAATCCCATAAATTATTCGCCACAACATTAAAACCGAGGATGTCAGCAAATTCCAGGGGATACACAAAATCCACAATGACAAAAGTACTGTCAGTAAAAAGGGAGTGAAATTCATTTTCTGAATTGATATAATGAATGATGTTTTTATCATCTATTACCCTAAGAGGAAAAAGAACCGTGACACATTCTATCTGAACACCTGATGCTGAAGTATTACTTCTGGCTTTTGTCATAATATCATTGACAATAACTGTATCGGCCTCTATGATTTCTATATCGATATCTGAGGTATCAAATTCATCAACTCCGCAGGAAGAGAGCAGGGTGAAAATCAGGAAAAATATAATAAGCTTGTCTGACATGATTTCATCATTTACATGAAAATACTCTTAGTATTCGTAAAAATAAGGTAAACCGTTGCACGAAGGTCAGGATTTTTTGGATTTTAATTTCTGAATTATGTAATTTTTAATAAACTTAATTTGTAATTGAAAAAATATGATTAAAGAATTTTTATAATTGAATTTTCGCCTCAAGTTTTCTATGGTTCAACAAAACTTTTATATACATTTTTTTTATGTATAATAAGTGTTTTAGAAATTGTCCATCTTGACTTATCCACAGAGTTATCCACTTGTAATTATCAAGCTGCTAGTGTATGGACATAATCTGGTTTGTACATTTCTTTATTCTTAACGCAAGCAAAGAGTGTTTTAACAATTTTATTTGCCAAATTATTTAGAGCAAGCATTTTATTTTTTTTATCATCCATTATCTTTCTTTGATAATATTTCGTGAATTGATTGTTTCCACTTATTGTTGCTCTTGCACCTAAATGCAGGAGTGTCTTCAGTTTTTTATTGGCTATTGGAGAGACCATTTCTTTTCCTCTGTATTTTCCTGATTCTCTGCCAAACGGTACTACACCACAATAACTCCCCAAAGCTTTTGCCGTTTCAAACTTTGTAAAATTATTAGTAGCACATATGAATGCAATGGCTATCACCTTACCAACACCAGGCACAGATACTGCAAATTGATAGTTTTCAAATAATTGTTCATCAATTTTAATAATTGACAACATTTCCTCCTCTATCATTTTTATAGATGCGCTCAACTCCTTTATAACTGGATTAATATAAAATCTCATATTTCTATAAGACTCTTCGCCGAGGAACTTTTTAGTATCCTCATCAGATTGTATCAATTGTGACATAATTTTTACTAATTGAGCACGTTTGGTATTTAACATTTTAAGCTTCTCAAGGCTTTTATCAGGTAAAGAGTATGGTTTTAATTTGTCACTAAATCTTACCCCATATTCAGCAATTCGTCTAGCATCGATTCTATCATTTTTGCCTCTGTTAATACCAAGACTGTTCTTGATCTCTAAACCTGGGACAACATATGTTACAATATGATGTTCGGCAAGACAAGCAATTAATAAAGTATTGTAAATACCTGTATGCTCCATAACAAACTCAATAAGCGAAGGATGAAAATTTTCATTAGCATACTTTTTGCTTATAGCTAGAATTTCTTTAATAAATTTAGTGAGAGGTTTAGAATTGTTTTCGACCTCCATTTCCAAAATGAACTCATTACAATATCGAACAGCAAAGTTGATTTTGTCTTTTGAGATGTCAGCTCCGATAGTGAACTTTTGCATAATAATTAAGGTTTTAAAAATTAATAAATATCACTTAAAGTTGAGAAAAGGTGTAGGACTATGACCTTTTTAATGGGTTTTACCCTAATTTTCTATCTGTCCTTATGCCTTTTAAGCAAAGTATGGATTAAAACATGAGATAGGTTTTACCTAGCCGGCTGGCGAATTTGCCATACTTTGCCTCAACTTTTCCACAATATTAACATATTTCAGTCCCCCCTGGACCCCCCAAGTTATACATAATAATAACTTTAATATGAATAATAATTATGAAATGCAAATCTAAAGGCCGGCTGGGCTCTTACTTTTTTCATTGACAAAAAAGTAAGCAATCCCGATAAAAATCGGTCTCGTTATTTGTGACGAGATAAAAAAGGTGATTGCAAGCACCATTCACTTTCGAATCTTCATGCTTTTTCTTTTGCCCATGCAAGGAAATGCTTATTGATTAATGCAATTTATGGCAAAAGACGCAATTCCGATTCTTCGTTCATTATCACTGTTTTTAGGCCAAATTGTAGAAAAGTGAGTACTTATAAACATAATCCAAATAATATTAAATTATATCGCTTTATTACTCTTTGTAAACTTATTTTGTGTTATACCTAATAATTTCAATTATCAAGCATATTCAATTATTACTTTATACAAATTATTTTTTTTACGTGCAACGTTTTTACGTTTTGCAACGAATACTATGACGACAATTATTTGTAAACATTAAAAATTAATAAAATGAATATCAAGAATGTACTTTTTTTATTACTCATGCTGGTTGCAACCCTGACAAAAGCGCAGGATGACTGTATGTGTCCAATGATCTACGACCCTGTGTGTGCTCAGGATTCATCTGGTTCTTACCTGGAATTTCCCAATTCCTGCATGGCGGAATGTTTCGGATTTACGGTTGTTGCAGATTCTTTGTGCAGTATAATCATTGACGGAGATTGCGGATGTGAGGTGACAGACAGTACATTTATATGTGCCCAGGACAGCCTTGGAAATATTTTTCCTGTGCCCAATGAATGTTTTGCAGACTGTTGGGGATTAACGGTCGTGGAAGGTCAGGATTGTTTTGAAAATCCGTGGGAAGATTGTATTTGTCCTCAGGTGTACGATCCTGTCTGTGCTGTGGACAGCACTGGAGTATATGTTGAATTTACTAATTCCTGTTTTGCAGAATGTTTTGGTTTTACAGTGGTGACAGATTCGACCCTTTGTGACTTTACCGGTGGCGGGGACTGCGGATGTGAATTTACCGACAGTTTATTTATATGTGCTCAGGATAGTTTTGGAAATATTTTTCCTGTGCCCAACGAATGTTTTGCTGCATGCTGGGGGCTTACCGTTGTAGAAGGTCATGACTGTTATGATGATCCTTGGGGTGACTGTATGTGTCCGGAAATTTACGATCCTGTATGTGCGGTAGACAGCAATGGTATTTATATAGAATTCCAGAATCAGTGTTTTGCTGAATGTTTCGGTTATACAGTGGTGGATGATTCCTTGTGTAATGTCGGTGGTTGGTATGATTGTGAATGTTTATTTGACGAAAACGAACCGTTTATCTGTGCAGTGGATTCACTGGGACATCCGTGTTATGTACCGAATGCATGTTTTGCTGCCTGCTGGGGTTTGACAGTGACTGATGATTCACTTTGCAATGTGATTGAAATTGACCCTGAAATAGATATTGAAATTCTGAATTGTATTGATTCTTTGAATATTGATGAAAACACAACCTTCCAGGAAGCTTTATTGATGTTGAGTGAGTCCTGTGGGCTTGAACTGCCTGAATGTATTTCGGAGGCGCCATTATTTGAAAATGATTCATTATTTATCGCCTACATCATACAACATTGTGAAGGAGATTTTGGATTCAACGGCAATACCCAGGGTTCGAATGTGATGAATTTATATAATCATTTTAATGCAGAGAGTACTTCCGGTACTCAAGATGAAGTGACAAAAGGATTGGAAGTGCGTCTGCTCAGCAATCCTGTGACAGGAAGGATTGAGTACAAAATCAATACTTCAAAAGGAGGGAAAACTGAAATTTCTCTGATGAACATCAGCGGACAAAAATTTATACAGCAAAGTATGTTGCTGAATGAAGGTGAAAATAATTATTCCATAGATGTTGCCGGTTACAGACCGGGCATGTATATATTGAGTATTACCGATAAGGAAACCATTAAAAACCTTAAGGTAATTATTGCTGAATAGAATAACTTTACTTACCCGGAAATAGGGTAGAAGACTAAGTCGTTTAGGGATTCCTTTTATCGCGGATAACAAAATGTTTGAAAGGGTAAAATGGGGAACTAAACGACTTTTTTATTTTTATCTTCCGGAAATCCGCTAAAAATCCCGCAATACAATTTTGCTAACTTACGGACATTACATCTTTTTTTATGAAAAAAAACCTTCTTTTCTGTATCTTATAAACAGGAATGATTAATTTTATCTCCTAATTAATTGTTTTGGTTTGAAAAGGTTAATCCTTATATGGTTGTGTATTCTCTTTTTTGGAGGTTTTGATTCCAAGGGGCAATCCTGTGAATCCACCAATCTTGTGCATTACCAATACAATGATATCAAAAACATTCTTGAAAAAAATTCCTGCCTTAATTGTCATCACGGTATTAATAACGGATGGTCTTTTGATACCTACCGCAATATGTTTTCCTCCGGAAAATGTGGTTCCGTAATCAAACCGGGAAGCCCGGCCACTAGTATTCTTGTGGACAGACTCAACGGTGGAGCTGTCGATTGTGGAAATCCAATTCCTCTTGCTGCTCATACTATTCCTTCTAAAGATTTATTGGCAATAGAGACATGGATACTTGTAGGTGCTCCTGAATTTTGCATTCCTGAATACGAAGAAGTAAAAAATATCTTCAATAGCAACCAGTGTCAGGATTGCCATAACAAAAACGGAGAGTGGAGTTACAACACTTACAACAGTCTGTTTTTCAAACCGGGAAATTCGGTTTGTTCTGACCCGTTGGTTGTGCCATTCGAACATAATAATAGTTTTTTATACAAAAAAATTTCAGGACAATCCGATATATGCGGACAAAAAATGTTAGCCGGCAATGTTCCTATGTCTTATGAGGATGTGGCCCGCGTGCGCGATTGGATTAATAGCGGAGCTTTTCAGGCTTCAAGGGCTTTACCCGTGGTGCTTACTGACTTTTCAGCTTATAATGAAGAAGATAAAAAGGTTGTTTTATACTGGCAGACAAGTTCCGAGTACAATACAGCTTTTTTTGAAATAGAAAACAGTGGCGATGGTATTCAATTTAACACCATAGGTAAAAAACAGGCTTCATCCAATCCGAATGTTCTGACCAATTATGAATTTACGGATTTGACCCTGGATTTGGCAATCAGTATTATCGTTTGAAAATGACAGACCACGATGGTCTAGTATCTTATTCTTCTACAAGAGCGGTCAGATTAAAAAGTAACGTCGAGACGTTAAAAATATATCCTTCTTCTTTACAGAACAATGATCCATTGTTTATAGAATGGATTGTCTCAGATAATTCTGAAATAGCAAAAATACAGATATTGGATATACTGGGCCGGTTGGTTTTTACAACCATCATCAACCCGGGAATAAATCAGACTACCATCCCCGCTTTGAGTCCGGGATTATATTATGCCGTTATACCCCACGACATAGAAAATTATTTTGTCAAAAAAATGATAATGATACATTGATGGCTTACATTTGTCCCATCATCAGTATTCCTGTTTATGTTTTATCCTGAAGGTAATAATTTACCTTTTGTACGTCAAATGAACCATCTGGGTAAAGACAGGATTCCTTTCTTTTTTCTTATTGACTTTGAAATGGCAAAACCCCTTGTGTTGCCCATAAAAGATATTGATAAAGAAAAGATTAAATATAAGTTTACAGAGGTAAAAAATTATCAGCTCCATGCTTCTGCTAATACACCTCCATTGATTTTTTCGAAATTCCCGATGGCCGCTGATAAATACAAAAAGGCTTTTGATTATGTAAAAGGTGAACTATTGTATGGTAATTCTTTCCTTACCAATCTTACCTTCCCGACCCGGATAGAAAGCAATTATAGTTTGCTCCAGCTTTTTAACAAATCGAGAGCTAAGTACAAATTATATTTTAACGATGAGTTTATTGTTTTTTCACCGGAAACATTTGTCACTATAAATACAAATGGAGTGATTCATTCTTTTCCAATGAAAGGCACGATAGAGGCCGGAATCCCCGATGCCATTAAGATGCTGATGGAAGATGAAAAAGAAATTGCCGAACACTATACTATTGTAGATCTGATCCGAAATGACATTGGAATCGTTTCTGAAAATGTGGAAGTAAAAAAATTCCGATATCTTGATTTGATTACTACTACAGAAAAAAAATTGTATCAGACTAGTTCGACGATTGAAGGAAAATTGTATAAAAATTACCACGAACATCTTGGAGATATCTTTTTATCTTTGTTGCCGGCGGGAAGTATAAGCGGAGCTCCCAAGAAAAAAACGGTGGAAATTATCCAAAAAGCGGAAGGTGAGGACAGAGGATATTATACAGGTATAATGGGCTATTACGATGGGGAAAGTGTGGACAGTGGTGTTATGATCCGCTACATAGAAAAAAGGGGGGACAGACTTTTTTTCAGGAGTGGTTGCGGAATTACGGCCATGAGTGATTGCGAATCCGAATACAAGGAAATGATAGACAAGGTATATGTCCCTGTTGGTTGAAACGATTTATATCAAGGCGCAAAAAATAAGGAACCTCAGTTTCCACCAGGCCAGATTCAGAAAAAGCAGAAAAGCGTTGTTTGATGTGAAGGCTGACATTTTACTTAAAGAAGTTCTGGCACCGACACTTCCGAAGGATGATGTAATGTATAAATGCAGAGTCTTGTATGACGAAAAAATACGGGAAATTACGTACAAGCCCTATTTTTATCCTGTCATTAATAGTCTGGCAATCATGACGGCTGATGACATAGAATATCCTTATAAATGGGTGGAAAGACCTGAACTTGATGAGGTATTCAGACAAAAGGGGAATGCAGACGAAATCATCATCATCCGCAAAGGTTGGGTCACCGATGCGTACTATTACAATCTTGTTTTTGAAAAAAATGGTGAATTTTTTACACCGCATATACCTCTTTTAAAAGGTACACAACGGGCTTCTCTTATAAGGAAGAAAAAAATAATACCTATGAGGATGTCTGAAGAAGATATTTTTGATTTTGAACGTGTACATCTTATTAATGCCATGACGGAATTAGGAAAAATGGTTGTACATATTGATCAGATTTTTTAAGCGGTAAATAAGCTTGTTTACTACCTTTTCGAAAACCTGCCGGGAAAGATTTTGCTTTTCCTGAAATAAAAAATTTGTGTAATATGTGGTTGAATATAAAAATATTTCTACATTAGCACTCACAAGTGAATTCACTTTATGTGAGATTTGAATATTCAAAACGATAATGTAACAACCAACAAAACACAAACCACCATGAGTCAAAAAGCAGCACCAAAAGGATTTATCAATAAAGCGCTGAATCTTATTGAAAGAGCGGGAAATAAATTACCTGATCCCGCGATTTTATTTTTAGTTCTTATGATTTTTGTCTGGTGTTTATCCTGGTTAATGTCAGGGATAACCTTTATAGAAATTGACCCAAGATCCGGCTCTCCGATTGTAGTCAACAACATGCTTACCGGAAAAGCATTTGCAGAATTTTTCTCGGGTATGGTGACCACCTTTACAGGATTTGCTCCATTGGGAATAGTGTTGGTAGCCATGTTGGGTGTCGGTGTTGCAGAACATGCAGGATTTATCAATGCAGGTTTGAAAACGCTTTTGAGCTTTACACCGAAAAAGTTGCTGACTCCGATGATGATTCTTGTAGCCATTTTATCGCACACGGCAACAGATGCAGGTTATGTTCTGGTGATTCCGATAGCCGGTGTTATTTTTTATTCAGCAGGACGACATCCTTTGGCGGGTATCGCTGCCGCTTTTGCCGGGGTATCGGGAGGATTCAGCGCCAACTTTGTGCCATCAGGTATAGATCCACTGTTGCAGGGTTTTACGCAATCTGCTGCCAGAATTATCGACCCTGCCATAGAATTAAATCCTTTGAACAACTGGTTTTTTACCGGATCATCCAGTATTCTTCTTATCATTTTGGGCTGGTATCTTACGGATAAAGTGATTGAGCCAAGACTGAACGCCAATTCACCTGTTGATGCAGATGCTGAACTGCCAAAGGGAACCATGGATCCATTAAATAAAAAGGAAAAAAGCAGTTTTTATTATTCCGTTCTCGCTATGGTAGTAATGTTGATTTTACTGGCTCTGTGGGCTATGCCGGCGAGTTCTGCATTGCGTTCAGAGACTGGTGTTCTGACCGATATTAAAGCGCCGTTAATGAGGTCTATCGTTCCGATCATTTTTATTGTTTTTCTTATTCCGGGAGTGATTTACGGATATATGTCAGGTACATTTACCAAAACAAAAGAAGTTATTGACAGTATGTCGAAGTCTATGCATGGAATGAGTTACTATATTGTAATGGCCTTTTTCTGTGCTTTGTTTATTGATGCATTCACCAAATCCAACATAGGTGCTTTACTCGCATTGAAAGGAGCAGATGGTTTGAGAAGTTTACAATTGCCTTCACAGGTTACGATAGTAGGTATTATCTTTCTGACTTCCTTTGTCAATCTATTTATTGGATCTGCTTCAGCAAAATGGGCTTTGATGTCGCCGATTCTGGTGCCGATGCTCATGCAATTGGGAATTTCTCCGGACCTTACCCAGGCAGGCTACAGGGTTGGGGATTCAGTTTCTAATATTATCACACCTTTGATGCCTTACTTCCCGTTGGTGGTGGTTTTTTGCCATAAATATGTGAAGTCTACCGGTATTGGTACACTTGTTTCCATCATGCTGCCATACACGATAACGTTCATCATATGCTGGACTATATATTTATTGATATACTGGGGACTTGACATTCCACTCGGATTGCAGTCAACGTATGAATATTTACCAAAATAAAATGGTATAAACTTTTTATATCCTTTCAAAAAAAATCCCAAATAATAAACTTGTTTGGGATTTTTTTATGTCTTAAAACCGATAACCGATTCCTGCCATAAGTCTGCCTTGTGCTTGGACAGGATCCCTTTGGTATTCATGAACATCACTCAGGATGGCGAGGCCAACACCCAAATCCATCAGAAAGTGTTTGGAAAGACCAAATTGGTATCCGGTGCGGAATACACCACCCATTTTGGATTTTCCGGTTCTGACCACCTGATCCATGTCGTCCAGAATGACATCATCATAATCATAGTGATAAGCAAAACCACCTGAAAGATAAAACCCTCTCAGTGCGTCGGAGGTTGACCGTGCAAAATATCTTCTGTAATCCAATGTGGCATTCAACCAATTGTTTTCTGTAAAAAATACGATGTTGCCCCGGTGAAAATTGCCGACAAGCGAAGATTTTTTTGTTATTCTGTATTCTACATGGAGCGAAGGAATGATGATGAGGTTAAAAATATTGGTTTTAACAGCCACTTTGTAAGGATATGACTTTGATTCCCGTTGTTGTGCGAATGACATTTTCGGAACAAGCAATAAAAGGAGTAAAATATATTTTGACAAGATTTTGATGTTTTAACGGATAAAAAAGATTACTTTTCTTTTTGTGGTGAAAGTGAATATTAATACAATGAATAAAATAGAAGTTGGACATCCTCATAAGAACAAATCCTCTGAATGTTTTACCAATTGTTTTTGTTTACTACCTGTAATATTTCCTGTAATGAGACTATGTGCTGAATTGCCTTCAACCGGATCGTGGATGACGTCCAGGCCATCATTGATTACATTTCTTACTATTCCTGCATTTATGCGCCTAAGTCTAAATCTGGATTTGTCCAATATAGTAGTTTCTGGACTAGTCAATCTTTCTAAATCAACCGAAAGACCATCTTCATCACGCTTTTTACAAAAAGCATAACTAGTAATAGATCCATCTGATTTTATATAACTAGGATTTATAGGAACTCTCCTAAATACGTAGTCATCATCAGAAATTTGGACAATCTCCATCTGGGCAAATTAACCATTTTAGATAAGCTTGTTTTGTAGTATCGTTTATTTTAGCTTCACAATATTCATCGCTGTCGAAAGAACCAATTATTTTATCTTCTTCGTCGATAGATGAAAAAATAAACTCAAGACTTGCTCCACCATTTTTTAATTCAATTAAAATATCACCATCAGGTGTTGGCGCTGTAAAAAATATTTCCAAACATCTGTCAGATAAATATTTTGCAAAATTGACTGCTTTGACTATTGCTTTTGCAGAAGGTTTATTAGCTCCATATGAATTCCAATTGTCATCCAGATTACTAAATGATTTGATCAAACTAATCTTGCCATGATTAACATCAAAAGGAGAAGAATTTTGCTGAATTGATGAGTTGCTATAATTCAAATCAATATTAGCGGAATATGTCATATAAATCTGGTTTTACTAATTTTTTAAATAAATACGAAGCGTGTTTATGCGCATTTTCAATCCAATCTTCCATTTTATCCCATGAAATAATCTGGTTATTATTAACGAAAGTATGCCAAATAATAGCGTCTTTGCTCGTTTCGTTATTAACGCCAGTTGCTACCATTAAGTTCAAATAAGAACTATCATCCAAGATATATCTGTTCGAAAAATTAATATCTAACAGTTTGTTGTTTAAAAAAGGAAGTTCATTAATTGTCAAATTCAATCCTTGGTTAATAAACTCAAACTTATCACTATGTCCTAAAACATCGGTTTCGATAACATCAATGTACCTCAGTTCGACCCTTTCTGGAAAAATTTCTTTATCGTAGCTTTTACGCAAGCATTGGATTCCATCAATTATCTTTGTTTTAAAATCTGTCCATGAATAATTTTTATTATTATCATTTACAGTAAAAACACCTGGACCCAATTGATATATGGGGTAACTATTTTTCACTTTATAAAATCTATGTGAAACTACGTTTGTAATGTTCCTTTCTCCTGACTTATGCAGCGAACGCACATACTTATAATCACAATTATTCTGAAATGAAAAAAGTGCATCTTCAAATCCAATGTCTACAAAAACATTTTGTTCGGGAATAAAATCCAGTCCCCAATGAAGTTCAAAAATGACTTCTTTTAATGGGGCATTATTCAAACGTACTTCAGACATATTGCCTTTGATAAATTTATTAAATCTTGCTACAAAGTTAACATTTTAAAATTAAAACCAGAAATTATACTTTAGACTGTAAAATTCTATTTTTGTGAAGGTTCAATTCAAATTTTCAACAATTTTTCAATTCCTTCGTAAAAGTGATAAATTAAGTGAAAGGCAAATAATGTTTTGAAAGTGATCATTTTACCTTTGGCCAAAGAAGACTTGAAAGAAGCCAAAGTATGATACGAAAAAGGACTCCTAGGATTAGGAAAACGTTTTTTGTCAGCATAAAATACTAATAATCATTGTTGCCCTTCAGATGAGATAAGATCCTGAAAAATGGGAAAAAAGAAAAAAAATAAATTCATCAATCTGAAATGTTGTTTTACTTTGCTAAAAAAGCATTCCCGTCTATGAACCTAAAGACCCTTTTTAATCTTAAAAATCACCTTCAACCTGCCTACTTTGAAAGGCGGGTTTTTCTTGTTTCAAAAACGAAATTCCGGATTTTGATTCTATATTTATCAGCCTTTTCTTTTCTTTTCAGTAAAAATCTTGGGCTTTTCCTTTGACAATGCCGTACCTTTGCCCTCATGATTTAAAATATCCGGCTAAAATTGTGTTGCCGGATTAAAAACAAAGAATATTTATCGTATGACAAAACCATCGATTCCCAAAGGTACCAGAGATTTTATGCCGGCTGAAGTGGCCAAGCGCAACTATATTTTTGATCAGATCAAAAAGGTGTTTACGACATTCGGATATGTACCGATAGAAACACCCACCATGGAATTGCTCGCCACTTTGACGGGAAAATATGGCGAAGAAGGTGATAAACTTTTGTTTAAAGTGCTCAACAACGGCGATTTTCTGAAGGATGCCAATAAAGAAGCATTGGACAACTTACAATCACAAAAGCTGGTTTCTTCCATTTCCAAACGCGGATTGCGGTACGATCTGACGGTGCCGTTTGCCAGGTTTGTCGTCATGCACCAAAACGAAATATCATTTCCTTTCAAAAGGTATCAGATACAACCGGTTTGGCGGGCTGACAGTCCGCAGCGGGGCAGATTTCAGGAGTTTTATCAATGTGATGTCGATGTGGTCGGTTCGGATTCACTCATGTACGAAGCTGAATTGATGCAGATTTACCACGATGTTTTCCGTAGTTTGGGTCTTAAGGTCAATATATTGATTAACAACCGGAAAATATTGTTTGGCGTCGCTGAAGCAGCCGGAATTGCCGATCATTTTATGGAGATGACCATTGCCATTGATAAGATGGATAAAATCGGAAGAGACGGTGTGATTGCTGAAATGTTGTCCAAAGGAATTTCAAATGCCTCTGCACATCTTGTTTTGGAATTGATGTCCAAAAAAACATTGGACGAACTGAAAGAAGCTTTTGCCAATTCTGAGACCGGACAAAAAGGTATTGCAGAAGTGGAAAATGTTATGGCACTGACAGGAGAAAGTGTGCCGAATCTGGTTTTTTCCATCAATCTGGACAGAGGCTTAAATTATTACACCGGGTGTATCTTTGAAGTGGTCCTTGATGCGGCGGTTTACCCTGATCTGAAGATGGGAAGTCTTGGCGGAGGTGGAAGATACGACGATCTTACGGGAACTTTTGGTATGAAAGACATGTCAGGTGTAGGCGTTTCCTTTGGTGCGGAAAGGATATTTATTGTCATGGAAGAATTGGGCCTGTTTCCGGAAAATACAGCCAAAGATATAGAAGTATTGTTTATCGCTCTGGACGAGGAAAGTCACCTCACCGGATTTAAGTGGCTGTATCAACTCAGACAAGTCGGTGTAGCTTGTGATATGTATCCCAAAGCAACCAAGATGAACAAACAAATGAAATACGCCAATGACCGTAAAGTGCCTTATGTCGCCATCATCGGCGAAGAGGAAAAAAAACAAAACAGTGTCATGTTGAAAAATATGGAAACAGGAGTTCAGCAGGTAATGCCGTTCACCAGTTTATTGAACACTGCGGTGTCGGGTTGGGTGTAATGTCTAATCTTAATTGACAATACAGATTTCAGGATAATTAAAAAGCTTTTCCGGAAAAAATTCGGAATGGCTTTTTTGTTTTTCACCAGAATTAAACGTGAGGAATGAATAAAAAGAGTAATTGTGTGATAAACAAGTTTTTGTTTGTTTTAGCACCAATCCGTGATTTTGTATTGTGATTTTGTTTTCGCTTTCGTTTTTTTTCATTTTTTCTACCTTGATTTAGATCCGACTGAATTTGCGGTTAAAAAAGTAAGAACCTCACACCTGATTTATTTTTTGAGTTTTTATTCCTGCATCATCCCTGCCAGCCAAAGTACGTTCCATTCCAATCTTTTCAACTGGTACTTTTGCAGAATTTGTTGAAAAGATACGTTGATCAGATCAATTTGAGCCGCCCTTAATTCTATCGGAGTAAGGCTTCCGATGTTTAATCTGTCAAAAGATATTTTTACATTTTCTTCAGGCCACTCGGATATTGTCTTCCGTCAGTCTGACAATATTCTGAAGCATATTCATTTGTTCCATCACCATATACAGGTTTGTTTTCAGATCTGTTTCGAGTTGCTCACGGCCTAATTTTGTATTTTCTGACATCAGTCTGGCCGTTTGTGCCTGATTCCTGACTCTAAAACCGTTAAACAGATTCCATTGCGCGGTAAGACCATATGTAAAACCACTGTTTCTGTTGAATTTAAAGATGCCGATTTCAGCTTCAGACCGGTTATAATTATAGGCTGCGCCGAGATTGACCGAAGGTAGTTTTTGTGTGTTGACAGATTTGATGTTGAGATCTGCTAATTCTTCGTTGAGTCTCACCAAATTCAGATTTTTGTTTTTTGATAACATTTGTGCGGCCATTTCTTCGTAAGTATATAAGCCTGTTTCGAGAGGTAAAGTTTCTATGGCAAAATCAACATCCGGTGCTCTGTTGATACTTTGATTTAATCGGATTTTTGCATTTTTCAAATCCATTTTCGCTTGTTCTAATTGCAGGCTGTCTGCGTTGATATCCACCTGAACCTGCAAAAGGGCTTGTCCTGAAACGGAACCAATATTGTATCGCGTGGTCATGAGTTCTTTTCTTTCTACGGATAATTTGATGGCTTCATCAATGGTTTTTATTCGATCCATATTCTCCTGAATCGTCAGATATGCCAATCTGATGTCCAAAACAGCATTTTCAACCTGTATTTTATATGCTTCCAAACCCCTTGAAGCTTCTTTTTCAAGCCTGTCTTTCTGAATAAACATGTTCTTTCCATCAAAAATGCGCCAATCCAAAGCAACAGAAGCGGATAATGCATTGGAATTTACACCTGTTCCTTCTCTTATGTCTCCACTGAAAAACTCTTGTCGTGTGCTATTGACAGTGTAGTTTTGACCTCCCTGAGCAGAAATGACCGGATAAAATCCTGCATTGCCATAATTATTATTGACATCCAGAATCTTTTGTTGATTTCTGGTAAGCAGGATATCAAAACGATTTTTCAAACCAAAAGAAACGGCATCATTCAATGACAGTACTTCCTGACTGAATATAATACCCGACCGGATAAGGAGGAAAAAAAAGATGATGTTACGCATGAGGTCTGACTTTGACAAATTTTAAAAAGGTATACAGTGCCGGGATGACAAACAAGGTCAGAATCAATGAAAAGATCAAACCACCTATGATGGCAATTCCCATAGAAACCCGGCTGGTGGAAGCAGCACCCAAAGCCAGTGCTATCGGCAAAGCACCCAGAATGGTGGCCAGACTTGTCATCAGGATGGGCCTGAGTCTGGAAATAGCTGCTTCACGGACAGCAACAAATTTTGTGAGACCGGCCTCCATTTTCTGGTTGGCAAATTCCACAATCAGGATACCGTTTTTGGTTACAATACCAATCAGAACAATTATACCAATCTGACTGAAGATGTTTAAGGTAGAATCTGTCCACCAAAGAGCAATGACAGCACCTGACAGAGCGAGTGGTACAGTAAACATGATGATAATCGGGTCAATGAAAGATTCAAACTGTGCTGACAGAATTAAATATACCAACATCAGCGCTAAAAGGAAGGCAAATAGTAAGGTCGAAGAACTCTCTGCAAATTCTTTGGAAGGTCCTGAAAGGTCTGTTGTAAAATTATCTGTCAGTACTTCACCGGCGATTCTGTTCATTTCTTCAATTCCTTCGCCGAGGGAAGTCCCTGCTGGAAGACCTGCTGAAATCGTAGCTGAAACATACCGATTATATCGGTACAACTGTGGCGGATTACTTTGTTCGGAAATGGTAATCACATTGGACAATTGTACAAGATTGCCGTTGTTGGACCTGATATATATATTATTCAGGTCTGCAGGATCATTTCGGTCATTACGGGTAGCTTCTCCGATGACCTGATATTGTTTTCCGTCCTTGATGAAAAATCCGAGTCGCTGTTCTGCAAAATAGAGTTGAAGGGTTTGTGCAATCTCAAAAATACTCACACCCAGGATGGCCGCTCTGTTTCTGTCAATTTCGACTTTTAATTCGGGTTTATTAAACTTCAGATTGATATCCACCGCCTGAAAAACTTTACTTTCGCGTGCTTTTTCAAGAAATTTGGGAACAACGGATTTCAGGCTGTCAAAAATGGGAGTTTGAATCACAAACTGCACCGGTAATCCTGCTCTCCGGTCTCCTATGGTTTGTTCCTGAGAAATAAATATTCTTGCTTCGGTTTCTTTTTGCATAACTTTTGTAAGCGAATCAACGATTTCCATCTGGGTCCGGTTTCTGTTTTCCGGATCGTCAAGTGTTACTCTTACAAAAGAAGAGTTAGCTGCCACGCTTGCAGCAAAGCTCGGCGCTGTAACAGACAAAATACCTTTGGTTTCCGGAATGGATTCCGCAGCATCAATCATTTTGCTGGTAAAAGCATTCATAAATTCAAAAGAAGTACCTTCAGGTGTGGTCGCATTAATGGCAAATCTGCTTTTGTCTTCCAAAGGCGCAAGTTCTGATTTTAATTCCTTTCCCAAAGAATATAAGAGTCCGAAAGAAAATATCATGATAAGAATAGCAGCCCACCGGAATTTCATAAACCCCGACAATGATCGTTCATAGATCCTGTTCATTCCAAGAAAAAACGGTTCTGTTTTCCGATAAAACCAGGCATTGTGATCGCCGGATTTCAAAAGATAGGCGCTCATCATCGGTGTCAAAGTCAATGAAACAAAAGCTGATATCAATACTGCGCCGGCTACCACCACGCCAAATTCGCGAAATAATCTGCCACTCAATCCCTGGAGGAACATGATGGGTAAAAAGACCACCACTAAGGTGACTGTAGTCGAAATGATGGCAAATACAATTTCGTTGGAACCTTTGAAGGAGGCCTGCATCGGCGACATACCTTCTTCGATTTTTTGATAGATGTTTTCCAGGACTACGATCGCGTCATCCACAACCAGACCTGTTGCTAATACAATACCCAATAATGTCAGGATATTGATAGAAAAGCCCGAAATGTACATGATAAAAAAAGTACTCACCAGGGAAATCGGAATGGCAACAACCGGAATGAGGGTGGTTCTCCAGTTTCTCAAAAAAAGAAATATGACTATAACCACCAGACTAAAAGCGATGATGATGGTTTCTTCGACTTCTTCGATAGCCTGACGAATGTTGGTGGTGGTATCCAGGGCATAACCGAGTTTCAGGTCTGCCGGCATATCTTTTTTGATGATTTCCACTCTTTTGTAAAACTCGTCAGCAATTGCGATGTAGTTGGCTCCCGGCTGCGGATTGACGGCAATACCGATCATCTGTATTTTGTCATTACCTCTCAGCAGTGTTCTTTCATTTTCGGGTGCTAATTCTGCTTTTCCGACATCTTTGAAACGGATAATCTGACCGTTTTCTTCTTTGATGACCATTTGGTTGAATTCCTCAGCTGTTTCAATTCTTCCAAGCGTACGAATGGTCAATTCGGTTGTGGTTCCTTCGATTCTACCTGATGGCAATTCGACGTTGGCCCCGTTCAAGGCATTGCGAATATCTGTTGGCGTTATACCCAGGGAAGACATTTTCGTTGGATCCATTTTCAGCCTCATGGCGTATTTTTTTTCTCCCCAGATTCTGATTTCTGAGATACCCGGAATGGTTTGTAACCTTTCTTTAAAAAGATTATTTCCGATATCTGTTAAATCCATTAAGTCTCTTTGGTCACTTTGAACAGTGAGAGACAAGATAAAATTTCCTCCGGCATCCGACTTACTCACGACCGGTGGGTCAGCATCAGGAGGAAGACTTCTTTGAGCGCGCGACACTCTGTCACGAACGTCATTTGCAGCTGCTTCAAGATCCGTTTCAAGGCTGAATTCAGCAGTTATCGTAGAACGACCGTCACTGCTGGTTGATGTCAGAGTTTTGATGCCATCCACGCCATTGATGGATTCTTCCAACGGTTCGGTGATTTGAGAAATGATGACTTCACTGTTGGCACCGGGGTATGAAGTACTGACGGTGACGGTAGGAGCATCCACACTCGGATAGTCTCTGACTCCGGTAAAATAAAAACCAATCAATCCGAAAAGGATGATGAGCAGAGACATGACGGTAGCCAGAACCGGTCTTTTGATACTTATTTCAGGTAAATTCATGGTCCTGATTAATTTTCTTTGGTCAAAACCTGAACAGGCATACCAGGTTTGAGTTGGAGCAAGCCTGTCGTAATAACTGTATCTCCCGGAGTTACCCCGGATTCGAGGAATACTTCACTTTCACTTCTGCTTGCTGCAATGACTTTGACAGGAATGACCTTACCTTCTTTCTGAAGATAGACCAATGCCCCGCTGATATCCGGTACATAAGCCATCGAAGGGATAGCGACAAAAGATCCTTTTATTCCTTCAGCAATTTTAATATCTGTGAAGGCTCCCGGCAATATTTCACCTCCCGGATTCGGATACATGGCTCTCAGGACAAGGGAGCGGTTGTTTGGATTGATTTGCGGGTCGATGGCGTAAATATTTGCTTTTCTTACTTTTTTATCAGACGAGATAGTGAAGGATATGGATTGACCTGTTTTAAGGTCTTTACTCCAACGTTCCGGAACAGAAAATTCAATTTTAACCGGTTGTATACTATGAAGTGTGGTGATGACATCTGCCGGTGTAATCATGGCGCCGATGCTGATGTTGCGAAATCCTACCACGCCCTGAAAAGGAGCGGTGATTACGGTTTCGGCGATTTGTGTATTGATGATGTCGACATTTGATTTCAGGATGTTAAGATTGGCTTCTGTTAGGTCGTATTCTTCCTGAGAGATTGCTTTTGCGGAAAGCAATTGCTTTTGTCTTTTTTCTTTGATCACTTCCAGTTCGATTTGAAGCAAAATCTTCTTTTTTTCAGCCTGTAATGTCGCATCATCAAGTTTTACGAGCGTTTGACCTTTTTTGACGAAGGTTCCTTCTTTGAAATTCATTTGAACGACTCTTCCGGAAATTTCGCTTTTTATGTCGACTTTTTCCCCCGGCAGCACTGTACCGGTTGTGGTGATATTTTCAGTTCGGCTCACCTGACCTGCTATAATTCCCTGCACCTTCAACGTTTCCCCTCCTCCTTGTTTTTGCGCACCTTGTTGAGTTGAAGGTTTGTCATTTTTGCATGAAAAAAAAGAGATGGAAAAGAGCAGGATGAGAAAGGAGACGAACTTCATAAATATTTATTGGAAATAATGTAAACAGATTTTCAAAAGTATAGTTTTTTTTCAAAATTCAAAAAAATAATTTTCTGCTTGTCAGACAGGGATTTGAGAACAATCAAAACATCATCATTTCCATTAACGAAACTACTTCAATAAAAAGACTAAATACTTTTGTAAAAGAATTTCAAGGTTCATTAGTCAGGCAATTATATATTTTATTGAGTTATCTTTGTTGGAAGGTAACAATTCATTATAACTACAAATTTTAACTTTGTCCGGATTTTGGAATTATGGTACCGATAGCAGAAAGGATGGGATCGAGTACGTTCGAAGATTTAATTATTCATCAGCACCTCACCAGTACAAATAGTCCATTTAAAAAATGTTGGATTCCGGAAGGTTGACTTCCCGTATATTTTTAGGCCCGCCAGGTGTAGGAAAAACGACTTTGGCGCAGATATTTACCTTTTCACTTCAACGACTATTACAGGTTTTATCTACCATCCAGAGTGTTGTCAAAAAAGCACCCGATGCCATTGAAAAAGCAAAACCCAAACTGTTTTTGATCAACCTGGACCGGTTTTGTTTATCGCTCTGGACGAGGAGAGTCACTCACCAGATTTAAGTGGCTGTATCAACTCAGACAAGCCGGTGTAGCTTGTGATAGGTATCCCAAAGCAACCAAGATGAACAAACAAATGAAATACGCCAATGACCGTAAAGTTCCTTACGTCGCCATCATCGGCGAAGAGGAAAGAAAACAAAACAGTGTCATGTTGAAAAATATGGAAACAGGAGAACAAAAACTGACTCCTGTTTCCGATTTAGTATATTTGGAAGGTGGTATCAAGCCTGTTCAATCGCTTTGGTGGTGGGGTCAGTAATGATCAGCAACAACCGGGAGCGCAACAACTTTTTACTTTTTCACCGTAGACGGTTATACTTTGAATAGTGTCAGGTGATTGTCTGTAAGTTGCAATCTCTTCAAGGGATAGGTATAAATTCAAAATATCATCCGGGATAAAAATATTTTTTTCCTTTTGAAGTACGACATTCTGAAAACCTGCTTTTTTGATGTAGCCAAGATACTTTTCTTTATTGATAGCTCCTGCCACACATCCGGCATACATCTCAGCGGCATCTTTTATTTTTTCCGGCAATTGACCATTAAGGACTATGTCAGAAATTGAAAAATGACCATCCGCTTTTAATACTCTGTATATTTCATTAAATATCTTTTCTTTGTTTGGCAGGAGGTTCAAAACACAATTGCTGACAACTACATCTGCCACAGCATCGCTGACAGGCATATTTTCGATGTCTCCAAGCCGGAATTCCACATTGTTAAAGCCAAGTTTTTCAGCATTGATCCGGGCTTTATCGACCATAGCCGGTGTAAAATCAATTCCAATTACTTTTCCGGTTTCTCCTGTTTCAGCGTGTGCGACAAAACAATCATTTCCTGCTCCGCTTCCAAGGTCGATGACTGTCTGGCCTTTTTTTATTCCGGCAAATTCGGTAGGAAGACCGCAACCCAAACCGAGGTCAGCATCTTTATTGTAACCATCGAGTGTTTCGTAACTTTCACTCATGATGTTGTACACTTCTGTGCTGCATCCGCCTGCTCCGCAACAGGAAGCGGCATTGGATTCTTTATCCTGCAGTGCTATTTCACTGTATTTCTGTCTGACCAGATCTTTTATTTCTTCTTCTGTTTGCATATTAATTTTATTTTAAAACTGTGAATAATTATTTTTTAACAACATTTAAATTTGTCTGTGACCTTCATGATTTCAGAAAAATATGAAATCACTTTATTTAATTTTTCGGTATTAAGGCAATAACAAACTGATGTGCCTTCAATATCGCCTTTTATGAGATCCACATTTCTCAATTCCCTGAGGTGTTGTGACACAGTGGCCTGTGAAAGAGGTAATTCTTCCACAATATCATTGGTGATACAGTTCGGTGTATTGGCCAGATAAGAGACTATTGCCATCCTGGCAGGATGCCCCAACGCTTTTATTATACCTGAAAGTTCAATTATTTCCGTGGAATATGTATCCGTCTTTGTTAAACCCATCTTTTTTGAATAATTTATTAATATATTGCAATATTACGATTAAATAATGTAAAACATAAGGTATTTGTTGTATGTTATGAAAACTTTAACTCAGTTTATACAAAAACCCTATAAAATAATGTATAAAGTAACAGGTTGATTCCTATAATGAGGTTTAAAGATGTAAAGTCTGACTTTTTTCCAATAAAAAAACCCCCGGTTGAAGTGACCGGGGGTTTTGATTTTACATGTAATCCTGACTATATTATTTTTTAGTCATTGTCAGAACAGCATTCTGATAAGCCGGAATAACCTGAGTCATTTTATCAGCCTGTTTTGTAGAAGGATTAATCCAGAAGGTTATAATATCCTGAGGATTATCATTATTGACAACTTCCACTTTATGATAAGAAACACCGTTCACTTCTTCCGTTCCTTTTGTGGTAAGCGTTACTTTTTTGGCTTTCATCGTCATGATATCAGGCATCTGGAAATGAAGTGTGTAACCTTCTTTAAGAGGCAGACCAGCCACGATGTAGTCAGATGCAGGACCATCATTGATAAATGCACCTTCAAAGTTGATTTCCATTTTTGACCCATCATATCGATAGTGGCTTTATTATCGGAAAACACCATTGGAATTGATTGTCCCATCTGGCTGATGGATCTTGAAACCGGCTTAAAATCATTGTTTAAAACCACTTCATCCACTGATTCTCCCATTGGTCCTGCGGACTTGTCGCTTACTACCCAATTGCCATCTTTTTGACTCACCGTTCTGGTGGTTGTCATCGGCATTTTCTGACGTTAAATTCAAGCGTAACATCGTATTCTGTAACACCTGCTTTCAACATATTTTCAATTTTGCAATTCTTTGGCCATAGTAACACTCCTTTTGGTTCATATTTGACGGTCTTAACGTCAACCATAAGTTTTTGAAGGGTTTCTTTTACATCGGTCGGCATATCTTCCTGATACCGGCCTTTTATAACTTCAGAAAGGAACTTTTCAGCATGAGCGTACATGGCTTTTTTGTTCAATGGTTTTGCAAATCCGTGACCTTCGTCTTTGGCAAGTAAATAATCTACTTTTTTACCTTTGTCTCTAAGAGCAATCACAATCTGATCCGCTTCCGCCTGTTTTACTCTAGGGTCATTTGCTCCCTGAATAATAAGTAGTGGCTTCACAATTTTGTCTGCACTGAAAGAGGACTGGCTTCACGGATAAGTTTTTCCTTCTTCTGTATTAGGATCACCCACCATTCCATATAAAAGCCCTTCCGGCTTCCCAATACGCGGTACGGACTCAGTAAGGTAAATATATTGCTGGGTCCTACAATGTCAACACCACAAGCATACAAATCCGGAGTAAATGCCAGGCCGGCAAGTGTGGCATAACCACCGTAACTTCCGCCCATAATGGCAATTCTGTTTTTATCAGCAATACCTTTGTTGATGAGGTATTGAACACCATAGGTTATATCGTCTTGCATAAGTTTACCCCATTGAAGGTCACCTGCATTCAGGAATTTTTTACCGTAACCACCACTAGCTCTGAAGTTAGGTTGAAGAACAGCATATCCTCTGTTGGCAAGAAACTGAACTTCTGCATTGTATCCCCAATAGTCTCTTGGTCCTTTAGGTCCACCGTGTACAAGGACAACGACAGGTAAATTTTTAGCTTCCATACCTGCAGGCAATGTAAGATAGGCGGGAATTTCCAGGCCATCTTTACTCTTGTAGGATACAGGTGTCATTTCGGCCAGATGTTTCTCTACCTCTTTAAGTTTTGGTCTCGGTGTGTACTGATGGATTAGTTTTTTAGTTTTGGCATCGTAGAAATACGCTTCAGATGCATATTTGTCACCACCTGTAGCAATCAAAAATTTGCTGTAGTCTTTGGTAGCACTTTGAAAATTAACCTCTCTTCCCGGAAACTTGGAACAAAGAAATTTGTACATTTCTTCCCAGCTTTTGTCTTTCCAGTAATATTTGGTTTTGTCAAGCGTATAGGAAGTACCGATTATTTTTCTTGTATGTCTGTCCATTCTCAGACCTCCGAAATCTACCTTGTTTTCCGGATCACTTTCTATTTTGACTTTTTTCGTGGTCTTAGGATCCATTAAAAACAGAGTGGATTTATCAAGTTCGCCGACATTTGAAACAAGATAAAACTGAGAATTGTCTTCATTCCAATTGCTGATGTAAGCTTGTTCTGTAACGGTCGTTTCGTAGATAGGCGTGAGTTGTTTATTTTCATCTACTCTTAAAAAAACGGTATTTCCTTTTTCGTCCGTTCTGCTTAATACCCGGAGTTTTTCATCCCAGTCAAAATCATAAGAAGTGATTCTGTCATTGTTCTGATACATAAGAGTGAGTTCGCCTGTTGAAATTTTCAACTGGTACAAATCGTGCCATGCTTTGTCTCTGTCATTGAGACCGATCATCATAATATCCGGATTCAAACGACTTACATCGTAAATCTGTGCGGTAACTTCCTTCAAAGGTGTAAGGTTTCTTGATTCGGGAACACCTGTTTCAGCATTGGCGGAAGCCATAGGATCTACGGCAAAAATGTTGATGTTTTCATCACCGTCTTTATCTTTAACATAAAGAATATACTTGCTGTCATCTGTCCAGAAATAACCATATAGAGGTCTTTGACTGTCTGTCAGTGGTTTTGCTTTGTCGAAAGCTTCATCAAATTTTTTCACCCAAACATTCATAATACCTTTATGTGCTTTCATAAAAGATATCCATTTCCCGTCGGGACTAAGTTGTCCGCCTGTAATTTCAGGGTTTCCAAAAAATAAATCCCTGTCAAGCAGCGGTGTTTTTTGTGCGTAGGTCATACCTGCCATCATCATTAAAAAAGAAAGGATTAAAATTCTCATAAATACATTTTGTTTTAGTAATGACAAATAAACTTCAAATTTTAGGAAAATGTTATTTAATTTCGATGATTGTTTAAAATTTATAGAAGAAAGGAGAAAAAAGATGTAATTTCTATTCTTTTTTGCTTGAAAGGCATGTAATGATGCGATGTTAAATCCGATGGATGTCATGTTCATTTAACACATAAATAAGCATCTCCTATACCTTTTTGCAAAAGCATAAGAGAATGATAATTAAAAGTGTATACGATAAAGAATTTGCTTTTTTGTGAAAAAGGTTGGAGGTTCGTCAGAAATTAACTGCCAGGGAATTTTACTCATCTGAATCAGGTACGAATTCCAATATATCTCCCGGCTGGCAGTTGAGCACCTTACAAATGGCTTCCAGCGTACTGAATCGGATGGCCTTTGCTTTTCCGGTTTTCAGAATGGATAGGTTGGATAGCGTGAGGTCTACTTTTTCTGACAGCTCGTTGAGTGACATTTTACGCCTGGCCATCATCACGTCGAGGTTTACTACTATGGCCATAATTTAAACCGTAAGGTCGTTTTCGTTCTGTAATTCAATCCCTTTTCTGAATATCTGAGATATGACAAAAAGAATCGCTGCCATCATCAGAAGGCGGCTATATCATTCCAGTATTCTTCGATTTGGTTTACTTCATATCCTGAATGAATTAATCTTTTTGTGTAATGATGAGCGACAGCACTGACTATGCCGATTGCCAGCGCTTCATAACTGATCTTTTCTATCAGTTTTGCTATCTCGGAACTGAAAGGTTTTACAAGATTCAGCTTCATGAAAATGTTGACTACAAGGTAAAACAGGTAGGCCTTCAACAAAGATATTACTATTACTAAACTCATGAGCCCAATGTAATGGGGAAAATGGTTTTCAAACAAGTCCGACAGATTCAACCCTTTGTAAATATTGTTTGTGGCAATAGGCTTAAAAAGGTAAAAACAAAATTGAAAATCAATGCTCCCGCTTCGACACATAATCCAATGAATATGATCCAGGATAAAACATTTAACACACTTAGAATAAAATTATTATTTTTTGACATAATTTAAAAATTTTAATGATGCCGCAAAGATAATAAATATTTATTGAAAAACAATAAATAAATATCAAAAAATAATAAAATAATTTATTTTGTGATTAAAAACTTTTTAACTTAAAAGTAAACCCGAACTACTAAAGGTTGTCCTTCATGTCCTTCATGGTTTATTTTTTAACCATTAAGATATTAAGGTTAGTTAAACATTTTCCTTCATGTCCTTCATTCGCTTCATGTCCTTCATGGTTTATTTCTGCACCATTAAGATATTAAGGTTTTTTAAGGATTTTTTCTTCATGTCCTTCATGGTTTATTATTTAATTTTTTAAAAGCTCTTACTTGATCGATTCCTTTCTTCGGATCGATAGTTAGGCTCCGGGATGGGTTACCGAAGTACATTTTTGTCATGTACTAAATTCGGAAGATTACAAACTATTGAAAAGATTTCAACTCACAAGATTTGATATTTCCGTTGGTACGCTTTATTTTTGCATAAACTAACACATTTTACTGATGAAAGAATATAAAAATGGAGAATATACAGATATTGAAAAAGCCAAAGAGCCGGTCATAGATTATGACAAAGTGTACACCTACGGCGACTATTTGAAACTTGATCTGGAAGAGATGGTAGAGATCATACGCGGAAAGTTGTTCAGAATGAGTCCTGCACCAAAGACAAAACACCAAATTATTAGCAGTAATTTGCATTTTCGTTTAAGGCAGCTATTGGAAAACAAAATTTGCAGCGTATTTCATGCACCTATTGATGTGGTATTGCCTATAGAAAATAAAAAGCGCACCAGGTCAACTACGGTCGTCCAACCTGACATCTGTGTCATTTGTGATCCAAAAATTATTGAAGAAAATGCGGTGTTTGGCACTCCCAATTTTATCATTGAAATCATAGCCGGCAAAGATGTCAAAAGGGACACACAATACAAATACAGTGTATATGAAGAAGCAGGTGTAGGAGAGTATTGGATTGTATTCGGGGAAATGCGTTTTGTTGAAGTATTTATCCAGGAGAATGGAAAGTTTCACCGCTTTAATGCTTTTTCTGAGGATGACATTATTCCGGTAAAAACATTGCCGGGACTTTCTATAAGTATAGACGATATTTTTGAAGGGGTTTGATTTATGGTGAAGGAAAGGGGATTTTGAACCAGGTTTTTGAAGGGATTGATAGCAATGTTAAAGTTCATTTAATGGCTTAGGTGTTTATGTTCTCAAAGTATTTTTATCAATAAAAAGAGATTAAAATCATCTTTTAGAAGTATTATAGGAATTTACAACCCGAAAAAAAGATTACTTCTTATCTTTGTATTTACAAGAAATAACAATGTCTCCGCTCACCCATAAAATTTATATTAATACACTAATCCTCATCGTTTTAGTGACAACTGCATGGTTGATTTATATTGGTTATGATTACTACTCCATGCCTCTTGAAGAAAGATTTTATCATCCAGGCCATGCTGATTTGAAACCGTCCGGACCCTATGGTCATGGCCTTGGCATCATAGGTACACTTCTCATTTTGACAGGTGTTTTCGGATATATGGCAAGAAAAAGGTTCCGCGCCCTTTCTCATCTCGGTTCGCTGAAATACTGGCTGGAATTTCATATTTTTTTGTGTGTTCTGGGACCTGTTATGGTATTATTTCACACTTCGTTCAAATTTGGCGGTATCGTTTCCATCAGTTTCTGGAGTATGGTTGCTGTCGTTGCCAGCGGCGTCTTGGGGAGATTTATTTACCTTCAGATACCGAGGACGATACAAGGCAGAGAACTGAGTCTCGGAGAAATTAAGGATATGATGGAAGGCCTTGGAAATTCAATTTCAGAAAGTGTTCAACATGTGCCTTTACAAACCTTAAAAGAAGAAATTATTAAAAATAACCTTAGCGCTGAAAAATCTTTAGGATTTGTTCAACGTTATATCAATGAATACAAAGCCAAAAATAAATTTAAGGAAAGGTTGAAAGCTGAAAATATTTCATCACCCGACATCAAAACCATTATGAAACTTGTGAGTGAGGAACTGACCATTGGAAGGAGAGTGGAAACGTTGCATACGATGCAGAAATATTTCAGATACTGGCATGTGGCACATCTTCCTTTTTGCCATTATCATGCTTGTCATCATGATTATTCACGTGGCGGTAACCATTGCTTTCGGATATACCTGGATTTTTTAAAAACGGATATGGAATCCTTCATTATTTATTTTATTACTTTTTTTGTCAGCACTCTGATTATCTGGGTGTATGTAAAAAAAATGAAAAAATTGTCAGACAGCAACAGTAAAAAAATTGAAAAAGCAAAAGAGGAAGGCGCCTATGAACCGGTGTCTCTTTACCCGTATATCGATGAGGACAACTGTATAAAAAGTGGTGCCTGCGTCATCGCCTGTCCTGAAAAAGAAATTATCGGTATCCGCAACGGCAGAGCTACCCTTATCAATGCATCGCGGTGCATAGGTCACGGTGCTTGTTTTCACGCTTGTCCCGTCGAAGCCATTGCCCTTAAAATCGGTACGGAAAAAAGAGGTGTTGACCTGCCCCATGTCAGCCAGAATTTTGAGACCAACGTAAAAGGAATATTTATTGCCGGAGAACTTGGAGGTATGGGTTTGATTAAAAACAGCGTAGAACAGGGAAAACAAGCCGTTGAAAATATTTTTGCCTCTGTAGAAAAAAACCACGGAGCAACATACGATCTTGTCATCATCGGTGCAGGACCTGCCGGAATTTCAGCATCACTGCAAGCTAAAAAATTGGGACTTAAAGCCATTACCCTGGAACAGGATACTTTAGGTGGTACCGTGTATAATTTTCCAAGGGCTAAAATAGTGATGACGTCACCGATGGATCTGCCGGGATACGGAAAGGTCAAACTTTTTCAGACGAGCAAGACAGAGTTGCTCAAGCTATGGAATGCGGTACTTACCTCCAATGATATAAAAATACAAGAAAATCAGAAGGTCGAACTCATTGGTAAAGAAGATTCAAACTTTAGCATTACTACTTTGCGCGGAGATACATTTAAAACCAACAGAATATTGCTGGCCATCGGAAGAAGGGGATCTCCGAGAAAATTAAACGTGGACGGAGAAAAACTCGAAAAGGTGTATTACAAACTGCTCGAACCTGAAAGATATCAGGGTAAAGATATCTTGGTGGTCGGTGGTGGCGATTCTGCCATAGAAAGTGCTCTTTTGCTTGCTGATGAAAATAAGGTGACCCTTACCTACCGCAGTGAAAAGTTCAATCGGTTGAAACCATTAAACAGTCAGAAAATCAATCAGGCCATAGACGATAAAAAGATACTTGTTTTATATAGTTCCAATGTCCTGAAAATTGAAGAGGCACAAGTTGTCCTCCAACTGGATGATCTTTCAGAAAAAACATTGAAAAATGACTTTGTTTTTATATTTGCAGGCGGAGAATTACCGACTCAGTTTCTCGAAAAATCAGGAATTCAGATTTCCAAAAGGTTTAACTATACCATGAAATCCCATAAATAAATGGACGTTATCAACATCAGGACATTCCATCGTTTTATTACAATCCATTTGGTTGTGGTTTTTTTATTTTTGATAATACCCTGCGGTGTTTTTTCGCAGTTGTCACCCGGCAAACTCACCAAAGCTCACTCTTCTCTGGAAGGTCTTTCGAACTGTACTTTATGTCACGATCTTGGGGCAAAAATATCAGAAAAAAAATGCCTTTCCTGCCATACACACCTCCAACAGAAAATCACACAAAATAAAGGATATCACGTATCAAAAGATATCAAAGGAAAGGCCTGTATTTCCTGCCATAGCGAACACCATGGTGTCAATTTTGAAATGATTCGTTTTGATAAAAAAACCTTTAACCACAATCTCACGGGCTACGAACTGAAAGGTGCCCATAAAAAAATTGATTGTACCCAATGTCATAGTCCTGAAAATATCTCTGACCCGGTTTTGAAAAAATAAAAAACGTATCTGGGATTGACAACAACCTGTACTTCCTGTCATGAAGACTACCACCAGAAAACATTATCCAACCAATGCAGTAATTGCCACGGGATGGAAAGTTTTAAACCGGCATCAGGTTTTGACCACAGTAACACCGGATTTCCATTGACCGGAGGACATAAAGGGGTAAGTTGTACCGAATGCCACAAAACGGAAACAAAAAACAATAAAAAGTTTCAGCACTTTGCAGATGTACCTTTTAAAAATTGTAACAGTTGCCATAAAGACCCACACAACGGCAGTTTCGGAAAAGATTGTAAATCCTGTCACAGCGTTGAATCCTTTCATAAAATCAAAGCTTCCTTCTGCTTTCAACCACAGCGTAACCGGTTTTGAGTTGGAAGGAAAACACAGAACGCTGGATTGTAAAAATGTCACGACAACAGACCCGGCACAGCAGATTTATATAAAGAATTTGCGGCCGTAAAAGAAATCAAATGTCTGACCTGTCACGAAGACAGTCATAACAATAAATTCGGAGAAAATTGTACAAGTTGTCATTCACAAAACAGCTTTGCTATAAAAGGAAATAAAAAAGATTTTAATCACGAATTGACAGGATATTCGTTGACAGGGAGACATAAGGAAGTGGATTGCCGCAAATGTCATACTGAAACCTACATGACCGCACCATTGGCGCACAATGAGTGCAAAAAATGTCATTCAGATTACCACAAAGGAGATTTTGCCGGACTGGCAGAAAATGATTGTAAGGTCTGCCACAGCACAGATGGATTTGCCGGAAGTAGTTTTGATTTTGAAAGACATGAAAAATCGACTTTCCCACTGCGTGGAGCTCATCTTGCCACACCTTGTACAGCATGTCATAAAAAAGACGGACAAAACTGGAAATTCAGGGAAATTGGAAAATCATGTATCCAATGCCATGATAACATTCATAAAGGTTTTATATCTGAAAAGTATATGCCTGAAAATAATTGTGCTTTGTGTCATGGAAATGAAAATTGGGGCAGTGTCACTTTTGACCATAACATTACAACATTCCAGCTCATCGGAAAACACCTGAGGACAGAGTGTCGTTCCTGTCATTTTGAGATCAGAGAAGGAAAAACCTTTCAGCAGTTTTCCAACCTGGATACAAAATGTGCTTCCTGTCATGACAACATCCACGGCAATCAATTTGAAGAAAGCGGCATTACGGATTGCAAAAGATGTCATGGATTTGAAAAGTGGGACAGAAGCAATTTCAACCACGATAATACGCGTTTCAAACTGGAAGGTGCCCACCTGAATGTCAATTGTAATGAATGCCATAAAGCAGAAGTGGTAAACGGAAAATCTGCCGTTGTGTATAAAACCGGAAAGCTGGCTTGTGCGGATTGCCATCAATAGGGTCTGCTGACTAAAAGGAATGAAAATATAAAATCAGATGAAGGATTATTGGCTCTGTGTCATACTCCCCATTTTTTGAACCAAAAGTCAGGGTTTTTTAGTTGATTTTGTTTGTGAAACCAAAAGGGTTCATGTCACTTGATTCCAATTAAAATGGTGAAATCTGTCTTCTGGTTTTTGTTTTCAAGCATGCGCACGAAATGCAACAGTTTTTATTTCATAATCGTAGTCAAACGTAACCTCTTTTTTCAACATAAACTTTGGTCCTGATTTTGGGGAGTGTTACACAGTGGTATTAAACCCCAAACATAATATAATTTTCAGCAAAGGAACTATATCTTCCAGCAGAGGAAATACAAAACATTTAGCCTAAAAATTCCCAGGATAACGATGATAAATAAGGTCCTTTTCGTGTTAAAAAATGTCGACTGACTTTCAAATTCCAAAAAATAAATTATCTAAGGATGACCTTTTGTCTGCTTATTTGATCACCGGCCCGAAGCTGAAAAATTAATACAGGGTGGTTTTCAAAAACCTCTTTTGTATGAAAACTATGGGAGCCACTTGATACATTACCTAAGATATATTCGCGGACTTGAACTCCTGACATATCAAAAACTGTCAGAACGACATAGGTTTGTTTTTGTAATTCAAATTTTACAGAAATATTTTCATGTCCCGGATTGGGATATACCATCATGCCCAAACCATTTTGGCTTTGGCTATTAAGATCATGTACCGATGTACTTTTGTTTTTTATAACATGAACTTTAAATATCTGTCGGCTGGCATTACTTTCATTGCCTGTATTGACGAAAAATATATTGGGTGCTGAACTGCTGATACCTCCGTAAATATATCCTACCATGGTTGTATCGCTCGACAATTCGTCCAGTTTAATAACACCGTTATCAAAGGAAGGAAAATTGTCCAAAGGAATAAATTCAGATCCTGCACCAAGAAGGGCTGGCATGGAAACGGGCAATTTATATTCAGCCATAGTGCCGTCACTTTTTCTGGTGACCCTGGCAATCGTATTGACAAAGGGCACATTATCATCTTTCACTAAAATACCATTATTGTCGTAATATTGGGCAATACCTCCGAAAAATACGGTATGCATTTCATTTTTTGTTGTACTGTACAAAGGTATGTGTGCACAGTGATAATGGTTGTAATACTGAAAAAAATTTGGCTGTACTTCATACCCTGTATTGTTTATGTTGACACATGTAAGGTACGGCAAATCTACTGTTTGCTGAAAAACCCCGGAAAAGGCCGTCAAACCCTCCTTTCCGTCCGGCATTATCTGTGGCACTACATTATAATCCCTTCTATGCAGATGCACACTGTCAAATATTTCAGGATAATGATTGATATTGAGCACATTTCCATCATCTTCCAGTGTAAATTTCCTGATAGCATTGGTATATTCCTGAAAAAACGGTCCATGTGTAGGTCCCATCGGATTGTATCTGCCTATAAATTTTTGTCCACCCACCAGATGGAATATATCGTTAATTTTGTGCAGATATCCTCCGGTCACCGCCATTTTTTCATCGCGAATCTGTCTGAAATAACTTTGAAAAGGTAAATTTTGAATAATGGCTTCTATGGCTCCTTCCACGTCAATCGCTGTTATATAGGGGTAGGTCGTATGATCCCCTGCAGTGGCACTGTAACCATATCCACCCACGACGTAAAGATATTTCCCTTCCTGGAAAAACTCCATATTGGTGGCACTTAATTGTTCCTTAATACTTACAGGCAAAAAATTCATAGATGCCGTCCAGCTTTTATTGAGTAAAGGATCAACAACGGTGAATTGGTTGTTATGACCAGTGATATCAAAACTGGCAAAAGGTTGTCTTCTGTGAAGTCCATCCAATCTTCCTCCGAAGACAAGCCATTTACCTTCATATTGCCCGAAAGCAAAGGCTTGCAGACCACCAACCCCTTCGATATTCATGGGGGTGAGTTGTATGTCAAAAGGTGTGTTCTGAGAACGTAAAACAATAGAAAAACCTAAAACAATTAGTATAATAAACTTTGTTTGGGACATAATTATAAAATGAAGATGGTAACGTAAAATGAGGAAACTCCTGATGTAAATATTAAATAAACTGTTGTCAATGTTATTTGCAACACTTTTTTTGACCGGATTGATTTTCTTTGCAGGATGTATTTTTGCTTTCGTTACAGACTTTTTTACTATCCTGTGCTGCACATGCTTTATTGTTTTTGTTGCTGCAACATTTTTTATTTCCTGAATGGCAGTTTGTTTTGCCGGATGTACAATTTCCGCCTTCTTTATTTTCAAGGATAATGGCGTCAAATCTTTCTTTTGAAATGTAGGAAGGTGTATAGGCATTTTCTGACCTTTCCAGTTGTCTGTTGAAAGCCCTCAAATGGTTTTCTGATCCATGGTTAAGATATCCGTAAACTTCCAAAAGGTCAGGGTTTTTTGTTTCAGCCAATAATCTGTCTAAATCTGAAACATCCATATCTTCTATCATAGCACCGGCTGTGAAAGCATCGGTAAGTGAACCATTCCCTTTGGTAATGAGGTTGTTGTACTGTTGCTGTAATTGCGGAGAAGTGTATTTGCCAAATTCTTCACTATAAGGATCCTGAAGTTTGTATTTCACAATAAGATCTTTGACCATACTACCATGTCTTTCTTCACTTTGCAGTATATTGTAAAATACATGGTGATCCCATTTTTATACATAGTTGTATACACTTCGAATGCCAGTTTTTCTTCTTCCCTCATTAAAAGCAATCCGGCTTTTTCACTTTCTGTTAATTCCTTTGATGGAGTATACATTTGTTTCAGAGGAAGGTAAGCAGTGCTCATAAAAACACTTATCATGGATAATAATAAAATAAGGTGTCTCATATCAATATATTTTAAACATGAATTAAAATCAATTCATACATAATACGTTGAGTGTCTCTTTTTCTTCCATTTTTTATCAAAAAATGTACATTATTTTTTGACAGGATCCATACATTTACCCGGCATTCCTCCCCAGGGTCTTACTTTATCTGCCTTAAAATAGTAGGCTCCGGTTTTGCGTCCATTCATTTTAATCTGGATTCCTTTTTCCAATTGCACGGCGGGAGCAACAAAAGATTCGGAAATAGATATTTCCCATACTTTATTTGTCCAGTCTTTCAGGAGGAGGGTATTGTTTTGAATTTTTACAATTTCTCCGGACAAAGTGCCAAGTTCAGGTTGGCTCCAGATTCTTGTTTTTTTCTCAAGTATACTTTCGTAGGATTCAATGTGGGTTTCAAATTTTTTCTCCAGCCATTTTGCTCCCCCGGTAATAAAAAACAGGGTGCCGATGGTCATGCTTAGGGCGGCACTGACCATCATCCATTTTCCCATTGAGTATTTATAGGCTCTTCCTGTGTTAAGGACGCTAAATACAGATACGGCAAGGAATAACGTATGTGAAGCCAACCACAATAGGGGAAGTACTACCAGGAAGGATTCTATCCTGCTATGACGGAAATGTTGTAACAAATCAAATCCGTTTTCAGAGATGGCAAAAAGAATGACGGAAAAAGAAATTCCACCCAAAACAATAAAAAGTAAAAATGTCAATTTTTTTGCTGTTTCGAAAAAGATGTATTTCCATTCCGGTTGCGGTTGCAAATTATTTTCTTTTATCCTGTTTATTATTTTATTTGCATTATCCATATTAAATTTTGTTTAGGATTGAAAGATCAAATGTGTTTTCTGCCAATGTTTTGAAAGCTTGTTTGGCCCGGGACAATCGTGAGGCTACTGTGTTTTCCGGAATTTTAAGAATGTCTGAAATTTCTTCATAACTTTTGTTTTCGATGTATTTTAAAACCAGGACATCGCGGTGTTCTATTTTTAGTAAGGGAAGGGTATTGTCGATAAGTGTCTGCAGGTCGGGTTCTTCTGTTGATATTTCGGATTTTTCTTTTAACTCAAGAAGTTCATCACTTATCTCAATGGTTTTATCTTTTCCAAAGGAAGATTTTTGACGGTAAAAACTTATGGCTTCATTATGAACAATGCGGAAAATCCAGTTTTCCAACTTGAGATTTTTATCAAAAGATCTCAGATTTTCCATATTTTTATAAAAGAATCCTGTAGTATATCTTCTGCTTCCTCTGGTGTGCTTTGAGATATTTTACGTATGTAATTTAACAATTTTTGTTCGTAATTGAGCACCAGACAGGCAAAATAGTTTACATCTTCCAGAGACTTTTGTATGAGTTCCCGGTCAGAAAGTTGTTTGCAAATTTCTGTTTTAAAAAACATCCAAACAGTATTGTTGGTGCAATATAGGTTAAGTACGTATTACTTCAAAAAAACTTCCCGATTTATTTAAAAATGTTGCTGACTACACATTGAGAAACTAATAAATTAAGGATAATTTTTTTTTTCATATAAAGCAGACAAAATGTTTATGATTAAACGCATAAGACCAAAAAAACAGGTCCATTACTTTTGTACTAAATTTAAAAATAAATAAAGTTTTAAGAGTCGGAATATGCATGATTTCTTTATATTTGTCCAAACAATATAGTAGAAAATGTTTATAGACTTTGACCTACTTTTAACCTATGGAGCAGCTGCTAAAAAGTATAAAAAAACAGAATTTATATTTTATGAAGGAGATGTTTCCCGCTTTTATTATCAAGTTTTAGAAGGAAAGGTAAAAATGTGTTGCTACAATGAAGAAGGCAGAATTTTTACGCAGGGAATGTTTGGTCCGGGTGACAGTTTTGGAGAACCTCCTTTGTTTATTAACGAAACGTATCCTGCCTGTGCCGTGGCGGAAAGTGATTGTATAATATATAAATTGTCGAAAGACACTTTATTAAAGTTGCTGACAGAATATCCTGAATTGCAGATGAAATTTATTATAAAATTTGCCAAAAGGATTTATGACAAAGCAAATACCAATAAAAATATCGTCAGTCCTCATCCTGCGGAAAGGATTATCGGTTTTTTGAAAAGGTATAAAAAAGAAAATAATTTGACACAACAAAGAGCGCTGATACCTTATACCAGACAACAAATTGCCGATTTTCTGGGCCTGCGGGTGGAAACGGTGATACGTACCCTCATTAAAATGGAAGTTGAAAAAAGTGTAGAAATTCGAAAACACAAATTGTATTTTTAAATGAAAAGCAGACAGGTATCTTTTTTTGTTTTTATCGGAATCTTCAATTTGTGTATAGTCGCCATGATAGGGGTTTTGATGCGATATAAAATAGGGTTTGAATTTCCGTATTTTGAACAGAAACATCTTCTTCATGCGCATTCACATTTACTTTTAGTGGTTGGGTTTCCACATTTTATATAGCATGATGTTTTGGTTTTTAGAGAAAAATGACATAAAATCTTCGGCGATTTCCGGTTTGATTTGGACAAATTTAATATGCGCGTATGGAATGCTTTTATCTTTTATTTATCAGGGATACGGAGGAATATCGATTACTTTTTCGACACTTTCTATTTTGGTCAGTTATGTTTATGCTTACACTTTTATAAAAGCCTTACAGCAGATTCCTGACCATCATCCTTCCAAAAACTGGTTTAAGGCTTCTTTGTTTTTTAATGTTCTTTCGTCACTGGGAACCTTTTATCTGGCTTACATGATGGTAAGTAAAAATGTAGATCAGAATTATTATCTGGGCTCAGTGTATTTTTTCCTTCATTTTCAATACAGTGGATGGTTTTTATTCGCCATAGCGGGTTTGTTTTTTGCAAAACTTCATGAGATAGTTGGATTCAGGTATAATCCGAAAATCTTTTTATACTTTTTTGTTTCATGTATTCCTGCTTTCTTTTTATCGATATTGTGGATAAAGCTACCCTGGTATGTTTTTATTATTCCGGTTGTCGCCGTACTACAACAATTATGGGGTTTAAAGTTATTTCTAGAAATGATGAAAAGCCAGTATGAAATCATAAAAATGCAGGAACGAGATTAGTCAGGCTGATACTCGGTTTGTCCTTTCTGGCATTGATAATAAAAATAATGTTGCAGACCGGCAGTATAATTCCTGAAGTGAGCAAATTGGCTTTTGGATTCAGGTCTATTGTTATTGCGTATCTTCATTTGGTATTACTCGCTTTTACTACGTTGTATTTATTGGGTTATTTATTGTGGAATGGATTTATTTCCCACCATAAAATGGCTGTATCAGCGTTGATTTTGTTCACACTTGGTGTTTTCGCCAATGAGTTTGTTCTGATGGTTCAGGGTATTGCATCCTTCGGATACATTCTGATTCCACACCTCAACGAAATCCTTGTTGGAATCAGTCTTTTTATGTTTTTTAGTCTGATTTTATTATTGGTTTTCTTTCAAAAAGGCCGCACTTTATGATTGTAAGCATAAAGTAGTATTTTGAAAACAACGTACTTTGTGCCAATAAAATTTATAATCATGACACGAATTTTTCCAACCCTTTTTGTATTGATATTATTAGTTTTGTCATCATGCAAATCATCAACCTCTGAATCAGCAACCTCCGGATCTTCAGATGTTTCTGCTGCCGCAGATGGTGTAGGACAGTCCAATGTAAAAGATGAAACATCCAGCCCCAACATTGTACAGGTAGCTGTGGGAAGTAAAGACCACACTACATTAGTGGCGGCAGTTAAGGCAGGTGGCTTGGTGGATGCCCTCAGCAATGCGGGTCCATTTACTGTATTTGCGCCTACCAATGCTGCTTTTAACAAGTTACCTGCAGGTACCGTAGAAGGCCTGTTGAAACCGAGAGTAAGACTGATCTTGTGAATATATTGGAATATCACACATATGTAGGATCATTAAAGCCAGAATACTTTCAAGATGGACAATCTTATGAACAGGTAAATGGTAAAAAAGTAAATATTACCATAAAAGATGGCAAAACATTTGTAAATGGATCTGAGATTGTAGCTTCCATCAACACATCCAATGGCATGATTCATGTAATCGGAGATGTATTACTTCCCAAATAATGACATTTAGAAATATATAAAAGATTTGTTAGCGTTAAAGCCTTGTATCATGAAAATGATGCAAGGCTTTTTGTATTGCTGTAGATTTTACTTTTATTTGAAGTATTTAGCTAATAGGATCACCCAAAATTTTAATTTGCATAATCATGGCAATATTTTTTGCCCTTTCTTTCAGGAGCTCAGTATTCTTTCCGGCATACAATCCATCAAGCGTTTCTGAAAACAACTTCAACCAATGTTTAAAATGTCCTGTATTCATTGGATTTCCTGAATGCGCCATCATGTGTTTTGCCATGGGATTTCCTGAATAGTGGCCCGTATGAAACATAACATTGTCCCAGAAATCATACATGACAGGCAGGTGTTTGTCCCAATCAACATGAGAAAACATAAAACCGATTTCTGTATCCAACTTTACTTTTTCATAAAAAGTATTTACTATAATTCAATGTCTTTTCGGCTTGTTACATCTGGCTTTGCCATCTTAAAGGATTTAAAAATGTGAAATAAAATCTAACATTTTATTAGCATGCACAAACTGTCTGCTTCAGCAAATACTTCGTGTTTTACCTCTAAAGGAATATCCTGAGAATCGTATTTATGTAATACAAGTATTTTATTCTCACGGATATATTTTACCTCCGCTTAATACAACCAGCATTGCAGGTACATGGGTTTTGTGTTGTGCCAGTGTCATTCCTTTCAGAAAACCTATCAGCAATATTTTGCTATCTCCTGATTTGTAAAAAATTCGGGCAACCGGATGATCAGATGTTTTTAGTTTTTCATTGATTTCATGGATGATTACATTCATAAGTCTTTCTTTTTAAATAATCTGAGAGAAAAAAAGTAAGGACATAAAATCCAAAACGATATCAGCAGTAAAGAGGTCAGATAGCCCAAATGTGTTCCAAACAGTTTTTTGAAAATAGCGCCCGTATATCCCATTAATGCGGCCACATCTATCTGGAGTAAAACCTGAATCCTGGCGAGGTCTACCGGATTGATTGCGGACAATAAAACCATGATTTTTTCTATGGGATAATCGGCATACTGAAACATAAAAAACAAAACCAATCCGTCATACATAAGGGATAAAAACAACCATATCATGATGGATAATCCAATACCTTTGGCTTTGTCTCTCATCAATATAAAACACAACATAGCTATGGATACAAATACGGTCGTAAGCAGGATACCTGCCAGAATAACAACCAGTGCAGTTATGGGGGTTATAAAAACCAACACAGGTATACCGATACCTATAAAAAATGCTGCATTCAAAGCGACAGTAAGACCAAAAAACAGAGACGACCATATGGACGATCTTTTTACAGGCTGACTTACCAGTAGTTCTATAAATTCAGTACTGTTGTACATGTAGATATTGGCAAAAATGATAGATACCAGAGGGACGATAAGCAAAATGATATTGAGCATTGACAATATTCCTTTCGATACATTATCCTCAAGGCTGAAAATACTCCATGAAAAACCACACAAAACAAGTGTGTAGAGGAGAACGATTCTGTTTTTCAGAATATCAGTGATGATAAATGTAGATATTCCTTTCATGATGTTACTCCTTGTTTCAGTAATTTGTGAATGGCTCTTGAAACCCTGTTTTCTCCCGTTTCCTCAAATAATGTGGCTATAGATTTATTGAAAATCACTTTCGACTCCTCCATAAAAATGATATCCGTAAGCATGTCGTCAAGTTCGCTGAGCAAATGCGTCGTAATGAGAATAAGTTTTCCTTTTTTGCGTTCATTCAGTATTTTATCTTAAAATTTCTGAGAAGCTAAGGATCGAGACCGGCTGTAGGTTCGTCAAGGATCAATACAGGTGGATCAAATAAAAATGCAAGTGCAAGCGCTTACTTTTTTGTGTAGTTCCGTCGGACAAGGTGCGCATTTTTTTATCTGCAATTTTATCCATACCAAAAGCTTCATACAAATCTTTATCCTCCGGTCCTTTGTGATTTCTGATATTTTTTATCATCTGAATAACCTGACTCACGGTCATATTTTCGGGATATCTTCCTATTTGTGGCATGTAACCGATGTTTTTTTGTATAAAACATCACCTTTAATATCATGTCCATTAAAAAAAATGCTGCCATTTGACGGGACGACCATGCTTAATATGTTTTTAATCAATGTCGTTTTACCACAGGCATTAGGACCTATCAGTCCTATACAGGTGCCTGGCAGAAGGCTGAGGGAAACGTCATTTAATGCAATGGTTTTGCCGAATGACTTAGAGAGGTTTTTAATTTCAATCATAGTAAATAGGCTTTGAGAACAGGATTTTCATCTTTGAAGTTATCAGGAGTGATGCTGGGAATGAGTTTTTCAGTGCGTTCCAGTAAAGTGACCATAAAACTTCGGAAAAGTAACATCGCTATCGGGTTATTTTCGATGATGGTCGAATAAATATTAAGCGGATGATAGGGCACATCACCCAGATGATTTTTATCAAGATCATAACCTTCGTACTTATCCCAATAATTTTTTTCAAAGATATTTAATACCAGACTACCGTTTGTGCTGACATCAAAGGTGTTGCCGATAAAATTATTTACAGAGATTTTATTATCCATGCAGTTGGCCTGAATCTTTAAACCCCAGCCATTGTTTAAAAAATTATTTTTCTGTATAATTATCCGATTGGCCCCTTCCAGAAACAGACCCGCAGTATTGTGTATAAAATGGTTTCCGATGATCTCTGCATCGGATATTTCTTTCAGTAAAATACCATACGATGCATCGCCTAAACTATTTTTGAAGGTATTGTTGTACATGACTACCTTTTTTGTATACATGACGGCCACTCCGGAGCCATTATTATCAAAGACATTATTAATATACGCATCATCATTGGAAAACATAAAATGAAGGCCGTAGCGGATATTGTATTTTGAGATATTGCGCCAGATGATGGAGTTGGTTACAAACTCAAAATAGATGCCGTCTCTATGTCCCTGAACATAATTGCCTATGATCTGCAAACTGTCAGATTTCCAGCAATGAATGCCATTGCCTATTTGTTGTTCTTCGACACCGTATGCTTTTATTATATTATTTTTGATAAGTATGTTTTTTCCGAAATTGATATAAATACTGAAAAAATTATTGTCGAGAATATTGTTTTCAATCACAATATGTTGGGCGTCATAAACTTTTATTCCTCCGAGGTCATTCAAAGTCCCGTAGCCTGAATTCTGAACGGTAAAACCGCGAAATACAACATGGTCTGACCGGATGGAAACCACTTCGTATTTTTTATCTCCGTCAATGATGGGGTTATTCACTCCAATCATGACGATTTTTTTATTTATAATAATATTGCCTTCTTTATACAAACTGTGGTGAACAAAAACACTATCTCCATCAACAGCTTTCAGCAAAGGCAGGTCGGATAGACCGGAATTCTTGCCAGGACCAATATGGATATTTTTAGCTGATACAAAACAAGGTATCGCGACAAAAATAAATAAAGGAATTAATAATCCGGTTAGGCACCTCATACTATATTATTGACTAATTTGTAACCAGTCTGTACTTTCTGCAGACATTTTATCCTTAAATTCCAGTGCTTCTGCATTTGTTTTAAAAGCTGCGATATTTCCGGCCATTGGACTCTTCAGGCTTCCTCCTTTGATATAAAAAGCAGACTCTGCGGGAATGAGTTCGTTGTCACCGGGATAATAATGTACAAAAAAGTTTTTTACTTCTTTTTCGGGATTTTCTTTGTACAGTTTACCATACAGGTGATATCATCAAAATGAAAATACCTTCCTTTTTTTGTGAGAATCTGTGCGGCAAAGTGTCCTTCGGAAATATTCATTTTGCAAAAGGCACAGGTATCTTTATGAAGGGATATTTTTTGAGGACCTTCGGAATTACATGAAATCAACATCAAAAGAGGCAACAGGAACATGGTCGTTTTTGACGCGTTGTTTTTAACAAATCTATTCAAAATTCCTGAAAGTTGTAGATAAACAAAAGCAATCAGAAGACCACCCGTGAGCATCAGCCATCCACCAGTGTCAGGTATTGAATAGGCACCAAAGTTGAGCAATTGTTTGAATCCTATTAAAGGGGGTTGGTAGGCCATACCGGGCACAATAATGGCTGCGGTAGGGTCGAGGTTGTGACCGTATTCATATTCCCAGCGCCAGAAGTCATACAATGCCAGTATTCCGAATAAAGCAAAAGCAATCAAAAGAATTAACACAGATTTTTTACCTTTAAAATACAAACCTGTAACGATCGACCACAATCCGAAAAAACCGATAATGTAAGGAAGAACGGTGAACTCAATAAATTCTTCTGCATGAAGTGTTTTCATTCCAATGTAATGGTTAAGACCGTTGATAATTTCAACTTCTCCACCTAGTCTGTTGGCGTATATAAGCAATGAAAGACCTTCAGGATATTGTGGCGCATCCAACTCTATACGCCAGATAGGAAAATAAACCGCTGAAAGAATACAAATACCTGCCAGTATCAGCATTATAACTGATGATTTAGATAAGGATGTCATGATTAAATATTTAATTATTTAAAAAGATTCTTTCAAAAAATAAACATTTTTGTTTTGAAAGCAAGATCTTTTTGTAAAAAAGGGCAGAGAGATGATTCTCACTGCCCTCTTTTTTATTGTTTTACTGGTTTAACCAGATTATTGGGCAGGTTTTTCAGCAGGGGCCTGCTTTCCTACGTGGTATGTCAAAGGTGTTTTACTTCCTGCCGGAGATACTCTTACATATCCCTGCATTTCCTGGTGCAGTGCGCTACAGAAGTCAGTACAATACATTGGAAACATACCTACTCTGTCCGGTACCCATTTTAATGTTGTGGTTTCACCCGGCATAATTAACAATTCTGCATTGTTGGCCCCTTTAATGCCAAATCCGTGAGGAACATCCCAATCCTGTTCGAGGTTGGTGACATGAAAGTACACTTCATCTCCCATACGTATACCTTCAATATTGTCGGGAGCAAAGTGAGATCGAACGGCAGTCATATATACATGTACTTTATTATCTTCTCTCACTACTTTCGATTCGGATTCACCTTTGGCAACTCTGGGGTGTTTGTTGTCACCTATAGGATAAATTTTCAACTGACCATTGTTTCTGATAAGATCAGCTGGTGCAGCTTGAGCATAATGTGGTTCACCAATGGTCGGAAAGTCAAGTATCATCTGCATTTTTTCTCCACTGATATCAAAAAGTTGAGCACTTTGTGTAAGTTCCGGGCCTGTTGGTAAATATCTGTCTTTAGTGATTTTATTGTAGGCTATCAGATACTTGGGAGAAGGTTTTCTGTATTTCCACCGGGAATACAAAGGTGACCAACGGAATAAAAAGTAGGAACTCTATCGACAACTGCAAGATCTTTAATGTTCCATTTTACTACTTCAGAAGATACAAAAAAGGAAGTGTAAGCAAAACCTTTTCCATCAAATTCAGTGTGTAACGGCCCTAATCCTGGTTTTTTAACTTCACCATATAATGCTTCCTCGTATTTTATGACAGGAATACCACCGTATTCTCCATCATAGGCTTTATTGGCGATAGCTTTCTGTAATTTATCAAAACTGAAAACAGGTATCACTGCCGCCAATTTTCCACTGCCCACAATATATTCTCCCCGTCGGATCTACATCACAACCATGTGGTGACTTCGGACAAGGAATCATATAACAAATATCTTTGAGCGTAGCGACATCCAGTACGGTAACTTCCTTTTTATGGTGGAAACACCTGTATGTGTATGTTCGTCCCAAACGTTGTGTGCATATCTTACTTTTTGTTTTACGCCTTTACCAGCTTTGAGGTATTCTTCGGCTTTTTTCCAATTGACTGCCATGATAAAGTCTTTGTCTTTTTGAGAAGCATTTACTTCAAGCAATGTATTGGCTTGTTCTGTGTTGTAACAAGAGAAGAAAAACCATCCATGAGATTTGTCTCTTCCACATCTGGCAAGTCAAAGTTAGAAATCGGCACATCACCATTTGCATAATCAGAAGGTACGGAAAATCGGGTACCGGCAACAATATATTCAGAGTTTTCTGTTCCAAAAGGAGAACTGTGATTACCACCACTATTGGGCAACTCAATGATTTCTGCTGTTCGGAAAGTTTTCAGATCTACTCTGGCCAGTCTGGGCGTATTATTGGCATTGGCAAAAGCCCATTTGCCATTGATTTCACCAGTGGTTTGTGATAATTCTACATGGTGAAGGTCATCCCATGGCACAAAGCCGTGGGAGGTATTCAACATAGGTTTGGTTTCTTCATTGTAGCCCCATCCTTTTTCAGGGTCTACTGAAAATACTGGAATGACCCGGAATAAACGTCCACTTGGAAGACCATAAACGGACATCTGTCCACTAAACCCACCACTGACGAAATTGTAATATTCGTCGTATTGTCCGGGAGCAACAAACGATTTGACCGCAGCATCTCCTTTTACCGAAGTACCTGCATTTTTAGGACGGCAAGATGTTATAAACAAATGCTGCCAAACACATCATTGTGATAATTAATACTTTGTTTTTCATTTTATTGGAATTTAATTATTTAACACCATCATTTTTACGCATAAACTCAAGAATATTTCTGGCATCTTCTTCGGTAAGACTTTGATTCGGCATTCTGACCAAACATAATTCCAGTTGCGCCTGTAGTTCGGGGTCCTTGTCTATCATGGGTTCAGGGTTGGTAATAAAGTTCATAATCCAGGAAGGAGTTCTTCTTTGGGTTACGCCTTTCCAACCAGGACCTACCAATCGTTCTTCTGTAAGTTTGTGACAAGAAGTACATTTCACACCAGATGCTTTTTCACCTGCCTCTGCCATAGGTACATTGAGTGCGGCATCCAGAGTAAGATTGCTCTCATTAAATTTTCCTACGCCTCTTTTTGGGTCATAGTCTGTGGTTGATGTTTCTGTTTTTGTACCTGGAGCTTCTCCTGAAGTACCCGGAGCAGAAGTTTGTTTGTTGCCACAAGCATAAAAAAAGCTTAAGGCTATTAAAGCGGTAAGAATTTTGAATTTTGACATTTATATTATATTTTAATTTGTCACAAAGGTGAGAAATGACAAAATCAAATTTTATGATTGGAGTCATAAAGGATTTATTGATTCTTAATCGCTTTATTCAAAAAACTTGAAAGGGGAAAGGATTATTTGAAAATGGTATGTTGGAATACATTGTTTTTCAACAGGCCATTTAAACTACCATGCTGCATGGAAAAAATTTATGGACTCTACACCTTCTAAAAAATAGAAATCGTTTTTTCAACGATAGCCAACTTTTTTGCGACTTACCTGGATTTTTACATCTGTAATCTTCTCGAAGAGAGAGAAAGATCTACTTTATCTGGATTTTCCTTAATATTTTCCAAAGCGACCAGTCCGGGTGATTTGCCTTTTTCAATTGATCCCAGAGAGTCGTCAAAACCAAGTGCAGCGGCACCATTATACGTAGCCCAGGTAATCAAGGAAGAAAAAGGTACATAAGAAGCGTATTTGTGAATGGTTTTGATTTCCTCCCATATAGAAAGTTGCCAGTTGGAAGTGAGGCTATCCGTACCTATGGTCATTTTAGCATTTTGGTTGAGGAAGTTTTTATACGCAGGTAAACGATTTTCAATGTAAAGATTGGCATTGGGACAGGTAGCCCAAAACACCTTCTCCGACCATTGTTGAGCGGCAGAAATATCTTCTTCCGTGCTCAGGGTATTGTGCACAAATAACGTTTTATGATGAGGATTGAGATGAGAAAGGGCATGGTGGATGGAGGTTTTTGGAAGCGGAGAAAAATGTTCGAGTGAAAACCCGAAATTTCTGAAAAATTCCACAAAACCACCTGATTTTGAAAGGAATAACTCGTTTTCATCTGTGGTTTCCTGATTATGGATAGAAACGGTTTTACCATTTTGATTGGCAACATTCAGCAAAGAGTAAAGGGTATTGCTCACTGTGTAAGGTGCATGGGGAACACAACTTTTTTTATCCTTGTTGTTTTCTGAAAAGGTATGGTATACTTCAATATACTGGTCAAATGTTTTTTGAGCTAGTTGGGGTTGGAGGAAATCAAACATTTCCACGAAAGTGTAATATCGCAGAAGACTTTTGTTTTTGGTAAATGAAGAGTCGGCTTTGTTGGAAATGTCTCCGACCGCAACGATCCCATTTTTATACATTTCTGTATCTGCTTTCTGAATAGCTTCAAGAATATTTTCAATAGGAATGTCCCGAAATCCGACCACCTGCATTAAAAAAGGAAGCAGACCTGTTCCTGTATCTACCTTGCCCTTCATGTGTGATAATTCCAGATGACAGTGCGTATTCACAAAACCGGGACAAATCCATCCTTTGACAAACAAGATATCATCTTTAGTAGCCGGCAATGGTTCAACGGAAAGAATAGTATCATTTTTGTCCGTCACGATGCACATATTTTCGAGAATTCCCCCTTTCCCGTCAAAAATTTTGTCAGCTGAATATTTGTAAAATGCCATGTCAGACGATTTCTTACGAGCAATCCGTTTTTAATTCTGGGTTCAAACCATGTGCTTTTTGGAGGAAGATTGAGGCCTTGATCAGAGAAAGCTACCACCTCTGAAATATCAACCGGAAAAATACAAAATCCTACCAGGTTGGGATTTTTGTTTACCTCTTTTATCAAAGGATTCAATCCTGATTTTCCCTCAAAATATTGTACCAGTTTTGTGGTTCGGACATCCTTGATTTGAAGTATTTTTTCCATTACCCAATGGTTGATGAGGGTAGTATCCAGTATGATCGTATTTTGTTTTATTTCTGCTTGAATATACTTTTTTTTCCACTTTACAATATACCATTCTTTTTGTATGTACATGGTAAACACGAATTTTCTTCCGGGTTTTTTACCTGTTTTAATAGGTTTTATAGTGGCGTATTCTGAAAGCAATGCTATAAAGGTGGCAGGAGACATGATGGAAAAAACATCGATTACACGGTTGTAATCGTATATTTTTAATTGGTCAAAAGCAAAATAGCAGGATAAAATGGCAGAGGCGTCCTGTGTTTTTCCTGTGAGGTGGTGGTTTTGTAGCAACTTCAGGGTAGTCGATGATCTGTGGTGACCATCCGCAATATAAAGAGTGTCAATTTTATCGCGGTATATTTCAATCATTGTATCAATGTCATTTTTTTCAGTGATGGCCCAAACCTTGTGGTATTCATTTTCATTCTCAAGATACAGGGAAAGAAAAGGTTGGGTGTTTTCGATATAATGCTGAAGCAGAGTAGCAATTTCTTCTATTGGTTCGTGGGTGAGCAGCACAGGTTTTATCATCGCTTTTCGCAACATCATCAACTGCATTATTTGTTGTTCTCTTTCTGCCAGTGTGTTTTCATGTCCGAGAATTTTATTTTCTGTATAATCCCGGACATCATGGCTGGCAATCAAACCTCTATGGGTGTTTAAAGTGTTGGAAATCTCGTAAACATACAAACTTTTTGCTCCTGTTTTTTTAAAGAAACCTGCTTTTTTGAATTCGATGTATTGGTTGCTTACCTCGTCAAAAAACAATTCGGGAGAAGATATCAGGTCTTTGTTGGGGTAATAGGCTTCAAATGGCAGGATTCGCATGCAGATTGGATTTAACGGGTAAAGATAAAAAATTATTTTAGTAATGTAAAGGTCTGGAAAAGGATGGGGTTAAATAATAACCTGCGGAAAAATTTTAATAAAATAATATACTTTTATGCTTTATATTACGTCTTATCTACGTTGTAAAACATTCTGTGAAACAGGTATTCATGGAATTTATTTATTTGCCTTTTAAACATAAAGATTTTGAATAATCAATATCAATCAAATGAGACAAATTTTCTTTCTGAAAATTTGATAGTGAATGCGGTTCTTTATTTTGTTTTATTTGTGTGTTTTCCTTTACTTACAAAAGGACAAAGTTACAGGACGGCGGCCGGTTTTCGATTTGGAAATGAAATAGGACTTAGTATTTCACAAAGGATTTTTGACAAAAAAACCATTGATTTGTACCATGCCCCTTCTTTGTTTACAGACAGATCAACAACCGGACTTGTGATGAAACAACATTATTCAATGTTGACAAAAAGGCTGAATTTTTTTGGTGGCGGGGGATTGTATTATCAAATGAAAAATGGTTTATCAACGAATGATGATCCGGCTTATGAACAACATTCTGCGGGACTAGCGCTTGTAGCAGGTATCGATTTTACTATTGGAAAAATCAATATAGGTTATGATATGATACCGTTGTACCGGTTGTCAGGAAACGATACCGGCAGAAGGATTTCTTCTTCGTCCGCTATTTCGGTGAGGTATGTTATTGTGCCTCAAAATCTAAACTTAAAAAGTGGTTTGAGCGATGGAATTAAAAAAATTGGCCTAATTCGACCATATAATATTTTGAAATTATGGATTTAAATAGGAAAAAGTTTAGGCATCCTATGGCCAAAACGGCTTATTGTAAAATAAAATATTGCCCTGTTTTCAAAGGTTTTTTGCGTAATGCACGTGAAAAGCCTTAAATTCATTAAAAATTATTGGATAAAAGTTTTAAAAAAACTATTACATAATCAAACAAGGCTTATCTTTGTGGCGTTTTTCAGAAATCACATATAATTCCAAATTTAATATCTTTAGTATGGCGAACATAGGATTAATCAAACAAATCATCGGACCTGTAGTGGACGTAAGTTTTGCTGCGCAGGGTTCTACACTTCCGGAAATTTATTATGCACTTTCCGTTCAAAAACCAAATGGTGAATCTTTAATACTTGAAGTGCAGCAGCACCTTGGAGAAGATAGTGTCAGAGCGGTATCAATGGACTCCACTGACGGTTTAACACGTGGAATGGAAGTAGTGGATTTGGGAGAGCCTATTTCAATGCCAACAGGGGATCAGATCAAAGGTCGGGTATTTAATGTGGTAGGAGAACCTATTGACGGCCTTCCGAAACTTAATAAAATCAACGCCTACAGTATCCATAATAAACCACCAAGATTTGAGGATTTATCTACGGAAACCGAAGTTTTATTTACCGGTATCAAAGTAATTGACCTTATTGAACCTTATTCCAAGGGTGGAAAAATCGGTTTGTTTGGTGGTGCCGGTGTAGGTAAGACGGTTTTGATACAGGAATTGATCAACAACATTGCGAAAGGATATGATGGTATATCTGTATTTGCAGGTGTTGGTGAAAGAACCAGAGAAGGAAATGACCTGATGAGAGAAATGCTTGAGTCAGGTATCATCAACTATGGTCCTGAATTTATGCATTCTATGGAAGAAGGTGGTTGGGATTTGTCAAAAGTGGATACACAAAAACTAAAAGAATCCAAAGCAACGTTTGTATTCGGTCAAATGAACGAACCTCCGGGAGCAAGAGCCCGTGTGGCATTGTCAGGTCTTACACTTGCTGAATACTACAGGGACGGAGATCTTTCCGATCCGAACGGAGGAAAAGACATTTTATTTTTTATCGACAATATATTCAGGTTTACACAAGCGGGTTCGGAATTATCAGCTTTGTTGGGACGTATGCCTTCAGCGGTTGGTTATCAGCCGACACTTGCTACAGAAATGGGATTAATGCAAGAGGATTACTTCCACAAAAAGAGGTTCTATTACTTCTGTTCAGGCGGTATATGTGCCTGCGGACGACTTGACTGACCCTGCTCCGGCAACGACCTTCGCCCACCTGGACGCAACAACGGTATTGAGTAGAAAAATTGCCTCTTTGGGTATTTACCCAGCTGTGGATCCATTGGATTCTACTTCAAGAATTCTAAACCCGGCCATTATTGGTGACGAACATTATAACTGTGCTCAAAGAGTAAAACTTATTTTACAGAGATATAACGAACTACAGGATATCATTGCTATTTTGGGTATGGAAGAGTTGTCTGAAGAAGATAAGTTAGTAGTATTCAGAGCCAGAAAAGTACAGCGTTTTCTTTCTCAGCCATTCCACGTTGCAGAACAATTTACCGGAATTCCGGGAGTATTGGTTCCGATTGAGGAAACCATTAAAGGATTCAACATGATTATAGATGGTGAATTGGACAAATATCCTGAAGCAGCTTTCAACTTAAAAGGTACTATAGAGGAAGTCATCAAATCAGGAGAAAAAATGTTGGCAGATGCTGCGGCAAATGTTTAATAATTGATAAACCGGACGTAAATTATTTAATATGAATCTTTTAGTTCTTACCCCTGAAAAGGAAATCTTTAAAGGTAAAGTGACATCGGTACAAGTACCGGGTATTTCCGGAAAATTTGAAATACTGAATAACCACGCACCCATTGTTTCTGCCCTGACAAAAGGAAAAGTAAGAATCATTATTGAAGGGGGTGAAAAAAAATCTTTTGAAATAAAGAAAGGATTTATTGAAGTATTAAAAAATGATGTATCTTTGCTTGTGCAAGGAGTTACTGAAAATTAATTATAGTTTCCGACTATACCACAAGCCTTTGGGATCCGTTTTCCAAAGGCTTTTTTTATTATATGTATTTTGCTGCTCATTAACACCTTAGATTAAAACCTTCATAATTTACAATTTTATTGTGTCATCGACATCATTGTTTATCCCTTTGTAAAGGATGATGCAGTGTATGGCATTAGCCTGGGTTTTGTTTGGTGAATAGTCACAAATCACCTCTTCAATAATGTACAACCGAAGTACTATCATCCTTGCAAAAATTTATCCGACAATTTTTTCTCCATTCCATATCTGGTTTTACAATAGTGTAATCAATTTTTGATACTACCATAAATTTGATTGTAAAATCCAACACACAAAAAAACATATTACAAAATATTTTACTTCAAGATAGGGGTAAAAAATATTTTGGTGTCTAGTTTTAAGAGAATTCCAAATGTACAACCAGAACTTTCAGGAGGCTGTATTTTGTTGCACCTTCCTTGTCATATTTTTAGTATAACCGTTTGTTTCAGAATAATTAGATTATGAATAAAGTAAAAATTCTTTTTTTCTTTTTTGTAAGTATGTTTATATGGTCACAACATCTGAACGCACAGGTTCAGAAGGTCCAGTATTTTATGAAATACAATGAAGAAAAATGTCTGTTTGACTTTCACATTGTCATAAAAGAGGGTAGGGCTATCTCCGGCCAGCACAGAGCACAATTGAATGCACAATATTCAGTTATCGTACCAGCAGGCAGTACCGTCATCATGGCAGAAAAACATATGCCGCTTCAAAGCAATCTTCAATACAATGGCACGGTGCCGATGGACTGGAAACTCGCCAGTACTATTCTTGCTCCTGCTGTTCAGCCGGAATCCGATTTTTACAGTATTGTACCTACTTTGGCACCAACATCATTCTACAATAATCTGAATCAGAACGACACGGTCAAACTTTTTTCATTATCCATTACACCTATCACTGATTGTGGTAAAGGGGTACGCATTTTTAATAATCAGACTGATCCTGGTCCTTTGGCAGCAGGAATGAATGGTAGTAATTTTTCGAATGGATTTACAATAGGAGGGATTGCCAATAAATATGACAGTAATTTGGCTTCTGAAATGCCGAAAAGGCCGGTTATAACCTCTTTACAATCATTATGTACCAATGGAATAGCCATAGAAATTAAAGCAGATGCTCCGAATACAACCTGTCAGCGTTCATTGGTGTATGCGTGGAAAGGTCCTGAAGGATTTTATTCAGATCAACAAAATGTAAGTATACCCGGAGCAGGATTGTTACAAAACGGAAAATATTATATCACGGTAAAAGACACTATTGGATGCAGTGTTACAGATAGTGTGATGGCCTACTCCAAACCCGATGCAGGTAAAGATGCTCTTGTCAAATGTTTTGTGACAGGAACGACGACATTAAAAGCAAAAGGCGAGGGATACTGGTCTTTTGCTGCAAATAATCCGGGAACGGCCACCTTGTCGGACACGAGTAAAAATATTACCGTGATTTCAGGATTTACCGCACAAGGATTATATGGATTGATATGGAATGGTTTGGGTTGCACGGATACGGTGTCTGTGACAGTCCAGAATGTTTGTGACTGCAGTTTTTCCAATACATTGGAGATTCCTGATGATTATACGTATTGTTCGAGAGTAAATGATATGGTTTTAAAAGGAAATCAGGTTGTAGAACCGGGAGAGTATCTCTGGTTATACAAAAATAACACAGGAAGTTTTAAACCTGCTCCGGGAATCAATAATACAAAAGATTATACCGTAACACAACTGATGGCAGGAGAACATTCATTTGCCAGATCGTATATCAGAACAGGCGTACCTGTTTGTAAAGACACCAGCAATTCATTGTTTTTGATAATTTCATCTACAATTGATGCGGGATTAGATGCCGATTTATTTTGTTATTCGTCGGATACGGCATTTATTCAGGCAAACGGACAGGGACATTGGGTTCAGGATTCATCGAGTATGGGGATTTTAAAAATAGTGCAGTTTGGAAATCCGCAACAGACATTTTATGATTTTAAGGAAGCCGGTGAATATACCCTTTATTGGGTAAATGAATCATGTACAGATACGGTTAGTGTTTTTGCCAATCCTTATTGTGGTTGTCATGAAGCCAACGGCGGGGAAAATCTGACTGCTTGTGCAGGAGACACCATCACGATAGAAGGAACATGTGTTGTCGGCACATGGAGGAGTTTGGCAGCCAATCCGACGGGAGCAAGCCTATTATCCATTCAGGATGGGAAAACCGATATTTATTTCAGCAGAATGGCACAAGGTGTATATTCTTTTGAATATACAGTATTTGATACCCTTACTGATACCGTCTCGGTGACAGTCCATACACCACCTGTCATCAATGTCGGAGAGGATTTCGGTTTTTGTGAAGGCAGCCCAGCAGTTCTTCTGGTAGCCGGAGGTGGAGTGCAATATCTTTGGTCAAACGAAGAGACATCTTCCAATATTATGATATCACCCTCTGCAACTACAACGTACCGGGTAACCGGTTTTTCTGAACATGGTTGTGCATCGGTTGATTCAGTCACGGTATTTATCCTTCCCAAACCGGCTGGAATTATTCCTGTGTTACCGATTTCTAATGCGGGAACAAATGTACAGCTGCAGTCCGGTGTATGGACAAATGCGGTGCAATATTTCTGGCAGGGTCCAAATAATTTTAGTTCCACTTTACAAAATCCGGTCATACAAAACGTCAATAACAGTCAGTCAGGTATCTATACACTTACGGTAACCAGTGCCGGTGATTGTGTATCCACTGCTTCAGTTAGTTTGTCAGTAAATCAGAACCCACTGCCGATTTACATCTCCCAATTTTCAGGGGAGTATATCAAAGAAAAAGAGTATATCCAATTACAATGCAAAACAGAATACGTCATCAACCATGATTATCTTTTGTTCGAAAAATCTGAAGATGGGTTGTTTTTTGAAAAACTGGAAACTGTGTATACTAACGGTAAGTCGGGAAAATACCAGATATTCGATCACGATGTTGAAAATGGTAAAACGTATTACTACAGGGTCGTCAGTTTTGATCTGGACGGAACTTTTCAAATTTTCGAAACCATTTCTGTTAAAGCAGATGATGTTGAAACTATTTCGGTGCATATGTATCCTGTTCCCACAAGGGATTATATTCAGTTATCGTTTTCAGGCCATTTTAAAAATGATCTTGTTGAAATAGAAATAATTGGACTGGACGGCACAAGTCTGTACAGTCAACAACATACTATTCAAACCGTCATAAGACTTGATGATATTTTTGCCTATCATTCGGCACCCGGAACTTATTTTCTAAAATTAGTCGTGGGAGACCAGGTCATCATCCGACCTATAATAAAAATATGACATACGTTTAAAGCAGATAATCATTACCTGAATAGTGGTATTTCTGTTTTACGGTGTCTATAAATTAGAGAAGTGTTATAATGTTACAGTGCAAAACCCCATTTTATAGTAAAAGAATAGTGAATAGTTTCTTTTAAAAAATCCCAACCAAAGCAGATCAAAACATAAAGCTTTTTCCCCAAAATTATGTTGCCTGAAGCACTTGCATTTTTTATTCAGAAGGTGTCACGATGAGGGCACCATTTGTGTAAAAACGTTTGTGACAATTATCTTCAATACATAATTATCAGCGGTTAAATATGGTCATGCAATAAATTGAATAATGGCCAATTAGAAAAGTGCATTATACTAAAGGTGGAAATTTTTTTAAAAAAAAGTGTAAAAAGATTTTTATATTATAAATATTTATAATACATTTGTCACTATTAATCAGATTAAAATCTGATAATTTACCTGATAAGAGTGAGGTAGAACTTCAAATGTTTTTATAATAATCATATCATGAATTTATTATATATATGAAGTTTTATCAAATAACAATTTTTAGTTGTCTCCGGTTGGTGCTGTCCGCATTCACCCGGATTCACTTTTTTGGTAAAAAATATATATCCCGTCCAAAACAGTGCTATTCATTTTTGAAAAAAAATGAATATAAAATATTAAGTGCAGAATTTATTTCAACAATAATTTCTTTCCTGTTGAGATACAGGCATCCACCAAACAAACCTCATCCTGGAGATGGAACAAATGAAAATTCTTTTTTTAAAATAAAACCTTTAAATATTGTAATAATAACAACATGAAGACCAGAATTTTTTTAGCGGTTGCATTTTTATGCAGCCTATTCTTAACCCCAAATGTACAGGCTCAGGTGACCAGCGTCAACTATCAGCTTAAGTACAATACCGATTCTTGCCGGTACGATGCCTTCATTATAATAAATGCAGGTACCGCGACCTCAGTTGCGAGAAGAACGCAAACAAACGCGCAATATTCGATTGTGGTTCCTACAGGAACCGGAATTTCAGTTGCACGTAGCTACATGCCCTTAAAGGACAATCAAACCTATACGGGTACAGAACCAGCACCGTGGACCATTACAACTTCGGTCATCGCCCCGGCGGCAGCACCGGATTATGATTTCCACTCTATAACTCCTAACCTTGCTACAGCGTCACAGTACAATAACTTGGCGAGTGGAGACACGGTTAAGATTTTTAGTATTGATGTCGACCGTATCAATGCATGCGGGGACAGTATCTGGATATTCAGAAATGGAATAGATCCCGGATCCGGCGCACCTGGTATGGGAGGGGGTGACTTCAGAAATGGTTTTACTATCGGTGGACCATCACAAAGATATAATGCCAACTCTACGCAAAAAAATCCGCCTAAACCAGTGATTATCAGTGCGCTTACTACTTGTAGCGCAGGTATTGAAATTGATTTGACGGCTACAACGACAGCTTGTCAGGGTGATTTGATATATGCATGGACAGGGCCTTTTTCATATTCTTCGACGACACAGGATGTGAGTATTTTCCCTTCTACCGTAAATAATATCGGTGATTATAAAGTCATTGTTACAGATTCATTGGATTGTAAAGACTCCATTACAGTAACTGTAACCAACAAACCGAATGCAGGTGCTGATCAGATTGTCTGTGCTGGTTCTACCAATAACATTTCAGGAACAGACCCTACTTCGGGTACATGGAGTGCTCAAACAGGTAATCCGGCTGGAGCTACCTTGGGTTTACTTCCTGCAGGTAATGCTACGGTAACATTTACCAATGCAGCCAGCGGGACATACAGATTTATATATGCTACCCCTACTTGCCAGGATACCATGCGATTCACTGTGAATGCAAAACCGGTAGTAGGTATTACAGGATCAAATAATATATGTAGAGGTGCAACTACTATGTTATCTCCGACATCAGGAGGTACATGGGTAAGTAATAACCCTGGTGTTGCTTCTGTAACCAATGGAGGACTTGTAACCGGTCTTGCAGGCGGTTCAGCAACTTTTACATTTACTGACGGAAACGGATGTACCAATATAACAAATGCAGTTACTGTCAACCCGCCGCCAACAGTGGCTATCAGCGGAACTTCAGCAGTATGTATAGGTTCAACGACCACCCTGATTCCTGCAACAGGAGGTACATGGGTATCTTTGTTCCCTCTTATTGCTACAGTTACAAATGCTGGTTTGGTTACCGGAGTTAGTGCGGGAACAGGCAGATTTGTTTTTACAGAAACAGCTACAGGTTGTATTTCTGATACACTAAATGTAACTGTCAGACCTGTTCCGACGGTTAGTATAGCAAGTACAACCATATGTATCTTCGGAACAACCACACTTACTCCAAGTTCAGGAGGAACATGGTTGTCTTCCAATCCTTTGATTGCTACCGTTTCCAATGCAGGTCTTGCTACCGGTGTTGGTGCAGGTAAAGTTGTTTTCAGATGGACCGAGACCACTACAGGTTGTCAATCCGCACCAACGGACTCATTAACGGTATTACCAAGTCCGACCGTATCTTTAGCGCACGCAACAAGATGTATCGGTGTAGGAACTACAGCTTCTGCCCTTCCGGCAGGTGGTACATGGGTTTCTCTTAATACATCCGTAGCAACAATTGACGCCAATACAGGAGCCATTACAACGCTTGCTTCAGGGATAGCCACTTTCAGATATACAAGTCTGAATGGATGTCAAAACACAACATCAGCTTTGACAGTAAACCCTGGACCAACCGTATTGGCAGGATCCAATACATTATGTCCGGCAGGAACCACCAACCTTACGCCTTCAACTTTGGGTACATGGTCAAGTGCCACTCCGGCAGTTGCCACAGTAACCAATGTTGGTCTTGTAACAGCACTTACTGCAGGTACTTCTGTAATGACATATACTGAAACATCTACAGGATGTCAGGGATCTCTTACTATTACAGTACAAGCAAGACCACTTATCACAGCAGCATCTCCAAATCCTATTTGTGTTGGATTTACATCAAATGCAACCAATACAACAGGAGGAAGTGGAACATGGACAAGTTTGAGTCCTGCTATTGCTACTATAAACAACAGTGGTTTGATTACAGGTATATCTGTTGGTACAGCCAATGTGACGTTTACTTCGTCCACAACTTTCTGTACCTCTTTACCTACATCTATTACGGTCATTAATAAACCAGTAGTTAGTATTACCGGACCAACACAAGTATGTACAGGATTTACAACAACATTATCACCAACATCCGGTGGTACATGGACAAGTAGTAATACTGCCGTAGCTACTGTGGCAAACGATGGTACGGTTACAGCAGTCGGACCGGGTACAGCCACATTTACCTTTACGCAGACAGGTGGTTGTGTTTCTGATCCTACAGCACCCATTACCGTATTTATAAATCCTCCGACATCATTTACAGGACCAAATGCAATCTGCGTGGGTCAGACTACAACAGTTACACCTACGACAGGTGGTACATGGTCTTCTTCAGATGTTGGCGTTGCTACCATAACCAATGCAGGTTTGGTTTCCGGAATTTCTGCAGGTACAGCACAATTGGTGTATACTCAAACCGCTACAGGTTGTGCGTCTTCACCATTAACGGTTACGGTCAATCCAAAACCAACCGTAGCTTTGACAGGACCTGGAAATATTTGTATTGGAGGTACTTCTACAGTTACACCTACTAGTGGTGGAGCATGGGCATCTTCAAACAATTTAGTGGCTACCATTACCAATGGAGGGGTTATTACGGGAGTAGCGCAAGGAACGGCTATCTTCACTTTTACTTCTACAGCCGGGTGTCCTTCTGATCCGGTAATAAGTGTTGCTATTATGCCTAAACCTACCATTACCATGGGACCTGCCAATATTTGCGTTGGAACAACAACGACTCTGACAGCATCCACAACAGGTACATGGTCATCAAATAATCCAGGTATTGCTACAATTCATGCTACGACAGGTGTAGTAACTGGTGTGACTGCAGGTTTAGCAACTTTTAGATTTACGTCTACAGATGGTTGTCTTTCTGATAATTCAGGAATTGTAACCATTAATGATAAACCAATTGTCGTATTAAATGGACCAGCCAGTATTTGTGTGGGTAAAACCACTAATTTATCTCCAACAACAGGAGGTACATGGCAAAGTACAAATTTAGCAGTTGCCACCATTAGCAATGCTGGTCTTGTTACCGGAATTTCTGCGGGAACTGCAAGATTTATATTTACAAATACATCTACCGGTTGTATCTCTGATACATCGGCAGTTGTCACCATAACACAAGGTCCTGCGGTATCCATTACCGGTGATGACGAATTGTGTATCGGTGAGACGACAAACCTGTCTCCAAATTCAGGAGGAACATGGGCGTCCAGCAGTATTTTGGTTGCTACCGTAACCAATGCCGGTCTTGTTACAGCAGTATCAGCTGGTCAGGCAACATTTGTATTCACAGATGCAGCGGGTTGTAAATCTGATCCTACTTTACCAGTGATTGTACATCCTAAACCAACAGTGGCTGTATCAGGTCCTTCAACTATATGCGTTGGTGGAACAACAAACCTTTCACCTTCCAGTGGAGGTACATGGGCTTCCAGTGCTGCAGGAATTGCATCAGTTGATAACAGTGGTTTGGTAACAGGTGTCAGCCCTGGTTCCGCAACCTTTATTTTTACAGATACAAATACGACATGTTCTTCTGACGCGACTTCACCTGTTACAGTAGCAGCGTCTCCGACGCCTACGATTACTGGACCAACGGATATTTGTATTGGCGGAACAACAACGTTAGCACCAGCAACCGGAGGTACTTGGGTAAGTAATAACCCAACAGTAGCTTCCGTAACGAATGGAGGTATTGTTACTTCTATCGGACCTGGTAAAGTAACCTTTACGTTTACTTTGACTGCTACAGGTTGTACTTCAGCAGCACCTACAGATACTGTTAGTGTTTCAGCTTGTTTGAATCCTGACTTCAACGCAACTTTTGTTGACGTTCACGTTTTAGGTGATGTAAGTACAAACGACTTTACAAGTCCTGGTACTGTATATGGTCCTTCTGCTATTATGGTTTCCAAACCAGCAGGTGCGGTGGATGTTATTTTAGTAAATGCAGACGGAACATATGATTTCGTTTCAAATCTAGTGGGCAAATATGTATATACGGTAGCAGCCTGTACACCTCCTCAGGTTTCCGGTTGTCCTACAGCAGAATTGACCATTACGGTAACCGACTTTGTGGATCCTTCTGCACAGCCGATTGCGAATGTTGATTTTGCAACCACGTTTAGAAATACAGCAGTTACGTTAGCCACTCTGGCCAATGATGGTTGTATGAGAGTATCAGGATGTTCGTTGAATCCGGCTTCAGTGACGGTTATTACACCTCCTTCAAGTGGTTCTACATCAGTAAATATTGCCACTGGTGATATTACATACACACCTGCAAATAATTTTGTAGGCATTATTGAATATGTATATCAGGTTTGTGTAACAGGTCAACCTGCAAATTGTGCTACAGCCAAACAGATTGTTACCATTTCAGATCCTGCTGCGGATAATACAACCGTAGCACTGGATGACTTTGCTGTTGGTCCACAGGATACACAGATTTCAGGAAATGTAAGCGATAATGACAGTGACCCGGAAGGAGATTATCCTTTGGATGTAACACCGTATACAGCATCACCTGCAGAAGGAGATTTTGAACTTTTTGCAGACGGAAGCTGGACATTTGACCCTGCTGAGTGGTTTTTTGGACCGGTAGAATTTACTTATACTTCTTGTGATACGGATGGAGCTTGTGCTGATGCCACATTACACCTATTGATAGTACCGGATCTTACTATTAAAGTAAGAGTATATCTGGAAGGATCATTGATGGAAAATCAAGGCACTTCAGCTACTGACGGAAGGCCAATGATGAGAGATAATCTCAGATTGAATCCATTTACTGGAAGGAGGGTTATTCCGAATTCAGATCCATTCAGATTCCCGGTTGAATCACCTGCTTTCCCTATTAATGGCACAAACGCAGTAGACACAGTTGTTTTGGATATCGCTAACACATTAGGTAAACCGGCTTCCTGGGCTAATCCAGGTACATTGGTACCGTCATTCCAGCCTGTAAATACCGGAGTGATGACCAAGTTTGCTACGATTCCGAATCCATCCACTGTTTTTTCAGTGACAGGTCAGGAAGCAATAGTTGACTGGGTTTATATTGAATTGAGAAGCAAATCAAATAATCAAACTATTATTGCCACCAGAACCGGATTGTTACAAAGAGACGGGGATGTTGTTGACCTTGACGGTATTCATGGATTGAGATTCCCGGGTCTTTCAGTAGATGATTATTATGTTGTTGTAAGACATTTCAGACATTTAGGTGCCATGACGGATGCTCCGCAGACACCGGCACAGTTGTTTGATCTGGTTGACTTTACAACAGATGATCTTCCTGTTTTCGATTTCGGAACAAGCCACCCTGTTTATACAAGTGTTGACTTTTCCGGATTAGCCATGAATTATGAAGTATACACCGGATATCGATGTTTATGGGCTGGAGACTTTGACGGAAACGGAAAAATCAAAGCCGCTAACCCTGGTGACGATTTGAACGTAGTATTCTTCGATGTTCTTGATTATCCGACAAACATACCACCTTATGGTAACTATAACGCCAACTTTGACTTTGCGTATGGTTATTTACTGGGTGACTTTGACATGAATGGTAAAATCAAGTTTGACAACCCGAATGACGACAAAAACATGATGTATGTTCAGTTATTATTCTATCCGCTTAACCTTAACCAAGGTTACATTGCAAACTTTGACTTTTTTATTGAGCAACTACCTTAGGTAGTTATATAATGAATCCCGATCGCATTCCGTCCTGATTTCGGACATAGGACGGAATGCTTTCGAGATCGGGATTCATTTTTTTAATCTCGTTTTTTTTATTATAAAAGTTAGGAAATGAAAATAAGAAGCTTATGGTGTGCCATATTTTTTGGCGTACTGTTTTTCCAAAGTGGATTAAGCCAAATAACCAATTTGGACTATCAGATAAGATACAATACCACCACATGTCATTGGGATTGTTACATTATTATTAATGGAGGTTCAGCAACTTCAGCAAGTCACAGAACCCAGAGTAATGCCCAATATTCAATTGTAGTTCCTACAGGTGCTGTAGTAACAAAGGTGGCAAACTTTAACCCCAAACAGAATAACCTGAATTATACAGGTACGATTCCTACCGTATGGTCAGAAGGCAGTAGAATTGTTGCTCCCGCCATCATGCCGGGATCTGATTTTTACAGTTTTACCCCTTCCCTCAACCCAACATCATGGTTTAATAATCTGGCAGCTGGGGACACCATTAAACTTTTTTCACTGAACATTTCACCTACTACAGGTTGTGGGTCCGGAATCAGGATTTTTAGAAATGGTATTGACCCTCCATCTTCCGCTCCCGGAATGGGAGGAGGTGACTTTTCCAACGGATATACCCTTGGTGGAATCGCGCAAAGATACCGGGCTAATTTACCTCAGGTAAATCCTCCGGCACCAACATTAAATGCGTCAACTACTTGCAGCAGTGGTATAGAAATTGATCTTACAGCTTCTTCAACCGCATGTCTTGCTCCATTAACCTACAGCTGGCAAGGACCCAATGGTTTTACTGCCATCACTCAGGATATAAGTATCAATCCTTCAACTTCTGCAAATAACGGTCAATATAATGTTACTGTCACCAATGCAAGAGGTTGTTCAGCAACTACATCAATTCAGGCCATCTCAAAACCAAATGCCGGAAATAATATTAACGGGTGCCCATCTATACAATATAATATTCAGGGCAATGATCCAAATACCGGAAGTTGGTCTGCTTTGGCGGGAAACCCCGCAGGAGCAACTTTAACATCGGGAGTAAATGGTGCTGCAACTGTTGATTTGGACAATACTGCCAGTGGAGTGTATTCATTTAGATACAACACAGGTGCTTGTTCAGATACAGTTCATATCACTGCAAATCAAGTCAATGCAGGGGACAATCCACCTGCAGTGAGTTGTTACATTTCAGGTTCTGCTTCTTTGGCTGCAACAGGGACTGGTTTATGGTCTCTTGGAGTTGGAAGCTCAGGCACAGCAAATATTGCAAATCTGTCCGATCCGAATACAACCGTTTCAGGTTTCAGCGGACCGGGTACATACTTTTTTGTCTGGACTAGTGGACCTTGCTCCGACATTGTACAACTCACGGTTAATGATGATTGCAGTTGTGCAATTACCAACAACAATTTAACCGCACCTAATCCATCTTTATTCTGTGGATTATCAGGAAATATTAATATTAATGGTTCCAACGCATCTCCTTCAGGAGGTGAATATTTGTGGATTTACAGCCTGAACAATGGGTTGTTTTCTGCTGCTCCCGGAACCAATAATCAGCAAAATTATACAACAACTAATTTAGGTCAGGGCTCGCACAGATTCAGAAGAATCTATAGTCTGCCGAGTGCTCCCGGTTGTGTTGATACTAGTAATGTGTTATTACTAACCGTAAACAATACTCCGGCTACACCGACCAATCTCATTGCAAATCCCAATCCTTCCTGTATCGGTCAGATTATCAATCTGAGCGTTACCAATATAGGAGGAAATACATATACTTGGACCGCATCATCAGTGAATGCGGGATTAAGTAATTCAACTTCAGCGACGGCTACAATGAATCCTGTTGTGTCAGGGACGTATTCAGTGACAGTTACTGCAAACGCAAATGGATGTTCTTCTACACCAGCTACAGTTTCAGTACAGGTATTTGATACGCCTCCGACACCAAACATCAACACAGTTGCATTTACAAACCCTACCGTTTGTAATGGAACGGATGGAACAATATCGATTTCAGGTCTTGCGGCATCTACCACTTATTCTATAAATTATACAAGAAATAGTGTAAACCAGTCAGCTAATGTGACAACATCAGCAGGTGGTGTTGCCATCATCATCGGCTTGAATGCTGGAACGTACGCCAATTTTGTGGTGGTAAGCGCAAACGGATGTCCTTCGGGAACCTACGCAGGACCGGTTAATCTTGTAGATCCTAATGCACCGGCGGCTCCTTCCAATCTGGCAGCAAGCCCAAATCCGGCGTGCGCAAATACACCCATAAGTTTGTCCGTAACCAATAATCCCGGAGCAACCTATACATGGTCTGCGTCAAGCCCTAATGCTGGTCTTGGCAACAGTATAACAAATACAAACAGTATGCTGCCAACAGTGGCAGGTTTTTATAATATTAATGTTACCCAAACTGTTGCCGGATGTACCTCACCTGCGGCAACATTAGGTGTTTCTGTAAATTCATCGCCACCTACGCCGACGGCAGGAACAGTAACTTCAACAAACCCGACAACGTGCAGTGGTACGAACGGAAGTATTACTCTTTCAGGTTATCTTATCAGTACATCTTACACAGTGGAATATGTATTTAATAGTAATACTGTCTCAACACAAATTTCCAGTAATGGGGCAGGAAATATTATTATAGGAGGCCTGGCTGCAGGTTCTTATTCTAATTTTAAAATTACCAATGTTTCAGGTTGTTCATCAGCTGTGTATCCGGGTCCGGTAGTATTGACAAATCCTTCTGTTCCGGCGGCTCCAACAAATCTGACAGCCAATCCTAATCCGGTTTGTCTTGGGTTTTCATCTACACTAACTGTTACCAATACAGCAGGTGCTTCATATAGCTGGACAGCAAGCAATGCGAATGCAGGTTTAAATCCATCAACTTCATCTTCAGTAACTATGGCCCCGACCAGTGCGGGTTCTTATTCTATAAGTGTTACCCAAACTATAGCTGGTTGTACTTCCCCGGCTTCAACCATCAGTGTTGTTGTAAATCCTGCTGCCCCGGTTCTTACCGGAGTTACGGGTACCAACCCGACCAGTTGTAACGGAAGTAATGGAATTATAACTATTTCTGGTGTAGCCAATTTTGTAACCTATACCGTCAATTACTTGAAAAACGGCAACCCTGTTTCTGCATCTTTGACATCAAATGGTTCAGGTCAATTGTTAATTATTGACTTGACTTCAGGATTATACACTGTCTTTACTGTGACTACGGCTTCAAATTGTACTTCCAATACATTAGCTGGACCGGTCATTTTAAGTGATCCAAATGCACCTTCTGCTCCGGTTAATCTTGCAGCGAACCCTAACCCTGTTTGTGCAGGAGTCACTGTCAACCTTTCTGTAACCAACAATCCGGGAGCAACATATTCATGGTCAGCGTCAAATGCAAATGCAGGCCTCGTAAGTTCTTCCGGAAGCGCTACTACAATGGTTTCAAATGTTGCCGCAACCTATACCATTTTTGTTACACAAACTGTCGGCGGATGTACTTCACCTTCGGCATCAGTTCAGGTGGTAGTAAACCCACTTCCGGCAACTCCGGTAGCAGGGCAGTTTACTTCAACGAATCCAACAATTTGTAGTGGTACAGATGGTTCCATCAGTATTTCCGGTTTAACCGCCAATGCAACCTTTACAATTAATTATTCAAAAAACAATACACCTCAAAGTGCAGTTCTTACAGCAAATACATTGGGAGTTGTCACCATAACGAACCTGACTTCAGGAACATACAACAATTTCCGTATTACCAACAGCAATAATTGTCAATCCGGTGTATCTACACACAGCCTTAACCTTATTGATCCTAACGCACCTTCCATTCCACAAAATATCACGGCCATCCCAAATCCCGTTTGCTTAGGAAATGTAGTTAATGTCAGTGTGACCAATACGGCTGGTGCCACCTATACATGGACAGCCTCTTCTGTCAATGCAGGTTTGGCAAATTCGTCAACAAATACGAATTCTTTGACTCCAACGGTAGTTGGCTCATTTGTAATCAGTGTTATTCAAACAATTGCGGGTTGTACATCTGCTGCTGCCACAATTACTGTTACTGTTAATGCAAATCCTCCTGCGTTGAGTATATCAAACGTCAATGGAGTGAATCCTACTTCATGCGGTGGTAATAACGGCGAAATCGTATTTTCAGGTCTTGTAGCCAACGCAGTATATACTTTACAATACAATGCCGGAGCTTCTGTTTTGACAACTAACATTACGGCTGACGCTTCAGGTATTGCAAAACTTACAGGACTGACGGCAGGAACGTATTCCAATTTCAGAATAACTAACGCCGCTCTGTGTCCATCCAATACGTTTACAGGTCCGATTATCTTATCTGACCCGAGTGCACCTCCTGCGCCATCCAACCTTACAGCAGTACCAAATCCTGCCTGTATGGGTGTGACCGTCAACATGAGTGCCACGGGTGTTCAGGGCGCCACTTTCAGCTGGTCAGCAAGTTCTCTGGCAGCTGGTATGGGTAGTTCAAATACAAATACAAATTGGCTGATGCCTCTGTCAGCTGGTTCATACACTATAACCGTAACACAATCTACAGGTAGTTGTACATCTCCTGCAGCGACGGTGAGTGTTGTAATCAATGCATTGCCACCAACACCTAATGCAGGTAATTTTTCTTCTTCCAATCCTTCTGTTTGTACAGGAAATGATGGATCAATATCCATAAGCGGATATATTTCCAATCAAACGTACCTGATAAATTACGACAAAAACGGAAATGCGGCTACAGCAAATATTACTGCCAACACATCCGGAGTTTTGGTTTTGACCAATCTTACAGCAGGAGTATACAGTAATTTTATGATTACAAATTCAACAAATTGTGTCTCAGGTGTGTATGCAGGACCGGTAAATCTAAGCGATCCGAATTTACCTGCTGCACCGGTCAACCTTACTGCCAACCCAAATCCTGTTTGTTTGGGAACTACTGTTAATCTTAGTGTTAACAACACAGTAGGAGCAACATACACCTGGACTATTTCATCACCAAACGGAGGTTTGGGTACAAGTACAGTTAATACAAATGTAATGAATGCTTTGGTTGCAGGAACATTTACAGTTCAGGTTTCGCAAACGATAGCAGGTTGTACATCACCAAATTCAGCTGTTCAGGTTGTCGTGAATGACAATCCTACTACACCTGATGCCAATACGGTATCAAAAAATGATCCTACATGCGACCTTTCCAATGGAAGCATTAGTATTCTTAATCTGGCAGCCAGCTCAGGTTATACCGTTCATTATTTATTCAACGGATCACCGAGAACATTTACAGGCAACAGTAATGGAAATGGAGTTATCACATTTGGTAATCTTCAAAGTGGACAATATACAAATTTCAGGTTGGTAAATGCTTTGGGTTGCACTTCCGGAATTTATGCCGGTCCTGTTGTGTTGGTCAATCCGGGACTTCCGCAGGCACCAAATGGAATCCGCGTATTGCCTGATTTTATATGTGTTAAAAATAATGTGGAGATAAGCGTAAATCCAGTGCAGGGTGCCACTTATTCATGGGTAGCCTCCAGTCCTTTGGCTGGTTTGGTTCCATCTTCAGGTGCCATTGCCAATATGGTACCTACGCAACCTGGTTTATATTCAGTAAGTGTTACACAGACCATCAATGGATGTACTTCACCACCAGCAACTACATTGGTTGAAGTGAGAGGAGACTGTTTCAACCCTGATTTTGATGTAACCTATGTAAATGTTGAAGTTACAGGTGATGTCAGTACCAATGATGGTATTACTTCCCCTTTCTATAATAATATTAAGGCCGTTTCAGGTAATCCGTCATCGTGTGTACCCGTGCTTCAGAATAATGGTACCTATGTCTTTACTTGCGGAGTTGCCGGAGTATATTATTTTGAAATAAATTCATGCGGAGCCAATTGTGAAAGTGTTCCATTGGTTATAACCGTATTGGATGATACTTCCAATAATAAACCACCGGTAGTCAATCATGATTATGCCCGAACCAAAATGAATGTACCGGTTAAAATTAATATTCTTGCCAATGACAAGTGTCAGAACGTGGCGAATTGTACGCTAAACCTGCCTACAATGGTAATTCCGCCAACACGCGGAACATACAGTATTAATACAGGTATTTACACACCAACAAACAATTTTATTGGTATCGATTCATTTCAATACCAGGTTTGTCAAACCCCTGTTGCCTCCCCTGTCAACTGCAGAAGAGCATGGGTGTATGTGACTATCATATCCACACAGGCAAAAAATATTACCAATGCAATGGATGACTACGCACAAACTCCTTGGAACACTCCTTTAAACAAAGGTGTTTCAGATGGATTGTTAGGAAATGATACAGATCCTGAAAATGATTTTCAGACAGTGGTCCCTTTCAGTTCTTCTATACCAAATGTAGGCTCTATCAATGTCAATACCGACGGAAGTTATTCATTTTTACCTGCAACAGGATTTTTCGGTCCGTATTTCTGGACATATCAGGTATGTGACGACAATTTGTCTAGTGCCTGTGATGAGGCAACTCTTCACATTTTGGTAGAACCTGAAAACCTTACAGGAAGAATTGGAAATTACATATGGCTTGATAGTAACGGCGACGGAATTCAAAATTCAAGTGAAAATGGAATGGGGAATTGTGAAGTCAGGCTGTACAATGATTCAGGAATTATGGTATCCAGTATGAACACGGATGGAACCGGATATTATATGTTTGACAATATTGAAGCAGGATCGTATTATACAAGAGTTATGACACCTGCAAATTATGTTTATTCTCCACCTCACGTTGGCGATACTAATTTAGACAGTGACATTACTGGTGTTTTAGGTCAGGGAACCACCAACTTTTTTACTGTCACGGCCGGTGAAAACAGAATGGATATTGATGCTGGCTTGTATGAGTGTTCTGACATTTCAGGTAGATTATGGTATGACTACCTTAAAAATGATATCAGAGATAATTTTGAAAACGGTCTTGGTGGTATCTTTGTTATCCTTTGGAGAAAAGTAAACGGTACTTTTGTGAAATGGAGTGAAACCACTACAGGACAATTGCCGGGTACCGCTTCTGAAGACGGATATTTTATTTTTGACTGCGTTCCTCCGGGAGAATATTATGTCGAGGTTGACCTTCCTCTCATCGGTTTGGTAAGAGTCAGACCAAATATCGGAAACGATCCTAACAGAGACAGCGATATTACCAATGCAAATGGTCATATGACGACCAATACATTTTTCTTACAATCCGGTCAGAATAAATCAGATATTGGCGGTGGATTTTACCCTATGGCCACAGCCGGAAATCTTGTGTGGATTGATGAAAATTCAAATGGTATTCAGGATGTACAGGAACATGCAGTCAGAGGTGTTGTGGTTGAAGCACGTGATGCCCAGACGCATCAGGTTAAAGGAACCGCTGTCACCAATGAAGCTGGACATTATGCTATTGAATATCTTGAAAAAACGGATGTATATCTGAAGTTTCAGTTACCAACAGAATATCAAAGTTATTCAAGAACCTATGCCAGAATCGGTGATGATGCTGTTGACAGTGATGTTGATAATACCTTTGGTCCTATGACAACCAGGGCGGTTGCGATGGAACCGGGAATTGTAAATCAAAAAATTGATATGGGAATTGTTCTGGGAGGTTTACCGGTTTCATGGGTCAACGTTGAAGTCTTTAAAGACAATAACGAAGAACATATCATCAAATGGGAAACCGCCAATGAAATTAATCTCAGCCATTACATTGTAGAAAGAAGTTTATATTCAGCTGATCATTTTGTAGAAATACAAAGTTTGATTTATCCTCATCAAGGTCAAAATATTAATAAAATTTATACCACTTCAGATAGGGATATTCAAAAATCAGGTGTCTATTATTACAGAATCAAACAAGTTGATTTGGATGGTAAATATTCGTATAGCAAAACAGTATCCATCAGAAGAACTAACGATTTGGAGGTTTCGATTTATCCTTCTCCGGCAGCAGGTCAAACCAAAGCATTCATTTCTTTACCTTATGATACTGATGTTACCATTGATTTGTATGATGGGGCTTCCAGATTTGTCACAACACTTTTAAAAACCGAAAGGTTTGAAAAAGGTGATCACGAAATTCAACTCGATTTATCAAATGTTAAAAGTGGTTTGTACACATTAAATATTAAAATGGGAGATGAAATTATCAGTGAAAAACTGGTCGTTCTCGATAAATAAATTTTACATTCAGGGAAAAGGTTTCAGACCTTTTCCCTGAAAATAATATAAACCAAAAAACCGACTAAGCTTTTCCCTGCAAAGGATATTCAATAATTATTATTGATTCTTCAGCGGCAAACCTTGGCGTGGTGCTAACTTAACTTTTTCAATTATACGATTTTAATTGTAAGTTTTTTCAATTTCAAGGTAACTCAACATGTTAAGAAAATTAATCTCCTTTTCAATTCTCCTCTTTTTCCTGGTTACATCTTTTCAGGTAAAATCCCAGGTAGATTCGTTAAAACTTTTATTGGTTTACGATACTACTACTTGCCTTTATAACGTATGTTTTAAAGTCGTAGGAGGTAGTGCCATTTCCATTGCACACAGGACACAGGCAAATTCTCAGGTGAGTATGGTCATCAATACCACAGATTCAATGGAAATTGTTGAAAGGTTTATGCCATTGGAGCAGAATCAGTTTTTTATGGGGACCAATCCGAATGCATGGCAAATAGGAACACAGGTTTTTGCACCTGCCGCGGATCCACTTCACAATTTTTATACTTTTGTGCCGGCTTTATCTCCGGCGCACCAATACAACAGACTTTATACGGGGGATACTATAAAACTATTTAGTATTGTTGTCTACAACAAACTCACCGGTGAAAGATTATTAAAGTGTGGTAAAACAGTAAGATTTTTCAGAAATGGTATTGACCCTCCTTCGACGGCCCCAGGAATGAACAGTGGAGATTTCAGCAACGGATTTACGATAGGAGGTATTAAACAATTGTACAGAGGAAATCTTGAGAATGTAGGTCCACCTAAACCTAAGTTAACCTTTGAACGCAAATGTTCAGGAGATATAGAACTGGACCTTAATGCAAAAACTACCACATGTCAGTTTCCAATGAATTATAACTGGTCAGGTCCGGGTTTTCTTCCACTGACCAGGATATATTAATAGGTAGTGCTTCGCCATCAAATAATGGAACATATACCGTTACTGTGACGGATGCTTATGAATGTGAAGAAACTGTTTCCATCGAACTTGAAAGAAAACCCAATGCGGGTACGGATATATCTTTGTGTGGAGCCAGTTCCCTGATACTGAATGCAAGCAGTGACAATTCCGGAGTATGGACAGCATTTCCAACAAATCCTGCAGGTGCTACTCTAGGTAGTACAGTAGGTACATCAGCAACCGTCAATTTTAATCCCGGAGTGACCGGAGTCTTTAATTTTATATTTAATTCAGTGGTTTGTAGCGATACGGTTATGGTGACAGTAATGAACGCTTACACCACCAGTATAATAGGGGATAATACCTTCTGTCCCGGAGGTTTTGTTGATTTAAGTGCTTCGGGAGGAAGTTCTTTTATCTGGAGTACCGGAGCAACAGACCAGACCATTCAGGTAAGTAGTGCCGGTACCTATCGGGTTACTGTATCTGATGGCAGTGGTTGTTCTGCCACTGCTTCTATAGTGGTTACTCAATCAACCGGACCCACCGCCTCCATTTCCGGAAACAATTCGGTTTGTAACGGAGGCAGTGTCACTTTTACCGCCAGCGGTGGTATAAATTATGAATGGAGTTCAGGTGAAACGATACCAATAATTTCTGTATCAGATGATGTTACAAGAATCGTTACGGTGACAGATGCCAATGGGTGTACGGACACCGCTGAAAAAACATTGATTATACATTCTGACCCGATTGCTTCCATTTCAGGAAATGATGAAATATGTACGGGAGGTAGTACCACATTTACTGCCAGTGGAGGAGTGAGTTATGTATGGAGTTCAGGTCCGACTACACCAACCATAACTGTGTCAAACGGGACTCCGGTGACGGTAACCGTGACAGATGCCAATGGATGTAAAGCGACAGCTGAAAAAACATTGATTATAAATCCGGATCCTATTGCCTCCATTTCCGGAGATGACAACATTTGTGTTGGTGGAAGTGCTACCTTTACTGCCGACGGCGGTGTAAGTTACATATGGAGTTCCGGACAGAATACCCAAAGTATTACGGTATCAAACACCATTACCAGAGTGGTAACGGTGACAGATGCCAATGGATGTAAAGCTACAGCAGAAAAAACATTAATCATATATTCCAATCCGACAGCTTCCATTTCCGGAAACAATTCAGTTTGTAACGGAGGTAGTGTCACTTTTACCGCCAGCGGTGGTGTAAATTATGAATGGAGTTCAACTGAAACGATACCAACAATTTCTGTATCAGATGATGTTACAAGAATCGTTACGGTGACAGATGCCAATGGGTGTACGGACACCGCTGAAAAAACATTGATTATACATTCTGACCCGATTGCTTCCATTTCAGGAAGTGATGAAATATGTACGGGAGGTAGTACCACATTTACTGCCAGTGGAGGAGTGAGTTATGTATGGAGTTCAGGTCCGACTACACCAACCATAACTGTGTCAAACGGGACTCCGGTGACGGTAACCGTGACAGATGTCAATGGATGTAAAGCGACAGCTGAAAAAACATTGATTATAAATCCGGATCCTATTGCCTCCATTTCCGGAGATGACAACATTTGTGTTGGTGGAAGTGCTACCTTTACTGCCGACGGCGGTGTAAGTTACATATGGAGTTCCGGACAGAATACCCAAAGTATTACAGTATCGAACAATATTACCAGAGTGGTTACTGTAACAGATGCCAACGGATGTAAAGCTACAGCAGAAAAAACATTGATTATTAATGCTAATCCGACAGCTTCTATCTCCGGAGACAATTCGGTTTGTCAGGGAGGAAGTGTTACTTTTACCGCAAGCGGAGGAGTTGATTATTTATGGAGTACAACAGAAACAACACAAAGTATAGCAGTGTCAAGTGCAACACCCGTAAGAGTAACCGTGACAGATGCCAATGGATGTACAGCTACAGCAGAAAAAACATTAATCATATATTCCAATCCGACAGCTTCCATTTCCGGCAACAATTCAGTTTGTGACGGCGGCAGCGTGACTTTTACGGCCAGCGGTGGTGTAAGTTATGTCTGGAGTACAGGTCCAACCACACCAGGTATATCTGTTTCTAACGGGACACCGGTAACAGTTACAGTAACGGATGCCAATGGATGTACGGATACAGCAGAAAAAACCTTGACGGTACATTCCAATCCAACGGCTTCTATTTCCGGGGACAATTCAGTTTGTGACGGCGGAAGTGTGACCTTTACAGCCAGTGGCGGAGTGACTTATGTCTGGAGTACAGGTCCAGCCACTCCAAGTATCACAGTTTCCAACAATACACCCGTGACAGTTACTGTTACAGATGCCAATGGATGTACTGATACAACAGAAAAAACATTACTTGTTCATCCTGTTCCGGATGCGGGCGGCGATCAGAGTATCAACTGTTTTGCCACAGATGTCGCTGCGCTTCAGGCAACGGGTACAGGTACCTGGACATTGGTTCCGGGGCCGGGAACGGCAATGATTGCAGTCGCTACAAACCCAAATACAACAGTGAGCGGATTTTCAGCTCCGGGCACCTATGAATTTATCTGGTCGAACGGATTTTGTGAAGACAGAGTACAGATAACGGTAGGAAATACCTGCGATTGCCCGACTGGTGACAACAATATAACAGCACCTGCTGTAACCGAAGTTTGTCAGAGTTTTCCGGCAACCACCATTACCGGAAATAATGCGACTCCAGCCGGGGGAACATATACCTGGGAAATGGAAACCAACGGCAGCGGATTTGTTGCTGCTCCCGGAACAAACAATCAAAAAGATTATACGACACCGGTTCTCAATCCCGGTATATACAGAATAAAAAGGGTATACGATGTATTTGCCAACGGCAAGGATTGTACTTACGAAAGTAATATTATTACTATAGAAGTATTTACAAATCCAACCGCTTCGATATCCGGTGACAATTCAGTTTGTGACGGCGGAAACGTAACATTTACAGCCAGCGGTGGTACTACTTATCTTTGGAGTATTGGTGGTCTTACGACTCCAGGCATCACAGTGTCAAACAATACCCCGGTGACAGTCACAGTTACGGATGCCAACGGATGTTCGGATACAGCGGAAAAAACACTAACAGTACACAGCAACCCAACAGCTTCTATCTCCGGAGACAATTCAGTTTGTGACGGCGGAAGTGTAACATTTACCGCCAGTGGTGGTACTACTTATTTATGGAGCCAAGGTGGTCTTACGACTCCAGGCATTACCGTTACTGACAATACCACCAGAATTGTAACCGTGACGGATGCCAACGGATGTACAGATATAGCAGAAAAAACATTGGTGGTACACACAAATCCAACAGCCTCTATATCCGGTGACAATTCGGTTTGTCAGGGAGGAAGTGTAACTTTTACGGCCAGTGGTGGTACTACTTATCTTTGGAGTACAGGTAGCCTTACTACTCCAGTCATCACTGTTTCCAATAATACACCTGTGACGGTTACGGTTACAGATGCCAACGGATGTACGGATACTGCAGAAAAAACATTATTAGTACATTCTAATCCTACTGCAACTATCTCCGGAGACAATTCGGTTTGTGACGGCGGAAGTGTGACTTTTACCGCCAGCGGAGGAAATACATATGTTTGGAGTACAGGTCCTGGCACACCGAGTATAACAGTGTCAAATAATACACCTGTATCTGTTACAGTTACAGATGCCAACGGATGTACAGATACAGCAGAAAAAACACTAACAATACATCCCAACCCGACAGCATCCATTTCCGGAGATAATTCGGTTTGCGACGGTGGAAGTGTGACCTTTACGGCAAACGGCGGGGTGACTTATGTCTGGAGTACAGGTCCAGCCACACCAAGTATCACAGTATCAAACAATACACCTGTGACAGTTACCGTTACTGATGCCAACGGATGTAAAGACACAGCAGAAAAAACACTACTTGTTCATCCGGTTCCGGATGCTGGAGGAGATCTGAGTATCAACTGTTTTGCCACAGATGTCGCTACACTTCAGGCAACAGGTACAGGTACCTGGACATTGGTTCCCGGACCGGGAACTGCAACGATTGCAGTCACTACAAATCCAAATACAACGGTAAGCGGATTTTCAGCTCCGGGCACCTATGAATTTATCTGGTCAAACGGTTTTTGTGAAGACAGAGTACAGATAACGGTAGGAAATACCTGCGATTGCCCGACAGGTGACAACAATATAACAGGTCCGGCAGTAACCGAAGTTTGTCAGAGTTTTCCGGCGACTACTATTACCGGAAATAATGCGACTCCGGCAGGGGGAACATATGTCTGGGAAATGGAAATCAATGGCGGCGGATTTGTTGCTGCTCCCGGCACAAACAACCAAAAAGATTATACAACTCCGGTTTTCAATCCCGGACTGTACAGAATAAAAAGAGTATACAATGTATTTGCCAATGGTAAGGATTGTGAATATGAAAGTAATATTATTACCATAGAAGTATTTACAAATCCAATAGCTTCGATTTCCGGAGACAATTCAGTTTGTTCAGGAGGAAGTGTGACTTTTACAGCCAGTGGTGGCGGTACATATGACTGGAGTACAGGTGGTCCTTCCACTACAAGCATTACGGTCTCAAACAATACACCTGTGACAGTTACTGTAACAGATGCCAACGGATGTACGGATACTGCAGAAAAAACATTAATAGTACATTCCAATCCAACAGCTATCATCTCAGGAGATGATGATGTTTGTCAGGGAGGAAGTGTAACTTTTACAGCAAGTGGTGGTAATTCTTATATATGGAGTAATGGTGGTCTTACGACTCCAGGCATTACAGTGTCAAATAATACGCCGGTGACAGTAACAGTAACGGATGCCAACGGATGTACTGACACAGCAGAAAAAACACTTACAGTACATTCCAATCCAACAGCCTCTATTTCCGGAGATGATTCGGTGTGTGACGGAGGCAGTGTCATCTTCACAGCCGCCGGAGGTGTAGATTATGAATGGAGTACAATGGAAACAACACAAAGTATTACAGTTTCCACCGGAGGACCAACAAGAGTTACTGTAACAGATGCCAACGGTTGTACGGATACAGCAGAAAAAACCCTTACCATTCATCCGGTTCCGGATGCTGGTCCTGATATTTCCTTAAATTGCTATATTACAGACGCAGCCACATTAAATGCGGCAGGTGTGGGAACATGGTCTTATGGAACAGGTCCAGGTGCACCAAATATTGTAAATGCCAATCAGTCAGATGCCATTGTAAATGGATTTCCTGCTGCCGGTGTTTATGAAATGTATTGGTCAAATGGTCTTTGCGAAGATGTAATGACTATTACTGTAGGTGATATTTGTGATTGCCCTGCCGGAAATAATAATATAACAGCACCAGCTGATGCAGAAGTTTGTTTCGAGTTTCCGCAAACCATCATCGTTGGAAATGACGCAACTCCTGCAGGCGGAAATTATACCTGGGAAATATCTGTCAACGGATCTTCTTTTATCGACGCTCCGGGTTTAAACAGTTTAAAAAATTACACTACAAACGTTTTAACTGAAGGAAATTATTCTTTCAGAAGAATTTACAGAGTTTTTGCCAATGGTCAGGATTGTGTTTACGAAAGTGATCCTGTAAGTATAACAGTTTTTCCAAATCCTGTGGCAAGTATATCAGGTGATGATGCTGTTTGTGAAGGCCAGACTACTGTATTTACAGCCGATGGCGGAGTTACGTACAATTGGGGATCAGGAGCAAATACCATTTCCATTACAGTAACCGACAATTCGCCTCAGTTTGTTACAGTAACCGATATTAACGGTTGTACAGCGACAGCTGAAAAGTCTTTATCATTTTATCCAAATCCTTTTGTTACCATTTCAGGAGACGACAGTGCTTGTGAAGGTTCAGGTGTTACATTTACTGCTCAAGGCGGTCTGGTGTATAATTGGAATACTACCGATAACAGTCAAAGTATCGTCGTTTTTGATGATATTACAAAAGTTGTCACAGTTACTGATGGTAATGGATGTACGGCTACTGCAGAAAAAACATTAACCATTAACAGCAATCCGGTTGCATCCATCAATGGAGACGACAGTGTTTGTGATGGCGGATCTGTAACCTTTACAGCAGATGGAGGAACAATATATCTTTGGAATACTAATGACAATACACAAAGTATCAATGTTACCGATGGTTTGACAAAATTTGTCACCGTAACAGATGGTAATGGATGTACAGCCACTGCAGAAAAAACTTTGACAATTCATCCGGTTCCTGATGCCGGACCTGATGTTATTATCAATTGTTATATTGACGGAAGTATAAATATGAATGCTTCAGGTTCGGGAACCTGGTCATACAATACAACAACAGGCAATGCAACCATTACAAATACAAATGATCCTAACACAACAATAAGCGGGTTCAGTAATGCAGGTGTTTACCAGTTTTACTGGTCAAACAATTTCTGTGAAGATATTGTCATAGTGAATGTAGGTGACAATTGTGATTGCCCAACCGGAGATAATCAGATTACAGTACCGGCAGTTACAGAAATCTGTAATGAATATCCTTCTACATTAATTGAAGGAAATAACGGAACACCTGCCGGTGGTACCTACCTTTGGTATATAAATACAAACAATACCGGCTTTGTGTCTGCGGGCGGTGTCAACAATACAAAAGATTTTACCACCGGAATATTAAGCGTGGGAGATTATCAGTTCAGAAGAGTGTATACTGTTCAGGCCAATGGTCAGGATTGTATTTACGAAAGTAATCCTGTTGCGATCACTGTTTTTGAAAATCCGACAGCTGTTATCACCGGTGATAATGCCATCTGCGAAGGTGAGAGTACAACTTTTACTGCGTCAGGCGGTGTAAGTTACAACTGGGGTGGAAGTATTGTTACTGATATCATCACAGTAAGTGACAATACAGAAAGAACAGTAATTGTAACAGATGCCAATGGCTGTACAGACAGTGCTTCCAAAACACTGGTTGTCAATGCGAATCCAACAGCTGTCATCAACGGAGACAATGAAGTTTGCGAAGGTGAAAGTGCTACGTTTACGGCCAATGGAGGAACAACATACCTTTGGTCAAATGGTGTAACAACACAAAGTATCACGGTTAGTAATAATATTCCTGTGGATGTAACTGTAACTGATGTCAACGGATGTTCAGACAGTACTTCCAAAACATTGACAATACACGACAATCCTGTTGCTTCCATATCAGGAGATGAAAATATTTGTGAAGGAGAAAGCACAATTTTTACAGCAGAAGGTGGATTATCCTATAGTTGGAACACAAATCAAAATATACAAAGTATAACAGTTTCAGATGAATTAACCAAAACAGTTACAGTAACAGATAGCAATGGTTGTACGGCAACAGCTGAAAAATCATTGAATATACATCCGGTTCCGGATGCAGGACCAGACCTGAGCGTCAATTGTTATATTTCCGACTCCGTGATTTTAAATGGTGACGGTTCAGGAACATGGGCATTTGGTGTCAGACCGGGAGATCCTGTCATCAGTAATATAAACGATCCTAATGCTGTTGTCAGTGGATTTCCGGCTCCAGGTTCTTACCAACTGTATTATTCCGGTGCTTACTGCGAAGATGAGGTTATGATAACAGTAGGTGACAATTGTGATTGTCCGACCGGAAATAATCAGATTTTTGCACCAGCTCTTGCAGAAATCTGCAATGAATATCCGGCTACATTAATAGGAGGAAATGATGCAACACCTGCCGGTGGAACTTATGTCTGGCAAATGAATACCAACAACACAGTATTTGTGTCTGCAACAGGCATCAACAATACAAAAGATTATACAACAGCAGTATTACCTGTTGGACAATATATCATCCGAAGAGTGTACACAGTACAGGTCAACGGCCAGGAATGTGTATATGAAAGCAATCCTGTGAGCTTTACAGTGCACAATAATCCTACAGCACAAATCACCGGAGATGATGAAATTTGTGATGGTGAAAGTACAACGTTTACCGCAAACGGAGGAGCTTCCTACAATTGGGGACCAAGTCAAAACAATCAAAGTATCACTGTTTCCACTGCAAATACATTTACAGTAACAGTAACAGATGTAAATAATTGTACCGATACGGAAAGCATTACCCTTACAGTACACAATAACCCGACAGCACAAATCACCGGAGATGATGAAATTTGTGATGGCGAAAGCACTACATTTACAGCAAACGGAGGAAGCACGTATAATTGGGGACCAAACGGAAGTGCTCAGGATATCACTGTTTCCACTGCAAATACATTTACAGTTACAGTAACAGATGTAAATAATTGTACCGATACGGAAAGCATTACCCTTACAGTACACAATAACCCGACAGCACAAATCACCGGAGATGATGAAATTTGTGATGGCGAAAGCACTACATTTACAGCAAACGGAGGAAGTAGTTACACTTGGGGACCAAACGGAAGTGCTCAAAACATCACTGTATCCACTGCAAATACATTTACAGTTACAGTAACAGATGTAAATAATTGTACCGATACGGAAAGTATTACCCTTACAGTTCACAATAATCCGACAGCACAAATCACCGGAGATGATGAAATTTGTGAAGGCGAAAGTACAACGTTTACCGCAAGCGGAGGAAGCACCTATAATTGGGGACCAAGTCAAAACAATCAAAGTATTACTGTTTCCACTGCAAATACATTTACAGTTACAGTTACAGATGCAAATAATTGTTCAGATACCGAAAGTATCACTTTGATAGTAAATCCTCAACCTGATGCAGGACCTGATATGACTGCCAATTGTTATGTTTCCGATAATGTTGCCATGAATGCAAGTGGTACAGGAACCTGGAGCTTTGGTACAACAGCCGGAACAGCTTCTATCAGCAATGTTAATAATGCTAATGCAGTTTTAAGCGGCTTCACTGCACCGGGACAATATGAAATGATCTGGACAAACGGAAATTGTGAAGACAGGGTAATGATCACTGTCAATAACAATTGTGATTGTCCGACCGGAGATAATCAGATTTTTGCACCTGCTCTTGCAGAAATCTGTAATGAATATCCGGCTACATTAATAGGAGGAAATGATGGAACGCCTGCCGGTGGAACGTATATCTGGCAAATGAACACTAATAGTGCCGGATTTGTAACCGCAACAGGCATCAACAATACAAAAGATTATACAACAGCAGTTTTACCTGTTGGACAATATATCATCAGAAGAGTGTATACAGTACAGGTCAACGGTCAGGATTGTGTATATGAAAGCAATCCTGTCAGTATCACAGTTCACGCTAATCCTGTAGCAAGTATATCAGGAGATGATGAAGTTTGTGAAGGGGAAAATGCAACGTTTACCGCAAACGGTGGAGTAAGTTATCTTTGGTCAAACGGACAAACAACTGAAAGTATCATAGTGAGTAATAATACTCGGTCGATGTAATTGTAACAGACGCTAATGGTTGTACGGACAGTGCTTCAAAAAACTTTGGTTGTCAATGCCAACCCAACAGCTGTCATCTCAGGAGATGATGAAATTTGTGAAGGTGAAAATGCAATATTTACTGCTTCAGGTGGAACCAGTTACAACTGGGGTGGAAGTATAATTACAGATAACATCACGGTAAGTGACAATACAGAAAGAACGGTAATTGTAACAGATGCCAATGGATGTACAGACAGCGCTTCCAAAACATTGACGATAAACACTAATCCGGTTGCATCCATCACCGGAGATGATGAAATTTGTGATGGTGAAAGCACAACGTTTACAGCAAACGGTGGAATTACCTACAATTGGACATCTGGTAATAATCAAAGTATTACTGTTTCGACGGCAAATACGTATACAGTAACCGTTACAGATTCGAACAATTGTTCAGATACCGAAAGTATCACTTTGATAGTAAATCCTCAACCTGATGCAGGACCTGATATGACTGCCAATTGTTATGTTTCCGATAATGTTGCCATGAATGCAAGCGGTACAGGAACATGGAGCTTTGGTACAACAGCCGGAACAGCTTCTATCAGCAATGTAAATAATGCTAATGCAGTTTTAAGTGGTTTCACTGCACCGGGACAATATGAAATGATCTGGACCAACGGAAATTGTGAAGACAGGGTAATGATCACTGTCAATAACAATTGTGATTGTCCGACCGGAGATAACCAGATTTTTGCACCTGCTCTTGCAGAAATCTGTAATGAATATCCGGCTACATTAATAGGAGGAAATGATGCAACACCTGCCGGTGGAACTTATGGTTGGCAAATGAATGCCAACAGCGGAGGATTTATGTCTGCAGGTGGTGTCAACAATACAAAAGATTATACAACAGCAGTTTTACCTGTTGGACAATATATCATCAGAAGAGTGTATACAGTACAGGTCAACGGTCAGGATTGTGTATATGAAAGCAATCCTGTCAGTATCACAGTTCACGCTAATCCTGTAGCAAGTATATCAGGAGATGATGAAGTTTGTGAAGGGGAAAATGCAACGTTTACCGCAAACGGTGGAGTAAGTTATCTTTGGTCAAACGGACAAACAACTGAAAGTATCATAGTGAGTAATAATACTCCGGTCGATGTAATTGTAACAGACGCTAATGGTTGTACGGACAGTGCTTCAAAAACTTTGGTTGTCAATGCCAACCCAACAGCTGTCATCTCAGGAGATGATGAAATTTGTGAAGGTGAAAATGCAATATTTACTGCTTCAGGTGGAACCAGTTACAACTGGGGTGGAAGTATAATTACAGATAACATCACGGTAAGTAACAATACAGAAAGAACGGTAATTGTAACAGATGCCAATGGATGTACAGACAGCGCTTCCAAAACATTGACGATAAACACTAATCCGGTTGCATCCATCACCGGAGATGATGAAATTTGTGAAGGCGAAAGTACAACGTTTACCGCAAGCGGAGGAAGCACCTATAATTGGGGACCAAGTCAAAACAATCAAAGTATTACTGTTTCCACTGCAAATACATTTACAGTTACAGTTACAGATGTTAATAATTGTACTGATACAGAAAGCGTAACCCTGATAGTTAACCTGGTACCTGATGCAGGCCCTGATATGACTGCCAATTGTTATGTTTCTGATAATGTTGCCATGAACGCCAGTGGTACAGGTACATGGAGTTTTGGCACAACAGCCGGAACAGGTTCTATCAGCAATGTGAATAATGCTAATGCAGTCATTAGTGGTTTCACTGCACCGGGTCAATATGAACTGATCTGGACAAACGGAAATTGTGAAGACAGGGTAATGATCACTGTCAATAACAATTGCGATTGTCCGACAGGGGACAACCAGATTTTTGCACCTGCACTGGCAGAAATATGTACTGAATATCCTTCTACATTAATAGGAGGAAACGATGCAACACCTGCCGGAGGAACTTATGACTGGCAAATGAATACCAATAGCGGAGGATTTATGTCTGCAGGCGGTGTCAACAATACAAAAGATTATACAACAGCAGTTTTACCTGTTGGACAATATATCATCCGAAGAGTGTACACAGTACAGGTCAACGGTCAGGATTGTGTATATGAAAGCAATCCTGTCAGTATCACAGTTCACGCTAATCCTGTAGCAAGTATATCAGGAGATGATGAAGTTTGTGAAGGTGAAAGTACAATATTTACCGCTTCCGGTGGTGTAAGTTATGTTTGGTCAAATGGACCAACAACTGAAAGTATCACAGTAAGCAATAGTATTCAAAGTGATGTAACTGTAACAGACGCCAATGGTTGTACTGACAGTGCTTCAAAAACACTGGTTGTCAATGCCAATCCAACAGCTGTCATCAACGGAGAAAATGAAGTTTGCGAAGGCGAAAGTGCTACGTTTACGGCCAATGGAGGAACTACATACCTTTGGTCAAATGGTGCAACAACACAAAGTATCAAGGTTAGTAATAATACTCCAGTGGATGTAACGGTAAGAGACGCCAACGGATGTAAAGACAGTGCTTCCAAAACACTGGTTGTCAATGCCAATCCAACAGCCATCATCAGCGGAGAAGATGAAGTTTGTGAAGGGGGAAGTGTCGTTTTTACTGCCAGCGGAGGAGATACCTATGATTGGGGATCAGGAAATACGACACCAACAATCACTGTAACTAACAGTATACCAGTTGTGGTGACAGTGACCGACGCCAACGGATGTAAAGACACTGCTGAAAAAACCCTAATCATTTATCCTTATCCGGATGCAGGGGATAATCTCGTAGCTAATTGTTTTTCGAAAGATAATGTTGTCATGCAGGCAATTGGTACAGGAACTTGGAGTTTGAAAACTTCAGGTCTGACCGTAATAATTTCTGATATAAATGATCCTAATGCTACCATGAGTGATTTCAGTGGTCCCGGTATGTATGAATTTATATGGACCAATGGTCATTGTGAAGATATAGTTCTGGTCAATGTTAATGACAATTGTGATTGCCCCGGAGGTGATAACAATATAACAGTGCCGATTTTTTCAGCTGTTTGTGTTATTTTTCCGGATTCCAAATTATCCGGAGCCAATACAGTTGATGTAGGAGGAACTTATGCCTGGTTTTACGAAAGAGATAACGGAACTGCAACCTTAGTTGGAAATACTGAAGATTATCAAACGGGAGATTTAACCGTCGGAAATCATAAATACCAAAGGGTGTATTCACTTCAGGTAAATAATAAAAATTGTGTTTACAACAGTAACGTTATAGGTATTGATGTTCATCCTGAACCGGATGCCATAATTCAAGGGGATAATGAAATATGTCAAGGTAATCAGACCACTCTGACTGCTACCGGAGGTGTGACTTATAAATGGAGCACAGGGGAAGAAACTGAGACCATTACCGTTACAAATGTGAATGATGTTTTTGTGACAGTGACCAATATATTCAATTGTCAGGATGTGGCCAATATGACCATTACAAATCTTGATATTCCGGTTGTCGGAATCAATGGCGTAGACGAAATCTGCGAAGGCCAGACGGCAACCTTTACTGCATTCGGTGGTGATACCTATGAGTGGAGCAATACTGAATCCAATGTTTCTATTACTGTAGGTGTGGCCGGAGATTATATCGTAACGGTAACTGACAGTAAAGGTTGTACAGCAGTAGCAAGCAAATCTTTAATCGTAAATCCTTTGCCTGAAGCTGGAAATGATAAAATTATTAATTGCTATGTAAGCGGTTCAATTGCTATGAATGCAACCGGAACCGGAACCTGGACTTTTACAGGTCCTGGTACAGCTTCGATTAGTGACCCGTCTGACCCTAACACATTAATTACAGGATTTTCTGCTCCTGGTGTATACGAATTGATATGGTCTGACGGAAAATGTGAGGATACAGCCTTTATTACTGTCAATGATAATTGTGATTGTCCAACCGGTGATAATAATATCAATGACCCGAATCTTACCGTTTGTAAACTTTTACCGGAAACTATAATTACCGGAAATGATGCGACACCGGCAGGAGGAACCTACCGATGGGAATATGCGAACAATGGCGGAGCCTATACTCCGGCTGCAGGCATCAACAATAACAGAGATTTTACAACAGAAGTATTAAACACCGGAACTCATGCTTTTGTAAGAATATACACAGTTACAGTGGACAATAAAGAATGTATTTACAACAGTAATGAAGTTTCTTTTAGCGTTAATCCTGAACCGGTTGTTACTATTACCGGACAAAACGAAATTTGCGACGGTAAAGAAACTGAATTTGTTGCCAGTGGTGGTGAAACTTATAAATGGAGTTCACTGGAAGAAACCGCATCGATTTTTGTTCGTGACAATATAGAAAGGATTGTTACCGTAACGGATGCCAATGGTTGTAGTGCAACTGCTTCCAAAACACTTACTATTCTGGACAACCCTGTCGTTTCTGTTTCAGGACCTGACTTTGTTTGTGTTGGAGAAGAAGTTGAATTTACAGCTACCGGCGGAGACAGATATGAATGGAATACCGGGGAATTAACCTCTGCAATAACGGTTAAAGATGACAGAGAAAGAATTGTAACCGTAACTGATGCTAATGGTTGTAGTGCAACCGCTTCCAAAACATTGACACTAGTGGATGTACCTGAAGCGGGACCTGACCAGACGGTTAATTGTTGGATAAGAGATAATATTACCATGAGCGGAAGCGGTTCCGGTACCTGGACATATGTTTCATCTGCGGGGACAGCCAATATTCAGGATATTGCAGATCCAAATACTATAATATCCGACTTTTCAGCACCGGGATTGTATGAATTTACCTGGTCAAATGGACAATGTTTTGATGTTGTATCCGTCACAGTAAATGACAATTGTGATTGCCCGAACGGCGATAATACCGTAAGCAATCCGGGAAATGTTGAAATTTGTGGCATCTACTATATCTGGGAATATGCCTTCAATAATAGTGGTTTTGGACCTGCAGCAGGTGTAAATGATGCTAAAGATTATACAACACTTGATTTAACCGTTGGACAACATGACTTCAGGAGAATCTACACCGTTCAGTATAATGGAAATGTCTGTGTTTACACCAGCGAACTTATTTCCGTGCTTGTACATCCTGAACCATTAGCTGCCATCATTGGTGATGACAGAATCTGTGAAGGCAAAACAACCACATTTTTTGCCTCAGGAGGTATCACTTACGAATGGAACATAGGCGGCAACACACAAAGTATTGATGTAAATGATGACAGAATGAGAGTGGTCACAGTAACAGACAATAACGGCTGTACTGCAACAGCCTCCAAAATACTTGATGTTCTGGATAATCCTGTAGCGGTAATAAACAACATAAATGCCATTTGCGAAGGAAGTACTACTTCTTTCACAGCTGGTGGCGGAGTAAATTATGTGTGGAATTCAGGAGATACAGGACCAGTGATCACCGTAGGCGATGATCTGGACAGAATAGTTACCGTAACAGATGCCAACGGATGTACGGCAACAGCAAGTTCCTCCGTCACGATCAATCCATTACCGGTAGCTGTTATAACAGGTGGTGATGAAATCTGTGCCGGTGAAACAACAGTTTTCACAGCAACAGGTGGCGTAACTTATATCTGGAGTTCAGGTGAAACAACGACATCAATTTCTGTTTCTGATGACACAGAAAGAACAGTTACCGTAACAGACATTAACCTTTGTTCCAATACAGCTTCAAAGAACTTAATTGTAAATGACGTCAAATATGCCGGTGATGATATCTATGTGGACTGTTACAAAGATGTAGAAGTGATAATGAAAGCCGAAGGTAACGGATCATGGAAAGCTGGAAATAATAATCCTGCCCTCGTTGTAATTGAAGATGTTACGAATGCTGGAACCAGGATTTCAGGTTTCAATATTCCGGGTATCTATACTTTTATATGGTCTGATGGAAAGTGTCAGGATGAAATTCAGGTCGTAGCAGGAAATGATTGTCCTTGTGAAGACGTATTGACCGAAATTTATCCGCCACAAAATCCGGTGTTCTGCGAATTTGTAAAAGAGATTGTCATTACAGGAAACAGACCTGCGGCTTCCGGCACTTTCGAATGGGAATACAGTTATAACGCGGGCTCATTTGCGAAAGCCACAGGCATCAACAATGAAGCAGATTATAAAGCTGAAAACCTCAATGTCGGCACACATTCTTTCAGAAGAATATTTATCTTCGCAGGAAGTGATAATAAAATATGTACTGATACAAGTAATATCGTTTTAATAGAAGTTATCAATGCTCTTGAAAATGATTTTGACCTTACGTTATATCCTGATCCTGTTTGTGTTGGTGATACAGTATTTGTGTCGGCCAACAGTTTATCACCATCTACTTATAAATGGACATTGGTGAAAAATAACGGCGTAATCACCGGAAATGGTGATAATGCTGTCATTATACCTCTTAATGAAGGAGAATTTACCCTGGCAGTAACGCAGATTTCAGAATTTTGCGAACAGGTTTCTGAGCCTAAATATTTTGATTTTACTGTCAATCCTTTACCAAGGGTTGTTTTGGGCAGAGACACCATTATCTGTGATCAGGACGAAGGTTTTGAAATCAAAATAGACAATTTTGTAGATATAACATGGAACGATGGTTCAAAAGCCAATTCCATTTATGTTGAAGAATCCGGAATTTACGAAGTTATGGTCAAAGATGAAAACGGATGTATCGGACACGATGAAATCGTCATCAGAGATTTCTGTTGTAAAGTATATTATCCGAATATTATCAAGCTTACCAGCGCCAATTACATCAACAGACAATTCCAGATCAAAGAGTCAGGATGTGTTATATCATCAGAACTCTGGGTTTATGATCGTTGGGGAAATCTTGTGTACAAATCCGATGATGGTTTGTTGCCGTGGGACGGTACCTTCAGCGGAGACTTTGTTGAACAAGGCGTTTATACGTTTATTTTCAAGTACAAGGCATTGGATGAAAACGATAATGAATTTTCAGAAAAACTGGCAGGAGATATTACCATTCTGCGGTAAAACAAAATAATAAACAGAAGGCGCATTTTTTAATGCGCCTTTTTTTTTGTTACCCCTTTAAGGTAAAAAGAAAAAAACATCATACTATTTGATCGGCAGCAAAAGAAAATGATACCCTGTTTTGTATGATAACCATCCGGATTTTAAAAACAGACACCCGGAGACAGTCAAATTAAAATTTACACAGATGAAAATTTTTTGATTTAAAAAATTATTCTACCTTTGCACTTCCATTTTAATGGTCGGGTGGCCGAGCGGCTAGGCAGAGGTCTGCAAAACCTCGTACAGCGGTTCGAATCCGCTCCCGACCTCAACATACGAAGACCATTTCTTTTGGAATGGTCTTTTTTATTCAAACAGGATCATGGATGTTTTAGATAATTTCCCGGGGAGTTTTTTAAAAGTTGAACAAACAGACAATGTTTTCAGGTTATTGTCCACAACGGATTGTATTTTGGAAATTACCATTGTAGCTGATGAAATTGCAAGAATTCGTTATGCCATTGAAGGAATTTTCGAAAATGATTTTTCGTATGCCATCCATTCCAAACACAAATTAAAAGCTACACATAGTTCTTTTTTTGAAAACAAAGACTTTGTCGAAATAGCCGCACGCTCATTTAAGGTTGTGGTTAAAAAATCTGATTTTACTGTATCCTTTATTGAAAATTCAGGTAAAATCATAAACAGGGACGAAAAAGGTTTTTACTGGCATGATTACGATGAATTTGGTGGTCACGTGGTACATGTGTCAAAAGTTATTCAGGAAGGCGAACATTTTTACGGGTTGGGAGACAAAACCATGCATCCCAATCTGAGAGGCCGCAAACTGACAAACTGGGCCATGGATACCTATGGTTATAAAAGAGATGAAGACCCTATTTACAAGGCAATACCTTTTTATTTGGGTATTCACAATAATACCGGTTATGGTATTTTATTTGACAATACATTTAAATCTTATTTTGATTTCGGAAGTGACCGGAGAAATATAACCACTTTCAAAGCTGATGGCGGGGAAATGAACTACTACTTTTTTTGCGGACCAAAACTGGAAGATGTCATTCAAAGATATACTTTGCTCACAGGGACTCCGGAGCTTCCGCCTATGTGGGCATTGGGATATCATCAGTCCAAATGGAGTTATTATCCGGAGTTAAAAATTTCGGAGATTACTAAAAAAATGAGAGCGTTACACATTCCGTGCGATGCCATTTATTTCGATATTGATTATATGGAGGGGTTCAGGTGTTTTACCTGGGATGTTGAAAAATTTCCTGATCCGAAACGACTTGTGGGTGATTTGTTGTCGAATGGTTTTAAATCTATTGTCATCATAGATCCGGGCATAAAAAAAGACAAAGACTATAAAGTATACAAAGAGGCACTTGAAAACGGATATTTCTGTAAACGCGCAGATGGTCAGTTTGTTAAAGGAAAAGTATGGCCTGGAGAATGTTATTTCCCCGACTTTACAGATCCCAAAGTCAGAAAATGGTGGGCAGGACTTCATGAAGAACTCATTGCCGAAACGGGCGTAAGAGGTATATGGAATGATATGAATGAACCGGCATTACTGGAAACACCGACTAAAACCTTTCCTGATGATGTTCGCCATGATTACGATGGTAATCCCTGCAGTCACCGTAAAGCACACAATATCTACGGTATGCAGATGGCTCGCGCTACCTATAAAGGGGTCAAACGATTTTTAAAAGACAAAAGGCCTTTTGTCATTACCAGGTCTGCCTATGCAGGAGCACAGCGATATGGTGCTACGTGGACCGGTGATAATATTGCCACCTGGGAACATCTATGGTTGTCAACCGTTCAGATACAGCGATTGAGCGTGTCCGGGTATTCTTTTGCAGGATCTGATATCGGTGGTTTTATTGACCACCCTAACCCGGAGTTATACACCAGATGGATGCAGACGGCTGTTTTTCACCCTTTTTGCAGAACACACAGTAGCGGAGACCATGGAGATCAGGAACCATGGTCATTCGGAGAAGATACTTTAAACATAGTCCGAAAATTTATCGAATTGCGGTATCAAATGCTTCCGTACATTTATTCTGTTTTTTATGAATATGTGGCAGAAGGTAAACCCATGATACGACCTATTGCTGTATATGATCAGTTTGATAAAGAAACATTGTACCGGGCAGATGAATTTTTACTGGGACAACAAATTCTGGTTTGCCCGGTGCTTGAACCAAATGCGCACAGCCGGTTTGTTTATTTGCCGAAAGGCATCTGGTACCATTTATTTACGGATGAAAAATACGATGGGGGTAAAGAATTAAGTATTTTGACACCCATTGACCACATACCTGTATTTGTAGCGGGAGGGGCTGTTTTGCCTTATTTTCCCGTTCAGCAATACGTCGGAGAAAAAACCATAGACTCACTGACAATGGTTTGTTATTTTGGAAATGGTACTAAACAAAACAGTCTGTACGAAGATGCAGGAGATGGATATGCCTATGAAAAGGGAGAGTACAATATTAATACCTGGACGACTGTATCAGATGGAAACCGTTTTGAACTGATGCTGGATACAAAGGGTCATTATGAGCCTGAATACGCAGATTTTTCCATCATTATTAAAGGTCTTCCTTTTATTCCTGGTAAAATATGGCTGAATCATAATGAAGAAGATTTTAATTTGTTGCAGAAAGTTGAACAAGGATATAAGATTTCCGTTAAAAGAAAGTTATTTTTGCACCTCGTTATACAATAATATACTTTAATTCTCATTTAAGATATACATGTGGTCTGCATTGAAAAAAGTTTTACAATTCTGAACCCGGACTTATCCATATTTATTTTTCAAAAAAGTAAAAGCCAAATCAGGTTTTACCATTTAATATAATTGCATGTTTGTCAAAAAAGTAATATTTATATATATTCTTCTGTTATTTTCAGCAACCATTTCTATTGCCCAAAAAGGTTATGAAACAGGAGGCTGGCTCGGTACATCTGTATACCATGGTGATCTGAATCCAAACATCAATTTTAAGTCACCCGGTTTGGCAGGAGGTATCATAGGCAGGTACAATTTCAATACAAGAATCTGTTTAAAAGGTTCTTTGAATTATGGTTTTGTCAAAGGAAATGATGCTGACTCCAAAAATAATTTTGACAGAAACAGAAACCTGAGTTTTCAGTCTCACCTTTTTGATCTGTCAGGTGCTTTTGAATTCAATTTTCTGGAATATGTTCATGGCAGCAGGACTAAATTTTTTACACCGTATTTACTGGGCGGGGCTAATTTGTTTTATTTTAACCCAACAGCAGAATTAAGGGGGGAAAGATATGCGCTCAGAAAACTCGGTACAGAAGGACAGGCTTCCGGGAAAGAATACAGCGCTGTCAATTTCGGAGTGATTTTAGGACTTGGGTTTAAATGGGACATCAACCACGATTACAGTCTCAATATAGAGTTCAGCACAAGAATGTTGTTTACCGACTACCTCGATGATGTTTCTACGGTTTATCCGGATAAAACATTATTGCTGGCCAAAAGAGGACAAACAGCCGTTGAACTTTCTGACCGCTCTCTTATTGATGGTCTTGGCGCCAAAGACAGACAGAGAGGAGACAGCAAGGGCAATGACAGCTATTCATTTTTTGGCATCGGAATCGTGAAATATTTCGGAAATATTGCCTGCCCTGAAATTTCAAAGATTAAATAATCCTTTTTTTATTGTCCTTAAGAAAAGGTTTGTATTATTTTTTATAATTTTACCATTGATATAAATGGTATATGTCGGATACAAATAATATTCCTGATTTTTCATTGGGCAGGATTTCAAAAAATACGCCCAGAAAAGAGATTGTTTTCCCTGAAAATTTTCCTGTTTTTGATCATTTTACAAAAGAAGACATTCAAAAAGCTTCTCACCTGCATTCCATAGCGGGTATACCACCATTTCTCAAAGGGCCTTACAGTACCATGTACCTTACTTCACCATGGACAATCCGTCAGTATGCGGGTTTTTCAACGGCAGAGGAAAGTAATCTTTTTTACAGGAAAAACCTGGCTGCCGGACAAAAAGGATTGTCAGTGGCATTTGACCTGGCAACACACAGAGGATACGATTCTGATCATCCCAGAGTAGCAGGTGATGTGGGAATGGCCGGTGTTGCCATTGATACCGTCGAAGATATGAAAATTTTGTTCAGGGATATACCACTCGACGAAATGTCGGTTTCCATGACCATGAATGGCGCGGTAATTCCTGTTCTTGCCTTTTTTATTGTGGCAGCTGAGGAACAGGGGGTAGACAAAAGTAAACTTACCGGAACCATTCAGAACGATATTCTCAAAGAGTTTATGGTGAGGAATACCTACATCTATCCTCCCGGTCCGTCGATGAAAATCATCGGGGATATATTTGCCTATACTTCGCAGAATATGCCGAAATTCAACAGCATATCCATCAGCGGATACCACATGCATGAAGCCGGTGCACCTGCCGATCTGGAACTGGCCTACACACTTGCAGACGGCATGGAATATCTGAAAGCGGGATTGGATGTAGGCCTGGATCTTGATGTTTTTGCTTCGAGATTTTCATTTTTCTGGGGAATAGGGATGAACTTTTTTATGGAAATTGCCAAAATGCGGGCCGGAAGATTGCTTTGGGCAAAAATTGTAAAAGATATGGGTGCCATCAATCCCAAATCCATGGCTTTACGCACACATTGTCAGACGTCCGGATATAGTCTTACAGCTCAGGCACCTTTTAATAATATAGCCCGGACCTGTCTGGAAGCTATGGCAGCCGTCATGGGCGGGACACAATCCCTGCACACCAATTCTCTGGATGAAGCATTGGCATTACCAACCGATTTTTCGGCTAAAATTGCCAGGGACACGCAGAAGTATCTTCAAACAGAAACCGGGATTACCACAGCTATTGATCCAACCGGTGGCTCTTATTACGTTGAATATCTTACAGAACAACTTTACCAAAAGGCCTGGACGCATATTGAAGAAATAACAAGTCTCGGTGGTATGACCAAAGCCATCGAAATGGGTATTCCCAAAATGAGGATTGAGGAAGCTGCCGCCGCCAAACAAGCCAGAATCGACAGTGAAAAAGAAAAGATTGTTGGTGTTAATTTTATGGCGGAAACAAGTGAAAATACCACCATTGATATTCTGCAGGTGGACAATCAAAAAGTCAGAAACGACCAGATAGAAAAAATCAATGAAGTCAAGAAATCCAGAAATCAGGGGAGAGTTGACCAGGCTCTGGAAGCTTTATATGAAGCTGCAAAAAACGGTTCAGGCAATCTCCTCGAACTGGCAGTCGCAGCAGCAAGAGAAAGGGCTACACTTGGGGAAATAACCATTGCCATGGAAAAAGTATATGGCAGGTATCAGGCTACACACAAAACTATTTCGGGAGTTTACAGTAAGGAGATTAAAATGGACGCAAAATTTTCAGAAGCCAGGAGACTATCCGATCGTTTTGCCGAATTGGACGGCAGAAGACCCAGAATTATGATTGCCAAATTGGGTCAGGACGGTCACGACAGGGGAGCAAAGATTATTGCTACCAGTTTTGCTGATCTCGGCTTTGATGTTGACATTGGTCCTTTATTTCAAACCCCTTCAGAGGCAGTTACCCAGGCATTGGAAAATGATGTGCACATTCTGGGAATATCATCACTTGCTGCAGGACATAAAACCCTTGTTCCTGAAGTTATAGACTTACTCAGAAAACACAACCGCGAAGATATTCTGGTAGTGGCAGGTGGAGTCATTCCACCCCAGGATTATGAGTTCCTGTACAATTGTGGTGTAGCCGCCATCTTTGGCCCCGGAACCATCATAGCGGAGGCAGCATCCAAAATATTACAGTTGATGATTGACAGAGAAGAAGGGTAGAACTGAAATGGTCATAAAATGGATTAATTATCCTTAATGTCCATATCAGCGGTTTTATTCAGATTTGATTTTCGGAAAAATTCAATAAAATAACCTATCTGGAAAAAATCTCTTCCTGTCTCATCATTTATTTTATAGTCAAACTGATGTAAATAACCTACCTGGATTGTTGAAGCTTTTGATGGTTTGTAATTGAGTGCCAGTAAAATTCTGTTTCTTTCGAAATAGGGTTCGTTGTCGGTAAAAAATATTTCGTTGCTCAGACTAACCTGAAAGGGTTTATATTCATTTACCGGTTTTCCAAAGGCATAAGAGATTCCGTTTCTGTATCTGAACCTGTTGCGGTAGCCGTTGCTGGTAAACCTGAATTCTATGCGGGCTCTCTGCTCCGCTTTTATTTTACCGATAGTTTGATTAAGTGAAATCTGCGGCCAGAGTCTGAACTCATCATTGTTTTTAGGCAAAACAAAATTTCCACCTTCCCGGTAGGTTTGATAACTTCCTGCACCAAGTGCAACGTGTGCATATTTTTGAATTTTATAGGTAATACCTCCTTTGTATTCGAAATAGTGAAAGTTATCGTAAAATTTCAGAGATCGGATCTGACCTTCGGCAAAAACACTTAGTTTTTCATTGTGATTGTATTTCAGGTTGAGGATGTTCCACGACCCCAGATCAAAAGATTGGGAATACCCTGAATTCAAAACCATAAAAAATAATCCGGTAAGTAAAAGTGACTTTTTCATTTTTCGGATTCCTTTTCAATGATAGAAATTGACCTTTGCAAAATCATGGAGTTTGGAATGGTTACTACCTCTCCGGATTTGAGCCTTACATGAACAAAAAAATAAGTCAGGTCAATAATTTCTCCTTCCACCGGATAATCTTTGTCCAAAACCCTTAAGGTGTCTCCTGATTTCATTGGGTGGTTAAAAAAAAGAATTATACTTGATGTGATATTGGACAATAAAGACCACGAAGCAAAAAATGCAATACCTAAAGCTGTCAGGAGCGTACTGGCAAATGCCGCAATTTCGTTTTGTTCCAAACCCCAGATGCCGGCTAATATGACCATCACCCCTATAAGAATAAAAAGATGAATTACTTTGACAATCATCTTTCTCCTTTCCCTTTGTAATTGTGCTTTCTTAAGCGTATTGTTTATGACAGTAGTTGTTATCAAAAATGCAATCACATATATTACCAGCACAATAATGCTTTCAAAAATCCGAATGTCATTTGTGTCCATAGATATATTTAAATTGTTGGTGTTGCGATTAATTAATAAAATCAATGTACATTTGTTTTGTGAAAATCAGGAAAATCAAGCCTGAGCAATCACAATAAAAACATAACTAATTTAATACATTGGATAATGAAAATAGTTTATTTCATCATCGTTTTGCTACACGGCCTGATTCATTTTATGGGCTTTGTAAAAGGTTTTGGTATTAAAGAAGTAAAAGAACTCACGTTGCCGATATCAAAAACAGCAGGCCTTTTTTGGCTGATAGCCGCAGTCCTGTTTATCGTGTATGGAATATTGCATATTACACACCATAAATACGGTTGGATTGTTGGTCTTTTAGCAGTAGTAGTTTCTCAGATACTGGTTTTTATGTTTTGGAAAGATGCAAAGTTTGGCACCATCTTAAACCTGATAATTTTATTTGTGTCATTGTTGTCATTAGGTTCCGGTTTAATAAAAAGTAAATTTTCCGGACATGTAAAAGATGATTTTTCAGCCAACAATACAATGAATACTGATATTTTAACAGAAAATGATATAGCTCACTTACCTGCTTTGGTACAAAACTATCTCAAGTACACCAAATCGGTTGGACAACCCAAGGTTAAAAACTTCAGAGCTGAATTTGCAGGCAGAATGCGCGGAAAACCCGAGGATGATTATATGGATGTGAATTCGGTTCAATATAACTTTTTGCAAAAACCTTCCCGCTACTTTTATATGGAAGCCAAAAAAATGGGTTTGCCCGCTACTGGCTTGCATGTGTACAAAAATGAAACCGCCACCTTTGAAGTAAAAATGTTGAACTGGATGAAAGTGGTGGATGCTCAGGGAGATAAAATGAATCAGGCGGAAACTGTCACCTTGTTTAACGATATGTGTTTTATAGCACCGGCGACTTTGATTTCTCCTTCCATAACCTGGGAAAGTGTCAGTGATTCCACAGTAAAAGGCGTTTACAAAAATGGCAACATCAGTATAAGTGCTTTATTATATTTTAACGAAAAGGGTGAATTGATAAACTTCATCAGTAAAAACAGATATGAAACGGACGGGAAAAATTACAACAATTATCCCTGGGCAACACCCGTCGAAGATTACAGGATGATCAACGGATATATGCTGCCCGGCAAAGCAAAACTGATTTATCAAAAGCCTGAAGGAGACTTTATGTACGGAGAACTCGATTTCAAAAGTGTAACGTACAACCTGAAGGATTTTGAAGATTAATTCACATAATACCGGACAGAGAAGCTATTGTGATTTTGAATAGCGAAAATACTTAACCTTGGTTTTTACCACCGAAACCCAAATCTTTTGTTTCGGTAAAAATGTAAAAAAGATGTTCGGATTATTTAAGAAAAAAGCCCTCAATGTGATCAAAAAAGGGGGGATTACTGTAACATTCTAAAGTTGAGCCATATCTTTGTGTTGATAAAAATTTTCAGCTTATAAAAAAATACCGAATGTTTACCATCAAAAAATATTATTTTATACTGGTTGTGTTAACCTTATGTTTGCCTTCGTGCGGCGTATTAGAAAATGCTTCCCAGCATGGATTTACCAGTGGATTTTACAAGACAAAAAATAGTCAAAAAAATATTGAAAGAGTGTATGTGGACGTGATGGAGGATAAATTTGACGTGTATCATCTGACACAAAATCAACCGGACAAAATATTGTTTTCAATACCCGGTCAAACAGAAAACAATATGCCTTTGACCAGAAGGGTATTTACGAAAAAAAGTATTGACATTGACCTCACCTCGAATATTTTCAAATACCGCCCTTCTGTTTTTGGATTGCCAGGTCAGCTTACCACAGATTTTAACGCGGCGATTTATGTCGGATGGAGACATGATTATTTTATCGTATCTCAGAAGAGGAATCCACTTGGAAAAACAGTATCCAGGGTCAGTAACAGGGGCTATGACTTTGGTGTGTTTTTAGGACCCGGAACGTCAACTGTCGGACCCTTTACCACTCGAAATACATGGGAAGCGGACTATAGTGGTATGATCATTCAAACCGGAATGGCGGGATTTGTGGAATCCAACCTGGCCAGTTTCGGGGTTTCTGTTGGATTGGATTATTTATTAACCCAGGACCGGGATATATGGATTTACACCAATAAACCATTTGTAGGATTTATTATCGGAATCGCGCTGAACTGACGCACACTCAAAGCATCTACAACATATTAAGACCATGCAAGCAGCAGCCTCAGCTAAAAAAAATGTAATTGTCACCGGTGCAAACAGTGGTCTGGGATTATGGACTACCAGACACCTCCTCGATTTGGGTTATCAGGTTATTTTGGCTTGCAGGGATGTTAACAAAACAAAGCAGGTTATGGCAAAACTTCCGAAGGTCTACCCGGAAAATGCCTTCCGTATTAAAAAACTGGATTTGGCTGATTTTACCAGTATTAGGTCATTTGTTTTGAACCTACCTGACGATGAAAAAATATATGGTTTGGTATGTAATGCCGGAATATCGTACGAAGGGGATTTCCGGTATACAAAAAACGGGATTGAAGAAACGTTCGGAACAAATTATGTAGGTCATTTTTACTCACTTTATTGCTGGTTGAAAAATTTGAACCGGCAAGAATTGTCGTGGTATCCAGTGAATTGCATAACCCCAATAATAAGTCGCCGTTTGCAAAAGCTGATTTAAAATCTGTAAACGAAATGGCCTACCCGAAAGCAGATCTGAATTCTACCGTTCAAAAACAAACCCAATCGTTTTATGCTACGTCAAAACTGTGTGAGGTAATGTTTACTTATGAGTTGGCCAGAAGGCTCCGGGCAGGGAATAAAAATACAGCGGTAAAAATAAATGCCATCAATCCTGGATTCATGCTTTTAACCCGTTTAGGCAGAACGTATAAATTCGGGGAAAAACTCTACCGATGGATATTACATTCCATTTTCAAAATGATAGGAATAGCTGATCATCCAAAAGACTCAGGCAAAGCGGTCGCGGCATTAATTGATTCCTGTACAACCACTGCCACGTACTATGATAAATTTAATATTGTTCCCTCATCCGAAGAAAGTTATGATGTGAAAAAAGCAAAACAATTGTGGGAAGACACGAATAAACTCATAGAATCGATTGCAGGAAATTGAAAATCAACCACACAAGTATTGTATTGTCTTCCTTCCGATCGAATATTTTTTATCTTTGGTAAAAAAAATAAAATTAATGTTGCCATCTTCAATGTAGTTGATCGTTTTGGAGCCCCTTTTTTTAGTTCTTTTTAACTGGCATACAAAATATTAAACAAAAGTTTGCAACCGAAAAACAAATCATTTGTTACGGTGGAAAATAAAATTATGTTCGGATTATTTAAGAAAAAAAGCCAAATTGAAGTCCTTATGGAAAAGTATAAAAAATTGATGGAAGAGTCCTTCAGATTGTCCAAATCAGACCGCAAAGCCGCTGATGCCAAACTATTGGAAGCAGAAGAAATGATGAAAGAGATTGAAAATCTTTCGGCGGGGAAAGAGTGAGAATGGTATTAGTTTATATGAAAACTAGTTGAAACAAATAGGCTGAAGGGCCAAAAACCAGCGATAAGGAGTGAATTCCGATAATTCCTAGATTCCGCAACTAGTTGTTAAAAAATAAGGCAAAATGTTGATTAATAACATTTTGCCTTTTTACCTATTCACCTATATTGGGTGTTGCTAACAATAAGTGTCATGAAAGTACGATATTCTAATAATATTAACGCATTTGGAGGAGTAAATTTTGTTCTTCAAGAATTTGATAAATTGAAAATTGGCAATATTTTATATGATAATTTACCTTCTTTAAGCCCAAAGTCCTCCTATAGTTGGAGAGATATTTTTATTCTTTTTCAAGTATTTATTTCTGTGGTGGAAACTGCATGGAGGATGCTAAGACCATTCTTGCTAACCAATTTGGAAGTAATCCCATATTTAACTTAGTAGCCCTGACACTTTACTTCGTAGGATGGGTGATCTTTGTACTGACCAATTGCTTTGTAATACGAAACGAGGTAATGTAGAACACCAGTATAATATCAACCAGACCATGACTGATATGAACATTAAGTTACTGAAGAAGCTTGGTGAGTTTAATAAAGATGAAGTGGTCCTTGATTATGATAACACCATTATTTTCACGGAAAAGAAGGGTGTAAAATGACCTACAAGCGTGATTATGGCCTATCAACTGGCGTAGGTATCTTAAACGAGCAAAACGTTTTATATATTGAAAACAGAAACGGAAATAGTGACGCTAAGGCCTTTCAATTGGATACCTTGGAAAGAATGTTCCAACATTTGAAAGACAATAACATCTCAAGAATTGACAAATTCAAGGGCAGATGCCGCTTCTTACCAGTATGATGTTGTAAAATTGGTGGAGAAAAACGTTACATCCTTTTATATCGGGGCCAAGAAACAGTTATGTGGAAAAATATTTTGCCTTGATTGAGGATTGGATTAAAACTAAAGATCAAACAGGAGAAGATGTTTATATAGGGGAAATAGAGTACAGACCCTTTGCACAACAAGGCAATAGAGATAATAAATACAGGCTCTGGTCAAGAAAAACTGAGAAAAGACGGGCAGCTCAACATGTTTACCAACGAGTCTTACGACTATCATGCCATTGTGACAAATGACTTTTCTTCATCCTTGGATGAAGCTATCAAATGCTATAATCGAAGAGGCGCTTGTGAGAAACAATTTGATATTTTGAAAAACGATTTTGGTTGGAATTATCTACCATTTTCAAACTTGTCAAAAAATACTGTATTCTTATATTTTAGTGCGATTTGTCGCAACCTTTACAACGTGGTTATATCTAATCTATCGAAGGTTTATAAAAATGTAAACATTCACTACAGAATGAAACGTTTTATTTTAATTTCATAGCCATTCCAGCAGTTTGGAAAAAAGCATCCAGACAATGGTATCTAAGGGTATACGGCAAAATACCTCTGCAAGTATAAGATCACAAAAAACTGCAATAAATCTTCTCTAAGACAGGGATAGGTGTATCCTGTACTTAAATTTTATTCGTTTTTACCACAACTAAGCTATTCTATAGACTAAAAAAGAAACCAAAAGAAGGCACTTCACTTAGTAAAAGGAAATTCCATTGTCAAAATAACCCTAAAACCATCATTTTTTTAAATCAACTAGCTAAGTTGCGGAATCTAGGAATTATCGGAAGAAATCGCGTCATTTGCATATTTGGTACAAATGTTAAATTTAGCAACGTTTGTTTAAGCCAGTTAAACTAAAGCTACAACAGGCAAATGAGGTAGCGTGTAGATTCGAAAACGACTGGTGCAAAGCAATCGCCTTTTTTGACCTTCCCGATTTTTATCGGGATTGCTTACTTTTTTGGCATCGTCTCGTCTTTGGTGACGAGACGAGAAAAAAAGTAAGAAAGATAAAAGAGATTAAATATTGTCAAAACTTTAGTTTTACCGTTATAGACAAATAACAGACAAGTTTTTCCATGTGTTTTATTTGCATTAATTTTGACTATAGATATATTATAGTCAACGCTTGTGAACCTAAAAATGGCAGTCAGAGGTTTTATACTCACCCCTTACCCTCTCTTAAAAAAGAGGGCGATACATTAGGTTTTAATTCATACATTGTACAAAAGTAATACAATCCCCCTTGATTGAAAAGTCGTTAATCAGTTAAATTATATCACAAAACCCAAACCTTCGGCGTCACCCTTCCTTTTTAAGCCTGCCTGCCCGCAAGGCAGGGATGACTGAATGGTCTCGACTGAATGGAGAGAACTGAGTGAACAATTTCACTCAGTAATGAAGGAACCACAAACAACGGCTTGTGGCTAAATCGGGGATGGGTATAAACAGTTCATTGCCAAGCAATGAAATGAAAAATTTTAGTGTAAAACGATTTCAGGAGTAGTCAACTTTACTGTTTTATACTCACCCCTGCCTGCCTTGGGCGGCAGTCAGGCAGGCCCTTACCCCTCTCTTGAAATAGAGGGGCGATACATTGGGTTTCAATTATTACAGAACCCAAATCATCACCCAATATTTTGAGTCTGCAACGTTGCAGAATACAAATCATCGACTATTATTTTGGGTCTGCAACATTGCAGAACCCAAATCATCGCCTATGATTAGGTGTCTGCAAAAAAATTTAAACAAATCATCGGCTATTATTTACTCTCTACAAAAGTTTTTTGAGAAATCATAGCCTGATATTTTTTTCTGCAGAAAAAATTTACCCAATTATTCATGAATGAAAGGTGTCCGCAGCATTGCACGAGGCTTTCAAACTGAAATAATTGGTGTCTCCAGCGTTGCAGAGTGCTTTCAAACTGAAATGAAAGGCTGAAAATTCTTGCAGACTGTCTTCAAACTGAAATAATAGATGTCTCCAGTTTTGCATGGAGCTTTCAAACTGAAATGAAAGGCTGAAAATTATTGCAGTCTGTCTTCAAACTGAAATAATTAGTGTCTTCAGCGTTGCAGAGTGCTTCCAAACTGAAATGAAAGGATGAAAATTCTTGCCGCCTGTCTTCAAACTGAAATTATTGATGTCTGCAGCTTTGCATGGAGCTTTCAAACTAAAATGAAAGGTGTCTGCAGAAAATTTCAGCCAATTATTCATGAATGAAAGGGTTTTACAGTGTTTTAGAATACATATCGTTGGTTAATATTTTGAGTCTGCAGAGGTGCAGACGTTAAATCAACGCAGAATATTTTGTGTTTAAAATAAGTTACTTCTTTTCGGAACAAGCCTTCCATTTTTATTCTCATTCTTTTTGCAGTCTCGAATATTTTTACTAACTTTGTCTATATGCTTTCCTTATTTTTAATATGCAAAGGAAATCAAATTTTACATATCATTATAACAGGAGAATCATGGAACAAAACAGTACACACAATGTAAACACCCGTATCCTGCAGATTCTACAGTATTTTGTACTCATTTGCCTGATTTTGTACATGGGACGCACTTTGTTTATTCCACTGAGTTTTGCAGTCCTTATCAGTTTTCTTTTATTTCCTGTAAGCAGCTGGATGGAAAATAAAGGAATGCCGCGGGTATTGGCCATTATCCTCCCTGGTCTGCTGGCTACTATTTTTTTGGGGAGTCTGGCCTATCTGCTTTTTGCCCAATTGGCCGAACTGACGTACGAATGGTCTGATATCAATAATAAGGTCATTGAAGCGCTGCAAAATGTCAGTGTTCTGCTTGCAGACAACCTTGGATTGAGTGCTGACAAACAATCGGAAATTATTCAGAATATAGCGGGCAATACAGGCAATAAAAATATTTTCTCTGCTGGGCAGTGCCTTTACCAGTTTTACGGATAGTTTTTGTTTTTTTACTATTGACACCGATTTTTCTTTTCTTATTTTATTGTACCGCAATAAACTGGTGAATACTTTGTATTACATGTTTCCCAAGGGCAAACGCAATGCTATATATAAAATACTCAAAGAGACCATTCTTACCTACTACAATTTTGCAAAAGGAATGCTGCTGGTTTATCTTCTTGTGGGTATTCTCAACAGTGCGGGTCTCGCCATTATCGGTGTGCCACACGCTTTATTGTTCGGATTTACAGCCGCGATACTTACTTTTATTCCTTATATCGGAATTATGGTTGGTGCCCTCCTGCCGGTTGTGGTGGTTTGGGTGACGCAAAATTCTATCTGGTATCCTATAGCTGTTTTGTTTGTTTTTGGCATCGTACAACTCCTGGAAGCTTACCCCATTTTCCACTCGCCGTAGGAAAAAGACTGAAGATCAATACCCTTGTAGTTTTTATCATGATCATATCAGGTGGTATGTTGTGGGGGGCAGCAGGAATGATTCTTTTTATTCCCATGATAAGTATCGTAAAACTGGTTGCCGACAATACACCATCTCTTCGTTATTTATCTGAGTTGCTGGAGTTAATAATAACTGAAATAAATATAATATTTCAATGTACCAACAGACTATTCAAACCCTTATTCAACATCTGAATACTACACCTTCAGGTTTAACTTCAGAGGAGGCTGAAATACGTTTGAATAAGTATGGTTTGAACGAATTGTTGGAAAAAAAGAAAACCCCGGTCTGGTTACTTTTTGTAATGCAGTTTAAGGATTTTATGATTCTGATATTGATTTTGGCTGCCGTTTTATCCGGCGTCATGGGTGATAATACAGATACCATTATTATTCTTGCTATTGTTCTGCTCAATGCTATTGTGGGTTTTGTTCAGGAGTACAGGGCAGAAAAAACAATGGAAGCGCTGAAAAAAATGAACATTACCAATACCAATGTTTTGCGGAATGCTCAGCCATTGATAATTTCATCCACGACATTGGTGCCTGGCGATGTTGTACTCATCGAGGCAGGCAATGTGGTGCCTGCAGATATACGCCTTCTGAGTCATTCAATCTGAGTATTGACGAATCGTCACTTACAGGAGAATCTTTCCCCGTTGATAAAAAATGTGTGGACATAGAGGAAGACAACGTACTTTTGGCGACCGCATCAACATGGTTTTAAAGGTACTCTGGTCACCAACGGAAGAGCAAAAGGTTTGGTTACGGCTACCGGGATGAACACTGAATTAGGTAAAATAGCCAACCTTCTTCAGGAAAAAGAAGCAATGACACCTTTGCAGATACGTATGACCCAGTTTGGTAAAAACCTGTCATACATCATAGTTCTGATTTGTATTATTTTGTTTGTCACAGGAGTTCTGAGAGGCGAGGATCCTTTTAAAGTTTTGTTGTTGTCCATAAGTCTGGCTGTGGCTGCTATACCGGAAGCTCTTCCCGCACTTATTACCATTGCATTGTCAAGAGGTGCTTCCGATTAAGCAAAAAACAGGCTCTGGTACCAAAATTACCTGCGGTGGAAACACTTGGTTCGGTAAAGTATATCTGCAGCGATAAAACAGGAACACTGACCAGAAACAAAATGAGTGTGGTTGTATAAAGAGATTGGCAAGAAGATAATAAAAAAGAGTATGATCACTTTTTGAATTTGTGCATTGCCCTGAACCACGATATTAAATTTAATGAAGCCGGACAACCTTTTGGAGAATCTACTGAACTTGCATTGGTGCAGCATGTTTTGAAGGAAATAAAATATGAGGACTATCTGGAATTGCACGAAAATTATAGAAGAGTCGCTGAACTGCCTTTGATTCTGACAGAAAATGTATGACTACTGTGCACTTTTACAAAGATGAGTATCTTATCATTTCCAAAGGGCAAACGAATCAATAGGGCAGCATTAGCCGATAAAAATAATCAGCTCATCCCTCTCAATATTCTGAAGAATGGGCGACACAAGGTCAAGAGTTCTTGCTTATGCTTACCGTATTGTCAAAGTGTTGCCGGAACCTTTTCCTATACTTCGGTTGAAAAAGACCTTATACTGTCTGGCTGTTGCTGGTTTGATTGACCCTCCCCGTGAAGAAGTAAAACTGGCTGTGGCTGAATGCAAAACCGCAGGTATCAGACCGGTAATGATAACAGGAGACCACCCCGCCACCGCCAGGGCCATTGCTACCGAAATCGGAATTTTTAACTGAGCGGGATATCGTCATGACGGGATCGGAATTACATCAGGCGACAGAAGAGACATTTGACGAACAGGTAGAGAAAATATCGGTATACGCACGTGTTACCCCCTGACCAAAAAATTGCAAATTATCAGGGCATTACAAAAAAGGTCATTTTGTAGCGATGACCGGTGATGGAATAAACGATGTCCCATCGCTCAAAGCGGCCAATATAGGTGTTGCTATGGGAATAAGCGGAACGGATGTGAGCAAAGAAGCTGCGAATATGGTATTGCTCGATGATAATTTTGCTACTATCATTAAAGAAAGCGGTAAAAGAGGGCAGACGCATATTTGACAATATAAGGAAGTTCGTCAAATATATCATGACCTGCAACGGTGCAGAGATCTGGACTATTTTTCTGGCACCTGTTTTGGGTATGCCGATTCCTTTACTTCCTATTCATATATTATGGATAAATCTTGTGACGGACGGCCTTGGCCTTGGCATTGGCAAATGAAAAAGCTGAAGCAGATGTGATGCAACGAAATCCACACCCTAGGGGATGAAAGCTTGTTTGCGGATGGGACTGGTTATCATATTCTCTGGGTAGGATTACTGATGGCAAGTGTTACCCTTGGCACGCAGGCATGGTCATTATACCATGGCCTTCAACATTGGCAAACCATGGTGTTTACCGTTTTATCTCTCTCTCAACTCGGTCATGTTTTGGCTGTACGTAGCGACAGAACTTTTTTATTAAACAGGGTATTTTCAGTAATCCGCCTTTGCTGATTTCTGTGTTAATCTTTTTACTTCAATTGGGTGTGATTTATCTACCTTTTATGAATAAAATGTTCAAGACCCAGCCTTTGACCCTCGAAGAACTGGGCATTTGTATCGGAGCGTCGGTTATCGTTTTCCACGCTGTGGAACTTGAAAAATGGATAAAAAAGGTGTATAAAAAATAACAACAGAAGAGAATTATACTTCTGAAAACCAGCTTCATTACATTCTGTTTTACTATTTATATTTTGCTGTCCAACCGATGAAATAATACATTTATACATACTTACATCATGCTTTGATATGACACAGGTCTTTCTGAATTTGCTGTAACTTAACGTAACTTGCTGTTGGTTTAAAGTTATTTCTTCAATTTTGTTATAGTATTAAAATGGAAAAATTTATACCTGTCTTATTCTTTCGGGAAATCAGTATCAAAGATATCAACAAAGTGGGAGGTAAAAATGCATCTCTCGGAGAAATGTACAACCACCTGAATCCAAAAGGTATCAATGTTCCCAATGGTTTTGCACTGACGGCAGATGCCTACCGAATGTTTCGTCAACAAAATAACCTTGAAAAGAAGCTGGATGATTTATTATTAGAGTTGGATACAGATCAATTTTCCAATTTGCATTCCATCGGAGAAAATGCAAGAACGCTGATTATGTCGGGAACCATGCCCGATGAAATCCGTAACGCTGTATCAAAAGCTATAAACACTTTCTTATGAAGGTGGAATGAATAATCCCAATGTAGCCGTTCGGTCAAGTGCTACATCAGAAGAGTTGCCTGCAGCAAGTTTTGCGGGCAAAATGGAATCATATCTTAATATATGCGGTGAAAAACAATTGCTTGATGCCATACATCGCTGTTATGTTTCTTTATTTACCGATCCAGCCAAAAATACAGACACTGAAGAAGTAATTTTGCTTGCTCAATGGTGTTATACGATTGAAAAACACTACGGAAAAGCCATGGACATCGAATGGGCGAAAGACGGAATAAATGACAAATTGTATATAGTCCAGGCAAGACCTGAAACGGTACACGGGAAAAATAAAAAAACAGATCAGGAAATCTTTACGCTAAGAAAAGGAAAACTCCTGACCAAAGGAATTGCATTAGGTGATAAAATAGCTTCCGGCAAAGCCCGTATTATTTATAAACCACAGGATGGAGACCAATTACAAAAAGGAGAAATTCTGGTGACAGATATTACTAATCCTGATTGGGATCCGATATTAAAAAAGGCAGCTGCTATAATTACCAATAAAGGAGGCAGAACAAGCCATGCGGCTATAGTTGCCAGAGAACTGGGAACCGTAGCTGTTGTAGGTTGTGGAAATGCGACAGAAACCATACACAACGGTCAGGAAATTACAGTTTCCTGTGCCGAAGGTAAAGAAGGAAATGTATATGAAAATATATTGAAGTGGGATGTAAAAGAACAAGACTTCAGCCAACTTCCTTTTCCGAAAACAGCGCCCAATGCTGATACTCACTTGACCCCGACCGCGCCTCAACGAATTGAGTAATTATCCTCATTAAGGGTGTAGGCCTGTTGCGCCTGGAATTTGCCATTTCTAATAGTATAAAAATACACCCGTTAGCCTTAATAGAAACTGAAAAGTAATGGATGAAAAAATAAAATCCGATATAAAAGAATTGACCAAGGGGTTACACCGACGGAAAAAATATTTTGTGGACAAACTGGCTGGAAGCAGTATCTTTAGTGGCGGCTGCATTTTATCCCAAAGATGTGATTGTCCGCATGAGTGATTTCAAAAGTAATGAATATGCCAATCTTATAGGTGGTAAATATTTTGAACCACATGAAGAAAATCCGATGATAGGTTTGCGCGGCGCATCCCGGTATTACAGTGAATTTTACAGAAAAGGATTTGCACTGGAATGCGAAGCTATGAAAAAAGTGAGAAACGAAATGGGAATGCACAATGTAAAACTAATGATTCCTTTTTTGCAGAACGGTGGAAGAAGGGAAAATGTCCTGACAGAAATGGCAAAAAATGGTTTGAGGGCAAAAGAAAACAGTTTGGGAAATTTATGTAATGGTTGAAATTCCATCCAATGTTTTGCTGGCGGATGAATTTTTGGAAAACTGTTTGACGGATTTTCAATAGGTTCGAATGACCTGACACAACTTACTCTTGGTTTTACACAGAGATTCTTCTTTAATCAGTTATTTGTTTACGAGAAAATCCGGCTGTTAAAGGGTTGATCAGGGAAACTATCCGTGCAGCCAAACGAAACCATATACTAAGGTAGGGCTATGTGGTCAGGCACCACAGTGATATTCCCGCTTTTGCCGGTTCTTGGTGGAAGAGGGTATTGACAGTATCTCATTTAAACTGGATGTGCTTTGATCGGGGAATTGAAAATATTTGAAAGTCGAAAAGAATAATTCTATCCACCTTGTATGAAGAAAATATTT
>JADKAS010000011.1:0-32500 GCA_016715245.1 Saprospiraceae bacterium
AAACCATTTAACAAAAAACATTCGTGCATTCCTGGCAACTAAAAAAACATCCATTTCAGGGAAATATTGAAGGTTTATTTTATGCCACGAATGCACGAATAATCTTTACCTCTTTATCCACTCTTGAAATTTATTATCTAAAAATCATTTCACACGCATATAGTCTCAAAACCATTTAACAAAAAACATTCGTGCATTCGTGGCAACCAAAAAAACATCCTTTCGTGGGAAATATTGAAGGTTTATTTTATGCCACAAATGCACAAATACGCTTTTTTCTTTTTGTCAAGGATTTTTAAATACTTATTTTAGAGGGAAGTAAAAGAAATTTTTAAAGTAGCAGTAAGTAAACCGGTATTAATGATCCTGAAATATTAATTTCGGCAACGAGGTGGCAGGGTAATATGATACATTTTTAAAAGGTAAACATCTATAATTTTTCCGCTACTTTATAAATGATTTTTGAATCACTCATCGTATAAAAATGTATACAGGGTACACCTGCTTCTTTTAATTCTTTGCATTGGGAAATACACCATTCTATGCCGAGATCCACAATCGCATCCTCATGTGTATTTACCACCTCTTTGACTAATTCTTCCGGAAAATCAACAAAAAACTTTCTGGGAATAGAATTGAGCTGATATTTTTTGGTCAATGGTTTAATACCTGGAATAATGGGAACGGTGATTCCAGCGTCTTCACAAGCTTTTTTGAAAGAAAAAAACTTTTTATTGTCAAAAAACATCTGGGTTACAATATAACTTGCACCGGCTTCTATTTTTTCTTTTAAATGTTCTATATCTTGTTTAAAATTGGGAGACTCAAAATGTTTTTCGGGATAACCGGCCACCCCGATACAAAAATCAGTTTTAGCCCCTCTCTCAATACTGGTATCAAGATATTTTCCATGGTTCATTTCATTGATCTGCTGCACAAGCTCCACAGCATATTTATGTCCGTCAGATTCAGGAATAAACTTATCTTCAAATTTCCGGGCGTCTCCCCTAAGTGCCAGCACATTGTGAATACCTAAAAACTGCAAATCTATCAGGGCATTTTCCGTTTCTTCTTTTGAAAATCCTCCGCAAATCAGGTGAGGTATGGCATCTACACCGTAATGGTGCATGATAGACGCACAGATACCAACCGTGCCGGGACGTTTTCGTATAGCGGTTTTTTCGTAATATCCACTAGCCCTTTTATTGTACACAAATTCCTCCCTGTGATACGTTACATCAATAAAAGGAGGTTTAAATTCCATTAAAGGATCGAGGGTTTCAAAAATATCCGACATACTTCCCCCTTTTAATGGAGGCAATACTTCAAAGGAAATAAGTGTTTTCCCTTCTGCGTTTTTAAAATGATCTGTAATCTTCATGAAGAAATGTTCCCTGAACCTATTAAACGCTCTTTGTTTATAATTGTTTTCTGAGTCTCGCTACCGGAATATTTAACTGCTCCCTGTATTTAGCAATCGTTCTTCTTGCAATGTTGTATCCCCTTTCTGACAGAATCTCCATAAGCTTTTCATCAGAAAGCGGTCTTGATTTATCTTCACGGGATATAACATCGTTTAATATATTTTTGACTTCAAGTGTGGATACTTCACTTCCGTCCTGTGTCTGCATAGATTCAGAGAAAAAATCTTTTAGTCTTTTTGTTCCGAACTCTGTTTGCACAAATTTGGAGTTGGCCACCCGGGAAACTGTCGAGATATCAAGGCCTGTCACTTCAGCCAAATCCTTCAAAATCATAGGTTTAATCCTCCTTTCGTCTCCGGTCATAAAATAATCCTGCTGGTATTGCATGATGGCATACATCGTACGGTATAAGGTGTCCTGTCTTTGTTTGATGGCATCAATAAACCATTTGGCAGAGTCTATTTTTTGTTTTATAAATAAGACTGCTTCTTTTTCCGGTTTGGTCGCTTTTCTTCCCTGCACGGTATCACGGTATCCTTTCAACATATCCAGATATTGGTCGTTGATACGAAGGTCGGGGGCGTTTTTACTGTTAAGGGTAAGTTCAAGTTCTCCGTCGCGATTGGTCACAATAAAATCAGGAATGATATATTGATTTGAGTTGGAAGTATTTATGGCTCCGGCCGGCTTTGGATTCAGTTTTATGATTACTTCTATGGCATCTTTCAATTCGCTGTCGGAAAGTGAAAGTTGTTTTTTGATTTTATCGTAATGTTTTTTAGAAAATTCTTCAAAATACTGCTCGAGGATGACCATGGCTACAGGTTTTATTCTGTCTGATGGGTCCTTTTCTATCTTGTCTCTGAGTTGCAGCAAAAGACATTCCTGAAGGTCTCTGGCACAAATTCCGGCCGGTTCAAATTTCTGAATTTTTTTTATTAATTTTTCTACATCTTCAATAGTCACATCGATGTTTTGAGAAAATAACAAATCGTCGGTAATGGAAGTAGGTTCACGTCTCAGATATCCGTCTTCATCTATCGAACCAATAATTTGTAAAGCCACCATTTCTTCTTCCTGAGTCAGATTAAGCATTCCTAATTGCCTTTCCAGATTTTCATGAAAACTGTTTTCAAACGATATGGGCACTGACTTTTCATCTTCATTTGAATAACCATCTCCTTTCAATTTATAGGCAGACGGATCATCATCCAGGTACTGATTGAGATAGTCATCAAATTCAAAATTCTGATCTTCCTGCCCATCTGATTCGTTTTGGGATTCACCATTTCCAAAACCTGATTCATCAAGATCGAAAACATCGTTGTAATCTTCACTCTCTTCCAATGCAGGATTGGCTTCCAGTTCTTCCTGTACTCTTTGTTCTAAAGTCGCTGTCGGAATTTGCAAAAGTTTCATCAACTGTATCTGTTGAGGAGACAGTTTTTGCAACATTTTTTGACTCAAATTCTGCTTTAACATGGCTAATTTTTTAGTATTTCACTCAAATGTTTACGGTCATGCCATACGTATTAAACAAAAATTCCATTTTTTTGGTTCTTTGTTAAGGATATTCTTCCGCTATAGTGGCATAAAGAGGCAAAGTTAAGCGGAATTTATAATATATTACAATAATTTATAATATTTATTTTTTTAAATATTAATTACATACCATCTTTTTTACAAATATTGACAATAATTTTACCAATGACAATTCCGCAACGTTTAGAAATCTTTCGCCGGAAAATGAAAGAATCCGGCTTGCAAGCTTACCTTATACCAAGCTCTGATCCGCACCAGAGTGAGTACGTGGCCGATCACTGGCAAGCCAGAAAATGGATAAGTGGATTTACCGGATCAGCAGGTACACTTTCCATTATGGAAAATGAGGCAGGGTTGTGGACAGATTCAAGATATTTTCTCCAGGCGGAAATGGAACTGAAAAACTCTTCCATAACTTTATTTAAAATGACCAATCAATTTGAACCTCAGTATGTAGATTATCTGGTTCAGACATTACCGAAAGGCAGCGTTGTCGGTATTGACGGTAAGGTATGGTCCAGGCAAACTTTTGAGGTTTTGGATAGAAAGTTAAAAAATGCAGGATTGTTTTTACATATGGACATGGATTTGATCTCCGGTATCTGGGAAGAAAGACCTCTTGTTTCCGCAGAAAAAATTATTTTGCATGACCCGAAATTATGTGGTAAAACTGCTGAAGAAAAACTGGCTGAAATCAGAAAATCCATGACTGTTCAAAAGGTTGAATACCATTTCATTCCTGCATTAGATGATATTGCCTGGTCTTATAATATCAGAGGCAATGATGTAGATTACAATCCTGTTGTTATATCGTTTGCTATGATAGGACTTGAAAAAGCATGGTTGTTTATCGATGACCAGAAACTCGACCATCAGCATCATTTCTATTTTAACGAAAACAACATTGAAGTACAACCTTACCGGAATATTCAGACCTTTCTTAATAACTTGCCTGAAGACAAAAATGTATTAGTTGATCCAGCGATTTGTTCAGCACATTTGTATACGTTTATCAGCGCCCGAATAGTAGAAGGTACCTCGATTCCAAAAATGTTGAAAGCCATCAAAAACAAAACAGAAATTAGTAATATAAGGCATGTTATGGCCAAAGACGGCGCAGCACTGGCCCATACATTTTTTTGGCTGGAAAACACACTTGGAAAGGACGATATTTACGAATACACAGTTTTGGAAAAACTGGCTTTTTACCGCTCACAACAAGAACTTTATTTCGGAGAAAGTTTTGGTGCCATTATAGGATATAAGGGAAATGGGGCAATCATTCACTATGCTCCTCCAAAAACGGCTCATCACTTATAAAAAAAGACGGGATTCTTCTGGTGGACAGTGGTGGTCAGTACCACGATGGCACTACAGATATTACAAGGACATTGACACTTGATGCACCCTCAGAAAATACAAAAAAACATTACACCCTGATTTTAAAAGGAATGATTTCTCTCTCAAAAATCAGATTCCCTAAAGGAACTTACGGTGGGCAACTGGATACATTGGCCCGTCAATTTTTATGGGAAAATGGTTTAAATTATCTTCATGGAACAGGACACGGAGTAGGATATTTTTTAAATGTTCACGAACCTCCTCAGGGCTTCGCTACCATACAATCAGAAAGAGGAAGGACCATAATTGAACCTGGAATGCTTACCTCAAACGAACCGGGATACTACATACCTGACACCTATGGAATGAGAATAGAAAATCTTATCGTTTGTAATGAACCTGACCAAGATGGATTCCTTTCTTTTGAAACTTTGACTTTATATCCTTTTGACGTACATCTGATTGAACAAAGAATGTTGACTCCGACGGAAATCAAATGGATTAATGAGTATCACGATATGGTGTATGAGAGAGTGTCTCCACTGCTCAATGACGAACACAAAGATTGGTTCAGAGAAAAATGTTGTAATCTGGCCTGGAACGATTAAATTAATCAAAAAACATAATTATAATACTACATTTTTAGTTATTCTTTAATAAATATTATTTTCATATGAATTGGCAAAATTTTCATTCAAAATTACATAAAATCACTATGTTGTCTCAAAGTGCGGACAACGATGGACAACTATCAAAACTGGAAAAAGATCTGCTTGCTTCCTATATCAGGGATTTATACGAAATACTTATTGACGAGAAAGTAAATGATGCGGATCGCCTCCAAAACAGAAGAATAAAATCGGATTTTGGCGGAACTCAGGCGCCGCCCCAACCGACAGAAATTCCAATTGTCAAAGAAGAACCCAAAGCGGAAGAATCAAAACCCATAATGGAAGAAGTCAGGGTTCATGAAGAAAATGTAATAAAACCTGAACCCAGGCAAGAAGTTGTTGTGATTCGTGAAGAACCCAAACCTATACAGGAAACCGTCATCCGAAATGATATCAAACAGGATGTACAAGAGATTGTTCAAAAAGAGAATTCACCTGAACCTGTTGTAACTTCCCTGGAAAAAACTTTGGTGGATGAATTATTTTTTGAAGAAAAAGTAAGTGATCTTTCTGACAAACTTGCTTCTCAAAAAATTTCAGACCTCACCAAAGCTATGGGAATAAATGAAAAGATTTTTACAGTTCAGGAATTATTCAACAACGACAACAATCTTTTTAGTCAGACTTTACAACATTTAAATTCTCTGCCAGATTTTCCATCGGCCAAAGCCTATTTATTAAAAGAAATTGTTGGTAAATTGGATTGGACTTCAGAAAAAAAATTAAAAAAAGCCGCAACTTTTATCAAACTGGTACGTCGCAGATTTATGTAAAAGATTATTATGGAAGATCAATGGCATATAAAATCCTTTTTTAAAAAAATAAGGTTTCCTCTTATTATACTCGTATTGTTATGGGGGATAGAAGTATATGAAGTTTTGTTTGATAAAAACTTTATGTTTTATGGTATTTATCCACGTGATTTTGGGAGTCTTCCTTATATTTTTACGGCTCCATTTATTCATTCTGACTGGAACCATCTTTTCAGCAATTCTGCACCTATATTAGTATTAATGTCCATCATGGCCCTGTTTTATCCAAGGGTAGCCACGTTGAGTTATCTGATTATACTGTCCACAACTGGTTTTTTGGTTTGGTTGCTAGCCAGAGGCAATTCTTATCATATAGGCGCCAGCGGTGTGGTCTATGGTCTGGTTTCTTTTGTATTCTGGACAGGTATATTCAGAAAAAACATAAAATCAATCATTCTGGCGCTTATTATGGTCATTATGTACAGTGGAATGTTTCAGAATTTATTTCCCACGGAAGAAGTAAATATTTCCTGGGAGAGCCACCTTATGGGTGGAATTGTTGGTTTGATTACCGCGTTTATTTTTAAAAATGTAAAAGAACCTGACGAATTAGAAAAAACAAACATTTGGGAAAACGACGCATCCAAACACTTTTTTTTACCCAGAGATATTTTTCAAAAAACCAAACAGGAAAGAGCCATGGAGGAAATGGAAAATGGAATATAAATGTGCATGTTGTCCTACATTCATTAAACTCCATAATCATTTCAATATTTTACATTTATATATTATACTCATTATCAACTATTTAATCCTTATTAAAGAAAAAAAGAAATAGATTAATTCCTATTGGATTCATCTTTTTATACCCTACATCGGTAAAATTGGTGTATTTTTGCACTTTTAACCAACCTATTATTATGTGGGCAGTTGTCACAGGAGCTACTAAAGGAATTGGATTGGCCATAGCAGAAAAAATGGCTGAAAACGGTGTCAATCTCATTGTTTGTTCCCGGAATATCAGAGACCTTGAGGATATGAAAACCGGTTTTGCACAAAAATTTAAAGATGTTGCCCTTGTCACCTGCCGGGCAGACCTTTCCAAAAAACAGGATATACAAACCTTTGCCAATATTATTAGAGAATATTGTGACAGTCCCGACATACTTGTCAATAATGCAGGAACCTTCATTGCCGGTTCCTTAGCTGATGAGCCTGAAGAAAACCTTCCAATGATGATGGAAACCAATGTGTACAGTGCCTATTATCTTACCAAACACCTTTTGACGGCAATGAAGGCCAGGCAAAAAGGACATATCATAAATATTTGCAGTATTGCCAGTAAAATAGCCTATCCAAACGGTGGTTCCTATTCTATTTCAAAATTTGCTTTGCTGGGTTTTTCTAAAGTGTTGCGGGAAGAACTTAAGGGTGAGGGTATAAAAGTTACAGCCATTTTACCGGGAGCTACCTGGTCTGATTCCTGGAAAGGCACAACTCTTCCTCCTGAAAGACTAATGGAAGCCAAAGATATAGCCAGTAGTGTTTGGAATATTGTAGAATTGGGTCCATCCTGTGTAGTAGAAGAAATTATTCTGAGGCCACAACTTGGTGACTTGTAAATCAGGGTTATGAATGAAAAAAAATTTATAGCCTATTCTCGTCCCATCATATCAGAAGATGAATTAAAAAACAAAACAACAGCCTGTTTTCAGCTCATGAATGAAAGGCGTTCCGTTAGGGAATTTTCAGATAAAAAAGTACCCAAAGAAGTTATTGAACAAATTATAATGACCGCTTCCTCAGCTCCCTCAGGTGCCCATAAACAACCATGGATTTTTTGTGCTGTTTCAGACACGGAAACAAAAAAACAAATCAGAGAGGCGGCTGAAAAGGAAGAGTTTGAAAATTACCATGGCAGAATGTCAGAAGAATGGTTGAAAGACCTTGAAAAATTTGATACCGACTGGGTGAAAGAATTTATAACCAAAGCGCCCTGGCTCATCGTCATATTTAAAAAATCATATGATGTATTGCCGGACGGCACAAAAACAAAAAATTATTATGTTCAGGAATCAGTGGGCATTGCTGCCGGATTTCTTATCAGTGCCATTCATCAGGCGGGTCTGGTCACGCTGACACATACACCAAGTCCTATGAATTTTTTGCAAGAAATATTGAAACGTCCCGAAAATGAAAAACCATTTTTGCTTTTACCCGTAGGGTTTCCGGCAGAAAATTGTATTGTTCCTGAACTAAAAAGGAAATCTTCCGGGGAAGTTATCGTCTTTTTTGAGTAAAAGATTAATTCCTTGGTACAAGATTAAATTCCACTCTTCTGTTTAATGATTTGCCTTTATCGGTAGCATTCGTAGAGATTGGCCTGGAATCACCGTAACCAGCATAATTAAGCCTGTAAGCAGGAACTCCTTCCTTAATTAAATAATCGAAACATGCCTTTGCCCTCCTTTCCGAAAGGGTCTGATTAAATGCCGGTCTTCCTACATTGTCCGTGTGACCACTTATTACCATGTTAAAATCAGGATACCGGCTCATAATATTGGCAATTTGTTTCAAAACTGTACCGGACTGCGCTTTCAAAACTGCACTTCCTGTCTCAAACTGAACCGCCTGCATAGCAACATCAAGCGTCTTTTTATCTTCCTTTTCAATAACAGGACATCCATTATTGGCGACACTTCCCGGAACTTTTGGGCATTCATCTTCATGGTCAGGAATTCCATCATTGTCTGTATCGGGACACCCTGCATATACTCTCAGACCTGCTGCATCAGGACATTTGTCGATACTGTCAGGTATTCCGTCCCCATCTTTGTCGCTCTCAGGACAACCGTCATTATCTGCCAGACCGGCTTTGTCAGGACATTTATCTTTATCATCCGGAATGCCATCTCCATCCCTGTCAGTGAGAGGACAACCTTTATTTTCCTTTGTACCTGGTTTGTCCGGACACGCATCTTCACTATCAGCAATGCCATCTCCGTCTTTGTCTTTAAAAGGACAACCCCGGTTGGCCTTACTACCAGCCATATTAGGACATTCATCCTCATGGTCAGGTACTCCGTCTCCATCAGAGTCCGGACAACCATTATAAATCTGAGGACCAGCATTATCAGGACACTTGTCCTGATAATCAGGAACACCATCTCCATCTTTGTCAGGACAACCTTTTAATGAGACAATACCCTTTTCGTTGGGACAAAGATCAAGTTCATCTTCTACCCCATCTCCATCACTATCCATCACTTTCATCTCCTCTTCAACAGGCTTTTCTTCTTTCATTCTTTTCTTAAACAAGTAAACAAAACCAAAACCATGATGAAGGTTATTTCTGTTTTCGGCCAACGATAATCTGTATTCAATCTGATAATTAAAATAAGCATTTGGCGCAATCCTGAAATTTAATCCCGCTCCAAGTGGTATCTGAACATTAAAATCTCCGCCTAATTCCTGAACGCCACCTACACCAGCCATTACATATGGCAAAATTTTTCTTTCCGGTTTATAAAAATGGTATTGCCCTATTATATCTGCACCTACAAATTTTACATATTCTGTTTCTGTAGAATCTTCTATAGCGTTTATATTCCCATATTTAACAGGAATATTTAAAGAAAATTTATTTTTAAAATTATGCTGATATCCAACTTCGTAACCGTGCCTGTAATCTTTAAAATTAAAGAGCCCACCTCCGTTTTGGGACTGATAATCCAGAAATAATTTTTTGAATGTCACACCGGAACTGAGTTCGGGATTCTGTGCATAGGCGAACTGAATACCTGAAAATAATAACATCAGGGAAATAATATGTATCCTCATAATGATTAATTATGCAAAACGAAATAATTGCAAAGTTAATAATTATTTATAATCTGCATACATTTTCTCTAAAATATTATATTAATCTAGTATATGTTTACTTTTGGTAAACAATATGTTTCATCATAGTTACGTCGTAAATGATGTCTGAATACCATATATTTTTATCAAAATCAACATTTTGAAGGCTTTTTTATATATACTTCCTGTAATCCGTCAAAAAACAAACCATAAAAAGAGTCATTGATACCCGGAAGTCTGTTCAAAAATAAATCGTTCCGCAAATACATATTTCCGGAACAATTTATTATACAATCTATCAACTTGTTTACACTTTAATCCATTTTAAAGTCTTAACCAGACTTCCTTCCCGAATGTAGATAAAATAAGAACCTTTATTGTAATGCTGCACAGGAATATTTATTTTTTGCTGACCTGAAAACAGGTTCCTTTCCATAATATTCTGCACCAATGCACCTGTTGCATTCATGACAGAAATCTGACACATTCCACCTTTACTTTCCCAATTGACTTCAATATAATCCGTGGCAGGATTTGGCAATACCGTTACCTGCAACGTTTCATCTGCAGAAGTAACGGAAGAACTTTGAGAACAGTCTTTTATAAAAGGAATAAGGTTAAAATCATTAAACAATACCTTGCGTACATCTTCTTCAGAAGCCCCCAACCATTGCACCAGCATAGTGGCATAAATGGATCTGAAATCAAATTGCATTGGTACACCTTCCTGAGGGGCAATTTCATTATCAATCTGAGGATTTTCGCCAAATATTTTACTGTCCACACATGAACCGAACACCAAAAGTGGTGCCGCCGTACCATGGTCGGTTCCATAACTGTTGTTGGCCCTGATTTGTCTTCCGAATTCGGAAAATGTCATACCCAGGACTCTTTCACTTACGCCTAATTTCTCAAGATCTTTTGTAAAAGCTAGAACGGCATCAGAAACCGTTTGTAATAGAGTGGCGTGATTTCCGTTGATGGTATCATCTATCATAACCTGATTGGCATGGGTATCAAATCCTCCGAGAGAAACTACGTAAATTTTTGTTTTTAACCCTCCTGATATCAGTCCTGCGACTGTCTGCAACTGTCTTCCCAAATTTGAGTCCGGATAGGTTTCCATGGAATTTCCCGCATCAAAAGCCTGCAAAACCTGCGATGCATAACTATTGGATTGACGAATCGATGTTTTAATAAAATCCACTTCCGCACTGTAACAATCACCTGTCAAAGGAGCGGCTACGGTTTCTTCAATAATCCGTACAGAATCCTCATTGACCAAAGCAAAACTATAGTTGGTCGAAGGTCCCTGACATGTCTCTGAAACAACAGTTCCTAATGTGATGGCAAAAGGATCCGTGTGCGTATCATTCGGATAACCAACCGGATAACCCGGATATTTAAGGTCAAGGTAACGACCCATCCAACCCGTGGTAAGATATTCATCTGATTCAGAAGCGGTCGTCCAAATGTCTGTTGATCTGAAATGAGACCTGTTTTGATCAGGGTATCCAACAGACTGGATTACGGCCATTTTCCCTTCCTGAAACAATTGACTAAGTCCTGTCATGGAAGAATGTAAACCGGTTTTATCCGTCAGTTTTAATATTTTATCTTCAGGTAAAACAAGTGTTGGTCTGACAGCTGTCAAACCATTGTATTGATCGATAGGAATGACCATATTTAGTCCGTCATTTCCTCCATTGAGTTGAATTAGTACCAAAACTTTATCATCATCTCCATTTACAAGATTAAATAAAGTCGACCTTGACACAGCGGTTACCTCCATACCCCCTAATAAGACAGGAAGAGAAATCAATGAACCTGTTTGTATAAATTGTCTGCGTTTCATGTTGTTATTTTTTATGGGTTGTGAAGGCTGTTAACTTAAATGAAATTCGGGCATTCTCATCATGTATGTAAATACACTTCTTAACTTAACTAAAACGGCTTGTTTTTTAGTAGTGTTAGTAGGGTCAGCAACATACGTATTCCATTTATTGGTCCATTGTTGGCGGGTATCCGTTCCCAATAATACTTCCAGTAAAACTGTTTTCTGATTTGTGGCATAATCCATTGGCGAAAACAAAATCGAAACCTGACTAATCAGTTTTTCAGCATCTTCAGGGTTATCACATTTTTCAGCAATCAAAACAGGGTCTACCAACAATCTGTAGTTACCGAAGGGTACACCTGTATTGGATAAAGCGTCAGTATACAGTTTTCTGGAAGGAAGAGTAAATGAATTTAACCAAAGTTTGTTGTATAACGGCGCCTGATAAAAAGCCTGCCATCCGGCAACAGAAGGAGCCTGGAAGAGCGCCATTTGTTGTACATTTGTAAATCCGTAAAGACCTCCCAATGCCCTGTCTTTGACCACTGCATCTTCCGGTAAACCCAATGAAAAAGCATTAAGGGGAGTCATAATAAAATCAATTGGGTTTTTTACAAGACCCCCTACCCTACATGTATCATAAAAATGTTCGCTTTGTAATAAAGCGCTCAAAACAGGTTTAATTTCGTAATTATTTTGTCTGAAAATAGCGGCAAGGGGCACAATAATGTCATTTTCAATTTCTGCGGTAATTTCGTGGTAAACAAACCATTTGTACAATTTCCGGCAGATAAAAAGAGCCACCTCTTCCCTGTTAAAAATGATATCAATAAGATTTTTGTATTCTTCTGTACCGGCATTCTGAATAACAACATTATTAAATCGGTGGGACAAAGTTTTTGTTCCCGTATCGTGACGGGCAGCCCGAAATTCTGATCGGATAGGAAGTGTATTTCTTACATCAATCCAACCTGTCAGCACTCTTGCTATTTCTTTAATATCGGTTTCCGTGTACGTGGTATAATCTCCGTTTCCTACACTGTTTCCTTTTCCCAACGTAAAAAGTTCAAGTAATTCCCTTGCGTAATTTTCATTGGGTGCCTGTCGGGTATTATCCCTTCCGTTCAGGTATTCAAGCATACCATTGTCCACAGTGATTTCTTTTGCCATTTCTTTGAAATTGGCAAGAGATAACCTCCTCAATTTGACGATATAATTATAAAGAACCCGTGGTTCGTTAATATCCGCTATCACAAAATGATTATGCCAGAAAAGTGTCATTTTTTCCCTTATATGCGGATTGTTTTTCAGCATAAGCTCCAATGACCAATTGTTTAAGGATCTTCTGCGGTACCCATTAACCCCCTGAGAAGTGGCTTTGTCCACCCAGGTTTCTCCAACCGGCACATCAGGGTCATTTTCATAATTTATATTGACAGGAGGCTCAGGATAGGGCAAATCTGTCATGAGTTCTTCAACACATTGACCAACATTTTTGGCGGTGAAATCATTAATCTGGTCCAAACTTGCTCCAAACGTAGCCCTGCGCAAAAGATGCGCACTATGTTGTTTTGTCCAATCTCCTGAAAAAGGAGCAAGGGATAAGAAGGGTAAAAATAAACTCATATTTTAAAAATTTAAAAAAGGTGTTTTAAAATATTATCAAAAACCGGTCGAATATATTACGTAATTCAATACAAATATAACCGGTTATAGTAACATGAAGAACATTTACTTCAGTTTGTACTCATTCTTTTAAAAAAATTATTAAATTATTAAATCAATTTTTGAAGTTAAACGCATAATTAAATTTGTCAAAAACTTATTTTCAAATGTAATATCCCGTCATTCAAAAAATCTGAGTACAAAAAAATGGTTTCTATTACCATTGTGACCTAAACATCTTGATAATGAACCTTTTGAAAAACAAATAAAGTAGCCCAATTTTTTTATGGTTAAGGTGATTTTGGTCAAAACAATAAATTTAATTATCCGTGATAAGAATTTACAAAAATCAATCGTAATATTACGAATGATAAAAATTCTCTTCGTATATTTGCGAATAATTTTATACCAATGTCATCTGAAAAGAAAAAATATACCGAAAGACAACAACAAATAGCGGTTTTTGCCAATGCTCTTGCCCATCCGGTTCGCGTGGCTATCCTCGATCTGCTCCATTCTCAGCCTTGTTGTTATCACGGAGATATGGCAGAAGAATTGCCGGTTGCCAACAGCACTTTGTCACAACATCTCAAGGTGTTGAAAGACGCCGGACTCATCCAAGGCGAAATCAATCCTCCTAAGACAAAGTATTGTATCAACAGACAAAATTATACCATTGCCTATACACTGTTTGCATGTTTTTTTGAAGATGCTTTAGAGACTACATTAAGCCAAGAAGGAATTATACAGTGTGAATAATCTTAGCCGTTCTACATCAAATTTGAAAACAAAAATTTATATCCCCTCATCAATAGAACTGACCAAGAGTTCTAACTAATTTGAACTAAAAAAACATAAAAAATAATAGCTAAAAAATGAATAACCAGGAAACAAAATCTATAGGTTTTTTTGAAAAATACCTGACTATTTGGGTGGCATTATGTATTGCAACCGGTATCCTGTTGGGCAATATAGCGGAGAGCCAGATGAACGCCTTAAGTAAAATGGAAATATACCAAGTCAATTTGCCGATAGCTATTCTGATTTGGCTCATGATTTATCCCATGATGTTACAAATTGATTTCAGCAGTATCAGAAATATCCGTAAACGCCCTAAAGGTATCATTTTGACGGTCATTATCAATTGGGTAATCAAACCCTTTACCATGGCATTTTTTGCCTGGATATTTTTTGACAAATTGTACAATGCATGGATAGATCCTTCCCTTGCAGGTGAATATATAGCAGGTGCCATTATTTTAGGTGCAGCACCTTGTACTGCCATGGTTTTTGTATGGTCGTATCTGACAGATGGAGACCCCAATTACACACTGGTGCAGGTATCTGTCAATGATCTGATTATATTGGTAGCTTTTGTTCCCATAGTGGGGTTACTGCTTGGGATTACCGATATTTCGATACCTTATGATACCTTAGTCAGCAGTGTGGTAATATTTGTGGTCATCCCATTAATTGCCGGATGGCTTTCACAATTTTGGTTGGTGAGAAGCCACGGGCGGGATTGGTTTGAAAAATCTTTTCTTCCTAAATTTAAACCAGTTTCTGTAATCGCTTTATTGGCCACTCTTATTTTATTGTTTGCTTTTCAGGGTCAAAATATAACCAATAATCCATTGATTATTTTATTGGTTGCCATACCGTTAGTGATCCAAACGTATTTTATTTTTTTTATTGCCTGGTTTGCGGGCAGGAAAATGAATCTTCCGCATCCTATATGTGCTCCTGCTGCAATGATTGGCGCAAGCAATTTTTTCGAATTGGCTGTTGCCGTGGCGATTGCTTTGTTTGGATTACACTCGCCTGCTGCTTTAGTGACAGTAGTCGGCGTTTTGGTAGAGGTACCAGTGATGTTGTCCCTGGTTGCCCTGGCCAATAAATGGAAATATTGAGTTCATAACTAATAACCATTTAGAATATTAAAATACACGCGAAGAAAAAACGTAAAGATGTTTAGTCAAAACTTAGTGATCTCAAAATAAAAAATATATAACCAAACATGATATGAATGCAAATATAACATCCATCATTCAAACATTTTCAGCGAAAAATATATCCGCTGAACGCAAAAAAGTGTTGGCAGGGCTGATCATCTACATTCAGGATAAAAAGTCAAAAGACGAAACTATCCGACTCAATTTTATATGTACGCACAACTCCCGACGCAGTCACTTATCGCAGATATGGGCGCAAACGATGGCCTTCCATTTCAGTGTAAAAAATGTGTTTTGTTATTCAGGTGGCACAGAAGCAACGGCGATGTTCCCAAAAGTGGCGGAGACTTTAGCCTTACAGGGATTTGATATCTTAAAATTATCCGACACAACCAATCCCGTCTATGCCGTAAAATATATGCCAAACGAACAACCCATCATCTGTTTTTCCAAGGAATACTACCATACTTTTAATCCATCAGGAAATTATGGTGCCGTCGTGACATGCAATTCTGCTGATGAAGCCTGCCCAATCGTAATTGGTGCTGAAGCGCGCATTCCCATCAAATACGACGACCCTAAAGCATTTGACCATACTGATATCATGGATGCCAAATATGCCGAACGCAGCTTACAGATAGCTGAGGAAATGTGGTTTGTTTTTGGTCAGATCAACAATTTGTAACACTCCCCAAAATTAAGACCAATGGTTAAGCTAAAAAAAGTTTTTAAATTTATACTTGTAAACGATTTCTGGGCCGCCGGACTGTACAGGTTTTTTCCAATCCAATGTTTAGTGGTACGATTTTCTGATAAGGTCCAGGATTGATGTAAGACAAATTAAAAGTAACGGGTTGTTTGTCCCATTTGCGTGTTTTTCACAAACTAAGTCCCGCTGTCATCAGTGATATGTCTGTTTGATTTTGAATGGGTTCGGCAATAGTATATTAGGACAATACACCAGATAATGTTTCCCCATATTCTGCTCTGTAGTCCCTTGTAGAAAATGACATACCGTTAAATAAAAACGGTGAAAATCGACTTCGAGCAGGCGTATTATTGGCGGTAGGACCGTACGGTTGAGCGACCCTCATGCCTTCGACAATAGTTTGTGTTTCATTGGCTTCACCCCCCAATGACAAAAAGTCTTCCATCTTCACCAACGGTCTGTATACCTGGCAATGTTGTCAACGCTCCGATGATATCACCTGCTGCGCCCGCTGTGGTGACGATATCCAATGGTTTCAAGACAGATACCCGGGCCTTGTCTCCGGCTTCGAAGCTACCAGCAGTTATGGTGACAGCATCTAATGAAGTAGCACTTTCTTTTAGTTTTATAAAAAGACCCGACAAGTCAGATACATCGGCCGATTTTTTAAAGGTTTCCTAAGAGAGATAGCTGGTGACTAACGTTTGAGTACCAGATGTTGACGTGCGTAACTGAAAATTTCCATTTCCGGCTGTTACGGTTCCGTCAAAACATCCTTCGATGTATACACTGGCGCCAATTAAGGCTTCTCCTTTATGATCCAGAACATTTCCTTTTAGGTTTGATTGTGCAACTAATGTAAGACTATAAAAATGTAAAAAAATAAAAAATAATGGCTTCATAACATTTAAATTATGATGCAAAAGTGAAAGAATCCTGAAGCGTACACAAAAAAATTGAACTCAGTTGTAGATTATGGAGGATGAATTGTGAATTACATTGCCTCTATAGTTTTCGTTAATAAATTATAGATACTGATAAGTTGAAATAAATATTCAACTTATTAAAGTTGCATTTTTGAAAAACCAAACACCAGTTTCCTACCCCATTTTATTACAATTTATTTTCATTCACAAGGTCGAGTAACTCGTCCTTATAATTTTTACCGATGGGAAGTTGTTTCAATTTTCCACCTTCCATCAATTCAACCATATTGCCAACTATGGCATTCATCTTTCTTATATTGACAATATAGGAACGGTGTATTCTTTTAAATTTACTTTCAGGCAATCTCTCCTCCAGACTTTTCATTGTCTGCAGTGTGATAATCCTGCCCGTATCATGCCGAATGATAACATAGTCCTTCAATCCTTCGATGTATAAAATATCATCAAAATGAACCTTGACAAATTTTTTATCTGCCTTGACAAAAAAGTAATCTTCATGTCCATCAGGCAAAACATCTTCGTGATCAGCTTTTTTGGTATTCAGTTTTTCTGTGACTTTATTTACCGCTTTCAGGAATCTTTCCAGCGAAATAGGTTTTAACAAATAATCCACTGCATTCAGTTCAAATCCCTCCACTGCGTAGTTAGGATAGGCAGTCGTAAAGATAACGGCAGGTGGGTTGACCAGCGTTTTCAAAAAATCGACACCGGAAAGTTGTGGCATTTGGATATCCAAAAACATAAGGTCAACGTTATTATTTTTTAATGCTTCATTGGCTTGAAATGCATTTTCACATTTAGCAACAAGCGTGATGTCTGAAATCTGTTGTATATAGGTTTCCAGGACTTCCAGTGCTAAGGGTTCGTCGTCTACGATGATGGCTTTGATCATGATGATTTGATTTAAGGTAATGATTCAATTAGGGTTAAGGAAAGAAATATTTTATAATCAAAAGGGCTTTCTTCAATTTTGAGTTCGTGTGTTTTGGGGTATAAAATCTGAAGCCTTCGTTTGACATTGGTTAAACCAATACCTCCTGATTTTTTATCTTTAATTTTGGGTAAAGAAGGGGCTTTGGAATTTTTTAAATTCATTGTCAATTCTCCATCATTTACATGAATGACAAGCGATACAAAACCAGTATTCAGTTGTGTATTGATTCCGTGCTTAAAAGAATTTTCAATAAACGGCATTAACAGCAGAGGCGCTATCTTCTGGTCTTTTAAATCTCCAATGACCTCAAAATTTATATCCATTTTGGCGCCGTGTCTCAATTTTTCAAGTTCCAGGTAGTTGTGCATATAATTAATTTCCTTTTCCAGAAATACCTCCTTTTCGTTGCATTCATACAACATATACCGCATCATCTCAGACAATTTCAGGACGATTTCCGGAGCCTGGTCTGATTTCTTTAAGGTAAGTGCGTAGAGACTGTTTAAAGTATTAAATAAAAAATGAGGATTAATCTGTGATTTCAGGAGTTTCAGCTCACTTTGCAAATTCTGACTTTCAAGTTCCTTTTTTTCTCCCTGCTGAATAAGCCATTCCTGCATAATTCTGTAAATAGTTGCGGACGCGCCTACCAGAAAAAGGAACAAAAAAGTAAAAAACTGTGTATCAATTACATCTGCCTGATACGTCGGATCTCCGGGTGAAAGAAAAAAAAGAATGATGGTTTTTATGGGCGTCAAAACAGCTGCCGTAATAAGCAAAATCAGAAAATGGACCCAAAGTCTGCCGTCAGTAATATATTTTTTAAATAAGAAGCTTATATTGAAATAAGCAACAAAAGAATAAAACAACACATTTACCAAGGGTATAGTGAGTTGCATACTTAACCCAAACTGTCGATAGTTGATCAGTTGCATGAAATACAAAACCAGCCAAAACAGAACGTGATAGAAACTATCCTGTTTAGTCCAGTTTTTAAATTTATTTTTTGACTTTTCAAACATTTATTATAAATCCGTCTGAAAACAAAAGTACAAAAACTAAACTACCCGAACTCAACTTATAGACAAATGTATTAAGAAAACAGATGATTCTTGGCCAGACTCCTTACGAATGACTAGCGGATAAGAGAAAATGAATCAATCTTAAAATATTTTTCACTATTACAGGTATATTTAATTTTATAAAAATAAACACCTGAACTTACATTTTCACCTTTAAAGGTTCCGTTCCAATTCTGCCCTTGTTGTTCTGTACGCCATAAGACACTTCCGGATCTGTCCAATACTTCCAGAAATTCAAAATCTTCAAGGATAAATAAATTGCTAACCCCATAGGTATCATTGAGACCGTCGTTATTGGGCGTAAATGCTTTTGGCAATAAAATCGAGGAACAATCGAGATCATCTTTATTGACTACGTAAATCCTTACCGTATCAATAATATTGCAATGCCTGTAATTAACAGTAGAAGTATAGGTAACTGTTTCTTCCGGACTTGCTACGGGATTAAAAAAATCCGCCAGGTCCAAACCCTCGGTCGGGCTCCATGTAATGGTCGGTGCACAGGTATTTCCTGTAACAATATTGACCACACTGCCTGCAAATATTGTTGTGTCTCTTGTGATAATCTGATCGGGATAGCGATAACTTTTTAAGAGTTCCAACTGGGAAAGAGGCCTGTTACTCCATGATATTTCATCCATCTGGCCATTAAATGCATTTATTGAATTCTGGTTGCAAATGTTGGCGCCAAACCGGAGAGGATTTCTTTTACTTAGTGCCACATTTTCTCTCGATACAAATCTTTCAATCAATTTATTATCAATGTAATAAAAGTATTCCGTTTTTACTTTAACAAGTGTAAATCTATGCCAGCATATGGATTTATCCAGCGACGTTCTTTTCACCAGAATATTATTAATATTGCTGCTCAGTACAAAAAACAATTCAGAGGTTGTACTGAAATACCGGAGATACATCGTAGAATCATTTGAATTACACAAGGAATTGACAGAAAAAATGTCCATTTCCCCTCCTTTATCATCGATTGTAAAGTATACATCAAAGGTAAATGAATCCCTTATAAATAAATCTGCAAACTGAGGTGGCGTGGTTAGTGTATCGTTTCCATTAAAATAATAAGATTTGCCTTTTAGTCCGCAGATACATTCCGGGTCACCTAAAATATTTCCCGGTGGCAGGATTCCATTTTCTTCTGACAGGTCACAATTATCAAAACTGTAAATGATGTTTTGTGCTCCTGCAGAAGATGTCATGAAAATAACAATAAAAAAAGAACACTATTTTTTTGTGGCTTACCATTCTATTTAAGGTTTTTAAACATATCATCAAAACCCGGAGGCATCATATCATTTACCAGATTTTCTGAAATTTCAGATGCCTGTTTTTCTACTTTATCCTTCCATTCTGAAATACAGGTAATCAATAAATCAATGAGTTCTTCTTTTCTTGTTATATCCACTAACGCATCATCAATTTGAATTTGAGAAATATCAAGATTGGCGTTGCCCTGAATGGTGATACCCTGAAGTGAGGAAGATACTTCAAGTGCCTGCAATTTTTTTTGCATAGCCGCTTGTTGTTCCTTCATATTTTCCAATAAACCTTCAAACATTTGTTATATTTTTTTGAATCCTCTAAAATCATTTATTCATAATCTGAACCAACCTGGTATCTACAATTTTGTTTTCGACGATTAATTTGACAAAGTAACTTCCATTAGTCATGCCCTGAACAGGTATGATAATTTCATTTTTACCATCAGAAAGTGTAGTTGCTTGTTCAATTACTTTGGCGCCGGTAACACTACTGACTATAATGGTACCTTTCTGGTGGCCGGTATTTTCAAACTGCAGTGTAATGTTTTCATAGGCCGGATTCGGAAATAAAAACATATGTTTATCCTGTGCCAAAACTTCTTCATTGTCAGTCAATACTCTTTTACCGTTTGAAAACCAAGTGGCCCAATGATAACCTTCCAGCCAAACCACTGCAGAATTGGCAACAGGAGATATCTTGTCGCTTTGCAAGTTTACCCTTCCGATTCTGTATTCAAAACCAGAAACATTGTCAAATTTCATCTGATTATCTTTGGGCGAATAGGTTGGATAGTTTAAAACTTCATTTTCGAAAACCAGAACAATATCGTTCGTTTCCAAATTGGCACCCAGTAAATAACTCACGTCTTCTTCAATATAATCAAAAGCGACAATATAAGGGCTGTTCTTGGAGAAAGTAGGATTGGTCACACTAACATCTTTAGGAAGTGCTGAAAACAACTTTTCAACTTCACCCAAAGCAAAAGTTTTGCTTGTATTATTCCACACTTTGACAAATCCTATATCCCAATAACTTATTTTACTTCCTGACGTACTTAATATTTCATTGACAGCATCATACATAATGTATTCTCCTGTGATATCAAATTCCATTACATCAGCATACTTTACATCACTTGTAACCACGCCTGAAGTAAAAGTAGGATTGTATAATTCAAATTCAGCACTGGTCACTGTACTTCCTGAAAAATCAAAAACATAGATAAAATTATCCGAATCTTCCAATAATGCGGCAATTTTTAATCCATCTTTGGAAATAACGGCATTCCTCCAAACAGGGTTATTACTCAGGACTGTCTCTGATTTTTGATTTGTATTCCAATTGATATTGATATAATAAATCTTGTTGTCAGTACCTACGTAAACAATCTCTGTACCATCATCAGAGATACTTGGTTTACTTAGAATGCTGCGCGTGGTCAAAGGATTGCCGAAAGAAACAGGTTGCCCGGCATTGTTGGTAATAAACAGTCCGTCATTGTTTTCATCCGTAAATAAAACAAATTCCTGTCCCGGGTTTTGCGGGGTTTCTGTTTCATAATCATTTTCATTATCCCCAAAAATTCCAACGTCCGAAAAAGCTTTTTTAGCTGCGTTTACTTCCGTAGAATTGGCACCGTGAATGTCTGTAGCCGCTTTTACCACTGCCACCCTCGCATCCATAAATCTGGAAGATTTTGTAAGGTAAGTCGTTAATGCCCTGTAAAATACCCGTTCTGCCTTATCTTTTCCAACGGCGGTGGCAAATAGAAAAAATGCATGGTTAGGTATACCACTGTTTATGTGCACTCCTCCATTATCTTCATTTCCTTTATATCTTTCGTCGTAATGTTTTGGCTGCCATCCTTTTGCAAAATTTCCGGTAGGGGCTCCATTGTGTGGATTGGACATACTGCGCAATGCACCAGAGGGAAACGCAGCGGGTTTAACCACATCTTCGCCTATAAGCCAATCGTCTCTGTCGATCATTACACCAAAGATATCGGCAAAAGATTCATTTAAAGCACCTGATTCTCCCTGATAAATAAGGTTGGCTGTATTCTGAATAACGCCGTGCGACATTTCATGGCCGGCTACGTCCAGCCCTCTTGCCAGTCTTTCAAAAGCACTATCTCCGTTTCCGTAAAACATGGCCGCACCGTTCCAGAAAGCGTTTCCCATTGATGATCCGTCGTCGTCAGCCACATTTATGAAAGATATGATGTTACCACCTTGTCCATCAATGGAATTTCTGTTGTGAACAATTCTGTAATATTCAAAAGCTTTACCTCCATTGTAATGGGATGAAACTCCGGTAGGTGTATTCACCCATGTATTGTTGGTAGAAAGAACATGATCGTATTTAAAATTACTTTTAGCAGGTGATGTATTAAAAGCATCTATAGTCCAGATGACCCCGCTCGGATCATTGGGAAGTGATGAAATATTGGAAAACATATCTCTTGATGCATCGATAAGATAAAAACTGTTTCCTGCCTCATAGGTATTAATGGTCCTGTTGACATTTAATAAATCTTTGGCGACAGCCGTTGCTTTTCCGTCTCCTAAGGTAGTTGTTTCAGAAACGACCTCAGGTAAAGCATGATTACATTTTCCAAAAAATCCTGTACCAAACCCATGAAATTTACACAGAGACTGATATTTTTCGATAATGGCTCCATTATGTGCATCTACAAAATATTCCCATCTTTCCGTCAAATTGGGATATACTGAAAAATGGTACGCCAGATGAAAAAGACCAGATGCATTTTTGTATATTACCAATTCTCCTTTTACCTGATCTGTTGGAAGAAATGATCTCAGTTTTTGATCAATTTCACTCCATTCTGAAAAATCGTTGGTAATCAGAAATTGAGCCTGTTGTTTTTCTATATCCGGAACAACATTGATGTCGGGAATACGGGAAATATAATTACCATTTAAAAAATCAAAAGCGTCATTTTCACCATGCAATATTACTTCACATCCAAAAACCGGAATATTTTTATAATATTGCAATAATTTAACATGCTGAATACCCAAATCATCCGTGTTTTTTCCTGACATTAAAAATTGAATGTTATTCTGGTCAATATTCATTAAAGTTCTGGCTTCAGAAAGATAAAGTGACACCATTTCCGATGTAGTCAGATTTTTAGATGTAAAATCAATTTTGCCTTCTATATAAGAAGGATTCCCATCGTCATTAAGAATACCTGCTTTGAGCGGTGATTTTGGCGAAAATACAGGAAGTGCTTTTGGTGTAAATTGTAAAGTATTTTCAGTGATCCTCGTATTACCCGCCTTCTCAGGTTTTGAATTTAACATGTACGATTTTGGAGAAGTATTATGCTGGGCAGTTTCTTTTATCGTTTTCATCTGAGACCATCCGGATGCAAAAGTAAATAAGCATACTAAGACCAAACCTAATTTTAAGATATTGAACATTTTCATAAATAAATGAATATTATAAAAGGAAGAATTATAATTTAACAGTTTGTGAAACTTTTAAGTTTTGTTGTTTTATGAGAAAGATTAGGTTTTTATACCAGGTTTCATATTCTTTAGGATGCTTCTCATCGCCGCCCCATTGAATTTTTTGTTGTTCACCGTCTATTTTATATTCGATAAAAAAATATCTGTTGCCGGGAACATTGTATGGGTTTTCTTTTATGTTCAGTATTTTAGGAAGTGCTATCATTTGATCAGCAATTTGTTTTTTTACGGATCCGGATTTTTTCAAACCTTCACCTCCATCGGCATACAAGTCGCCTTTTTCGGTCAGGTAATATGTATTCACCATACCGGTAAATCCGCCTCCATTTCCAAATTTTATGTAATTTAATTTGTATTCCTCCGGAACAAATGGTACTGACTTGCATGAAATAAGGAGGGCAAGAAATAAAACTAAAATTAAAGAATGTGGCATTTTTGATATAATTTATACTCAACAATGTAAAAGACATAAAAATAAGGAAAAGGATACAGATTTGAGCATAAAATTTTAAAAACAAGGTCAATACCTGTCATCTAAAGCAAAAACAGGTTTGCGTTTCATCCATTTTCCGTTTGTAAAGTCAGGAAATTCCTGTGGCATTCCACCTTGTTGTATAGATTGTTCTGAAAGACATGTGATGGCTGCCCAGGTTGCATGATCGTACACATCCAGGGGCATAGGCTCTTTATTTTTTAAAGCTTCAATAAATGCATTAAGGACAAAAAAATCCATACCTCCATGCCCGGATCCTGATGCATCACTTTCGTATTTTTTCCATAATGGATGTTCAAATTCTTTGAGGTAGGTTTCAGCCGTTTCCCATTTATGGGACGGACTCATTCCTTCAAGGTAAATGGATTTGTTTATATCCATCCAAATACCTTTTGTGCCCTGAACCCTAAACCCCAATGAATAAGGTCTTGGCAAATTTGTGTCATGGGTAAGTACAATAGTTTCTTCATTTTGAGTTTGAATGAAAGAAACAACCACATCTCCCAGTTTAAATTTAATTTTACTGTTGGGATGGTCTAAACCACCTTGAGAATGTTGTACAATGTGATTGTGTAATCCTCTGGATTTTGAAGCCATGGAAGACAAAGTGGTAAAGCGGTTTCCCCTGTTGATATGTAGCAAATTGGAAATGGGTCCGATGCCGTGCGTAGGATAAAGATCTCCGTTTCTGTGAACGGAATGTAGGGTTCGCCATTTTGCTTCACTGTATCCGTTGTCACCGAATTCCACTCCTCCGCCGTAAAGCTGTTGTCCGTTATTAAATTTTACTTCCCGAAGATCATGCTGGTATCCCCCTTCGAGATGAATAAGTTCTCCAAACATATTTTTTCTGGCCATGTTTAAAACAGCCATTACATCCCTTCGGTAACAAACATTTTCAAGTATCATAAAAGGTGTATGATAATCTTCAACAGCTCTTACTACTTGCCAGCACTCTTCTATACTTGCAGCACCAGCCACTTCGCAACCAACGGCAATTTTTTGTTTCAGTGCGGCAACAGACATAATGGTGTGCCATTCCCAGGGTGTGGAAATAATGACCGCATCAACCGTGCCGGCAGATAACATATTTTCAAAATCATAAGGACCTGAGGTAAAAAGTACAGGTCGGTTTCCTTGATTTTCTTCCACCAGTTTTTTAGCTTTTTCGGCATGAATCGTGTCAATGTCACAAATTGCCGTAACTACAATGTCTTTTCTCCGGAGGGCAAGCTCAAGTGTTTCCATACCTCTGGCACCAACACCAATAAATCCAAGTCTAACTGAAGACATATCTGACACGGATGACAATATATTTGGGAAAACAGAAAAAGTCGATGCTGTTATAGCTGAGTCCTTAATAAAATTTCTCCTTTTCATTTAACAATTTTACACTCTGAACTATTCGTTTACCCTACTTAATAAATATTGATAATTGATAGTTAAAACTGTTACATCTTGACAGCGATACAACTGACTTCAACATTAACGTATTTAGGAAGATTAGCTACTTCTACCAGTTCTCTGGCCGGCGCTGAAGCTTCATCAAAATATTCTGCATAAACAGCATTAATTCGAGAGTACATAGCCATATCCTTTACAAAAACCGAACATTTCACAACATTTTCAAAGGTAAGTCCTGCTTCGGAAAGAATAAAAGAAAGGTTTTTCATCACCTGATGGGTTTCGTCTTCAATGTTGTTTAAAACCAGTTGTCCTGTGGTCTGATCTATAGATATCTGACCACTTACATAAAGCGTATTGCCAGCCAGGACAGCCTGATTGTAAGGACCGACAGGGCTGGGAGCAAGATGGGTGTTGACTATTATTTTACTCATGAGATGACATTAAAATGGTAAGTAATTAATCTTCTTCTTCCTCATCAGATTCCGCATCATCGGTCGAATTCCCCATTTTTTCGTTTATTTTATCAACTTTCTGCTGTGCTTTTTCAACTTCTTTTTCGCCTTTTGCGATATCTTTTTCAGCTGATTTCACTTTTTTTTCAGCCTCTTTCAATTTCATTTTGGCATTTTTTTCGCCATTTTTGCCCATTTGTTTTTCATATGTGGCGGAGGCTTTTTCGTAGGTTACATTTGCTTTATCGTATATTTTCTGGAGTTTTTCAAGGTTTTTTGTTGCCATACTCAAATCCTTTTCAGCATTTTTAAGCAACATATAATCTTTTTCGCCTCTTTGTGCAATAACTTCATTATTTAATAAAAACAAAGCAGACAAAATCATAAACATGTTTAAAATTAACTTGTATTTCATTGTTTCAATTTTAGGTAAAAAAATATTTAAAGCAAAAGTACAATTTAAGAAATAAATGTACAACATTTTTATATAAACGATAATTAATATCTGTTCATTACAAAAATGGCATATTTTTACAAAAAACAACGACTAAAATAAAAGATTCAGGTTTATCCATGAAACTGTTTGCGGTTTTATAACAAAAATGTAAATAACCGTAAAACAATAAAAGCCCCTGATCGAAAGAAAAGGAGCTTGTTTTTACAAATTTATATCCGAAGGGATTATTCGGTTTCTTCTTCTACTTTTGCCTGTACTACCATTTTTCCATTGTAATACATACTGCCTTCGTGCCAGTAAGCACGGTGCATCACATGAGTTTCACCAGTGGTTTTGCAAACCGTGAGTTGAGGCATTTCTGCTTTGTGGTGAGTTCTTCTTTTATTTTTTTTGGATTTCGATACCCTACTCTTAGGATGTGCCATAATAAAAAGATTTAAAGCTTAAATTTTTATTGAACTGAACAAATTGTCCAGATTATCATTTGTTTTTTCTCCTGATGATTCCCAATTGAGATGTTTTAAGACATCTACATTACAGGGTTTGACTTCTTCAGCATAACAGTCATACACTTTTATCATGGGAATGGCGACATGAACACATTCATACAATAAGGTTGCCATATGAATGGAAGTCGCTTCTTCTTCGATAAATAAAATTTCGTCATCGCTTTCTTCCGGATTCCCTGTTTTTACATGTACAGTACTTTCGGTTTCCAAAGGTAACTTAATATCTGCCAGACAACGATCACAATTTGTTTCCATATATCCTTTGATATTGGAGTGAAGGATAATCAGATTATTTCGTTTGTCAACTTCTACTTTAACGTCAAAAAATCCTTTTTTTATTAAACTTTCTTCAAATTCCTTAAAAAAGTTTTCATCCAAAGTAAAAACAAACGTGTGGATTCCATTTTTCATACCTGATAACGGCAACAAAAAATGTTTTAAATTATCCATGATAAAAGAACATTTTGAATTCGGGCTGCAAATTTACACAAATATTTTTATTAAACTAAATACTTTTTATACAATTTCTCAAATATTTTAAAATGACAAGAAAGGTGATTTTTAAAAATCACATCCAGACTTCAAGCATTCCACCGTTGTTTTTTTCAACGATAAATTTGGCATTAAATTCATTTTTTAAAATAGCCTTTACTTCCTGTTTGAGCACGCCGGCTCCTTTTCCGCAAATAATATACATTATTGACTTTTTTACGGCTATATTTTGTTCAATAAAAAGTCTGCATTTTTTTATCTGAAATGGTAAGATCATAGCGGCGCTTTGATTTTCCATAGAAGGATCGAGTTTTTCAATATGCAGATCAATTGTATCATTCCGGGACAAATCCAAAGGTTTTGATTTTTCCCGTTCATTTAAATAAACCCAATCAGGAAATACATAATCTTCATTTTCAATTACCTGAACATTAGCTATATTTGTATATATAAATGTATTTTCTACTGTGACTTTTATTTTTCCATTTTTTTCAATACTTGTTACAATACCGAATCTCCCGGATTTTTTAAGCAAAACCTTATCCCCTATCCAAAGTGACATAATGTTGTAATTAAAAACTTAGTTTAATTTGAGTTTTCAATTCAGTGCGATTTCTTCCTTCAATAAATTCATTTCCTGAACCAATAAGATTATTATCGGTGTAAAATGTATTTCCGTATCTAAACTCCCATGTCAAAAAATTATTGATTCTATACCGAATATTTGTATAAAACCGCGTTCCGCGATGTTGAAAAAAGGGTATAAAAAACTCAAATAATATATCATTTTCATATGTATAAATTCTGGCATCAAAACTTTCTATATCAAAAATACAATATCTGGCAGAAAAGGATAATTTTTTAGCTATTGGTTTATAGAGGATGTCCTGATACATTAATACCCCTTTTGATAGAGATTCTTTTTTGTAATTTGAAAATTCAATACGACTTCTCCATTCCCATACTTTATTAATTTTATAATTCAAATGGAGACGAAATCGCTGAACAGTATAATCAACAGGAGCATATAAGTAAACTTCCGTTTCGGACGACTGATTGAGTTGTTTATTTATAAACCGGTACTGAACATAAAAGTCCAATTTCCTCTTAAGAATATATGAGATTTTAACAAAATAGTCAAAACCCTTGGCGGGACCGTTTCTGCGATAACTTACCCAGGGGTTTTTCCAGAAGTCCGCATAGGTTGAAACGACCACTTTGGAAAATGGCCGCATTTCTATACCCATGTACAAACCTTTTTCATTTATGGGAAGTGTACCGTCGGCAAAGGCATTGGCATTGAGCACCTGATATTGAGGAGAAAAATGCCTGTACAGCAATGACATATCTATTTTTCTGTCCAAACTGATCAATAAACCATTGGTAAATGCCGTACCTCCATTCTGGCTCATTGCACCTTCGCCAAAAAATGTAACATTTCGTCTTTGATACTGATAATCAATACTTCCGTTGTGTAGATAATCACCACTGAATATATATTTCCTATACAATTCTTCATCTTTCTGAAAAGTAACGTTAAATTCTGTGTACAAATAATTGAGGCCCAATCTCAGATTCTTATTTTCAAATTTTAAAGAAGAGCCTACATTATACTGCCTGACAAGATTTTTGACCAGTTTTTCACTTAAAGTCCGATGAAGGCCACTTTCTACAATCGAAGTAAATCTTTCAAAATCAGTATTATCAAGTGTATCTGAATCAAGTCTTGCGTTGACGGGTTTATACGAAACAAAAACTCCGAGTTTCAATTTATCTGTCCACTGCAATTCAGTAGCCGCTCCGCGAAAATAATTTACTTCGTTTACTGAACTATACGGGCGAATAAAGCGATTGCCCTTTTTAATATTCATGACAAAGGATGATTTTCTTCCTCCAAAGTCATTATGCAAGATCAATCCCTGTCCCATACTGACCGTAAAATCACCTAAGGTTACAGAATTGATATTAGAATGAAGTTTTGTACCATGTATAAAAAAAGAATAAAAATCAAAGCCATATTTATTAATATCCTTAAAAAATGGTTCTCCGGGATCTTTTTCAGCGGTTATTCCCAAACGGAAATAGTTTCCTGCCTGGTAACGGTAACGCAGATAAAAACTATTTGGGTCACCTATGTAAGGGGAAACTCCATCTTCATTTCTTACATACCCTTTTCTTTTCTGAAGGACTCTTTTTGTTTTTAGAAAAAGGTCACTTTCTCCAGATTTATAAAACTGGTTCCAGTCGAATTTGTACAATTCATCAAAACCTTTTTTTATAGTCAAAAATGGAACAATATTTCTTATAAAATTAATATTCCATGAATCGATGGTTTGTAATTCATAAATACTTAAAAATTTACCAAACTTATTCCTGTGATCAATGAATGCATTAATCTGGGACTCAGATATAATAATCAAATCCCTCAACTCCTGCTCTGTTGCAGAATTGATATCCAGTGGATGATTGTAGTAGTAGGACAGATTTTCAAAAACTGTGTTGAAGTCAAAGTTTTCGGAATCGGAATTTTCAAGAAAATCTTCAATGATAGCAGATACCAATGGATTTTCCTGCACATTTTGGGAAAATGCACAGGGAATCACTGTACAGAACACGAATAAGTGTACAATAATTTTTACGTTAAGTACTTTTTGAAAATAAACGACCATGAATACAACTTGATTCAGATACAAAAGTAGTAATATTCTGTGAAATAGAGAATTCCGGATACCCGATTCATCAAAAAGGATAAAATGAATGATAAGCAGGAAGGCGAAAGAAAAGGGAAGATTGAACCCAAATTCAGTAATTGACTTTATTCGAATGGAAATATGATAAAATAGTTGGTCTCGTCATTAGGACGAGATTACCCGCAAATGTCTCGTCTCGTCATTATTGACAAGACGAGACTATGAGGACATAAAATTGAGATCGATATCAAATATGCAGTCAGATTTTCATGCAATTCATTTCTAATGTTGAATTTGGGTTGCAAGGGGTATAAAAGGAGAGAGCCTTGCTGCGTGTGCAACAAGGCTCTCATAAAACAGGCGGCGACCTACTCTCCCGCAATCGCAGTACCATCGGCGCTGAGGAGCTTAACTTCTCTGTTCGGAATGGGAAGAGGTGGAACCCCCTCGCTATAACCACCTTAATCTTTTGTAATACACTTCTGTACTACTTATTTCTTTAGTCCTTTTCAGAGCACGGAGTAGTTATTTCGCTAGCTCGGAGCCGAATTAGACCTGGACCTAACACCTCAAACCTAACACCTGAGACCTAACACCTCAGACCTCTCTTCAATGACATTGGGGGGAAAGAAACACGTTTGTTCAATTTTTCAATACTATTTTGTTTTTTAAAAAGGAAGCTTTCGGGTAATTAGTACTACTCGGCTCCATACATTACTGCACTTCCACCTATAGCCTATCAACGTCGTGATCTACAACAACCCTTCTCCCGACTCGCGCCGGGATGGAATACTCATCTTGAAGTTGGCTTCGTGCTTAGATGCTTTCAGCGCTTATCCGTTCCAGACATAGCTACCCTGCGATGCAGCTGGCGCCACAACAGGTGCACTAGAGGTCTGTCCAACACGGTCCTCTCGTACTAGTGTCAGATCTTCTCAATATTCCCACGCCCGCAGTAGATAGAGACCGAACTGTCTTGCGACGTTCTGAACCCAGCTCGCGTGCCACTTTAATGGGCGAACAGCCCAACCCTTGGGACCTTCTCCAGCCCCAGGATGTGACGAGCCGACATCGAGGTGCCAAACCTCCCCGTCGATGTGAGCTCTTGGGGGAGATAAGCCTGTTATCCCCGGCGTACCTTTTATCCTATGAGCGATGGCCCTTCCATACGGAACCACCGGATCACTTTAGCCTAGTTTCCTACCTGTTCGACCCGTCGGTCTCTCAGTCAAGCTCCCTTGTACTAATACGCTCTACGCATGATTACCGACCATGCTGAGGGAACCTTTGCAAGCCTCCGTTACTCTTTGGAGGCGACCACCCCAGTCAAACTACCCACCACACAATGTCTCCCGTCTTCAACAGGATTAGAACCTAAGTATAAGAAGGGTGGTATTTCAACGATGACTCCACCATCACTGGCGTGACAGCTTCATAGTCTCCCACCTATCCTACACATCTTATACTCAAGCTCAATGTGAAGCTATAGTAAAGGTGCACGGGGTCTTTTCGTCCCACTGCGGGTAACCGGCATCTTCACCGATACTTCAATTTCACCGAGCTCATGGCCGAGACAGTGCCCAGATCGTTACACCATTCGTGCAGGTCGGAACTTACCCGACAAGGAATTTCGCTACCTTAGGACCGTTATAGTTACGGCCGCCGTTTACTGGGGCTTCAGTCAAGAGCTTCGCTTGCGCTAACCCCCTTCCTTAACCTTCCAGCACCGGGCAGGTGTCAGACCCTATACTTCATCTTTCGATTTCGCAGAGTCCTGTGTTTTTGCTAAACAGTCGCCTGGGCCTTTTCACTGCGGCCCCCTTATTTCTAATGGGGCGCCTCTTCTCCCGAAGTTACGAGGCCATTTTGCCTAGTTCCTTAGCCATGATTCACTCGAGCGCCTTAGGATACTCTCCTCGACTACCTGTGTCGGTTTACGGTACGAGCTGTATATACCTATAGCTTAGAGGTTTTTCTTGGAAGTTCGCTTGGGGAAATTATTCCCTCCTTGCAAGCAAGGAGGGATACTATCGTGCCTCAGCTCTATGACGGATTTGCCTGTCATATCAACGCCTACACACTTCAACGTACTATTCCGTCAGTACGCATTCCTTACGCCTCTCCGTCACCCCATCGCAGTATACACAGGTACAGGAATATTAACCTGTTTTCCATCGGCTTCGCCCTTCGGCTACACCTTAGGTCCCGACTAACCCTGATCTGATTAGCATAGATCAAGGAAACCTTAGTCTTACGGCGGGAAGGGATCTCACCTTCCTTATCGTTACTTATGCCTACATTTTCTTTTCTAATCGCTCCAGCAAACCTCACGATTCACCTTCAACGCCATTAGAATGCTCCCCTACCTCTCGTCTCACGACGAGACCAAAGCTTCGGTAAGTATCTTGATGCCCGATCATTTTCCGCGCAAGAACGCTCGACTAGTGAGCTGTTACGCACTCTTTAAATGAATGGCTGCTTCCAAGCCAACATCCTAGCTGTCTTAGCATT
>JADKAS010000011.1:37500-235385 GCA_016715245.1 Saprospiraceae bacterium
ATTCATCAATCCATAAACCCTGTCCAAGAGGAATGGAAACCCCAGCAAACAGTAAACCATTTCCGGGACTTATGATTTCAGGATTGGCGAAAAGTCCTCTATTGATCTCATAGCCCGATGTGAACTTCATTCCAAAGGTAGTGGGAATATTAAATTCTCCATTTGCCAGCGAATAATAATGACTATTTCCGTAAGTTTTTTGATTCCAGTCAAAACCGGCGACGGGATCAAAATTTCCCCTGGCCTTTAAAAAATTTGCCTTAGCCTTATCTTCCTGAAGTTCCGCAACTGTAATAAGAGGATGATTATTTTTTACTAATTTTATCCACTCATGTAAGGTAAGAGCCTGACCATCCAGGGTAGGATGAAAAAGGACTAAAACCATACATGCAAGAACAAGATTTTTCACATAACGATGTAAAAATAACCGACTCATATCATAACTACTTTTTACCATTCTGCCCATGTTTATTATTTTAGCTGCACTTCTTTAACCGGTTTATAATAATCCGGAGGGAAACCATTGATCTGACGCCATATTTCATACCATACCCGCACATTTTTCAAAAACGAGATGGTCCTGACACCGGTACCCACCCTCAACTGTTCAGGCCATGGATTTTCTCCTTTTTTCGGTATGACTAATACACGATACATTTGATTGTCAGAAATAAAATTGTCAATGGCTAAAATTTCTCCCATAAAAGTTCCGTATGATATGCCTGGCCAACCAGAAAAAACAATGGCAGGCCAACCATCAAATTGTATCATTACTTTCTGTCCTTTTTGCAGAAGTGGCAAATCTATAGGTTTCACATACATCTGGATTGCTCCATCAAATTTTTCGGGCATAATACTCACAATCTGAGTTCCCTCTTTTACTATTTCTCCCAACCCAACCTGAAGTGCTTTTGTAACATATCCGTTTTGTGGAGCGGTGATAAAATAATAAGATATCCTTTTTTTATAATTAGCAAACTGATTTTCCATTTTTGAAACGGTAGCCTCCGTATCAAATTTCCCGGAAAGGGCCGTAAATCTATCTGATCTGGACTTGGCAAGTTTGTCTTTGTATTCCGCTTCAATTCTTTGTAACTCAATTCTACTGTTGATCAATTCATTTCGGGTTACCAAATATGTATTTTCCTGAGAAATCAGTTTTGCCTGCACTTCCTGGAATTTCAGTTTTCTGGTTTCAAGTTCTGTAAGTGACTTTAGTCCTTCTTCATAAAGAGCATTAAATCGTTTCAACTGTTCCTGTGCCACCTGAAAATTAACTTTTTCAGCCTGCAAATCCATACTGTCAGACATTAGTTTCAGTTGGTTTTGTTTGACTTTATTGGTTGCCTGTTGTATTTTTAATTTTTGCTCCTTTTCAATTGCCATCATCTGATCACCAAGCGCTATCGCTTTTTCATTATATGATAAGCCCGACAATTTTTTAGCATCAATCTGCATCCGGGTATTGTCAAGTAATTTCGGGTCAAAATATTCATCCTTCACTTCTGAAATCTGCAAAATAGTATCACCGGCATTTACTTTTTGACCTTCTGCCACATACCATTTTTCAATCCGCCCTGAAATAATAGTCTGAATGGTCTGGGGTCTTTGTTCAGGTGACAAAGCAATCATTTCTCCTTTTGCTCTGATGTTTTGAGTCCAGGGCATCCATAAAACAATAAAAACAAAAAGAATAAAAATCAAAATGCTGTAGGTAAGAGATCTGTAGCCGTAAGTCCTGACCATTCTTATGTGGATGAAGGACTCTAAACGTTTTGTATCAATATATCCTGATACGGATTCTGAAGAAAATCTCAACATGATTAATTATTATATATTTTTCCGTCAATCAATTCCAATGTTTTTTCTGTAAAAGAAAACAGTTTTTTATCTTTGGTTATTAAAACAACTGTCTTGTCCTTAAGAAATAAAAATACCTTTTCAAATATTATCATTCTGTCTTCTTTGTCGACATTTTTCAAAATATCCTCAATTATATAAAGAGGTTACGGTTTCAACAGGCATCTGGCAAGAATGAGCTTCTGTATGACTGACCCGAGCAACCGTATTCCATGGGGACCAATTTTGGTTAAAAGTCCTTCAGGGTACTTCATCAATACTTCATAAAGACCTGTAATTTGTAAAACTTCCACGACCTGATTCTGATGCAGTTCTTTTCCCATGGTTATGTTTTCAAGAAAACTTCCATCAAAAATTTTCATTTCTTCAAAACATGCGGAAATAGCCATTCTCAATTGATTAATATCGTAATTATCCAGTCGAATTTTGTCATAAAGTATCGTCCCTTTATTTATGTTAAAAAATCCAAGTAATAGTTTTATAAGCGTTTTTTTGCCCGAGCCACTATTGCCGCTGATACCTATTTTTTCATTGGAATTAACTAAAAATGAAACATTGTGAATTACATCTTCTGAGTCATCCGGATAAGAAAAACTGACATCCCTGAATTCAAGTGACAAACCGTTTTCCAATTCTGAGGGAATAAATATTTCTTCCTGGGTTTTTTCCAACTCAAGATCTGTTACCTGGGAAATTTTTTCAATGGAAGTTAAAAGATCATATACGGTTTCAAGGGATAACAGAATTTTCTCTGAAGCTTGTATAATTAATAAGACAATGATTTCGGCCGCGACAAACTGGCCTATGTTCATCTGCTGATTGAACACCAGAATTCCCCCCAATATTAAAAAACCTGCAGCAACAAGCACTTTGAATACAATAAACAGGTAATACTGTCTCAATAAAATTCTGAAGTGGTGATTTCTTGCTGTCAGATATGACATAACCAGATTATCAGCATTGCGTATCGGAATGGGCGAAGAAGATTCCAGCTTAAATGTTGTAAAGGTACGTGCCAGTTCCTCCAGCCAATAGGCTACCTGGTATTTGTACTTGGATTCATTAAGACTTGAATTCAATCCCCGCTTAAAAATATAATTACCTATTATAAAAGCAATAAAAATCACCAGTACACTGAATACTATAAAAAAGGAATGATAAAAGGACAGGAGAATCAAGCCAAAAAGTATCTGGAGAGCAGCTGTGGTAAATTCCAGTAAAATTTTGGCAACACCCTTTTGAATAATTACAGTGTCAAAAAAACGATTCATCAATTCCGGTGCGTAATGTCTTTCCATTACATCCATTTTTATTTTTGGAATCCTGATAACAAATTCAAAAGCGGATCTTGCAAAAATATCCTTCTGAAGGTCTTCCGTTATTTTCATTTGCACCACCTGCAATCCACCTGAAAAAATAAATCCAAGGATGACAATGGTTACAAGTAATATCCAGGAAGCTGAAATTTCTCCTCCTTGTATAAGATTGATAATGGATTGAATACCCAAGGGTAAACTCAAAGCAATAAGTCCACTCGTAATAGCAAAGATATACAAGTGCTTGATTTCCCTTCGGTTGGGATGAAGCATCCTGAAAAACTTCTGTAACGGTGTATAGTTCATTAATTTTTATTTTTGAATCTGTGTAAGAGCAAGATTAATATAAAATTCAGCAAGTTCTTTTTCATCACGGATTTTATCGGTGAGTGAAGGCAGGTGCTGTGCAAAAAAAATCTGATGGTGAATACCCTCAATAATGGTGGAAACCAGCATATTAGGATAAAAGTATTCCGGATTGATGGCAATAATAATTTCCCTGAAATAGGCTACTATCTTTTTATAGTGAAAATATCCACCATGTTTATTGTAGTCATCCACAAAACGGTTCATGTATGACTTTGAGGATTCATTAATTATGATTGAAAAAAGTTTTTGGTAATCAAGTACTGCATCTTTATTTCCCTGATGTCCTGAAACGATTTCTATGGAATTCCGCAATTTTGTGACCGGGTCTTCAATGTTGTTGTTTTTCAAAACAAACGGTACTCCACACAACTCCAGTAATAGGAAGTAAGGTAAAGTAAAAACTTTTGTTTGTTTTCAAAATATCTGTACACTGTTGCTTCTGTAGTTTGAATTTCAGATGCCAGTTTTTTAAAAGTAAAATATTCAAATCCTTTTTCTGATATGATTTCATTGCCTTTTCTGATAATATCCAAACCTACTGAACTGGACAAAGGATCTTTGATACAAATATCATTGACTATATTAGGTTTAAATGTAAAAAGTGCATGATGCATATAATAGTATTACTATCATATAACCTTGTATTACAATCTTTGTTTATAGCAATACGTTAAATATTCGTTAATAGATTTTTTTTGTAAAAATATATTTCAGGCCTGCATTATTTCAACCGCTTTCAGTTTTTATCTTTTACTCTCCTTTTATAACCATACCATGATTTTTATGTTAATATTTACATATTATGATTTTAAACATTTTTTTAATAGTAATATTTTGCGATTTTTGTGCTTCCATCCAATAAAATAAATAAATATGTATATCCATAATTTTTCTGCAGGGCCATCTATTTTGCCAAAAACCGTATTTGAAGAAGCATCAAAAGCTGTTATTGATTTCACAGGAAATGGTCTTTCCATTCTTGAAATATCGCACAGAAGTAAAGATTTTATAAAAGTTATGGACGAGGCAGAAGCTTTGGTTCGTGAGTTATTATCCATCAAGGATGATTATGCGGTATTGTTTCTATCAGGTGGTGCAAGTACTCAGTTTTTTATGGCGCCAATGAATCTTCTGAAGCAAACAGACAAGGTAGCTTACACAGATACCGGCACCTGGGCATCCAAAGCAATAAAAGAAGCAAAACTTCTGGCAGAGGTAGACGTTGTCACCTCCTCCAAAGACGATAATTATATGCATCTTCCGAAAGATATTGTGGTAAATAATCAGCATAAATACCTGCACATCACGAGCAACAATACGATTTATGGCACACAATATGCAACATTCCCGGAAGTGGCCATTCCTTTGGTTTGTGATATGTCTTCTGATATTTTTTCCCGACCATTTGATATCAATAAGTTTGACTTAGTTTATGCAGGTGCGCAAAAAAATATGGGACCTGCAGGCACTACCCTGGTGATTGTTAAAAAATCAATATTGGGTCAGACGGAAAGGAAAATTCCGGCCATGCTGGATTACAGAAATCACATTGAAAATGGTTCGATGTATAATACACCGCCGGTTTTCCCCATTTATGTTTCTATGCTTGTTTTACGATGGCTTAAAAACCTCGGTGGTGTCGGTGTAATGGAAAAATTGAACACTACCAAAGCAGCTGTTTTATATAATGAGATTGAACGCAATCCCATGTTTTATTGCCCTGTTCATCAGGATGACAGGTCAAAAATGAACGTAAATTTTTTACTTCATAATAGTGACTTGGAACAAAAATTTCTGGATCATGCCAAATCCTATGGATGTCAGGGAATAGCCGGACACAGATCAGTAGGAGGATTCAGGGCATCTATATACAACGCCATGCCAATGGAAGGTGTCAATGTTTTGGTCGAAGCAATGAAAACTTTTGAAAAATCCTTTGGTTAAAAATGGTTAGCTATCTAAAAATAGGCAACCACGATATTCCCATTAAAATTATTCAAGAGTGGAGAATGAGCACAAGAGTAGCCCTTGGCAAGGATTATGTCATATTGCGCATTCCTAAAAATATTTTTGGCAACCAGATATCAAAACACTTGTCCTGGGCTGAAGATTGGCTACACAAAGTAGAATGCAAAAAACCCAATACACTTCTTCGATATGTCAACGTGACAAAATATGAAAACGGTTCCGTATTCATCATTGGGGAAAAGAATTTTCAACTCCATATTGTAAAGACCGAAACTTCTGTTGCTACCATAAAATTAAAGGAAAACAATAGGTTGTTTATTTGTTTTCCGAATAGTCCTGGAATGGATGAACAGAAAGTAATACGTCATTTATTATCCAGATTTTTCTGCCGCTATTTTTTACCGCAACTGAAAGAAAGGGTACATCATTTCAACGCTCATTATTTTAAGCAGGAGATTAAAGCGGTCAGGATGAAATACAATAAATCCAATTGGGGAAGTTGTTCAAGAGATAAAAATCTCAATTTTTCGGTACGGCTTTTTTTAGGACCAAAGGAACTTCTGGATTATGTAATTGTGCACGAATTGGCGCATCTTTTAGAAATGAACCATTCGCCGAAGTTTTGGAAAATAGTGGAAAATATAATGCCGGATTATAAAAAACATGAAAAACTATTGAAGACCAATAGCCATGCGTATGATTTCTGAAGTAGTTTAAAAAACTTCAGACGCCTATTTTTTCTTTTAGTTTTTCTTCAAAATCCAAAGAACATTCCGGTCTGACGATACCGTGTTTAAGAACTTCACGAAACTTTTGTTCATTTTTTAATGCCTTTTGCATAACGGGGTTGGATTGAACATCCTGAATAAAGTTGTTTTTTTCATCCATACTCAACTGGTTGTCCAAAAATAGAGATATTTGATTTTCCCAGTTAGATTCACTGTACTCATTGCTGTGCATACTCCATTATTTTTTGATATCTTTTTTTATTCCTCTTTTGTTCCGGTAACCCATCAAAAGAGCATATTTCATTAATTTATCTTTTAATTCGTTTCTTGCCCTGAAAAGCCTGGATCTTACTGTTCCAATCGGAAGATCAAGAATTTCAGCAATTTCTTCATAGGAAAAACCTTCTATGTCGCACAAAAGGATAATCTCCTTAAATTCCTCTGAAATCGAATTCATGGCCATTGTAACTTCATCGCCCAGATTCATGGATAAATCTTCCCAGTTTATTTCAATCATGCCCCCAAGAATATCTTTTTCCTGTACGGACATCGGGTCGTTAAAATCAAGGGTAATTGGCGTTTTTACTTTTTTCCTATATTCATTAATATAGGCATTCTTCAAAATCTTAAACAACCATGCTTTACTATTAGTTCCCTTAACATAACTATTGATAAATTTATACGCCTTCAGATAGGTCTCCTGCACCAGATCCTCTGCATCACTTTCATTGTAGGTAAGGTGAAAAGCAAACGTTTTCAAAGCCTCAAGGTGAGGAAAAAACTCTTCGTAAAATATTTTTTTATCCTTGCTGACTGTCATTGACAAAAGTAAAGTACAAAACTAACCAATAAATATCAAATGGAACCACTGATGACAGGCAAACATTTCATATTAAATAAAATAATCATATATAATTCATTTTCAGACAGAAAATATAGCGCCTTCACCTATCACGAAAATATTATCATCTTTGTGCGGGGTAATGGTGTGTGATCCCGTAAAATGTCCGAATGATGGAAGCAAAGATCTCGATTTTCCGATACAAAAACAAGGAAGCCGAAGATTCTGCTTGCCCCTGGAAGAAATCCGCACAGCAGGATGAATATGTCCTGCGATGTTATAAAACAGTGCCCCCTCATCCTCTTGTGGTTCATGACTGAAACACAGATTATTCCATATGAAAACATCACATACCTTTATTCCAATAACTTCATACTTTTCATTCGGAAAAACATCATGATTGCCGGAAACAAGTATTATACCGGTCCGGTGAAGAATTTTAGAGATTACTTCCGAAAAAAAAGACCAAAGACTATCATCAAAAGTGTGAAATAAATCTCCCAGAAACACCACTGTATCCGGTGAATAAGCCTCAACCACTTTTTGTAATTTTTCAATGGTAGTCAAAACACTTGTGGCCGGGAGTGGAATACCGTTTTTTCGAAAAAAACCAATTTTCCCAATATGGAGATCCGAAATAACCAACATTCTGTTTTCAGGAAAAAACAGCGCCTTTTCAGGCAGAAGTTGGCATTGAATATTGGAAATTTTAGTCAGCATCAGCGTATCTGAAGTTTTAATGATGTAAACAAATGTGATAAACAAAGTTTTTGAATAATCTGTTCTATTGACGTATAACATAAAAAGCTTCATCATAAAAATTCTATAATTCCCAATTTATGGTAATTTAGCGTTTCTTTTACGTCAATTTCAATCAAATCAAGCCCCCATGTCAAACCTGGATAATATTGTTGAATTTAAATCATCACCCGAATTAAGAGCCAAATTATTTCAATACTCTACGTTAAAAACATTAAAAAAAGGTGAGGTGTTGATTGCCGAACATTCGTATATTAGGTCTATTCCCATCATCATCAGCGGAAGTTTACAGGTGTTAAGATCCGATGAAGAAGGCAAAGAAATACTTATGTACTATATCAAGGGTGGAGAAAGTTGTATCATGTCCTTTCTGGGTGGCCTTCATAATGAAAAAAGTATGTTGAAAGCGGTAGCTGAAGAAACCACTGAAATATTGTTTTTACCCATAGAAAGGGTCAGGGAACTTATCCGGGAATATCCACAGTGGCTCGAATATATTTTTAAATTATACCATAAACGCTTTGAAGAATTACTGGAATTGGTAAATGCCATCGCCTTTAAAAAAGTAGATGAAAGATTACTCGACCTTCTCCATAAAAAACAAAAACTTATGGGCAGTAATGTACTGGAAGTAACGCATGAACAACTGGCCCATGAATTGGCTACAGCAAGAGTAGTCATTTCAAGATTACTCAAACAACTGGAAGATAAAGGTATTGTGGAACTGGGTCGTAATAAAATTATTTTATTAAAATAATAACTACTGTTATCATCCCAAAGTAATTACATACTTGCTGATCCATCCTTTATGTTATTAATGTTATGAGTGGGTCAAAAGAAAAACGTATTTCTTCTTATCCTGCTTCATTAATTCTAATCTTCTCATAATTTAAAATATATTATAATTATATCTTTGAGCCATCATTTTGTTTAAAAATGATGTAATCAATACATTTAATCTTCAAATTAATTCAATATTCATGAAAATCATCATTATCGGAGGAGGAAATATGGGCTTAACCTATGCAAGAGCTTTTATAAATTCTCATGTCATAAGTCCTTCCCAACTCATCATTCTGGAAAAAGACAAAAAAGAACATCTGGAACAACTCAGAATGTTAAATCTAGCTCAAATACACACTGATCCTGCCATTATAAAAGAAGCTGACCTGATCATTCTTGCCGTAAAACCTCAGGATGCCCTTTCCCTTTTTGATGATATTGCCGGACATGTGGAAGTCAATCAGGTTATTTTAAGCATCATGGCCGGTATCAAAATCCAAACCATCAGAGAAAAACTAAAAACCGAAAAAATAATCCGGGCAATGCCAAATCTTCCTTCTCAAATTGGATTTGGAATGACTGCCTTTGCCGCTACAGAAGCAGTTTCCAGATTCGAACAGGGAGCCATTCAAAATTTGCTGGCAACCACTGGAAAAACACTTAGTCTTGAAAATGAGGACTTAATTGATGCCGTGACAGCCATTTCAGGTTCCGGACCTGCGTATGTATATTATTTTATGGATTCGATGATACAAGCGGCAGCAGAAATGGGATTGAAACTTCCGGAAGCGGAATTGTTGGTAAAACAGACTTTTTTTGGTGCCCTGAGTCTGTATCAGCAAAATAGTTTAGACTGTAAGGAATGGATTAAAAAAGTGGCGTCAAAAGGAGGAACAACCGAAGCCGCCATCCGTCATTTTGAGCAATCAGACCTGAACGGAATTATTAAAAAAGGAACCATAGCGGCTTTACAAAGAGCCCGTGAATTAGGACAATAATTCGGTAAAATTTTGCATTCAGGAGTGTATAATGTTATTCTATATTATGCGTTTTACATTGTACCTTCCGAAAAAAAATTAAATCTTTATTAATAAATTGAAAAATAATCTCCAAGAATTTAAAAAGTAAATTATTTTTATTCTTCAAAAAAAATAATGAATCCAAAAGTTGACCTCTTTCTTGCCGAAGGTTGTGGCCGTTGCGAATATTACGCCACACCAAAATGTAAAGTTCACCTCTGGCCTCAGGAACTTATACTCCTGCGACAACTTGTGCTCGACTGCGGCCTGGACGAAGAAGTAAAATGGGGCGTGCCTTGTTATACTTTCAATGGAAAAAATATAGTCAACATCGGCGCTTTCAAATCATTTGCCGCCTTAAGTTTTTTTAAGGGTTCCCTGATCGAAGATGTGCACAATATATTGCTGAAACCAGGAGAAAATTCACAGTCGGGCAGGCTGATCAAATTTACGGATCCACGACAAATCATTGAGCAGGAAGACATTCTCAAAGAATATATTTTCCAGGCAATTGAAGTAGAAAAACTGGGTTTAAAGGTAGAATTCAAAAAAAATCCCGAACCGGTACCTGACGAACTACACCTTATTTTTGAAGAGTTTCCGGAAGTACAGGAAGCCTTTTACGATCTCACTCCCGGAAGGCAGAGAGGGTATATCATCCATTTTTCGCAACCCAAACAATCCATTACGAGGACAGAAAGAATCAAAAAATGTATCCCGAAAATTCTGAACGGGGAGGGTTTCCACGATGAATACAAAAAGAGAAATTGATAAGACTATTCAGACAATACAATAAATTTTTTTTGTTCGATAATGCGGCCTGAAAACAGGTAAAGCGAATCTCGTCTTTTGGACGGGACAAGGCTTCGGTGAAGCGGGCTTTATGGATAAATTAAGTAAAAATAATCTGTTAAAATTATGGTAAACTCTTGCCTTTTGGGGGTTTCTGTTAATAACCCTTCCAATGTTTGCAATCAACTTTTTTAACCTCTTCACTTGAAACAAAAAAAAAGTTACATCTGCCGGCTTGAGGCGTTGAACAATTAATTCAACTTTTTTACCATTGTTATTTTTCCCGATATATAAACTAACAAAAAATCAAAAACATACACATTACAAAAAAAAATATACCAAAATTACCCCAAAGTATATACCCCAATATTTAAAAAAAAAAAAACGATATTTGGCCCGATAAGAAATTTGGAGTGCAATATAGGGTAAAAATATTAAGGTGCCGGATTTCTGAAAATTGACTAAAAATAAAATAATAATTACAATGAAAAAATGTAGCAACGGTATTGTGGTTCTAGTGTTTGGAATACTTTTTTGGAACGGGTGTACAAAAGACCCATCTTTGGGTAATGAAATTATATTACTGAAAAAAGAACCTCACTGTTTCAGGATACAAGTTATGTTGAATTTCATCATATTATCAACATCCTTTCGGAACAAAGTGATTCTATGATTACATTTCAGACAAGGTATGGTTATCCTTCTGTGTATGGAACTTTTAAGAAAAAAAATGAAACAATAAAAATAACTACGATTCCGTTGGTAAAATACAATAAAATCACCGGTATTTTCAGGATATATATTACCCATGAAGATTCCATCAGAATTCACTTTTATTCCAAAGAAAATATTGATTCTGCGATGAATACTTCCTTAAATTCCAAAAATTTCCATTTATATAATGGTGCCATTCAGGGTTATGTTTTCAGTGCTGCAAAACGAGGCGAAACAATTGACAATAAATATATTCAATGGCTTGAAGTTAATCAAAACCGATTGGAGGAAAGGGTAGGTTTTTACTGTATAGAGGATTGGGATTGTATTGAAGCTTATCGTTCTCCAACATCAGGGATTATTTATTCAGATCCTGGACATACAAATCAAATAGGCTGGAGTCTCAATGCTAGTGGCAATGGTTTAAATGGTTTTTATCATTGTTTCTTAATAAGTTATGAATGTTACTATGACTGGTCTCAACATGGATTTATTTTTAGTTCCGGAAATGGCTGGAACCACTATCCTTGGATAACTAATTCATCATCCGGAGGAACAGGTAACGGCAATAACAATCCCAAAATAAAAACCATGGGGAAGAACAGGTACTTATAGACGCAAAAGATTGTTTACAACAGGCTGGAATCAATGGTGCCAGAGCCATGAAGGCTTTGCAGGATGCTACCAAAAATTCTTGTGGAGAAAGTTATAATGACTTATTAGCCCGGACATATCTTAATATAATGGACCAAGGGAAAAGCTGTACTGATTCGGCGGCTTTGGCAGCAGAAGTGAACAATACAGTGGATAAAACAAAAACTGTATTTTTTGACGATGAAGTAATGGAGTTTTTCGAAGAAAACGAATTAATTGATCCTTGCTCAGGAGAGAAAATATCTGATATGTTAAAAAACGAAGCCTGCGCAAATCAGAAAACACTGACCATGGAAGCTTTGGAAGAGAAGTTGGATGGGTTTGATTATATTATTAATAATATTAGTAATCCCAGAATAAATTGTTTGTGGAAAAAACTTATGAATTCCAATAACAACGTAATTTGTGAACAAATATCTTATTACGAGGGCAAAACAGAGTTAAATTTGAAAATCTTTTCTCAAGATTTAAATGGCCAAAATGCTATAACTTGGTTTGATGATAGAGATGGACAACCATATATTTCGTTTGATGAAGGTATTAGTACAAAATGTGATATAGAAATCATAAAAACAATGATACATGAATCTGTACACGCTGGAATTCTAAATATTGTTAAAGGTACTCATGCCGCTGGTTGGGGAATTAATGATGTTCCTGAATTAAAAAATTATTATGATAATTACTCACTTTGGCATCATGAATATATGGCAGGTGCCTATTTTGAAGAATTAGTGTCTGCATTAAAACAATATTTCGGAAATGAGTATACAGATCTTGTTTATGAAGCGATTATGTGGAAAGGGCTGCATAATACAACAGCTTATAGAGCATTACCACAATCAAAAAGAAATCAGATAGAAAATATTTGGGACCAATTCAATAATAGTACGACATGCAAAAAATCGTGTTTATAATCATAAGTTTTATTTTTCTCAATGGTTGTCAGTTGATTCAAAACCATGAGACTTATATGAATAAAAATGGATTAGTGATTTACCATCCTGCTGATTCTGTAATTGTTTTTTACCCAAATACACCTTTCAAAGTTGTTTTTATTAAATCACAAACAAAAGGTCAATTTTGTGTAGACAGTTATCATTTGGCTTGTTATGATAATAACAGGAATACTTACAAGAGTTGTTTATTTCTCGAACCCACAAGTAAGCATGAAATAAAGGTAAGTTCAGATGACAGTTGTACAAATATAAGAATCAATGATGATAGTGGAAAATTTATTAGAATTCCTTTTGAGGGTAATAAAGTCCAATGGGATTCAATAAGAGTTTCAGTTTCCGACTATATTACTACAAATGTACGAACCATTGGATTTACTGAAGCTCGAAATATCAGATATAATAATCATCCTTTTACCGCTGAACAGGAAGTGTATTTTTTGTGTAATTCAAACTTTGGTCCTATATTGGCAGAATCATCCAAACATGTATATTACAAGTTTGAGATTTTTTATAAAGGAAATAAGATAGTAATGAAAGAAGGAGATATTTTGCCTTCCATATTTAAGTCATTATTATTAAATTATAAATACATAAACAGGAATTAGCCAATAAAAACCCATTTGCATTTCAGTTGGGCTTGAAAGATGAAAACAATAATGTAATTTTTAACAATAATAATTATATATCTGCCTGGAACAATATTGGTGGAGATGCGGGATTTTCTATAAATTGTCAATAATTTGAAAAGCACAAGAGTTTATTTTTTTTTGTTTATACATGTTGAGTTGTTCAAACATTTTTACAAAAATTCCATCATTAAATGATGATAAAAATGCAATTAAAAATATTATTGCTTATATACAAAACCCATTGAACAAACGGCAGTTTTTTTTCGATCCTTCACCAATTTATATGTTTAATATTATAAAAGTCGATACAAGCTTTTTTGATTATGGATATAAATCTGTTAATTTTATATATGAATGTGTTTACATTGATACCGCATTAGCACCTTTGATAAGAGAAAGTTTTCTAAAGGACAAAAGCTCCTTTGTGGATTTTGAAAAATTGAGCCATGTAAAAAATAAAAAAATAATTTTAAGCCCTGATTTTAAAATTGATGGAGCCAAAATCGTTATTGAAACCACAGATTTTAAGTCTTTGAATGATTATGTATATTATTTTTCTCCTTTGATTCCATTATATAAAAAAGATGAGTTTACCATGTGGGTGAGACTACAAAAAAGTAATTATGATGAACCCACAGTTTTTGGTTTTCATTTAAACAAATTGAATAATGATTTTAAAGTCCTCAGTTGTCACTATTTTGATTATGATCCATTAGAACTTCATAATCATATTGAAAATTTATCCAAGAGTAGAAAGAAGTGATATGTACATAATATGAGACAAATCTTTATTGGATGTTTGATGTTTTTACAGATTTCATGTTCTTTAAGAATTGAAAAGGATATAGCAACGTCTGATCAAAAAGAGGCAGTTAATGCGATTTTATATTACCTTGATACTTTAAGTCATAATATCCATTATAATAATGGCCCTCCATTTAAAGTGAGGCAAACACTTTCTGTTGATACTATGTCTTGTATGTATTATAAATGTAATTTGCACTATTATTATTTGTACATCAATACAGAAGCTATGCCATCATTTAAATCAATTGATAAGAGCAAAACGTATGATTTTGAGGCCATTCAGAAGTTGGTGGATAAAGAATGGAAATTATCTTCAGATTCATCAGATTATTCGATACCTGTTAAAATTTTAACAAGTAAAGATAAAATTTATTATGGTAAAGAAAATCAGTATTCTAAATGGCCAAGTGGCACGTTTTTATTTTCTCCTCTTATTCCATTTGGAGAAAAAAATGTATATTGTATCTGGATGGAAATCAGCCGAGACAGGGATCCACCATTTTATGAATTTTATATCAGGAAAAAAGGTGATTCATACGAAGTGTACGGCCATGACTGGGATGATTATTGTGGTTGGGGTTACGATAAAGATTATATCAAAGAATTGAGATAGCAAATAATAATCTTATTAATAATCAACCAATTTCAAATAGTTCAACAAATCAAAATATACAATTTGTAAAACTCATTGAACAACAAATCAAACAAATAGGCTTGAATTTAGGTTGTACTGCAAAATATGATCCGGTAGCAAATCAAACAACAACGCCTCCACCATTTGGAGGAAGTGTGATTCCATCAAATTATAAAAACTCTTTAGGTAGAGACTGCCATAAAGGTGCACAATTTACTAAATTTGAAGATCTCAAAACAACAGGCAACGGGGGATGTTAGCTAGATTTATTATTTTTATTGTTTTTTTAGTGGTGTGGAATATCTCTTGCACATCACTGAAAAATACACCTTTATTACCGACCTTGTTTGGTAGATAAACAAAACCTGGTGGTTCGAGGAAAGGATTACAATTTTAAAGATAGCATAGTCTTTCGTCCTTATTATATTCCTGCTTTACTAAGGAATCTTGAAAATTATTTTGATTGGAACATCTACAAAGTACATGTTCCAGATTTACGGATAAACCCTGAATTAGGGTATAAAATATGCCATTGCCGTGATACCTTGTGGGCAAAAAAACAATTGCTTAAAGAAGTAGAAAGACGTTATCCATATTATATCGTGGATACAATAGAAAGACATAAGGTATATGACATATCCTTTCTGGACACTAGTTATTTTGGACCACCCAATTATAATGATCCTATGCATATTGGATTTTCGGTGAGCGGTGATGGAAAGGAAATAACTATATTTAACAGAGAGTATATTGATGTGGTCAGCAGGACTTTATACACTTCATACGAAAATAAAGGTACGAGAGTACATTTAGGAAAAATAACGCCCGAATATTTACGTTATCAAAGATATGATATTAAATTTCCTTTTTATCTGGATGGTGCTGAAAATATAACCATAGATGATTACAGCCAATACCTGAAGGATTCTATGGGTATAGTTGTCACTTTAGCAAATGAATATACCATACCTATCAAGGTAATTCGTTTGAAAAAATAGTAATTTTACTTTCTGTTTAGTGATTTTGAAATTATTAAATATTTTTGATGGCTAAGATTGGTTCCTGGCAGAAGATAAAGAAATGAAGAAAAGGAGAGTTAATATTTTGGCAAATATCAAACCTAAATACTTAATCATGCCAAAAATACTAATTTTTTCATTTTTGATTTTGAGTTGTTCAAGTCAAAAAATTTCTTTTGATTCTGAACAAAATATTACTAACCTGATAGTTTGTGTATATTTAAGAGAAATTGAAGGTGTTAAATCTAATGATCAATCTGTTTATATTTATAAAGGTTTTCAAAAAGAGAAAAATGACCATACATTTTGCAGGAAATATATTGATAATTCTGTAAAAGACGATACAACCGAATTTATAAATTGGGTAGATAAAAATTTATCCTCCCTTTGTAAAGTAAATCAAAACATATTTATTTCTGAGCAAGATTTCCACTACAAAAATTTTAATAAAAAACATGCAGTTTTCAGGATTTCTGACATTTACTTTTTGTCAAAAACGACAGGCTGTTTTATTGCATCAAGAGTTTGTGGTGAAAACTGTGAAGAAGCTAAAATCTATACATTTGAATGTAATGATGGAAAAAGTTGTGGAATTAAATTGGCAGCTTACTATTTTATTAATTAAATTCATCCTGAGATATTATTATGAAAGCGGGAATATTTTTTTGAGGAATAGTTTTGGAATATTCAATATCAACTTGTGATGAAAATGGTGATATATTAATTTTGCTTTTTCCTAAAGATATTTTGTCAGAAACACTTAAAAATAATCACAGCAAATGTGTTAAAGTAAATGGATATTAAATTGGAGGGTCGGTTGTGATTGTTACGGAAAATAGTTTTGTCGAATAATTAAATCTTATAGAATGAACCTATACAATTTTGTTATTAAATCTATTATGTTGACGTTTACTGTTGCAATTTGTATTTCAGGATGTCAGAACAGAAAATCTATTGCTTTTGAAGAGATTAGTAAATATGTTGTTGATTCAATAATTCGCAAAGATTGTTGCGACACTATCATGTTGACAAAGAATGTAATTGTTGATCTCAATAATGATATGACATATGTACCAATAATTTTACTTAATATAAATCGTATTGACACAAATATATTATATAAACCTTTTAAGAAGATAGCAATAGATAATATTACGCTTAAGGAATATTTGACTAATAGAAAAGAAAGGATTCCATTAATTGGGAATAATACTATGAATGATTTCAAAGCAATCAGGCCAGAGCGATTTGAAAAAATGAGTCTGATTTTTTCAGAAATCTATATTGATGATCAGGACAATGCAGTTGTTTTTGTAACCACTGTTTCTCATAATACTAATACTTATTTGATTTTTGCAAAAAAGAGTAAAGACAAATATGTGGTAACAAATTCACAACTTTTGGCTCATTATTTTCCATGGGTTAATAAGGTTGAATGAATAAAAAAGTGGAATAACATAATACAATAAAGAGTATATTTTTTTTAGATTCATTATTAATTTTGACACTTATTGAAATAAATCAATGACTTATATTGCTAATTTTTCATTTTCTAGTTTATTTTTTATATTAATTCTTCCATCATGTATCTATCAGGAAAAAATATCCGAAAAGCGTGTATTTTACATTGAAACAAAATCTGAAATTGACAAATCTGATTTTTGTCTCATTATTGGTGGAGGTTCATACCAATTATATTCGAAAAAAAATAAAAATTTTATTTATAAGGTAATATTTGAATCAGTACGATGGTCTACCTCAAGAGGACTAATAAATAAAGATATTTCACATCCGGATTCATCAGAAAGATTAATATTTGATAAATGTAAAACTGATTTGAGCGAGATATTTGCAGCTTATTCATACATTAACATTATCAATTTGGATTCATTCAAATTGGATACAATAACCGTTTACAAAATCCCGGATTTATAGAACATTTTCTTATGCCAAAATATTTTTTATTAATATCATTATTTTCTTTATATTCATGTGGCTATTTTTTTGGAGAATCCAGGGAAATAAAATTTGAATGTTATAACGCAAAACTGGTTGAGTTTGCTCCTCCTGAAGGAACATTTAAATGTGCAGTTTATTTGACAGAAAAATGTAATAATGACTCCCGGTTATTTATTTTAATTCGTGGGAAAAGGTACAAAGAACTCAGTGTAAAAAAACGGGAATGATATTTAATAGTGATTGGTATGATAATAAATTGGGATTAGAATTTGTCCCTGATCCTGGTCAAAACAGCATAAACAACACTGATCATCTGGGTGTAAAAGTCAGGTTTTTTTATTAAAATTTTAGAGTTACCCCTGATTCTGCCATATTCTTACCCAAATTCTTACATTTTTTTTTTTAAAAGAATCTTACTTCGGCAACTTTCTTTTATCTCCACCTCAGTATACCCCAATAAATCAATAATTGTCTTACTTTTGCGGCAAATTGTAAAAATTCATGTTGACCGCCCACAATATTTCCCTGCAATACGGAAAAAGAATCATTTTTGACGACGTAAATGTCACCTTCAAACAAGGCAATTGTTACGGCATCATCGGTGCCAACGGCGCCGGAAAGTCCACCTTTATGAAGATATTGTCCGGAGACCTTGAACCCAATAAAGGGTCTGTTTCTCTGGAGACAGGAAAACGAATGGCCGTCCTGAAACAAAACCACCACGAATACGACAACGTCACGGTCCTCAATACTGTCCTTATGGGGCACACCACCCTGTGGAAAATCATGCAGGAAAAAGATGCTATATACATGAAGGAAGATTTTTCTGAAGCCGATGGTTTCAGGGCTTCCGAACTCGAAGAACAATTTGCCGAAATGGACGGCTGGAATGCAGAATCATCAGCTGCCAATCTCTTGTCGGGCATAGGTATCAAAGAGGCCGATCACTACAAACTGGTATCCGAACTCGACGGCAATCAGAAGGTCAGGGTTTTACTCGCTCAGGCTTTATTTGGCGATCCCGACGTGCTTATACTCGACGAACCTACCAACGACCTCGACCTGCATACCATCCGGTGGCTGGAAGATTTTTTACTCGATTTTAAAAATACCGTTCTTGTGGTTTCCCACGACCGTCACTTCCTGGATACGGTGAGCACACACGTGGCCGATATCGATTTCGGAAAAATCCAGCTATACACAGGTAACTATACTTTCTGGTATGAATCCAGCCAGCTCGCTTTGCGTCAGAAACAAAATGCCAATAAAAAAGCTGAAGAAAAAATAAAGGAAATGCAGACCTTTATCGACAGGTTTTCTGCCAATGCCTCCAAGTCGCGCCAGGCCACTTCCCGAAGGAAAATGCTTGAAAAAATCAATCTCGAAGACATCAAACCTTCTTCCAGAAGATATCCCGGCATCATCTATAAAATGGCCAGAGAAGCCGGCAAAGAAATTCTTTCTGTCAGAGGACTCAACTACGCTTCCAATGGCGAAACGCTGATCAAAGACCTGACCTTTACCATCAACCACAACGACAAAATCACTTTCATTTCCAGAAACAGTCTGGCGACCACGGCCCTGCATCAGATACTTGCCGGAGATATTCAACCGGACAGCGGAACCATTGAATGGGGACAAACCATTACCCGGTCTTATCTCCCTAATGAAAACAGTAAATTTTTTATGCAGGAGCCTATGAATCTTATAGATTGGTTGCGTCAGTATTCCACAGAAAAAGACGAAGCCTACATCCGTGGTTTTCTCGGCAAAATGCTTTTTTCCGGAGAAGAAACCCTCAAGATGTCCAATGTTTTGTCCGGTGGAGAAAAGGTACGGTGTATGATCTCAAGGATGATGCTGACCGAGGCAAACCTGCTTATCCTCGACGAACCCACCAACCACCTTGACCTGGAGACCATCACTACCCTCAATAACGCCCTTATCAATTTTTCCGGCAATGTACTGTTTACTTCGAGGGACCATACCTTTACCCAAACCATAGCCAACCGAGTCATTGAAATCGGCCCGAAAGGATTTCTGGACAAGCTCAAAACATTTGATGAATATATTGATGACGCTGAAGTGGAAGCACAAATTCAGCGTATATATTAACAATAATTTTCTGTCGTAAAAAGCACCTCCACTTTTTTTTATAAAAAAAGTCGGGATTTTATGTCACGTTTAGCTCATATCTGATGATCAGATTGTGTAAGATTCCATACATGTTACATTGATATAAAATGTATGTGGTTTATGGTTGAATACCCTTTTTCTATATAAAGAAATACGATACCACCAACGTCCATAAAATGATGATGACCGGCCCTGTCAACCCTACAAAAATGCCACCAATTCTGAAATCGCGCTGTTCAATCATACCTGTACTGTAAGCAATGGCATTGGGTGGTGTTGATACAGGAAGCAACAGTGCACATGAAGCGCTCATTCCAATGATTACCGGCAAAACATAAGGATCAACACCCGTGGAAATACCAGTCAGTGAAATGGCCACCGGTATCAGGATAGTGGTAGCAGCAGTATTGCTCACAAAATTGGAAAGCGTTACCGCCCCAAGTCCGAACATCCCGATCAAAGCATAAAAATTGATGTGCAGGTCGCGGATTTGTGCGATAAAGTGTTCTGCTAGTCCCTGCTCCTGAATGGCCAGACCCAGAGCCAATCCACCTGCGACCAACATAAGTGTGTCCCAGGGTAAAGACCTTACATCATCGGCATCGATAATGCCCAGCATCGTCAGGGCGACGATAGGAATTCCTGAAACAGCTGATACCGGAATACCCGTCCACTGGGACGTGAGCCAGAAAAAAAGAGTTGAGATCAGAACGAGAGCGACTATACGTTTTTTAATCTTTTCTTCGTCTTTGTGCTCATGCGATACATGTGCAGATGAATGCATAAAGTCCAGTGACAACACCTGATTTTTAATATGAAAAGTGGAAACCAAAACCCTCCAGAAAAGGTAATTGAGCAAGAACGCTACCGGCATACCGATGACCATCCACTCAAGAAAAGTGATTCTGATGCCTATGGTTTCCAGAGCGCCTACGGCAACGGCATTTGGTGCAGAACCGATGATGGTTCCCATACCTCCGATAGAAGCTGCTGCCGGAATACCAAGAGCCAAAGCCTTCGAAAACGGGTTATTCTTGCCCAATGTGGTGAATAAAGGCATGACGGTGGCTATCATCATGGCCGTTGTGGCCGTATTGCTCATCATGGTGGAAAGAAGTGCCGTAATCATCATCAGGCCCAACAGTACATTTTTGGCTTTATCACCGAATTTAGGCATGGCATAGGCGAGCAGTTGCTGATCCATTTTCGTCTTTTTCATTCCTTCTGCCAGAAAAAAACCACCCAGAAACAACCAGATGACACCATCTGACCATGTTTGTACGTATATACTCACATCCATATCCGGATTGCGACCCATCGTAAACACCAGAAAACCTATAATGAGAATACCAACCGCAAAAGGAGGAATAGCCTCGGTAATCCAGAGGCCGATAGCCATAAACAATAAAAACAAAGTGTAATCCTGTGTTTGGGTAAAATCCTCTGCTCTCAGATTGATGACCAATAATACCGAAACCAGGGCTGAGAGCAAAAAAAAGATGGTTTTATTTTGCCTTTCAACCTTCAGTTGAATTTTTGCAAATTGTTTAAAAGAATAATTTCTTGAATCCGACATAATTTCCGATTGATTCTGCAGCGTTATAAAGACAGGGCAAAGATAAAAATTAAAAACTGAAATACATTAGTGTTGAAAAAGAAGCCTGTCTTTTAAAAAGAGGGTCAGTCAATAATGATGACTTTAATGGAAAAAAAATGACAAAAACGGGGTTTTAGTGGAAAATAAATGACTATTTTTGTAAAAAATAATAATTTAGTGGAAAATAAAAGACAATGGGAACTTCCTGAATTGATTTTTCCTGACCAAAACAGCAGGTGGTTGTCGAATCTTTTGAAAAAAGGTGCCATAAGGAAATTGGGGCCTAAACTTTACACGTCTGATTTTACAGAAGAGGATAGTGCGATATTAAAAAGAAATATTTGGAAAATTACAGGTAGAATGTTTCCCATGTTGTTGCGGCCCTATAGTCAATATCTTCCCTTGTGATGGTTGCAGGAGATATATTACCGTCACTGGACTGTGACATTCTGTTTGATGCAAAAATTGTGGCCTTCTTTGTTTTGAATACAGAAAAAACAGGTGCAGAGGTTTAGATTTTGAAGAAAATAATGAAATAAATATAGTATAAAACTTTAAAAGCTGACAGAATGAAAAATCTATTTCTTATATTTATAATGACCATTTGTGTTCATCAAATTAATGGACAAAGAGTAAAAAAACCAAAGATCAATTATTTTATGGGTGGTGATATAGGTTTTATGTTTGAAAAATATAATGGGTTTGATGACAAGATTTATGAAAAACTAAATCCTAAAAGGATATTAAAATCCGGGAACAATTATCTGGGATTTTACCCGATTTCTTTTGGATTTTCAAAATTGAAAAATAAAAAGTTATCGGATTTGCAGGTAGAATGGGTTGATCTGAAAAGTAATTTTACTTCACTCCAATATTCGCAAAATGTGGTAGATACTATATTAACACCAAGAACATCCCGATCCCTTTCTTTACATTATTTTTTTTCGTTGTATCAAATTGGCGAAAAAAATATATTTTATGTGGGACCGTCTTTAGGTGCCGGGTATTTCAGACATCGTCTGGGAAATAACTATAGTACTTTATCTAACTTTATTAACTCATTATCAACATCATGTGCTTGTATGCATTTAGGTATCAGGATGAATTATCAAATTGTTTTAAATAAATTTTGGAGATTAAACATTGCCTCCCGTTTGGTATTATTGGATGCTGGTTTCTACAGAGAAAGGAGATTGGACCCAAGCTTGCCACCAAAAGCACAAATAACTTCTGAAGGTTTTAGTGCTGAATTTTGGAGAAATCAATACCCCCTGACCGTCGGACTCAGTTACCGCATTAAATAAAATACCCTCAACCAAATATTATGTAAAATGAATCCCGTTTTTAGACCAGGAGGATGTGGATAGAAAGGGCAAAAGTGGGAGGACATTTGATTATAATAGAAAAAAAATGACAAAACCAGGGTTTTAGTGGAAAATAAATGACGTTTTGGGTCTTTTTTGAAGGTATAGTGGAAAAAAAGGGGCAATTTTGTACTGTTTTACTTTAAACACCTTTTATGGACGTCCACGATTCAGTCACCCGTTCTTACAACATGTCTCAGATCAAGGGCAAGGACACCCAACCGGAAATGCTGGTCAGGAAGTTTTTGTTTGGGAATGGATTCGGGTACAGACTACATGATAAAAAACTGGCGGGAAAACCTTAATAAATTTAAAAAAATAGTAAAATATAGTAATAACCTTTCAATGGTTGAGAATGAATTATTCGAAATAAAATTTAAGGTAAAACCAATAAGTAAAACTAAAACCTATAAAGACAACCTATCCCATTTTATTATAAAATCAATATAAACAAAAATAAATTATCCAAAATTCTAAATCTATTGTTCAATTTTATTAACATTGTGCCAGTGTGATTCAAATCAAATACTATAAATGTTTTGATTAGGAACAATAATTTAGTTTTTTTTGATTTAAACCAAGTTATTAAAATTTTAAATGTTGATAACTTAAAGTAATATTAATGTTGTAAGCAAATATTTTGAAATATAATTGGATGTTACCATGAGTTATTCTAACCAAATTAAACAATTTCTATTACAAGCTAAAACTGATGAGTTAAAAACAAAGCATTTTGAAAAAAATTATTCTGAGCTACTAGTTAAAGTCAGTTTTGGACAAGGAAGTACTGCCAATATACCTTGGATCTCATTTTTAAAAGAGCCAAATACAACAAGTAAAGGTATTTATCCAGTTTATCTTTACTTTAAAAACATCGATTTGTTGATTTTAGCTTTTGGTGTAAGCGAAACCAATGCCCCAATATACAATTGGATTAATGTAGAAAAATATCCAACCATAAATTCATATTTTGATACTAATTTCAATAAAAAACCAGAAAGGTATGGAAACTCACATGTTTACAAAACTTATGATGTACATGATTTGCCTTCAGATGAAATTTTGGAATCTGATTTACAAAACATTATTACATTGTATAAATTACAATTCAGTGAAATGAAAATAGCTCAACCTAAAGAAAATGATAAAGAATTTGTTGCTTCAATATTAGAAAAAGATATCAAATTTTCTAGGTTACAGTATTCAAAGAAGCTGATTTTAAGATTCACAGCTTCTCTCTAACCAAACCGTTCGTCATTCTCACCGGTCTTTCCGGTTCAGGTAAAACCAAGCTTGCACAGTCATTTGTTCAGTGGATTTGTCAGGATGAAAGTCAATACTGCATTATTCCGGTAGGTGCCGACTGGACGAACCGGGAACCCTTGTTGGGATACCCAAATGCACTTAAGCCGGAAGAATATGTAAAGCCCGATAGTGGAGTGCTTGACTTAATTATACAAGCTAGCAATCAGTCTGAAATTCCGCATTTTCTTATTCTAGACGAAATGAATTTGAGCCATGTAGAACGCTATTTTGCCGATTTTCTGAGTGTAATGGAATCACAAAAAGAAATTCCATTGTATGCCGAAAGTTCTGTAGAGAATGGAGTTCCTTCAAAACTAAAAGTTCCTTCCAATTTTTTTATTATAGGAACGGTAAACATTGATGAAACGACCAATATGTTTAGCCCAAAGGTCCTGGACAGAGCCAATACGATTGAATTTCGGGTCACTGATAAAGAAATGGAAAGATTTTTAAACAATATTTCAGATATCCAAATGGACGTATTGACCGGAAAAGGTGCAGGGATGGCTAAAAGTTTTCTGGAAATGGCTGCGGATAAATCATTTGATTCTGAAGATACAACAGAAATCAACAAAATATTACTAAAGTTTTTTAATGAATTGAAAAAAACAGGAGCAGAATTTGGATATAGAAGTGCTTCTGAGATATTGAGATTGATAAAAAAGCTTACAGTATTGGACGTTCATAAAGAACTTTCGACTCAGGATAAAATCGATATTGCAATTATGCAAAAACTGTTGCCTAAGCTGCACGGTTCTCGCAGAAAGTTGTGTCCTGTCTTGGAAACACTCGGTTCTTTTTGCGTGACAGAAAATTTGAATATTCTTAAAGATGTTTTCGTTAAAGATGATTTTGATTTTGAAAATCATCCTGATGTTCAATACCGCCTTTCATTGGAAAAAATTGCTCGTATGCACAAAGCAGCGATTGACAACGGATTTGCCAGTTTTGCTGAGGCATAAATAAATGATTATGAGTAAGGTGTCTTTCAATATAAATCTTTATTCCCAAATAGCTGAATTACTTCAGGCTGCACGAAAAAACGTAGTTCGTGCTGTTAATCAAACTATGTTAATTACCTATTTTGAAATAGGGAAAGTGATAGTTAATGAAGAACAAAACGGCAAAGAAAGAGCGGCTTATGGAAAAGAAATCCAAGGATTTATCAAAGCACTCTCCAAAGAATTTGCAGAGGATACTCTGTGGATAACCTTGAAAATATGCGTAAATTTTATTTGACCTATAGAAATTCCGAGACTTTGTTACGGATTTCTGTCGTCAAATTTCCGAAACAGTGTCTCGGAAATTAAAACAAATACGGAAGAGTCTGTATCTCAGGTAATATATCTCACATGGTCACATTATTTAACTTTATTCGGCTTGATAATGAGGATGAACGCAATTTTATGAAATAGAATCTTATAAAACAACTGGAGTGTAAGGGAATTACAAGACAACTTGACACCGCATTATACACGCGACTTATCTTGAGTAGAGATAAGGAAAAGTAAAAGAGCTTTCAGAAAAAGGGTTGATTATCGACCAACCAAAGGATGTTATTAAAGATCCTTATATATTAGAATTTCTTGTTACCTGAACATTCGTCATACTCAGAGAGTGAATTGGAAGAGCAAATTATAAGTAAGCTTGAACACTTTTTATTAGAATTAGGCAATGGCTTTACTTCGTAGGCCGCCAAGTTAGGTTTACATTTGATGAAGAACATTACAGGATAGATCTTGTATTTTACAACCGCCTGTTAAAGTGTTTTGTGCTTATTGATTTAAAAAATCGGTAAATTAAGACATCAAGATTTGGGACAAATGCAAATGTATGTGAACTACTATGATCGATTTGTGAAACTGGATGATGAAAATAAGACAATTGGAATCATTTTGTGTAAAGACAAAAAAGATACCATGGTAGAAATAACTTTGCCTAAAAACAATCAGCAGATTTTTGCAAGCAAATATGAACTAATACTGCCTAGCAAAGAACAGCTAAAAAAAGTGATAGAGACCCGTAAATAATGAAGTCAGTTCCATCCATAACAATTAGCCTTGAATCGATCAAAGAAAATTTGCAACTCTATACGATCATCGAGGCTGATTCATTATACGATGCAGAAGATTCATTATTAAAACAATATAAGAAGCGCGGTATCAACTGGTGGAAGGGTGTATTTATGATTATCAATTGAGTGATCCCTGATTTTATATTAGAGACATTGGAGAAAACATAGTACAGAAACATAAAAGAAGTCCCAATCTGGGCACTATTACCCCTAATATTTTTGTAGGAACACTTTCGATTCCATTACTGGAAAAAGGCTCTTATCAGGAACGTTGCAAAATCGAATTAGAGGTTCAATCCATAAAATCAGGTTACAGAGATGATTACCGTGATATGCTCGAATTTATTACTGAAAAATGTACTGATTTATTATTGCAGGTCAATTCACCCGTTTCACAACATTTTGAAACAGACTATTCAAAAGATAGTCAATCCTTGTATCAAAGGTTTATATTCATAAAATCTATCATTGGATCAGATGAATTTCAAGAAGCAGTACACCGCATTGTTTCGGCTCCTGTGACAAAATGGTCTGAAACAGTGGAAGAAAAAGATATCAGAAACGCACGACGTTTTACTAATGCAAATATCAAAGAAATTTTAAAAGGTGGAAAAAGGACAACCGTTCCTCCATCTCACTATTTGAGAGGTTATGGTATTGAAACACTTCCGGAAAGGATTACATCCATTCGGAAAACAGATTCGGTTGATACACCTGAAAACCGGTTTATAAAACATGCTTTGGAAAATTTTTTGAAATTCTGTTCAGATATCAACAAAAAAGCAAAAGAATTTAAACATACAAGACTTGAAAATGAGTCAGAACTTTTAATTCGGGAACTCGAAAATCAATTGCACCACTCCGTTTTTAAGATATTTCCAGACCAACTACCTTAAATTTGAATAGTCCGGTTTGCAACAAAGAAAAGAAGGATATCGCGAAATTGAGAGTATGGCTTATGTTTGATCTTTGCAGCGAAACTCATTTGGAAGGGCGGAGATGATGTGTACAGCGGAGGTAAAAAAGATATTGCTACACTGTATGAATACTGGCTGTTTTTTAAATTACTTGAATTGTTGCAGTCTGTTTTTGAAATCGACCATGAAGATGTTAAAAATTTAATCGGGGAGACTGCTGACAAGCTAAATGTACAAATTAAACAAGGGAAACATACTGCTTTAAAGGGCATATTTAATTCCGGGACAAGAAAATTAAACATAAGGTTTAATTACAACCATTCTTTCAGTGGTAAAAAACCATATCCTCAATCAGGCAGTTGGACGACTACCTTAAGGCCTGATTATACACTTTCTGTATGGACATATGGAATAGGTGAAGCAAAAGCAGAAGAGGAGGAACTAATCGTTCACATTCATTTTGACGCAAAATATAAAGTAGCCAATTTTAATGATAATTTTTACGAAGACAATGAAACTGACTTAAATCAGGAAGACTTAGAAAACAGAAAGGGTATTTATAAAAATGCAGATTTATTAAAAATGCATGCCTACAAAGATGCCATCAGAAGAACAGGTGGTGCTTATGTATTATATCCGGGTGGAAAGTCTGTAAGCCGAAAGGGTTTTCATGAAATTATTCCGGGCCTTGGTGCCTTTCCGGTAAAACCTTCAAAATCAAATGACGGAACAAGTGAACTAAAATCTTTTATTCTGGAAGTTGTTGAACATTTCCTGAACAGAACTTCTCAAAGAGAAAAAAATAGCTTTAAAAACCTATGATATGCCAAATATCCACCTGATAAAAATAATGAACTCCGGGATGTTTGCCTGCCGGAAACTTATGGAACCAACAGAGACTTAATACCTGATGAAACCTCGTATTGGTAGGTTTTTACAAATCACAGGAACATTATGACTGGATCAAAAAGAAAAAAGTATAATTTCAGAACAGATAGAGGAGCAGGTTCAATAAGATTGATAATGAAGTAGTAACTGCAAGGTATTTATTATTGCACACACGTGATGATCAAACTTCAGGGAGTTATGGAAAATCAAAAGAGAGTCCAAAAATATGGTCGAAGCAGACAATGCAAGATAAAAATTATCCTAATACTGACCCTAAGGATTATTATATGATTATAGAAATTGAAGAAGTATCAGAACCAGAATTAAAAGGTTTGAGATGGGATTTCAAAAAATTAAAAAATTATAAATCTACATTTGCTTCTGCGTTACCATTCACCAGCAACCTCTCTGAACTTATGAAAAACAAAATCTGTAAAAATCAATTTTACAATTGATTATAATTGTAAAATAAATTTCAACAACACCACCCCACCATGAAACCCACCCTCCTACTCCTCCACGGCGCTCTGCATACTTCCGGACAGTTTACATTGCTTTCTGAAAGGTTAGAGCCATTTTTTACTGTTTTTACTCTGGATTTTAGTGGCCATGGTAAGGTGGCTTATGAGGGTGAATTGAATATGTCGGTATTGGTACAGGATATCACAAAATACATCGACAAAATGGATTGTGAAACCTGTCATATCTTTGGATATTCGATGGGTGGATATGCAGCTGTATCGTATGCCAAAAGCCAACCTAAAAAATTGGGTAGCATTATAACATTGGGTACCAAGTGGGACTGGAATCCAACCTCATCGGACAAAGAAATTTCTATGCTCGATGCGGATATAATGAAAGAAAAAATCCCTTCTTATGTGGCAAAATTGCAGTCACTGTTTGGAGAAAACAACTGGGTCAATGTGGTGCGAAACACCGCAAATCTGATGTTTGACTTGGGTCATGGCGGTGCCTTGAAGGAAGATGATTTCAGGAAAATGGAAACAGAGGTACTGATCTTGCGTGGCTCGGAGGATAAAATGGTGAGTGCGGAATCTTCGGTCGAAGTGGCTGGTTGGTTGAAAAACGGAAGTTATAAAGAGATAGAGGGAGCTCCTCATCCGTTTGAAAAAATAGACGTGGGGGTTTTAGTGAGTGAGATATGTAAATTAAATTTATAATTATTATTGTAACTCCTAGTTGTTAATCAATACTATTTAATGTAATATTTTATCAAATTTCAATGCCTCGTGCCGGCGGGCACTTACTTTTTTTCTCGTCTCGTCACCAAAGACGAGACGAGACCAAAAAAGTAAGCAATCCCGATAAAAATCGGTCTCGTTATTTGTGACGAGATAAAAAAGGTGATTGCAAGCACATGATGGTGATTTAATCGCACGAAGCCCGCAAAAGACTGGAGTACACTTTCGAATTAATTTACTACAGTAACCTATGCCGCTCACGCGGTTCACTTCATCGAAGCCTTGCACGGCTTCGGTCTCGTCCTATAAGACGAGACTTCATTTCGTTCACTATCACTGTTTTTAGGCCCGGAGTCACTAAAGTTAACTTTTGTCGTTAAATGCTGGGACTTTGAAGATAACCCGATTTTGTGGGGAAAAGGGGTGATTTTACTGTAAATCTGCGGAATCTATGTTATTTACACCACATTCCGCAGATTATTAATTACAAATCTGCGGAATCTATACTTTTTTACGCACATTCCGCAGATTATTATTGCTAATTATGCGGAATCGTTGTATATTTGCACACATTCCGCAGATTAAGTAAAATACACACCATGATAGGTCGTAAAAAAGAGATACAAATACTAACAAAAGCATACACATCAGACAAACCTGAACTCATTGCAGTTTTTGGCAGAAGACGGGTTGGTAAGACTTATTTGATCAGACAATATTTTAAAGATAAGATAGACTTCGAACTGACAGGTCTTAAAGATGGGACTAAGCAGCAACAGTTGAGAAATTTTTCCTACAGTATGAAGGAAGCACTAAAGGCAGATGAAGTGCCACCGACACCACCTGACTGGCTGGAAGCATTCCATCAGCTGAAAGTATTTCTCGAATCTGTAAATGATACTAATGAACGCAAAGTAGTTTTTATAGACGAATTGCCGTGGATTGCTGCCGGAAGATCAGATTTTTTGACAGGCTTAAGCTATTTTTGGAATAGTTATGCCTCAAAAGCCAATATTGTGGTTGTCATCTGCGGATCCGCCACAGCATGGATGACTCAAAAAATCATCAACAATAAAGGAGGACTGCATAACCGTGTGACTAATCAGATTTTTCTGCAACCGTTTACCCTGACAGAAACTGAAGAATTTCTCAAACATAAAAAGGTATATCTGGATCGGTATCAAATCATTCAAATCTACATGGCCATTGGTGGCATCCCTCTATATCTGGAACAGATACAGGAAGGACAAAGTGCGGTTCAGAATATCGACCGTATATGTTTTCACCAAAATGGATTTCTAAGAAATGAATTTGACAATTTGTATAGCGCACTTTTCAGCAATGCCGATCGGTATGTGATGATTGTCGAAGCACTTTCATCTTCCCTTAAAGGTATTGAAAGATCGGAAATCGTAAGACAAACAAATATAAAGGATGGTGGAGGATTGTCCGGCATGCTGAGAGACCTCGAGATGTCCGGGTTTATATCCTCTTATGTTCCTTTTGGAAAAAAGAAAAAAAACGCCCTTTTCCGCCTGATTGATTGTTATTCCTTATTTTATCTGAGATTTATACAAAATATTCCCAAAACAGAATCTATATCATACCAAAGTCTCAGCCAAACGCAAACCTGGAAAACCTGGACAGGATACGCTTATGAAAACATTGCTTTGATACACATCCATCAGATCAAAACAGCATTGGGCATATCCGGTATACAAACCAAACAGTATAGTTTTATCACAAAGGCCACCGACGAACACGAAGGTGTACAAATAGACCTGCTTATTGACCGGGCTGACAATGTCATCAATCTTTGTGAAGTCAAATTTTACAATGAAGAATTCATTATTTCCAAATCGGATGCTGAAAATCTGAGGAAGAAAAAAAGCATTTTTAAACACGTATCAAAAACAAAAAAACAGATTTTTATCACTTTACTGACTACCTTTGGTATACATCAAAACAAAAACAGTATCGGACTTATTGACCAGGTGTTGACCGTGGACGATCTTTTTTAGTCACAGGTTGCAATGTAATGTGACACATCATGCTACTCTGCGGAATCTATGTTATTTACACCACATTCCGCAGATTATTATTTCCATATCTGCGGAATCTATGTTATTTTGATCACTTTCCGCAGATTATAGGCTTGCTGATTTGGCAAAATCAATGGATATGTGTTTAAAAAATGGAGTTAGAATAAGTAAAAAGTTCTCTTTTGGTGATTATAATCGCCAAAAACTATGTATATTTGCGATTATAATCGCCAAATAATGATCAACAGAATTATTTTTGATAGTATTAAAGCTAAAATTGATTTTAGAAAGGCCATCATTTTATCAGGTCCCAGACAGGTGGGTAAAACATTTTTGCTGAATACATTAGCAAAAGAACTCCAGATGCCATTTCTTATGATTAATGGTGACCATCCTTCCGAACGTTTGTTATGGACAAATCCGGATTTTTCTTTGGTCAAATCACTTATCGAACCGTATCAACTTATTATTTTTGATGAAGCACAACGGATTGAAAATATAGGACTTACCGTCAAAATGATTGTCGACAGCCAATCAGAAAAACAAATAATCATTACGGGTTCTTCGGCACTTGGATTGGGTGATACCATTCAGGAGCCCTTGACAGGGCGAAAATGGGAATTTCAGATGTTTCCCCTTTCATGGTCGGAACTCAGCAGTCATTATACTCTGGCAAAAGCGTTGCCTATGCTTGAATCACTATTAATTTATGGAAGTTATCCCGACATTGTGCTTCAGGGAGATAAAGAAGAACTGATCCAAAATTTGTCCGGCAGCTACTTATATAAAGACATTCTCGAACTTGGAGGTATCAGAAAGCCGGAATACCTTGTCCGGCTGCTTCAATCACTTGCCTGGCAGGTTGGTAGTGAAGTTTCTTACAACGAATTGGCCAAAACTGTCGGAATTGACAAAGAAACGGTCATCAGTTATATCAATCTCCTTGAAAAAAGTTATGTCATATATCGCTTGAATCCTCTGTCAAGGAATGAAAGAAAGGAAATCTCCACTTCAAGGAAAATATATTTTTACGACAACGGAATCCGGAATGCCATCATCAACCAATTTAATCCGCTCAGTATGAGAAATGATGTTGGCGCCTTGTGGGAAAACTTCTTCATCACCGAAAGACTAAAAAAGAATGCCTACATGAAAAATAACATCAAATCCTGGTTCTGGAGAAATAAGGCACAATCAGAGATTGATTATATAGAGGAAAGTAAAACCGGATTTTCTGCATTTGAAATGAAATGGAACCCACATAAAAAAACAAAGTTCAGCTCTTCTTTTACCAATTTTTATCAGCCTGAAGAAACATTCACTATACACCCTTCCAATTTTTGGAATTTCCTGTAACTTCGCTTTTGGCGATTATAATCGCCAATATCTATATTTTTTGGCGATTATAACCGCCAAAAACAATGTTTTTCGATTTTTTATGCTTCAAAAAGGAATGCTAAAAAGAAAATACAGATCAACAAAAGTCAACATCAATCCTTCTCCTCAAAAAAATGAATCTCTGCTTCGTACTCTCCGTTTTCGATATCTTCCTTTTCAATCATGTATTTTGAAGTGAGAATTTCGTAGGTGTTGTTTTCCTTGAGGTGAAACTTCCAGATGATTTTTTCGGCATCGCCGAAAGTTTCTTTTCCTGTCACCTGGTCTTCATACAAACGTTGAATAATACTTCTTTCACTCAGGCTTTGCGCCAGCGCCTTGGTAAGTATTTCTTTGTTGATTTCAATGTGTTCTTCGGCCTTACTTATTATTTCCATAAGTATAATGGATGCCTCAGTGTTGGGAAATTTTCCTTTGTACGCCTTAAATAAAAGCTGGTTGATATTAAACAAGTCGTAGTGAAAAGACGGGTCGGCATATTGTTCGGCGACCTTTTCTTCCAACATATCATTCGCAATATTCTGAATTTGTCCGGCGGAAAGGCGTTCGCCCAACTTATACGTCAAAACTATTTCTGCTGATTCTTCCGGTTCAAAATCGGTAATGGCCATGTACAACATTTCCCTCAATTCTTCGGGTTTGAGCTTGTCCGCATCGGGGAGATTCATCCTGTCCAGCAACAACACAAAATCTTCATTGGACCAATAAAAATCCAGTTCGTTGACTGTTTTAATGCTCAATATTTTTACTTCAACCTTCATACCTTTTACTTTTCACCATACACAACAAAGGAAAGCCTTTTCTGTTGACAAAAAATCAAACAGATAAACTAACTGAGTTATAATGTCTCAGTTTATTTATATCCCGACAGCTATAAAATCACTTGCCACACAACCGGTCTTATCTTATTTCAGATAATAGGCGTCTTTCAGCGGTTTTAATGGTCTTCGGAACCACAAAGGCCTCCTCAACCCATCCGGTCCCGGTGCTGGTCTTGTCATTTTCAACCATTCACGATAAATCTCCATGGACTTGTTGGTGTCCACCATGATGTCACCGTATTTGTCGTCAGGCCCGGGGGCTTCTATCCGAACGCGTTGGTGCCAGCAATGCATGCCACTGATGGGATCCGGGTGTACCGCGTGGGTAATGTTCTGATGTACACCACCGTCAGCCCAGAATATCCTTTTACTGTCCGGATCGGAACTTTCAAATGGTTTGATGCCTGACTTGGTATTCATCTTCCATTTTCCGTCGCCGGATTGCACTATTTTTACCGTATTGGTAGCCCATCTGTTGCCCTGATCCTGTTCTCTTCTCCAGCGGCCAAGGTGGTGTGAACATGCCACCACACCCGGTTTCATACCCTGAGTCACCCATACTTTGTCCACGAAGTAGCCTATATCGGTGTTGAGTTTGACAAGGTCTCCTGTTTTGAATCCCCACCTCGCAGCGTCATCGGGATGCATCCAGATCGGATTCCTCTGCGAAATCTCATACAGCCACTTTGCATTACCTGATCGGGAATGGATGAGTGTCGGCAAACGGAATGTGGGAACCAATACGTATTCTCCTTTTTCTCTGTCGAGGCTTTCAGGGTGTATATGGCTTTTAATGTACGTTGGAATAGCGTATTCCGGCCATTTCCAATCGACCATAGTCTGTGAATAAAATTCATTTTTACGGCTCGGCGTCATAAATCCGACCATTGGTTTTCCATTGATCATAACCCCGATCGGATTGCCGTTTTTAGAGATTAATCCCGATTCAGGATCCGTCACACTTCCTTCAAGATCTGATGGTGCCAGCTCTTTTTCATTCTTTTTGTATCCGTATTTTTCCACTTCGAAAGCTCCGTATTTTCGCATGTATTCCAATGGCGTCAGACCTTCTTTGGCGGCAGTTTCGGGCAATCCTTTGGTATTGTCAAAGATAAACTGATAATATTCATCAACCGTGATTTTTTGTCCTGGCCTGTACGGAGATTCAAAATGTTTCCTGATGCCGAGAGAACCGTCAGGGTCAATGCGCCAGCTCAGTTCAATCCAGAATTCATCTTCTTCCCAGACTTCTCCGGGATTCACTTCATAAGTATAAGTCACCTCTTTTCCGGCGCGTCTTGCCGCTTCGCGAAGCACAGGTTGGCGGAAAGCTATCCATGTACCCGCATGGGTTCCGTAAGTATTCAGGTCATGTCTTTCCGACGCCAGTCCCATCGGAAGCACATAGTCGGCAAAAAAGGCAGTTTCGCTCCAGGTTGGTGTAAGCGCAGCGTGAAGACCAAAAAGATTTTCATCACTGTAGGCTTCCAGCCAGGTAAATCCATCGGGATAGGTCCAGACCGGATTAAATACACGTGAAAAATAGACATCCATTTTTCCTCTACCGTCTTTCAACATGTGAGGAAGCAGAAAACTCATTTCAAAAAATGCCAGTGGATACTCTTTCGGAAAATGTAATTCATTCCAGAATTTTTGTCCGGGTGGTACATCAAAAAACTTAGGATGGAATTTATTCCAGTCTTCAAATCCTGTTCCGCCGGGTGCACCAACACTTCCTGTAAGCACATTCAAAAAGTATAAAGCTCTCGATACACACCAGCCTCCAAGGTTGCCGCTGGCAGCACTTCGCCAGTTGTGCGTGGCAAATCTTTCTCCGGCTTCACCGATTTTGATGGCAACTTCCCTGATGGTAGCAGCCGGCACCCCACTCTCTTTTTCTGCAAATTCCGGAGTATATTCCACATATTCCTCCTTCATTTTTTGAATGTAATTTTCGAAGGTCACCTCAACAGAAGGATGCATTTTTGTTAAATATTCCTGCCAGTTGGTCCAGTTTTCAAGGTAATTCCTGTTGAACAGATTTTCATCAATAATGATTTTGGCCATAGCCAGTAAAACTGCCGCTTCAGAACCAGGATGACTCGGCAACCAATAATCTGACATGCTCGCTGTATTGGAAAGTCTTGGATCCATGGTAGCCAGTTTGGCTCCGTTCATTTTACCCTCAATGATTCTTTGAGCATGAGGATTGAAGTAGTGACCGCTTTCAAGGTGGGCAGAGATGAGCAGGATAAATTTGGCTGAACTGTGATCCGGAGAAGGTCTGTCATAGCCTGACCAGATGTTGTATCCGAACCTGGCTCCAGAACTGCAGATATTGGTATGGCTGTTGTGTCCATCTATACCCCAACCCTGCAATACACGGTTCATATACCCTTCGTGACCCGGTCTTCCTACGTGATAGGCTACTTCATTGTGTCTTCCTTCGACGATGGCTTTGCGGATTCTGGCACCGATTTCGTCAAGAGCCTGGTCCCAGGTCACTCTTTCCCAGTCACCATCGCCTCTTTTGCCTTTTCTTTTCAAAGGGTATAATATTCTGTCAGGGTCGGTAATCTGATTTATGGTTGCCGGACCTTTGGCGCAGTTTCGTCCCCGGGAAGCCGGGTGATAAGGATTACCTTCAAATTTCCTGACCTGGTTGGTTGCTTTATCAATATAGGCTGTCAGCCCACAGGCACTTTCGCAATTAAAGCATGTGGTCGGCACAATGGTATATGTCTTTTTTTCCTTTTTCGGCCAGGACTTCGCTTCGTATTCTTCCCAGTGATCCCATTTGTCCATGGGTGGAAAATTGTCTAGGGAAGTTTCTGTCATACGTTCCAGGGAAGGATCTCTGTCTTTGGTTAAATCAGGAATAATGCCTAATTTTTCTGCTATGTTTTCTATGAAAGAACGATTTTTCATATTATGTTATTTCTAAAGTTTTTTAAAATTATACCAAAGGAATTCTTTGAGGTGCTTCCACCCATATTTTTTCTGTAAAATAAATACCTGTCAAAACAGCCACTGCCGGTATAAAGGCATTTATATCAACAAAAAGCAAAACAAACGGAATTACATTTCCAACAAGGATGACTAACATCCAGAAGGTGGTTTTGTAACGTCCGTGTAAAATCATTTCCACTGTCTTTTTGGCATCGTGAGTAGGATGCGTCATGGTCATTTCCAACAGGATGGTAAAAAGATTGACAACGATCCCAACCATTAGCGTAAGCGATAAAAACGGCATCCAGTTTTCTTCCACCAATCCGCTCAATCCAAGTAATATATAGGCTGAAGCCCCTGCCATCATGGAATGAACGCCCATGTGGATGGCCAGAGCCGGGCTTTGCCAAAAGTCTCTTCCTTTCGCCTGCGCAAATAAAAATGCGGTGTATAAGGCCACTACCACAGCAACAATACCGGTCAATACCAAAAGTGCGGGTTTTATCATGTCCCACTCAAAAAATTCAACCGCCGCCAGGACAGTCAACAATCCGCCATAAACGGTGATGCTGTAACCTCCTTTCACCAGCCAGGATGACCAGTGTGGGCGCAGAATGACATACACAAACCGTGTTGGCTGGTCGAGGTCCATCACCAATAAAAGTCCTGTCAATGTCAGAAATAAAAGTCCCAGCCCGACTGAATACCATACGACATTACCTGCAAATGCGGTTTCTCCCATGATCCATCCCAGGAAAGGAACAAGAAAAGCACCCGCAGAAATGGCTTTAGTCCATACATAAGCCGGAACTTCCCACCCCCAGAGCAGTCCTTTATTGGGTGTGTTATATACTTGTTTGGCCGTGTCCATGACTACTTCCACCGTTTTGGGTGAGGTGATTTTTTTACCGCCATTTTCGTAACCTCCGTTAAGGCGTACCAATTCTGTAATCACATCTTCATTCGAAAAAGCCAGTTTTTCAGCTTCTTTGGCAAAATGTCCCACACCTCTCGCCTGATGTCCCCACAAGGTTTCAGGAGTGCGTTCGGTTGCTGTAGGAATAAGGGAATAATCATCTGCATCGATGTAAAATAAATTGGGCCTGGTGGATTTTTCCGGCTTCCTTACTTTCGTTTGTTGCCTTGAAAGCAGCATTGAAATTTCAGAATCCGGATCTTCCATGTCACCGGAAATAATGGCGTGTTCCGGGCAGACATTTACACAGGCAGGTTCAAGGCCAACGTCAATCCTGTGTGCACAATAATTACATTTGGCTGCCGTATGTGTTTCGGGATCGATATACAGTGCATCGTAAGGACAAGCCTGCATACAGGACTTGCAACCTATACACCTGTCTTTGTCAAAATCAACGATACCGTCCTTTCGGAAATGCAAGGCCTCCGTAGGGCAAATTTCCACACAAGGTGCATCTGTACAATGATTACATCGCATAACGGAAAACAACCGCCGGGTGTTGGGAAATTCTCCTTTTTCCACTTGTTTTACCCAGGTGCGGTTTACACCGATAGGAACTTCATGTTCTGATTTGCATGCTGTTGTACAAGCGTGACAGCCTATACATTTTCTGTTGTCTATTATAAAACCATACTTCATAAGACTTATTTTTGTTGGTTTATTCAGATTTTATATTGGTTTGTAAAACATATTCCGTAAAATCTTTGAATTCTGAACCCAGAATATAACTTACCGCATCGTGGGTATTCAGAAAATAATATTGTGTACTCTGCTCGTGTATGAGACCGTTTCTCTCTAAAACATCCCGAACCATTCCTTTTACATTCACCATATAAAGTTCAATACCTCTTGATTTAAGATCATTGTTCATATCAATAAGCATGTCAACCGCTGTGGCATCAAGTCCGTTTATAGCGCTTGCTTCAAGAATGACGTGTTTGATTGAAGGTCTTTGCCGTATTCGTGTTTCTATAAATTCAAGTAACGTATGAGCATTGGCAAAAAACAGTTGTGCGTCAAACCTCACAATAAGAATAGATTCATATGTCTCCAGATTCTGAAACCGCTCTATATTTCTGAAGATACGTGTTGTCGGAATTCTACCCAGTTCTGCAATGTGGGGATAAGAAGCACCATGAATCAACAAGCCTAAGGATATCAGCACTCCAGTCGTAATACCAGCTTCAATATCAATAAATAAGGTTGCAAAACCGGTTGCCATAAAAACGATAAAATCTTTACGACTGTTATTCCAGAGTTTTTTGGCAAGCCGGATATTGACCAGTTTGGCGACGGCATAAATGATGATGGCCGCAAGAACGGTATAAGGCAGATAGTATAATCCTGAGGTAAAAAATAAAAGTACAATCAGTAATACCAAAGCACTTATGAAAGATGAAACGCCTGTTTTGGCGCCTGAATCATTGTTGAGGGCTGACCTGGTAAAACTACCTGCCACCGGCATACCCCTGAAAAAAGAAGTGGCAAGATTGGAAGCGCCGAGAGCTATAAGTTCCTGGTTGGGAATTACCTGATAATCCTTATGTTTCATTTGTATTGTCTTGGCACTGGCAATAGATTCCATAAAACTGACAAATGCCAGGGTAAGTGCCAGAGGAAGCAATGTCAACATATCAGATTTATTGATGTCCGGCATTTCAAACGGGGGCAGTCCTGAAGGAACTTCCATAAGAATTTTTACTCCTGATTCATGTAAATGAAAAAAATATACCAGAAGGATGCTTACAATGATGGTGAGCAGGCCGCTTGGAATTTTGTTACTGATTTTTCTGGCACCAAACAAAAGCACCAATGAAAAAATTCCTAGTCCAAATGTCAATAAGTGGGTATCGTTTATATTTCTGAAAATATTTATGATGATTTCATGTACTTTTTCTCCTTCAACAGTAATACCGAGAAGGTGTTTCAACTGACTGAAAGCAATAATGATAGCCGCTGCAGAAGAAAAGCCCGAAATAACAGGATTGGATATAAAATTAACCAAAAAACCAAGCCGGAAAAAACCCATGGACAATTGAAGTAATCCAACCATCATGGCCAGCAATACAGCAAGCGCAATGTATTCATTAGTTCCGGCTACTGCGAGGCCGGCCAGACCATTGGCAAGAATCAGAGAATCCATAGCTACAGGACCAATGGAAAGTTGTCTGGATGTACCCAGAATCGTATAAACAGTCAGAGTCACCATTCCGGCGTACAAGCCGTAAATAGGCGGTAATCCGGCAAGGAGTGCATATGCCATTCCCTGAGGTATTAACATAATGCCAATGGTTATACCTGCAAAAAAATCTTTGCTGAGGTTTTCCTTTTTATACTCGGGAAGCCAGCTAAGAACAGGTAAAAATTTTTGCATCAGTGAATACATAAGGAATTTTCTAAATCATTATATTATAACTTTTTACACTTACCTGAAAATTATTTCTTCCCGGAATACTCATTAAATAAGGGGCTTTTCGGAGGAGAAACAAATACCATCTTAATGATTGAAAATATTTTATATTAATCTGATTTTGTTTTGAAAGAATACATCAATACACTTTAAGATTCTCAAAAGTAACTAAACATTTCCGACTTTAATGTAACATCTGTTACAATTCATTGTAAGATATATCCAAATAAAAAAGCATGCATGAAAAATTTCCATGCATGCATATCATACTAATAACTCTTTTCCTATAACATGGTTGTCGGACAAACGTAATCAGTCATTTCAAATGAACCTACCTTTTTCATTTCAGTAAATCCTCCGGCTACATCAACCAGGTTTCTGTAGCCTCTTGCCTGCAAAATAGAAATAAAGACAAGAGAACGATAGCCTGTAGCACAATGTACATATTTTTTGAGGTCGCCCAAAATAAGTTTCATGCTTTCATTGATATAATCCAGAGGCGCATTGACAGCATTTTTTACATGTTCACTTCTGAATTCACTGGCTTTCCTGACATCCACAATTTCAACATTTTTCATGTTGGCAAGTGTACCGGCATCGACAGACTCAACCACGTCATATTCTTTTCCTGCATTTTTCCAGGCAGCAAAACCACCTTTGAGATAACCTATAGCATTGTCGTATCCTACTCTTGCAAGACGGGTAATAATTTCTTCAAGTCTGTTTTCGTCAGCCACAATCAATATTTCCTGTTTCACATCAGGTACAAGTGTGCCTACCCAGGTAGCAAAATTGCCGTCAATTCCAATGTAAATGGATTGTGGAACGTACCCTTTTATAAAGTCTTCTTTAGACCTTGTATCAATGATGATAGCATTTGTTTCATTGGCAACCGTTTCAAATTCTTCCACATTCAAAGGTTTTGTTCCCTTTTTCATGACATCATCCAAAGACTCATACCCTTTAATGTTGATCATTACATTCTGAGGGAAATAACTTGGAGGTGGCATTAACCCATCGAGTACTTTTTCCACAAATTCATTTTCCGACATCGGTTGTAGTGCGTAATTGGTTTTTTTCTGATTCCCCAATGTATCAAATGTGTCTTTACTCATATTTTTACCACAGGCAGAACCCTGTCCATGAGCAGGATAAACGATTATTTCATCCGCCAAAGGCATGATTTTTTCTGTGAGTGATTTGTAAAGATGCCTTGCCAGTTTATCTTGTGTAAGATCTGCAATTACTTTTTGTGCAAGGTCAGGGCGACCAACATCACCGATAAATAAAGTATCTCCGGTGAATAAAGCTATCTCTTTACCATTTTCATCTCTCAATAAAAAGCAGGTACTTTCCATGGTGTGGCCCGGAGTGTGTACCACTTCAAGTGTAATATTTCCAACTTTAAATTTTTCACCATCTTTACCAACGATTTTTTCAAAACCTGTAGGCATTTCTGTTGGACCGTAAACAATTTTTCCGCCTGTTTTTTCAGCCAGATCCACGTGACCTGAAACAAAATCAGCATGAAAATGAGTTTCAAAAATGTATTTTACCTTAGCGTTGTCTCTTTCGGCTCTTTCGATATAAGGTGTTGACTCTCTCAGAGGGTCAATAAAGGCACATTCTCCATTTGATTCAATATAATATGCAGCTTCTGCAAGACAACCGGTGTATATTTGTTCTATCTTCATGAATATAAATTTTTAATGTGAAATAATAATACTACAAAATTAAAGTGTTATTATTTTTGCTTTTGTAACTAAGGTCACTTTCGAAAAAACATCATGCTTTTTTAAGCATTTTTCCTATGAAATATGACGAAGATCATTCTTTTAAAAAACATTATTCTGAAGAATTATGTAAAGCGCGCTAACTTAATTTCAGGTATAGCCGTTTTATCAAAAAATGAATATATTGGTAATCAGGGTAGTTTTTTTTATTTTCATAACATGGTTGATTTCATGTGCCAGACCTTGTCCGAAGGATATTCAGGTTGATGAAGTTTTTTTCCAAAAGTCAACTTCAGATTTATTACCTCAGGGCAGTGTAACTACCCCTATTGTCTTTGAAAATGCCACAGGCGATAATCTTATTTTAAAAAATCAAAGTTCCGTCTGGCCATCCCATTATCAGATTGATGTTGCGACATTATGTGAAAGAGGAGATTTCCTCGACAAAACAGTTCAGACAGAATATATAAAAGCACCGGGATATAATATGTCCTATGTAAGTGATGACCATCAAATCAATCTGAATATGTCGTTTTATATTTATAACGCTTCATCTGTACAGGCTTTAAAAGATACTGTACTATACGAAGAATGTTCTGTCTGGGGTCAAAAATCCGGAGAACCGGTCTATACAGGCGGGTTGAGTGTGATAACAAGTACACGCGGAAATGATGAAAAAATTCCTCTGCACATTTTAAACAATCAGAATGTCCGGTTTATACCGGATACTCTGATCAATGGTAAAGTATTGCAGAATGTTTTTACAAACTATCTGATCCAAAATAAAAATATGTCCGTGTTTTACACGGTGAAAAACGGTATAGAAGGATTTGCTTTTAGCAACGGAGAAACATGGCTTAGGAAAAACTGAAAACTTATTTTGTCCTGGTTGATTTATATTTATCCAATTCAGCCTTTATTTTCAGCAATTCTTTTTTCCAATCCGTCTGAATAAGTTTTATCTCTTCCGGTGTAAGGGTTGCCGCTATTTCTGCGTTGGTACTTTTTAGGTGACCATGATTTTCGTGATCGTGTCCTTCATGATCGTGTCCTTCATGATTTTCTTCCCTGGAAGCTGATGTGTCTTTTTTGTTTTTTTTGGGGTCATGTCCATCGTGATCGTGATCATGTTGCATTCCCGGAACCGGAATCATTTGTTTTTTCCACTGCATAATATCTATCGTCAATTTTCCCAGAACTGATAAATTTTCAGGAGTTGGATCGGAACTCATCATTTCACCAATTTCTTTTTCTATATCCATTCCCATATGAATGGCTTCATCCTGAATAACAAGGGCTTCACCAAGTGTAGGATCATTTCCTTTCTTGCATCCTGTACTAAAAAATAAAAACAGTATAATTCCTGCAAACGTCAATTTTGTCATTTTATGTTGTTTTGTCGGGTAAAAATAATCATTTGTACATGAAGGGGAACTATTATCTTTGTTTTTTGATTAAGATTAAAAGTTTATTAACAAAATAAAAAACCATCTATGTTTGTACTGATTCCTTTTTTTATTGTTTTTCTTATTATTGTTCTCAATGGTTTGTTTACTGTCAAACAACAAACCGTAGCCGTTATAGAAAGGTTGGGAAAATTTCAATCTATCAAAGGCCCTGGTCTTCACCTTAAAATCCCGATTCTCGATTCAATCGCCGGCAGACTAAATCTCAAGATACAACAGCTCGATGTTATTGTTGAAACCAAAACTGAAGACAACGTTTTCACAAAGCTAAAAGTATCCGTACAGTTTATGATTCTGAAAGAAGCTACGTATGAGGCATTTTACAAATTGCAAAGTCCGTACGACCAGATTACTTCGTATGTCTTTGATACCGTAAGAGCCGAAGTACCGAAAATGATTCTTGATGATGTATTTGTCAAAAAAGACGATATCGCTATTGCAATCAAACGTGAACTTGAAGAAGCCATGCAAACTTATGGATACGGAATTGTCAAGGCATTGGTTACTGACATCGATCCTGATATTGCTGTCAAAAATGCCATGAACCGAATCAATGCTTCCGAAAGAGAAAAAAAGGCTGCGGAATACGAAGGAGAAGCGGAAAGAATAAGAATTGTTGCCAAAGCAAGAGCTGAAGCCGAAAGCAAAAGACTTCAGGGTCAGGGTATTGCAGATCAGAGAAGAGAAATAGCCAAAGGTCTGGAAGAATCTGTCGGAATGCTTCACCATGTAGGTATTACAAGTCAGGAAGCTTCCTCACTTTTGGTAATCACGCAACATTATGACACCTTACATTCTCTTGCAGAACACACCAATTCCAATCTGATTTTATTACCCAACGTTCCAAACGCAGCATCCGATATGTTAACCAATATGGTGACATCTTTTAATGCAGCGCAGAGTCTGGGAACTCCGATAACTGCTCCAAAAGAAAAACCAAAAAAATCATAGGCAACTAAAAATAAGTGGTTGAAAATATTCAACCACTTATTAAACTTATGGCTTTCGGGCCTTGACTATATATTGATAGTCGAGTGAAGTATCATCAGAAACAATATTTTTAAAGCCACTTTTTTCAAGTTTATCTTCCATAATATCAAGGTAAATACGTTCATTTCTGGGAGGTGCAGAAATGCTTAGTCTTTTCATTTTAAAATCTACAATCAAAATTTCTCCACCCTTCTTTAAACCTTTTAACAGAGTTTTCAAATAATCATCAAGTGCGGGTATATATGCAATAGTATTGATGATGACAATGACATCAACTTCATTTTCAGACAATGATGGATTGTTTGGCAGTGCAAGTCTCGTTTCAACCCGCTGTCTAAAAGGTTCGGGCAATCTGGCAGTATATTGTCCAATAGTGTCCAACACGTCTTTATCAATATCAATAGCTATCACTTTTTTTGCTCTCATCGCCAGTCTGAATGAAAAATACCCTGTTCCCGCACCAATGTCTGCCACAACCTTATTTTCCAGATTTCCTAATGTATTAAGTACCAGGTCAGGTTTTTGCCACACGGTTCTTCCTATATTATCAGACAAAGTATCAACATTCAGAACGGAATTTACTTTTTCCTCAGGTTGTTCTGTGACGGTCACCTGTTTGTTTTTGCCTTCTTTGCACCCTGACGATAAGGCAACCATTATTATTGCAACACAGAATTTCAACATAAATATAGAAAAATGTATCCTGAAATAAGGTACAACCATAAATTGTTTTTAAGGAATGAAATACATATCAAAGCACGAATTTATAAATATTTATGGATTTCTGCTATTATTTTTTCTGCTTCAGCTCTGTTGTTTTTGGCCTTTTTTGCCGTCGAACCATTAATCATGAGGGAAAACGCCACCAATTTTCCTTTTCGGGTCCGGATAAATCCTGTATAACTCTGAATTGAATTCATCGAACCGGATTTTGCCCATACATCCGTTTGAATAGTACTGCCGGACAGAAGCTTTTTTACGGTTCCATCCAATCCTGCTTTTGGCATCAAAGATAATATTTGCTGTTCTCCATACTTTTTGATAATATGCACCATAAACGCGGTAAAAAGGTCAGCTGAAATCAGGTTTCTTGCAGATAAGCCGCTGCCATCTTCCATATGCAAAACCTTTTCAGAAAGTCCTGAAATCTCCAGATATTCATTTATTTTATTTATGCCATTCGTTCGGGAAATGGTATTCCCTTTGCCTTTTCCAAGAATTTGCAAAATGGCTTCACTGTAAAGATTGATACTTTTACTGTTGGCTTCTTTAATGATTTTATAAAGAGGCGGAGAATGTAATGTTGTTATACCTGACAAACTATCCTTTAGAATAGGTTCCTTCGCTACTTTATATCCGCTGACTAAAATTCCTGATTGTTTACATTTTTGAAATATACGATACACAAAATACAATGGTGGATCGGGTATAGCTCCCTTCACGGAAAACAAACCTTTCCCTGCGGGCACTGTACCCAGGACTGTTTTATTGTACTCGCCCGGACCACCAAAAATATAGACATTATCACCGGAACCCGCGCTGTCCACCGTCACACGATTTTCTAGTTTCAGTTCCGGAATAAAGGGTTCTACATAGACAATATCTGCTTTTTCTCCCAGATCTTTTTCTCTGTTAAAAAAAATGGAATACTCGTTTTCAACAACGTTAACAGCCCAGGCTCCTCCTCCGTAATAATTGCCAATATCATTATACTGCCATGACGGAGGCACAGGAAGTGAAGAAAAAAGCGATACATCCGCAATAATTTCACCTTCAATTTTTTGAATACCCAACTTTCGTATGGCAAGTTCAATTTCAGAAAGCCTCTCATCAAGTCCGGGGCACCCAGAAATTTCTGAAGATCCCAGGGTAGGGTCTCCACTACCAAAAACAATGATATCTCCAAAAAGAACACCCTGGTCGTTTATTTTACCCTGGTAATAAACACCGGTGTCAAATGTATAATTTTTCCCTAATACATCATAAGCACATAAGGTGGTGATTACTTTTAATCCTGAAGCAGGAATCATTAGTTTCAAATCCCGGTGCGATGCCAGGATTTCACCTGAAAGTACATCTCTCACCGACAATCCCAACTCTGCATTTTTGTAAAATGTTTGGTGTTGAAGAGAATCAATAAATGTTTTCAACTGGTTTTGAGAATTTCCTTTGCACAAGAAGATAAATGAGACCAAAAATAACATAAAACGATTCATTCCTATTAACCTCATTTTCTATATTTTTTCTATAGTGCCTGTATTAATGACTTTATACTGCGAGCCTATATGAAAAAGAGGATCTCCAAGATTAACCACACTGGCATTATTGTGGCCAATAATAATCCCTTCGGTTTTTGAAACTACATCCACACTTTTTGTTCCGTAAGGGTCATTGATTACACCTATTATTTCATTTTTTTTAACGACCTGTCCTGAAGACTTCAGCCATAAAAACATCCCTGCCATATTGGAACGAAGCCATGTACTTTTTTGCACCAAATATCTGGATTGGGCTTTGGAACTGATTTCTTCATCCTTCAACTCAAGAAATTCCATTACATTATGGATTCCTTTTAGTCCGGTTTCTATAGAAAAAGAATCGAGTCTAACAGATTCTCCCCCTTCGAATACAACAGCCGGAACTTTTTGGTCAAAGGCTGCTTTTCTAAAGGAATTCGGTATCAAAGAGTTTTCCAGAAGGATTGGCGCTCCGAATACCTCTGCTATCTTTTCCGATTTTGTGTCAGCATGGTTATACCGCACCTGCGGAAAATTATATCTCTCCGACCCTCCCGTGTGAAAATCTATGGCAAGATCTGTAATTTTTAATAGTTTTAACGTCACGATTCTCGCTATTCTTGAAGCAAGTGAACCGTTAAGATGGCCGGGGAATGACCGGTTTACATCCTTTCCGTCTGCCATATCCCTGCTGAAATTAATAAATCCATACACATTCAGTAAAGGGATAGCTATTACAGCTCCTTTTTTAAGGTTTTCAAAATATTTATTTTCAATAGCCCTTCTGACAATTTCAATGCCATTGATTTCGTCGCCATGAACCCCTGCAAGGATGAGTAATACAGGTCCGGGAATTCCTGAATTATACACGTGTGCGAGTACATTGATACGATTGTCTGAAGGCAGTTTACCGGCATTAATTCTTACAATCTGATGCGTGCCTCCTTTTACAGCCACATCATCCAGAATCAAATCCTTTTTCAGGTCAGTTTTGGGGGTAATAAAAAATTTTCCTGACATTTTATTTGTTGGATTTGTAATTTTGATAGGCTCTTTCAACAAAAGAAATGATTTCGCCGGCTATATCAACCTCCGTTGTTCCTTCTATACCTTCGAGCCCAGGAGAGGCGTTTACTTCAAGAACAACAGGACCGTTATGAGTTTTTAACATATCAACCCCGGCAATGTTCAGACCAAGCAACTCTACTGATTTAAGTGCGGTCGTTTCTTCATCTTTTGACAATACGATTTTTTCTGAAGTTCCTCCTCTGTGCAGATTGGACCGGAAGTCACCTGGACGAGCCTGTCGTTTCATGGCACCGACCACCTTTCCATCTACCACAAATGCCCTGATATCAGCGCCCTTTGCTTCTTTGACAAATTTCTGAAGTATCACTCTTTCATTCGTTGTATGGAATGCTTCCATGATGGACTCGGCATTACTTTTATTTTCAGCCAGGATGACACCCATACCTTGTGTACCATTCATCAATTTTATTATAATAGGAAAACTTCCCATATCGTTGAGAATAAAAGGAAGCGTCTGCAGATTGCTGGCATAGACAGTCTTTGGAACGGCTATACCTGCACCTGCCAGGATCTGAAGGCAGCTCAGCTTATTTCTTGCCCGCATAAGAGGAGTGGCATTTAAAGTAAGAAATACACCCTGAGATTCAAACTGCCGCAAAACGGCGGCTCCCATGGTGGTCGCGGAGGCACCGATTCTGGGAATTACTGCATCGACATTGGATAGAATATTGTTATTATAGGACACCTGACATTTTCCTTTTTCTATAATGAGATCACACATGAGGTGATCCACCACTCTTACATAGTGATTTCGGAGTCGTGCCGCATTTACAAGGCTTTGAGTCGAGTACAGGGACGCATTGCGGGATAAAATAACTATATTCAAATCTGTGGTTTTAAGGGTTAAAAATAACGTCAACTTTTGATATACCTTCAAAAACGCCTAAATAATTTCATTAAAGTTCAACGCTGCCAAAATTCAACCTACAATCTTATATAAAAAGAGGGTTCAAGAGATTTCATATTTATTAAATTAATTTTATGGTTGAGAGTCCTTGTGTAAGTAATAAAAAGATTCTGAAAAACTTAACCTTACCGAAATAAATAATTGTTTACCTTAGCCATTTCTAATGTATACACAATGAGCACACACGCCCTCAATGATAAAAAAATAATAAGAGCCTGGGCTATTTTTGACTGGGCCAATTCAGCTTATTCCCTTGTCATTTCAACAGCCATTTTCCCAATATATTTTATAGCGTATACACCGGAAATCATCACTTTAGGGGGCATTCAATTTACCAATGCTGCATTATATTCCTTTGCTGTAACATTTTCCTATGTAATTATAGCATGCCTTTCTCCTATCCTGTCAGGTATAGCAGATTACAGCGGCAGGAGAAAGTTTTTTCTTCATATGTTTACTTTGATAGGATCTATTGCCTGTATGATTTTATATCTGTTTAAAGGCGAGCCTCAATTATGGCTTGCTACTACGATGTTTATTTTAGCTACGGTAGGGTTTTCAGGAAGTCTTGTTTTTTATGATTCATTCCTTCCTCTCATCGTTACGGAAGACAGATACAATTCAGTCAGTGCCAAAGGTTTTACTTATGGCTATATTGGCAGTGTTATCTTGCTGATAGCTATTCTTCTAATGGGAAATAAACCGGAATGGTTTGGTTTTGCTGACAGTCAGGGTGCTTACCGCCTTGGATTTTTAATGGTTGGTCTTTGGTGGGTAGGTTTTGCACAATATACCCTAAAATTTTTACCAAAAGATAAAAGAACTGCCTTTACAGAAAAAATTATGTCCAATGGATTCAACGAACTGAAAAAAGCCTTCAGACAAGTCTGGCAAAACAAAAATATAGTGATGTTTCTGACCTCTTATTTTTTTTATTCGGCAGGTGTTCAGACTGTCATTTATCTTGCCACCGTATTTGCCAGCAAAGAGCTGGGTTTTGAATCTACTGAATTGATTATCATTGTATTGTTATTACAATTGGTCGCCATAGTGGGTGCATATTTATTTTCATTACTTGGTAATGTAAGAGGAAATCGTCTTTCCATAATGATAATGTTGGTGATATGGATAGGCATCTGTATTGGCGCATACTACACCCAATCTAAAAGCTTTTTTTATTTTCTGGCTGTCATGGTTGGAATGGTCATGGGTGGTATTACAATCTTTGTCAAGAGCAAGTTTTTCGTCTTTGATCACTGAAAAATCAGACACAACATCCTTTTTTAGTCTGATGGACGTTATTTATAAAGGTGCCATAGTTACGGGAACGTTTTTATTTGGTCTGGCTGAAAATCTGACAGGTAATATGAGAAATTCAGTTTTGGTACTTGGTTGTTTGTTTTTAATTGGATTGTTTTTTATGCAAAAAACGTGGTTGCAGCTTCCGAATCAAAAACATCAGTCTGGGTAGAATGGTGATATTTTTACTTGTCCAGCAAAAAACTAAGAAGAAAATTTTGAAAAAGGGATAAGGTAAAAATCCTGATCAAAAAAACTTATTCATCAGCATATAATCAATGTTGCCTGCTTGGGAATGGCAACCAGTACATGACTTTCCTTTATTGGATGAAGATTCCGATATACTGCCATCGGCATTGACATAACCCCAAACCCAACCTTTGTCATCTGCATTTTCATTATTTTCAGACTTATACAGAATAGCAAATCTCCCAAGCGTAGCTTCACTGCTAAAAAGCTCCTTTACCACTACTGAACCTTCCGGAAAAACAGAACCCGCTTTAATTTTTCCATTTGTATCCAGCATTGTGGCGGCTACAGAATTATATCTCGTTCTCAAAAAAGGTTGAGGATGAGCGCTCCCCGCACTTTTATCCAGTAAAGATGATGAATTTTTAAACCACTTATACCCTGCAGTATCTTTTGCCATTTCAAACAATACCGTATCTGTTGAGTTTGCCTTCTCCTCTTTATCGCAGGAAATGGCCATAATGGCTAATAAAAAAGTAAAAACAATGACGTTACCATTTTTAAAGATTTTCATTTTATTCTGTTTTTATTTCAAACAATGAATCAAAATTAATGTTTAGAAAATAAAATTTCATTGCAAAATGGAAAAATTATTACTTTTATTACATAATTTTATATATTATATTTTATTATAATATTTAAAATATTATCTTTGTTGTTAATTTTATTATTGTAAATAAATGGGTAAGCAATATTTTACATTTTGGGTGTTTATTTTAATTTTAAATACACCAACATTAACAGGTCAAAACACTGGTTTTTTATTTGAACCGGATCTGAAGAAGATTTCGTCAACCTTAGCTTCTGCGAAAGAAAGCGAAGATGAATCCACGGTACCTATTGAAATAACTTTGCCTAATCACGCCGGAGTGTTTTCAACCTACAAGGTTTTTAAGTCTTCCGTTTTATCAAAAGAAATGGAAGAAGCCTATCCTGATTTTATGACGTACAGCATTGCAGGTAAAGATCACTCCCTGGCTTATGGTCGTATTTTTATAAGCCGTTTCGGCCTGGAAGGAGTCATTATGTTTGGATCCTACCGCATTAAAATCGAACCGGTTGATAAAAATAACCCAAAAGTTCACCGGGTTTATTTGCTTGAGCTGAATGAATCCTTTACCTGCGGAACTGATGAAGAAGCAAAAATAATAAAAGGCCAGTTTTCCGGTCTCAGATCGCCCAACGGGGGAACACGCCGGCAATATGAAATGGCATTGGTATGTACCGGGGAATTTTACCAAAGCGCTGCTTTTGGACAAAACAACGACACCATTGCCAATGCAGCAGTGGTAAATATCATCAACCTTATTAACATTTACTGGAATTCTGAAATGTCCATTCAGATCACTATCTTTTCAACACCGGCTATTTATACAAACCCGGCAAACGATCCGTTTGATCCTTCGTCATCCAGTACACTTACAACTCAGGCAGCATCTGCTATTCATTCCAATTTTCCATCAGGTGCATATGACATAGGACATGCTTTACACGCTCTGGTCGGAGGAGGATCCGGCGTAGCTGGCGTTGGTGTGGTTTGCAATACTACTGCTGCCGGAACAGGATTTGCCAAATCAAGAGGTTGGTCATCAGGCAATTCGGTGAATATGCTGGCAGTCAAAATTATGGTGCATGAAGTCGGCCATCAGTTTAACTCTCCTCATACATTTAATGGTTCTTTGGTCAATTGTAATACCGGACAACATAGTCTGAATACAGCTTATGAAATCGGAAGTGGCACTACCATCATGTCATACGCCGGCATTTGTGGAGGTCATAATATTCAAAGTACACAAGACCTTTATTTCCATTCCAAAAGCCTGGAATTGTTTTATAATTACGTCACCAGCACCAGTGGAAATTGTTCTACCAACTTTTCTACCGGCAATACACCTCCGGCTGTAGATGCTACTATTTGTTCAGGAACTTACACTATTCCTGTTATGACGCCTTTTGAATTGACAGGATCTGGTTCTGATCCAGACGGTGATGTTGTTACATATACCTGGGAGCAAACCAATGAAGATGGTGCAGGCGCAAGACCAACACATGGTTTTCTTGGCTCCACTGCCGGCAACAGCAATAATGCGCCATTATTCAGGTCATATCCCCCCACCACTTCCGGGTTTAAAAGAACTTTTCCGAATCTGACACTCGTTGCTGCCAATAATTACACCAGCAATTTTGAACCATTACCCAATGCTTCCAGGACTTTAAATTTCAGGTTGACAGCAAGGGATGTACGATCACCATATGCAGCATATCAATATGATAATATTGCTGTAACCGTGGACGCCACCAAAGGTCCTCTGACCGTCACTGCACCCAATACGAATGTAACTATAGCTGCCGGAACAAGTTCCACCATAACATGGACGGTCAACAATACCAATACTATTTGCAATACAGTTAATATTCTTTTGTCAGTTGACGGTGGAATTACCTATCCTTATACCCTTCTCAGCAACACGACAAATGATGGTACACAATCCGTTACATTTCTTTCTAATATTCCTCCTTCAATCTCGGCAAGAATCCGGGTGGAAAGTAATTGCCTGAGCTGTCTTAAGTTTTTTGATATATCTGATGTCAATTTCACCATCACTTCTTCCTGTAATGTTGCAGCGAGTAACATTTGTAATAGTGCACCACTTACGGCACAGGAAGGAAATTCAGCGCTTAACCTGGGACTGAATGTAAGTTATGGGCAGAGTTTTTCGTCTCAGGGCATGGTACCATCAGGTGCAGGTGTAGTAAGTGCTCTCCATTCAGGAACTACGCCTGGTTCTGGCGGATGTACTACCGCTAATTTCGGTGATTCTCCTGCTACACTGCGCTTCAAACCTTCGGTCACCGGAAATTACACATTTAATATGACAGGTGGATTCAGACACGTTACCATCTACAACGGAGAATATAATTCTGCTCAACCCTGCACCAACTTTCTTGGCTCTACAGCCTACAACGAAGGAGTCGTGCAAAATCCGATCGTATTAAATTTAAGCAGTTGCAATATTTACACAGCTGTCTTTTTTGATGTTGCCGGCACTGTAGGAACATTAACTATTACACCACCTTCCGGTGGTGCTACATTTGTTCACAATCCTCCTGTCAATCCGAATTACAGTCTTACATATGCTGCTGTAAATACAACAAATAATACGATTTCAGCAGTGAGTGCGACATCCAATTTTACATCGTTACTTGTTGGCAATTATTGTGTGTATGCTTTATATTATTACAGTGGCACTGCCAATCCACCCGTATTTTTTAATCCCGTCACTTTTGTAGGTCAAACATTATCATCATTGACCGGCAATGGTGTTTGTTATCAGGCAAGCAGCAATTGTAAACCAATTACCGTGACACAGATCTGTTCAACGTCTGTAACATCCACTGCTGATGACGGACCTGGCACTTTAAGAAGAGCCGTCACCTGTAATACTGAAAACACCCTGATCACTTTTAATTCTTCGGTAACGCAGATCAATCTTACTTCCTTGCTGAATATTTCCAAAAATATGACATTACAGGGCATCAGTCCTACCATAAGGCCCACCATCAATACACACTCAACAGGTATAAATATTTCTACAGGAAAGGTGCTTTCCCTGCAAAATGTAGACATCAGATATATGGGCGTTCAAACGCTGTCAGGAGGTGGAACACTAAATATTACAGGAACAACACTGGCAAAACAATAAGTTTTTAACCAGAAAAGGATTTACACTTAAATGTTTTTAGTTCAGTATCAGCACTGGAATTTTATTCCAAAAAATGTAACTTAAATTACCTGACACCAAACAAAAAGCCTTTATTCATTCATGTTTTTATCAGGAATATCTTGCAGAATAGCACATGTAAAATTCCAGAATTTTTCTACCGATGGTATATTCACTTTTTCATCAGGAGAATGGGCGCCTTTGATTGTAGGTCCAAAAGAAATCATATCCATTTCAGGGTAATTTTTTCCCAAAATTCCGCACTCAAGCCCCGCATGACAAGCGACAACATGTGCTTTCTGACCATTCATTTTTTCATATAAGTGGGTCAAAACTTCCAGAATAGGCGAATGAATATTCGGCGTCCATCCCGGATAATCACCGGAAAAAACAACATCAAATCCTGCCAGTTCAAAACAGGAACGAAGACTTAAAGCAACATCTGTTTTGGAGGATTCTACAGAAGAACGAGTGAGACAAAGAATTTTTGCCTGACCGTCTTTAACTTCTATTTTTGCTACATTGTTGGAAGCTTCTACAAGATCTTTTATATCAGGACTCATACGAAATACCCCATTGTGGGCTGCATATATGGCTTTAAGTAATGTTTTTTGTTCCTCCATGTCCATGACAAAAATAGGACTTTCTACCTCCGACCAATCTATCAAAAGATTTTTTTCAAGAGACATAAACTCTTTTTGAATATCGTGTTTTCTATTGTTTAAGATATCTAACACATCATTCTTTTTGCCAACAGGTATGGAAACAACAGCACTGCTTTCTCTTGGAATGGCATTTCTGAGACTACCTCCTTCAAAAGTAAAAAGTCGTAAACCCAGACTTTCCAAATCGTATACTAAACGATTCAGAATCTTATTGGCATTACCTCTGCCCAAATGAATATCGATGCCGGAATGGCCTCCCTGCAATCCTTTAACAGAAATCAATAGGCCGGTACAAGCGGAATGATCAATACGGTGCATCGTATAGCTTTTTGTTGCCGTTACGTCAAGCCCCCCTGCACATCCAATATCGATTTCATCGTCTTCTTCCGTATCAAGATTAAGGAGTATTTCACCATTCAGCCAACCTGCTTCCAATCCCTTGGCTCCTGTCATTCCTGTTTCTTCATCTATGGTAAACAGAGCCTCCAGCGCAGGATGAGGAATAGTTTCAGATGCCAGTATTGCCATAATAGTGGCTACGCCAATTCCATTATCAGCGCCAAGGGTGGTGCCTTTCGCTTTTACCCAATCTCCTTCTAAAAACATGTCTATTCCCTGCGTGTCAAAATCAAAAACGGTATCATTATTTTTTTGATGTACCATGTCCAGATGCGATTGCAGTACCACACCTTTTTTTCCTTCCATTCCTTTGGTAGCCGGTTTGCGAATGATGACATTTCCGACTTTATCTGTTTTTGTTTCCAATCCGAGAGATTGTCCGAAATCCACCATAAACTGTATTACCTTTTCTTCTTTTTTTGAAGCGCGGGGGACATGGTTAAGGTCGGCAAAATAATTCCAGAGTGCGGCGGGTTTCAAATTTCGTACGGATGTTGACATGATAATATTATTTTTGGCGAAGGTAAAAAAATGAGAGGATATGAATGGAATCCATTTAGAAATATTATTAAAACCCTTTACATTATAAAATAAAACAGGTCAAAATTATTTTATCTTTGACATATGTATTTCTTTTTCCTGACGTTTTAACAGATATGTTTGCATATTAAAATCTATCTGAACGTTCCGCAGACTATAAGTGAAGTTTTTTCTAAAAATGGATTGTGGACAAGTGGCAAAATCTGTACATATTTACAAAAATAAAAAAGTATTTTATCAAAAATAACCATGGAATGAAAAGTTTATATCCTTCTTTATTTTTTTTATGTTTGACAATTGTATGGGCTGGATGTTCAGGGAAAAATACACCTGCACATCAAAACCAAAATAATGTAAATGAATACAAAAAATTGGTGGGTGGCGGATGTGATGGTTGTGAAATCATGTATATAGACATGCCGGAAAATATTCCTTCAGTGGATACTAGTTCCGGATGGTTTGAAGAAGGACAAAAACTGATAGTCGCCGGCACGGTATTCCAGATAGATGGAAAAACACCTGCACCGGATGTCATACTCTATTACTGGCAAACAGACAACAAGGGTTATTATTCACCCAAAGAAAAAATGGATAAAACAGCAACACGTCACGGACATATCAGAGGCTGGGTCAAAACAGACCAAAACGGAAAATACATCATCAACACCATCAGACCGGCGCCCTACCCTAATGACGTATTGCCTGCACACATACATCTATCTGTCAAAGAACCGGATCTGGAAAATGAGTACTATACCGATGAAATTAATTTTGATGATGACAAATTACTGATAGCTCACTTTAAAAAACACAAACAGGAAAACAGAGGAGGAAGTGGCGTGGTCAGGGTTTTAATCAGGGAAAATATGCAGATTGCCGAACACGACATCATTTTAGGTCTGAATATTCCAAATTATCCTAAATAAGCAAATTCAGGTGTTTTTTCAGGTTTGAATATAGGAGAGGACCAACCTTCCTTTATTCCGTATCATTCTTATGGGCCTGATAAAGGCAAACAAACCTGCCCTGTTTGTAAATATGGTCGGTATCACGGTATATTATATTTTGTGGGCAATAATCCAAACTGGCAAGAAATCAAGGTTTGGCTGGACTTCTTGGAAAATGAAAGTGCAGCAAGACAAAAATTTGTAAAATCCTATTTTGTTTATGGCAATGAAAAGAATTACCTGAAAAATAATGGCATACAAGAATTGGAAAAATTGGGAAATATTTTGCAGATGAAACACCTGGCTTTAACTTTTGTGCCATCCTTTTCCGACACGACTACCGAAGTCCATCTTAATAAAATAAATCCAATGGCTGACAACACTTTTATCATTTATAAACACAGAAGTATTGTCGACAAATATATAAATCTGAAACCAACATCGGAAAATTTTAATGTTATCCGAAAATCTTTAGATAATACCAGGGGAGACTATTTTGAACTCCCGGCATTAAAGCATGAATAATCAAACTTTTTTAATCATATTTTTTTGGTTAAAAGTTCAATTGAATATACATTCTTGTTTATACTTACCTCATGATGATTAATTTTTCCATTGAACTTACATTATCTGTAGTGAGATGAATTATATAAGATCCGACAGGTATTTGACTTACATCCAAAATAAAGGACGCATCCATTGACGATTGAATGCCGGTTTGCACAATCCTGCCATCTGCTGCCACTATCTTATAGTCAACTGAAGTTACATTTTCATTTTCAAAAGAAACATTCACCATAAAACCTGCCGGATTGGGTGAAAGATTAACTTTGGCAATGTTAAAATTTTCTGTACTTACAGATCCTTCAAAAACAGCTACCATGGTATCCCGGGATATAATTTCAATGCCCGTTTTTAACAATGATGAATGGTTAATTACAATGCCTTCGTTTTTACTCACCCAATACAAAAACTTTTTGCCCGCAAAAGGGATTATCTCCACTTCATTGATCATATTTCCAAAATATTCACCTTTCCATGGCAGATAGGTATGTGTCTTTGTATTTAAACGAACAGCACCAGATTCAGGAGGATCCGTCATCAGGGTAATTTCATACGTGCCCGTAAGATTATAACAAGCCTTAAGGCCATCATCGATGCGGTTACACCTTTTAATAATAAAGTCTCTCAATCTTTTTATATTGCTTTCCCATTCAAACATACTCCCACCCCAACGGGCTATATGTCTCGGCATTTCAGGCCGGATAATATTCACCATACTATCTAAAATATATATCATTGATTCACAGCTGAAGGTTGTGTTGAACATATCAGCATATCGGGCAAAATACAAGTTTCTGAAATCCGGATTATCCTCCAGTAATTTTAGAAATATTTTTTCATGTTTTCCAAGGTCAGGAAAAACCAAAAAAGTATCCCCTTCAAAATAATACCAGGTCCCATCAATAAATATGGAATCATCTTCATATTGAACCAGGGTTGTGTCCAAGGGGAAAAATTCATCCATAAAAACACTTATCTCTTCGATGTCACAAGCTTTGGCGTTAGGGGAAATATCCGGTACACCGGAATAATTAATGTAGTAATCAAAGGTAGCGTCATTGTCCCACATTATGTATCCCCATTTTTTATGTCCTCCCTGCGGTTTCAATCCTCTCCACCATCCTGTGTTGTAATTCAGCCAATCAGAAGAAACACATGTAAGGTTGGCAATCATATAATCAGCGAGGCTTACCACGTCCATTTCCCCGGTAATTTTATCATATACACCCTCCTGACTCACGTCATTGTTCAATATATAATCTCTGAAATTTTGCCAATCGTCAATCGCCTGCTGATCTCCGTATTCTACCCATGACTGCCCCCAGGTTTTTAAAAACTGAATGTCGTATTTGTCCTGTTTGTAGGTATAATCTGTATAGTCATGGTCGTCCGGTTTTTCTCTGATGGCATACACACCCCAATACTTTCCATTCAGGTAAACTAGATATCTTTCAGATGCTCTTACATCCATATTCATTCCGGATTTTTTCACGAGTTCATGGACATATTCATCTCTTATATGTGTACTGCCTTCATGATCCTCATCGCCTACCGAAGGGTAATTATCATCTCCTGAAGCCCTCAAAATGATTCGCTGATATTGATTTCTTTCTGAATAGGAAAACAGTTTTTGAGGCAATCCTGAATCGTACCCCATTTCATCTCTGCTGATCCAATCAAGACTACGCTGGTCATTGATCCAGCTGTCCTGACCGTGTCTGTCCAATTCGCCATAAGAACGACTTTTTAACTCACCCTCCTTAGAAAAAACTTCACATGACCCAAAGGGGGTTTGTTCCCGGTCTCCTTCTGCCAGTAAAATCAATTCCTCTCCGGCCCCTAAAGATATTACAGGGAGTGTTTGGGTTGGTTCGTTGATAAAATAAGTTTTGAAATCAATAAGTCCCGGTAAGATCGCCGGGTCAGGTGAAAAACTTCTCACACTCAGTACGGCAGTTTCTCTGATGACAAGATTTCCATTAAAAACTTCAGAGGAATCCGAAGGCAAAGAACCATCCAAAGTGTATCGCAAAACTTCATTTGGGGGTTGACTGACTGAAACCAAAATGGAATCCTTATAAAACCCCGCATTCGTATTAATGGTTGGTCTTGACGTGTAAGCACTGAAAAGTTTTTCTTCTATGGCTTCCGAACCGGGCGTAGGTTCTGTAGAAATATACCATACGTTATTGTCGGTTGAAGATTTTGAAACAGACTGATGATTCTGTGTTATAATCAATGGAGCGGATTCGATAATGTTTCCTCCCGAATTTGACAGAACCACAAATTCATCATTTTTGGATTGTGTAAATTTAAAATTAGTATGGAAATCAGTAGGTGTAATTTCATCTCTCCCAGAAGCCCAAACAATTATATAATTATCAGGCCCGAGGGTGGTTCCCGAAGGTATTTTCCACTTTTTGGGTTTATCCCTTTTGTCGGAAAGATACCATCCTGAAATATCGACAGAAGTGTTTCCTGTGTTGTGTAATTCAATCCAGTCCTCGTATTTTCCATAATCATCCGGAAACATCCTTAAATTTGACGCAGAATATTCACTGATGATAATCTGGCTAAACAAACCATTCCAAATAAATGTCAAAAAAATCAGATAAAAATATTTCATAAAACAATTGGTATTAAACGCACAAGATAAAAGAAGTAGTTCTCATCTGAAAAAAAAATGTATAAAATGTCCTTAAAACTACTTTCAAGTGTAAAAAATTGAGAAAATTATCATAGGCAACACCCTTTACCCCTCCCATTTTAGACTTGATAAAATATCTTTTAAAAAGTTGGTTTTGCTTCAAACCGATAATTTACAATAGATGATGTTGTTTTGTCTCATAGATGTGTAAAGTCTCTACAACCATCATTCCATAAAATTCATATCCTGTCAGCTCCAACACCAATTCTTTAGCAATATCGGGTTTTGCCAACGCTTCAGTCAACAAACTTTTATGGATTTTAATACAACAACTTTGGGCATCTTTGTTGATCATCGAAAATTCTTCAAAATATTTTACATCTTTATATAATTCTTCTGCAAAAAACTTGTCAACTTCCTTTTTTGAATTCAGATGAGCCATCACCAAATCCAAAACTTCAAATGATATGGCTTCATTTTCAGAAGTAACGACTTTCGAAGCAGATGCTTTTTTTTCCGCCAATATCGTAAACTGATCCAAAACAGGAAAAAAATACGAACCTTTTACTTTTTTGACCGGGTACACCCCTTTATCTTCCCTTTTATCCTGAACAAAAGTATAGTTTTCAAAAATTCTTATAGTCAGTTCATTTCCGCTTTTTTCATAAAAAATAAAAACGGAGGATCTTCCTCATCCGCATTAAAATAAAAGACATCACCGGGATTCACCACCGGATAAGGCCATGCCTGCACTTTTATTTCGACAATATTTACATTGTTGTTTCTAACAAACAAAATTTCATAAGGTATTTCATGATGATTATATTCAATTGAATCCTTGTAAAAATAAGAAGTATTATTGTCTTCAGATTCCATAGTCACTACCGAAGGATATTTGTCCAGAGGCATATTGGCAACAACATGATGAATAATATAATTCAGACCCAAAATAAATCGTATTAATTCGTCCATAAGTCAGTTTTTTATTAAAGCAATTTAAAAGAGTAATTTTTATGTAAACTACAAAAATTGTTTTTTAGTTTAAAGTGAAGGCTAAAAATTTCCATTTTAAGAAAAAATTATGGCACTTTTTTTCATGCCTGTATTTTTTAAGGTGTTTTTTTCCTTTTGACCCGAAATCAAAACCTCTTCCACCTATCTATTTTCCAAATCAATCCTTTGTTTATCTTTGTCCAAAATTAGTATTATGAATCTCGCATTATTGGATTGGATGATCATCCTTGTTTTTTTCGGCGTTACCATGTTTGTAGGACTTTGGGTTGCCAAAAACTCGGAAAAAAACAGTGAAGAATATTTTTTAGGCAGCAGAAAAATACCCTGGTGGCTCCTTGGGGTCTCCATGGTGGCTACCACCTTTTCTGCAGATACGCCCAATCTGGTGACGGATATTGTAAGAGGCAACGGTGTTTCAGGTAATTGGGCATGGTGGGCTTTCCTGCTGACGGGTATGTTGACGGTTTTTGTGTATGCCCGATTGTGGCGACGTTCCGGTATCAGCACCGACCTTGAATTTTACGAATTGCGCTATAGTGGCAAAGAAGCTTTATTTTTGCGGGGATTCAGGGCGCTATATCTCGGCGTTTTTTTTAATGTACTCATCATGGCAACGGTCATACTCGCCGGGATTAAAATCGGCTCTGTTATGTTGGGATTAAATGCTATACATACAGTTGTCATCATTTCTGTTATTACGGTTATATATTCTGCAGTCGGCGGCTTTAAAGGCGTGATTTATACAGATTTCATCCAATTTTGTATTGCTATGCTGGGAATGGTGGTTGCCTGTATCTACATTCTGGATTTGCCACAAGTCGGAGGTCTTTCTTCTTTATTGAATCACCCGAACGTAGTCGGCAAAACATCCTTTCTTCCTGACTTTAACGATAAAAATGCACTTATTACGCTGCTGATTATTCCATTGGCGGTACAGTGGTGGAGTGTCTGGTATCCGGGCGCAGAACCTGGAGGTGGCGGATATATTGCACAAAGAATGCTTTCAGCAAAAGACGAAAAAAGTGCCGTTAAAGCGACTTTATTTTTTAACATAGCCCATTATGCACTGAGACCCTGGCCCTGGATACTCATTGCGCTGGCGTCGTTGATTGTTTTCCCCGACATTGCGGATATACAGAAGGCCTTTCCCCATGTAAATGCGGATATAATTAAAAATGACCTTGCTTTTTCCGCTATGCTGACATTTTTACCTGCAGGATTGCTGGGTCTCGTAATAGCAGCACTTATTGCGGCACTTATGTCAACTATTAGTACCCACCTCAACTGGGGAAGTTCTTACGTGGTCCATGATTTTTACAAGAGGTTTGTCAATCCTGCGGCTGATGAATCAACACAAGTTTGGGTAGGAAGAATGGCAACTGTTGTTTTGATGGTTCTTGCTGCTGTTCTGGCGCTGTATCTGTCCAATGCGCTTCAGGCTTTCAATATATTGCTGCAAATCGGAGCGGGAACGGGTTTACTTTTTATCCTTCGCTGGTTTTGGTGGAGAATTAATGCCCTTACGGAAATAGTGGCTATGGTAGCTTCCTTTATAGTTGCTCTGGTGATGGAATTGTGGGTCAAAGATTCACTAATGTCCTACGAAAAACTGGTAGTTGGTATTATCGTTACTACGGTTTGTTGGCTGGCAACAGCATGGCTCAGCAAACCTACCGACCATTCTGTTTTAGTGCGGTTTGTCAATACTATAAGACCTTATAATTTTGGCTGGCAACCTGTCATTCAGAAAGCTTTGAAAGAAGGCAGCCTGAGCTCAAATTTCAACGATACGTCAAATATCCAAAGGGATATTCTCAATATGTTCCTGGGATGTATTTTGGTGTATGCATTGCTTTTTGGCACAGGATTTCTTTTATATGGAAACATGTTGTTTTTCGGACTTTCTATCTTCGTTTCAGTATTAACAGGATGGTTGATGATGTCTTTGTGGAATAAAAGCAAACACAGCTGGTAGGTTTAGTTTTGTCAACTTCTGCAATTATTCATTTAATTGTGTTATTTTTGCCATTCAAATCTAAAAGATGCTGGATAAGTTAAAAGGGTTGCAGGTCATTTACGAGGATAATCATATCATTGCCGTCAATAAACCCAATGGAGTTCTCGTCCAGGGTGATAAAAGCGGAGACGATATATTGCCTGACCTTGTAAAAGAATACATTAAGCACCGTTACCAAAAACCGGGTGATGTTTTTTTAGGTACTTTTCATCGCCTGGACAGACCTGTGAGTGGAGTGGTTGTATTTGCGAGAACTACCAAGGCACTCATCCGGTTGAATGAAATGATGAGAAACCGGGAAATCCAAAAAACATATTTTGCCCTGGTTTTTCCGCGGCCTTCAGAATTAAAGGGACATCTCATCCACCATATTCTTAAAAATGAAGAAAAAAACACCGTAAGAGTTTTTGCAAAACCTAAGCCGGATACCAAAGAAGCAGAATTGTTTTTCAGAGTCGAAGCAGAACTCGATGCCAAAGTTCTCCTGGTGGTCAATCCAACCACAGGACGACCTCATCAGATCAGAGCACAACTCAGCAAAATCGGCTGCCCTATACTTGGCGATTTGAAATATGGCGCTTCGTACCCGCTGCTCAATAACAACATCGGGCTTCATTGTTACGAAATGAAATTTCTGCATCCTGTGAAAAAAGAAATGATCAGTATTAAAGCACTGCCACCCAAATCATTTCCATGGAACACCTTTGATGTTTCTACCTATAAAAATGTAAATACCGATATAATTTGATGAACCTCAAACTGTTTTGATCCATCCAATCTTTTCACAATCTCCTCATTGTCAGCGAAATTTTCAACATCAAAATACTTTGCCTGTAAATTTTAAAATAATTTAGTGCCAGTTTTGAATTTTATCGTACTTTTGCGGCCTGAGGGCCATACGACCAGCTCCTTCTGAACCCCCCCAGGGTAGAAATACAGCAAGGGTAGGAGGTTGAGCGGTGCGGTGTGGTTCCTCTTTTTTTTTATCGCCGATAATATATATAGTGCGCTCCCAAAGTACTGTAAGACGAAAATCCTGATTTTTACCAAAACAATCTTACCTATGAAGTTTTTTATCGATACCGCCAATCTCAATGACATAAAAGAAGCCAAAGATCTGGGAATACTGGATGGAGTGACCACTAATCCCTCCCTGATGGCTAAAGAAAAGATAACCGGAAAAAGTGCCATATTTGCCCACTACAAAGCCATTTGTGACATTGTTGAAGACGGAGATGTCAGTGCAGAAGTGATCGCCACCGATTTTGACGGTATTATTAAGGAAGGTTTGGAACTGGCCAAAATTTCAGATAATATTGTTGTCAAAGTACCTATGATCAAAGATGGTATCAAAGCCATTTCATGGTTTACCGCCAACGATATCAGAACCAATTGTACGCTTGTTTTTTCAGCGGGTCAGGCTATTCTTGCCGCAAAAGCAGGTGCTACCTACCTCTCCCCTTTTGTCGGAAGAGTGGATGATATAACCTGGGATGGCATCCAGCTGATTGAAGAAATTGCCGGTATTTACTCCATGCAGGGATATATGACGGAAATTCTGGCCGCTTCTATACGAACGCCACTGCACATTGTTCAGGCCGCCAAGGCCGGTGCAGATGTAGTCACCTGCCCTCTTTCTTCCATCATGGGCTTACTAAACCATCCTCTTACGGATATAGGGTTACAAAAATTTCTGGAAGACCACAACAAAGGGAATAAATAAGAACCACAACCAAATTCAAGGGGCGTTAGCCCTGTCATCTTCTTAACAAACAACCTATTTTTTAGAGACCAGAACCTATCTACCAGAATTTTTCGGAAGCCGGTATTTTGAGTAAAAAATCATTCATCTGGTCATACCCTTTTTGAATGATAAGTCTCCACTTTTTATGATCAAGCAGTCCTATTCCCTTCAGATCAAGTTCCAGATAATGAGAAACACTTGATTTATATTGTTCCTGTCTTTGTGTGCTGTTTAATGTCAGTGAATTTATGATCACCGAACTAATTCCTGGAAGTTTGTATTTTTTTCTTCCCAACAATTTGTCCCAAAACAGTTTTCCCACAGACGGTAATTCTTCCAGCGTCGTCTTATGAGGTGTCAAACCAGACAAAGCAATGGCAAAAATAAATCCTACCGGATACCGAAACATGGGTTCAATGGGCAGATTATCCACCACTCCCCCATCTACATGAAGTTCGTTGTTGATAACTACAGGAGGAAATACTCCTGGGATGGCAATACTTGCCATTATTTTTTTCCAGGCCAAACCAGTCTCATGAATGTGTAATGTGGCCATTGAATAATTTGCCGAGATACAATAGGTTGTTATCCAGAAATCCTCAATATGCAAATGACCATATAAATATTTAAGATAGCTTGACATTTTATTACCCGACATAATGGACAGGATGGGAAAAGTATAGTCATTGGAGATCAAATTCTTTTTAGCTGAATCCTCTGAATAATAATCCATTTTGGGGATATCGAAATCGCAAAAAACTATGCCGAATCCATATAAAGCGCCTGCACTTGTCCCTCCCAGAAAATCAATCTGAATACCTTGATGCAGCATGGCTTTTACGGCACCTATATGTGCATTGCCTTTACTGCCTCCCCCGCCAAGCACCAATCCCACCGCTTTGTTGGTGAGTATGCGACAAAATCTGGCAACGTCGCCTGCGTGATTTTTCCTGAAATGAATATGAAGGTCAATTTTGCGATGATGAAACCATCTCCTTGTATTTTCAGGGTTTGGGGCTTTTTCAGGATGTAGTAAAAGTAAGTATACCTTTTTATTTAAAAAATGTTGTTTGTACATATCCAGTTTTTTCTCAATCGGATATATATCTGCAGAAGCATTAAAATCACTGGCCACCATAACAAGGTCTGAGTACAGAAGGCAATCTTTGGACCATTCAGGATGGGAGTCATTGCAAACGAAAAAATTGAGTCCTTCTTTTTCTTCAAGCTTACTGAAAAAAGTATCTTTATCTTTTTCGTATAATGAATCATATTGGTGAACGATAAAGTTGACACCCGTTTCTTTAAATCTTGCTTCAACACTATTTGTCCAGTCACTGATATCACTGTTGCCCTGCAAATGGACAACGGCAATATTTTTAGGTTGGTTTTGCAGGTGTTTTTGAAGATTGTTTCTGTTGAGTCTTTTCAGCAGAACAGAAGTAAGGTTTCGGGCAAACGTAGGCTGCAAGGCTGTCATTCTTACATACTCTATTTCATTAAATTCCAGAAGCAACGAAGGACGGATGGCGTACACAGAGGCAGACCTGGGTTCATTACTGAAAAGAGCAAATTCGCCGACGGGCTCCCCTTCGGTTACATCCCCCAGTACATACATTCCTTCTTCTCTTTCAGCAACAGCGCGAAGTCTTCCGGAAAGAACAATATAAAGAGATTTGTCAGTATCTCCTTGTGCAAACAATATATCACCGCTTTCAATATGTACCATCCTACCGTTTTCCAAAACCTGGTGAAGCAATGTTGTATCCGTGTCACCCAAAAGTGCAGAGAGTATTTGTATATGTTTGTTTCCATGTGTATTTTTATTACTCATGTATAAAAATTTTTCGAATTACCTGTTTTAGAGCTCTGTCAAGATAAAGAACTTAATTAAATGTGGTTCTTTTTCCGAATATCTGCGTTAAAAATACTCGCCGTCTCGTTATATGATTACGAGATGACTGCGTTTTTTGCCTTGATCTTCAAAAAAATAACTCTCATTTTAATTTAACTTATTATCTTGACAGAGCACTAGTAAATTCCAAAAGTACACAAAAATGTAGTATTCAGAAATGGAAAACAGGAATACTAAAATGAAAAATCACTTTTGACATCTTTAAATCAGGATTACGCATTAGGCTAATAACGATTATGATCAGCTTTTTATGAATCAATTGACCTACGTCATAGTTCATGATATCTGCCATCATTGGCAAACTGATAAAATACTACTTATTTTTGTACTGAAAGTTAAATTAATTTAATCACCATAAAAACAAATATCATGAAAAGCAATTTTATCAAGTTTTTGGCGATGTTGGTTTTGCCAATGTTTGTTGCTTCCTGTAACAAAGACGATACACCTTCAAATAAAATTCCTGTTATTTCCGCTATTCAAGTGAATCCCGCTTCTACTGCTGCCAACGGAGTAGTGAATATTACCGTTTTGGCTGTTGACCCGGACGGTGATCCGTTGACCTATAGCTATGTGGTTACCGGCGGCGCTATCAGTGGTATAGGTCCCAATGTGAGTTGGACGGCTCCTTCTACACCGGGTGCTCATTCTGTAACAGTTACTGTAAGTGATGGAAAAGGAGGAACTGCAACAGGCAATGGAAGTTTAACCGTACAACAAGCTATAACACAGATTACTGGTACAGCAAGATTTCTTGCAGGCACAGCAGGTGATTTGTCCAACGCTAAAGTAAGTATGTATACCACCCGTGACAACTGGGTGAATAACAACCCTATCAAATTTGGTGCTGTAAACGGAGTGGGTGCTGTGGTCACATTCTCCCTCACCAATATCAATCCGGGCAACTATTATGTTGACGTCTGGAAAGACAATGACAATAATGGATTTTGGTCAGCAGGTGACTTTGTAGGTATCTATGGTAACTTAAACTTAGGTGCCGATGGATTGACAGAAGTTCAGGTCGGTCAGGGACAAACCGTAAATATTAATATAGATATGTTTATCTTATAGATAAGATAAAAAGCATTCGTAAAAGGAGAGACAACTCTCCTTTTTTCTTTCTTCCACTACTTAAATGAAAATATATGAAACCGCGATATATTTTACACATTTTCCTTTTTCTGATGATGGCTGTATTTTTTACCACCTGCGAAAAAGATGAAAAAACCAATACCCAACCCGTCATTCAATCCGTAACGGTTACACCCAATATTATTAATGCCAATGGTATGGTAACCATCGCGGTGGTCGCATCGGATGCGGACAAGGATCCATTATCCTATGCCTATATTGTCACAGGGGGCGCTATCACAGGAACAGGGCCTTTCGTATCATGGACAGCACCATCAACTGATGGAGCCCACTCCGTCACCGTAACCGTCCGTGACGGAAAAGGAGGTGAAGTCACTCAAAATGCATCGCTGACGGTTTTAAAACCTGTTACTCAGGTGACAGGGACCGCTTCTTTTGTAGCAGGAGTATCCGGCGATTTGTCCAATGCCAAAGTAAGTTTATATACTTCTCTTGAAAATTTTGAACTCAACCAACCGGTGAGATTTGTTGCCGTCAACGGTAGCGGAGGTAATGTAACTTTTACTATTCCCAATGTGCTTCCGGGAAATTACTATCTTTCTGTATGGAAAGACAATAACAACTCACAGGTTTTTGACAAGGGAGATTTTATCGGTATATATGGTGTGATCAATCTGGGAGCATATACCTTTACAGAAATGGCAGTGAAAGAAGGAGAAACATTTAATTGCAAAATAGATATGTGGATTCTGGATTTTAACACACCACCACTTATTACCTCTTTTAATGTTTTCCCAACTACCTTAAATCCCGGGCAACGGGCAAATGTTAGTGTTGAAGCCATTGACGACGACAATGATGCCTTGACATACCAATATTCTGTCAATGGTGGATTTATTATAGGGACAGGAACAAATGTACAATGGGAAGCTCCTCTGACACCGGGTGATTATAACATAAGTGTAACTGTGGATGATGGTAATGGTGGTACCGATCAGGACAAACGCACCGTCACTGTTCAGGCAACACAAACCAAAATTACAGGTTCGGCCAAACTTGAGGCGGGTTTGTCCGGAGATCTTGTTAATTCAAAGGTAAGTATCTATAAAAGTATATCGGACTGGATAGACAATATACCTGTAAAATTTACCGCAACCAGTGGTGCCGGTACATCGGTAACCTATATTCTGAACAATGTAACACCAGGCACCTACTATTTGGATTTGTGGAAAGACAACGACAATAACGGTATTTGGTCAGCCGGTGATTTTGTCGGTCTTTATGATGACAATAATGGAATGATTCCATTTACCATATCTGATGGACAAACGATCACCATCAATCTGGAAGTTACAAAATTGTAACCGGTGGCAAACCTGCGTTAATCACTTATTTTGTCTGTCCAAAGATGTGCTCCAAATGTACCTCTCTCAGATAAACAAAAGATACAAATAAAAAAAGATAAAGAATTTTTTGTATGTGGTGAATAAAATGAATCAGCTGCGACGTTCCAACGTTGCGGCTGATTTTATTATTACCATACCTGTCCGTCTCTGCAGAATACATTACGGCATCATCTCAGGCTTTAGCCCAGCCAACTTCATAAAATAAACATCACAACCCACTTCAAGAGGTATTACTGCATACTGTACAATGAAGAATACAGGGCTAACGCCACTCGCTTCTCTTTTGTAGTAAGACAAAAAATGTGTTACACAACAAAGCTTGTCCTGATAAAACTCAGTTCTTAAATACTTTTCATTTTTGAACCGTCATGGTTGTTATAATGGAATGTATTTCCGTAAGAAGTTTTAGCTTGATAATGCGGATAATATCAATTTCAATCCGGATAGGCCTTGGTCAAAAATAAAACACCAACTTTGAAGACAAAGTTGGTGTTTTAACATATACTAGTTAATATAATAACCTACAACTTGGAAATAGTAGTAGCGCCAGTATTAATTAATGTACCACCCGGCATACCTGTTTGTACCAAAATGATCGGAACCAAAGATGGAGGGGTACTGTTCGGATTATTTTTGTCTATAATATCAATATTATGTAAGGTAACGGTTTTGCCTACACCTATTCGTAAACCAAAGGTAGACGAAGACAGCGCTGCATTAGAAAAATCAAAGTCAAGAGCGGCGACACCTTGAAGGGTGATATTCTTTTTAATGGTCAATGGTTCGGTAAAAAATGAAGTAGGAACACCTGGGTCAAAGGTGATGATACTACCATCAGATACACAACTTAATACATTCCTAAGTGTACCAACCGTAATGATATCATTACCACTATTCGTGACTACTGCCGAACAAGACAGAGATATTTCATCGGCACCCGCGTCGGGATTAGAACTGTCTCTCACATCTATACCATCAATGTCTGTTGTAACACTTGCTAAAGGTGCTCCCGCTGAATTCACATAAAATCCAAATGAAGGATTAATATGCAAATCTGTAGCCGATATGAACGGAACTGCCGCATTGTATGCATCTGAATTGAGATCATTGGTGTTTGATGTACTCAATGTAGTTGTATATGCCCTCAAACCGGCGATGGTTGTATAAAAGTTGATACAGTCGTGACATACTCCTTGTCTGGCTATGTCAGTGCCGTGAAAATAGACATTATTGTCTAAATTTAAGTTGTTGGCAGAGGTGCCTCCTGATGGTAAATATATAGCCACATGTGCAATATTGGTTGTACCCCCTGTAATATTATTGGCAAAAATATTGTTTCTGACATCACAACCTGTGGATCCGTTGCTAACCAGGCAAAACGCTGCAGATAATAAACTGGAGCTTGCCGTACCCGGTAATAGTCCATTTAAATTTACTGAATTATGATACACAACATGGTTAATACCTGAGGCTATTCTGATACCAAAAACACCAAACGAAGCACTGAACGCATTACCAGTTGTCATTACTTGATTGACGTTACTCACAAAATTATTTCGGATAATAACATTACTCCCGGCACTAATGTTGATGCCATATGCGCCAAAAGTGCCTGTATTCAAATGACTTATGTTGCTGACATTATTTCTTTCAATGATGGTACCGCTGCTTGAATTATCGATACCACTAAGATTATTTGTACCGGCAGTGGAAATGTTGTCTATAGTATTGCCAGAAATAATATTGCCGGAAGCAGCAAGTCCTGAAGACTCCCTTATACCATATGGCGCAAATGCACTTGTTAATGTCATTCCCAGATTACTTACCGTATTTCCAATGACTGTGGTATTACTGGTCCCTGTCGCCAGCCAAATACCATGATCATTTTCGCCATCTATATTACTAAAATTACCAATTGTGTTATTTGATACAGTGGCTCCACTTACCCCTTGCAAATACAGGCCATTACGTCGAATTGCACTACCATCAGTAGTGTTTAGTGTGTTTTGGGTTAACAATAATCCTGATCCATTACCCGGAGAGACAACGGCTATGTTAAAACATCCGTTAAACGCTCTTTGAATATCATTGTTTTGTATAGTGATATCATTAAAGTAACCGGCAGTTCCTAAGACTGCTCCATCAGAGGTGACGATAGCAGTTGAAGTACTTACGCCATTGATGACAATACAATTTTTGAGGGTCACGTTTGTAATCGGTATCGTACCTGTGGATCCTATATGGACAACAGTAGGAGATGTTGTACTTGCATTGGCAAGCGTAAGATCGCGGCTGTTGCTTCCGTTATTGGAACCATCTATAGTGACATAGTTGCCTAATATTTTTAATAAAGGTCCGCTGGCTACGGTTGCTGTCACTGACGCGGTGACACCTGTGGCGGGTCTGATGGTCAAAGTATTTGTAGCGCTGGCATCCGGGTGTTTGATAATCGTCATCGCCCCTGCTTCTGTATAGGTAGGATCTAATAATTCAAAAACGATTGGACCATTCAAACATTTTGTATTATATTCATTGATAGCTGCCGTAAGTGTAGGATACGTACCCGCTCCACCTACAGTGTACGTACCAAAAGGAAGCGTCGTGGCTATTGGGTATGAACTCGGTGTGGTTGGTGGGGTAGATGCTAATGGAGGATTTGCCGTAAACCCTGAAGCTCCCAATGATGGGAAAGAACCAACATTTGCAGTGCCTGCGCCGTCTTGCGCTACAATATAGTATGAAACTACATCTCCTACACCAACACCAGCTCCAAAGGTGAAGGAATATTGACCACTGCCTAAACTGGTACCTGTTGCAGCTGTGTAAAGACCCGCATTAATTCTCCAATACAACACCGGCAACCCTAACCCCGCGATAGGAACACCGCTTAGGTCCGTAATCGTAGCAATCAAGGTTCGGGCTGTGGTAGCACACGTAAATGAAAAAGGAACATAAGTGATGGTAGGTTTCATAAGGTCTAAGTACACGCCATCAAATTCGTCAGCACCAATATCATGAAAAAATCCACCACCGTTTACAGAGCCAGCCGGTCCTGGACGTACATCGTTATCATAATCATTAGTCAAACCTACGATAGATATACCACCTGATTCAAGTCCTGTAGGTGTGACTCCAAAATTCACATGTAAATCACCAATAGCAGTATTTACAAATGGTACAGAAACTGCTGATATTGAAGAACCATCACTTACAGAATTTGTCTGCCAGTCGGAAAAATTTAATGCAGAAGTCCAGTGTCCAATGGTAGTTGAATTAGCATTAAGTACATTATTATTACTGGCATTGGCGGCCCAACCAACTGCACTTACTGGTGGTGTGGCATTAAATCCATTACATATCGCAAAGTGCTGACCTGTACCACCACTTCTGCTATTTTGAAAAATATTATTTTTAACATCTACTGTAACTGTATTAGCAATCGCTGTTATATAGATCGATCTCATAAAGGCAAAACTTGGCAAAGCCCCTGCTGAGGCTGTACCTTCTATAAGTACACTATTGTTATATACATTTGTGCTAGTAGGATTAGGAGTAGATCCATTGTTGGACCAAATACCTATAAATGAAGTATTACTGGTTTGCCCATTACCTAAAGCCACCATGTTATTATTAATAGAAGTGATATTATTTCCAGAATGAACTAAGATACCCGCTACTATAGGAGGAGTAAGGGCAGCAGTTCCTATTGTTGAGTTACTTAATGCCCAGATTTTATTTCGAGAAATAGTAGTTCCTAAAGTAGTTGTTACGGCAGCATTAGCTGAAGAAATACCAACAACGATAATATTGGTTGTCGCAGTGGTGTTGGTATTTGCAATATTACTAATATTATTTTGAGAAATGACACAACCTTGAGAAGCTAAATGATGAATGCCAACGGCTGAAGCCAGACCACTAGCGATACTCGCTAAAGTACTATTTGTACTTAGGTTATTGATCGTATTGTTGGATATTGACCAACCTGTTGCTGTTGCACTTGCTGTTGTGAAGGTTTGAATTCCTCTTACAAACCCCGCAGTGTTGGTACCTACAGACAATAGGTTTTGAATGGTGTTATTGTTGATTGTAGCAGTGGTAGGTGTAGATGGCAGATTGATACCTGTTACTAAAGAACTACCCGTTGTAAGTCCTACGGTTCCACCCCGCATGTTGTTTGCTGTGGCATTTCCAATCGTGTTTCCGGTTATGGTGACAGATGCAGCAATGCCAGAAATAATGATACCCGATATACTACCAGAAATGGCTGCTGTGGTGCCTGAGCTGGTTAACGCTCCAATCGTATTATTTTGAATAGAAACAGTTCCTGTCGTGCTGGAATTGATTCCTACTACGATCCCACCTGCAGTCGTCGAAACTCCCTGATATTATCTACGCCCGTTGTGGCTCCAATGGTATTGCCGGTTGTCGTTCCTATGTTAAAATTACCTGCTGTGACATTAATACCACAAATAATACCATTCGTAGTAGCAGCACCACTACTGGTATTTAAGAGAATATTTGTGATGGTATTGCCTTGAATATTGTTCACAGCAGTGGTTGTACCTGCTGAGACATTAATACCGACGAATCTGGTGGCGATGGTACCAGCCATCGCATAGGCAGAACCCCCGGCACTGGCAGCTGAGCCTCCAATAAAATTGTTATTGATCGTATAACCACTTCCGTTAGTTGTCACTATCGCATTATGAGTATTGGCAGAACCATAAGTCCTCGTCGCTGTTTGAAAAAAACTATTGCCATTGATGGTCCATCCAGAAGTACCAGTATTGGCATTTAAACCACTAGAAGCCGAATTAGTGTTAAAATAATTAAAAATATTGTTGTTTAAAACCATCATACCACTATTATCAATAGCGGTACTAGTTCCCAAGGAATAAATACCGTTGATAGGCAGGTTTGCACCTGCCGGTCCAATATCACAGTTGCTGATGGAATTGTTGTCGTTTCCTGTCACTGTACCTGTCGAAAAGAAGACGACACCTAATCCTGAAGAAAGTGCAGCGCCGGTAGATCCTTGAAGATTTGTTCTCGTCACGGTATTATTGGTGGCATCCGCAATAAATCGGATTGTAGAAGCAGCTGAAGAAGTAGAGGTATTGGAAATGATTAAACTGTTACCTCCTGAATTTAACCCATCTATCGTCACATTGTCTGCCCCGTTAAGATCAATTAAATGGCCTGCTATGGCTCCTGAAATCGTTCTTGCCCCACCTCCGGCAGGGTTGATGGTAATACCTGTATAGTTTGAAGCACCCACGCCACTGGCATTAAGTGATGCTGAAACGGTTTCATTGGTGAAACCATTTATGAGAATAGTGATGGCTAAAGTATGAATACCACTATTTATCGCATCAAATGCCTGCTTTAGGTCGGCATAGTCAGCAGTCGCGGTTCCACCGGTGGCATTAACTGTCACAGGATTAAATACTGTATAAGCATAATTCGCACCTGCATTGTTTATTAAGTTAAGGGTAGCCATATCATAACCTACTTCACCTATTCCGGGTGTGCCCACAATGGTAGCCAATTGAGCCAATGTGCGGTTGCTTGAAAAAATGTAATAGGACACGGTGATTCCGGTTAATTGTCCGGGTATTATGGCGGTACCCGCTGTTGCGGAAAATGTTGCCTGAACAATGTTTGAAGTAGTAAAACCATTGGTTGAATACCTGACAAAAACATTTTCACCACTTCCTAAGGATGTCGAAGAGGTAATGTTTACCGTCACCGGCACCCCCGAGCCTACAGCATTATTAAGAGGAGATTGTGTAACGGCAGAAAATGTCACCGGATTAAATGAAGTACTCCAAATGGCTGACAAATTATTTGCTGCGGCATTTTCCTGGATATTGACCGTATAATAGGTATTGTTTGATAAAGCCTCAAGATTTCCATCATTTCCACCGCCTCCGGTGTTCCATCGGGCACTGTTTAAGACCGTGGAAGGCACGGTAACGGTATTTAAAGCATAAGAAATACCCGTACCGTCACCAAATGTGTAGGGTCTCCAGTTGTTCGAATAATCCGGACTTGTGGCAGTACCTGTATGAAAGGCATATGTTTGAGTAGCCGGCGCCGGTGCCGCCGTTGTTTGAAACCGGGTTTGTCTGAAAGCGCCTACATCATTAAGATTTAATCTGGAATTTGTTAAAGCAGGACTTACTGTACTTGATACATTTGTGTAAAAAACGGTAGGTTGTGCAAAACCAACTTGCCATACAGAGGCTAACAAAAAAGACACTAAACAAAGTGTCATTCCGCCTTTAACAAATAGGAAAGTTAAGGTATCATTTCTCATTGGAATAAAAGTTTACTGTTTTAAAAAGGATTTTGTACTATACATAGTTTTTACACCTTCATTTCATCTATGTGATCTTTGAAGCGTAAAATAATATGTACAATTTGGACAAAGATAATTACAAATGCTGAAAATTACCAAATTACATATACATTTATTTACATTCATTGATCTAAAATAATTTTTCATATGTGTGTACAAAACATCACACACAGTCATTTTAACTAATGGTGTACCTGTCATGATAAAAAATTGTTTTTCATGTGTGGCAAATGTACCCGGAGGATCTTTCCAATGCCAAAGTAACGTTATATACTTCTCTTGAAAATTTCGAACTCAACCAACCAGTCAGAAATGCTGCGGTTCAGGGTAGCGGAGGAAGTGTGACATTTACGATATCTGATATCCTTCCTGGAAATTATTACCTCTCTGTATGGAAAGATAACAACAATTCCAAGGAACTTGACAAAGGAGATTTTATCGGTATCTATGGAGAAATCAATCTTGGTGCCTATATTTTTTCTGAATTGCAGGTAAGTGAAGGAGAAACATTTAATTGTAAAATTGACATGTGGATTCTTGATTTTAACACAGCCCCGCTCATCTCTTCTTTTCAGGTGTATCCTTCAACATTATTACCCGGACAACGGGCAAATGTAAGTGTGGAAGCCATAGACCCTGACAATGACGTTTTGTCCTATCAGTACTCTGTCAATGGAGGAATTATCATCGGATCAGGTGCCAACGTACAATGGGAAGTACCTCTGACCCCCGGGGATTACACTATAAAAGTTACCGTAGATGACGGAAATGGTGGCACCGATGAAAATCAACGCACAGTAACCGTTCAGGCGAGTCAAACCAAAATCACAGGAACGGCTAAATTTGCTGCAGGTACTACCGGAGACCTTTCCAATGCAAAAGTAAGTATCTATAGAAATATTGATGATTGGTTTAACAATATTCCATTACAATGGACAACAGTGAGTGGATCAGGAAATTCCGTCACCTACATCATTACCAACGTGACACCGGGCACATATTTTATCGATCTCTGGAAAGATAACGACAATGACTTCAATTGGTCCACTGGTGATTTTGTCGGACTTTATTCTGACAATAACGGTATGATTCCTTTTACCATTTCAGAAGGACAAACTGTCACCATCAATCTGGAAGTTACGAAATTGTAATCCTTTGAACATAATATGTTATTCCTCAATCCGGAATAACAGTACATTAAACCACTTTGAAAATATAATAAAAAGGTTAAGATATTAATAGTATGATATTTTTTTGTGGTGAACGTAATGTAGCAGCCACTGTGCAATTGTGCAGTGGCTGATTTTTTATAAAATAAATTTATTATAGCTGAATTTTCCGACCTCGTATTCAAAGGGAATATCTGTCACAATTTTTATAACTTGACCTGAAACACAACATCCAATTTATATTTTGTTCCGGCTATAAATAATTAAACCAGGACACTACTCTACTCTATTTATCTTTTTGCTACTTGTTTTTTTCCTTTTCTTCTCTGGCTCGCCGTTTGGCAAATTTCTTTGCCCTATCTTGAAAGTCTTTGGACCTGACAACATTCATACATGTTTTTGCAACGCAGAAATAACCGGGCAGTGCAGTTGATACAGAACGGCCTTTCAAACTATCCTCCAAAATATTTTTACCATTTTTTCCATATAGATACATACTATATCCACCTTCAGATTTGTTTGCAATATGGGCATTTAAATCAAATCTCAAAGAAGCCACCATACTATCTAAATAAAATTTTTCTTTATCACTTAAATACAAAAAATCGGCACATTCAAATCTTTCCTTATATTTTTTATCATCCAAATAAAAGTAAAAGCAATCACCGATGAAATAATCTTTATAATTTTCATAAAAAAATTCAAAAGTATATTTATCAGTTTTGCTTTTAGCACACGATAAAAGAATTATACTTATTGCAATAATGTATTTAAGCATGAACAATCTAATTTCCAAAGATAAGCAAATTCCAACCATCCCCAATGACAACTTTACTCTCTTTTTGTCTTAAAACATCAAAAAAATGTAAAACTACTCTTCATCATCACCACCAATCCAAACACCAATACCATCGTCTTCAATATAAATGGAATCCTTTATAACTTTATATTTAAGATAAAGTGTTCCATCCAGATTTTTTATGGAGGATGAAAATTTTACATGCAATTTATTAACGTCCTGACCAGGTTCGGGTTTTGGAAATAAAATTGTCAATCCTTCGGGTTCGTTGTCACATGAAAATATTTTTTTTACTTCATCCCACGTATATATGATCATATTCCCGAAATACTTTTCTATTTTCGGGTCCACAGATTCCTCTGTCAATATGATGTTCGTTTTAGTGTGATTTATCTTTTCTATATAAACATACTGCTCAATTTTGTCAATGGAGTATTCAATCAATTTTATGTACAATATTTCAGAATCTTTGTTATTCATATCAGAAAATGAAAAATAAAGAAAAATTATACATTGTTTTCATTTTGTAATCAAACAGACAAAACTTTATTTATTCCAGGCCCTTTATTAAAACTCCTGATTCTACGTCCTCCCGAACTCCTTATGCATGCTCCTCAATCCTGCAGCGACATTTTCAGCATCGTTTTCTTTTTCAAATTCAATCATCAGATCTGCGCCTACCAAAATTTTAGGGTTCACAGCCAGTGAAAATATTTCTCCGTATATCTCTTTTTTGGTCGCCTCGTCGTAATCTGTATTTTTCCTCATATTTTTTTTATACGTAATCCAGCTGGAAAGATAAATAAACGGATAAAAAAACGGAAACAAGATGGTGGACGTGGACTTCCTCCTGGTGAAGTGACATTTTTTGATGCGGAACCCGGCCAACTTTGCCAATACCCTCAGTTTTTGAATACCTATAAGAAATATATGCCCGAAATATATTTCCTGTGTGATCTCCTGCTTCGACATCCATATACTGTCGAGTTCGTTGGGAGGCATGATGGAGTTGAACCTCTCGCTTTCCGTCAGCATATAGCTCAGCCTCGCCTGGATATTGGAATAGTTGGGTGTGGTGATTAATAATATTCCTTTGTCTTTGATCACGCGGTTACACTCTCTGAGTGCGTTGTACTGGTCGCTGAAATGTTCGATGCCCTCCTGGCATATCAGGACATCCACCGACTTGTCTGCTACGGGTAGTCCCTCCCTTATATTGGCGCGTGTACAGTGTAAACCTTCTGTTTCAAAATACTCCGGAAACAAATCCATAGGTATGGCCGTGGCACCTATGTCTTTGAGTAAACCCGAGGTCACGCCGTTGCCCGCCGGAAAATCGAGTACCTTTTTCCCTGTATAAAAATCACGGTTGGCCAGAAGATACCTCTTTACGTAATACTTAATACTCTTTGGATTGTCTTCGTATTTCATGTTTTTTCTTATTGTTGCAAATATCCTTCAAGTATTATTTCAGAATTTTAGTAATTATAAAACGAAGAATAAATTCTGATGCAAAGGTATACAAAAAATGACGGGATTAAAGGATGAAATTTTGTGGTCTTTTATCAATAAAGAGGAAAATAAATAAAACCCCAGGAAAAACATATTATGACCCTACGTTATCGAAATGAGATTATGTATGGACATTGATAGTAGTCTAAGAGATATTGGAAATGTAGATGTAACGGTCAGCATATCTGACGTGCCGAACTTTTGGAAGGCATGGGCAGATATGCATTGCTATAGTCAGTTTCCCCATTCCTTTGGAATAGTATTTATTTTAATATACAACTTCCCCAACTTTAGAATACTTTTCAAATCCCAATTCTTTTTTGAACCCATGTATTTTGACAGTTTGTTTCCCGCGGCTATCAATTACAGGATTTCCTTCATTCATCCAACTTAACATGCTTCCATGTAGATTATGTACATTCGTATAGCCTGCGTCTTGTAATTTTTCTCCAATCTTCTCACTTCTCTTACCAATTAAGCAATAAGTGACAATTTTTGCATCTTTGGAAATATCCTCTAGCTGAGACGAATTAAAGTCATCAAAACCAACTCGTCTTGCATTTTTTATATGGCTTATTTCATATTCATTTTCCTCTCTGCAATCAAGAATGAGATATGATTCCTTTTCCATTTTAAACATTTTGGCGGAAATATCTAGCACTTTACCATTTGAAACTTCATCCGCCATTTTATCAAATTCTACTTGACTAAAATTTGGGTTAATTTTTAGTGTGTTCTGGCATTGGAATTGAGTAATTGACAACCCGAGAACGAATAAAAGAATTGTTCCCAGTTTATTTGTATGTTTCACCGTTTCGTTTTTCTTCACTTTGAATATCCTTGATTTCATGCTCCTTTTATTCAAATTGACTATAACTTATATATGCGCAACTAATTTTTATAAAAATTTTCATAAATTATTGATATTCAACCCATATTAAAACTATAAAAATACGAAAGTTTGTTAATAAGATTCATATTTTGACGTAAAATTTAATCGAGTGCTAACCGTTCCGGCACGACTACATTCAGGTATCATATTATTCCTCAAAAAGTTGAAGAGTTCGGAAAGCAGATGCTCAAATATTTTCTACATTTAGATTTTTTTTCAGACACCTTATTTCTATACAAATATAATCAAAAGTTTTTTGGGTGTATGAGATTGAATGATATTTTTAATGATTACATCCCGCATTCCTTTGTCTGCACGGGCCACAGTGTACCAATATATAACCTTGCTTACCTTTGGGCATGTTATATTTTGAAAATCAACGTTGCGAAGAACTATGGGTTACATATTCCAAACCTAAACGGTGACTAGAATGTAATGTACACCCAATTGATTTTTATGGTTTCAAAGATAAAACATCCAAGACAACCTCTTATGAAAAATATAGTATTCTCTTCCTTATTCTTTTATAAGCTTACATGAATAAACTTCTCCCGTTTCTTTTTTCATGACGAAAAAATAAACCCCATTTTGCAAAAACTCCAGGTTGATTTTGGCATTCAGTGATGACGATGTTAGACTGCTCCATTTATTTTTATATATTAACCTACCCATCACATCGTACAATGCATAATGTCCATCTTTCCAAGAACCATTCGGAATCGAAATTTCAAGGATATCTCTCATTGGATTTGGACTGATTACCGGGTGACTTTGAATATCTGTATTTTCGGTATCGACACTTTCACCCACCTCGACGGTGGCATTGAATTCACAATCATTGTTGTCAAGAATTTTTAATTCATAGCTTCCTGCCTGCAAATTTTTAATTTCATATCCAGGTGACAAAATACCATTCACGTAAATTTGAAATGGAGGAGTTCCTCCTGCAATGGTTTGGATAGTAATCTTCCCGTCATGGATTCCCAAACCTGAGGTTGGGTTGACTATATAGGTCGCTTCAAGGGTGTCAGGGGTTGAAATGATTACCGTCAAAGTATCGTTGCAATTTCCACTATCAGCCACTATAAATGAATAAACACCTTCAGGAAGTGAATGCAATTCATAGGTTTCAACAACGATTGAGTCATTCACTTGATACGGAGGTAGGCCTTTAGAAAAATCTATTTGAATGTTGCCATCCAAACTGTTGTGACAAGTATTATCCTTGGTTAAGATTGAATAATTCAAAGGAAAAATATCCCTTCCATGATGGTCGATAGAATCAGCACAAGTAAATGCATCTACCACACGAACTTTGGCAAGGTTGGTCAGGATTGGTTTATTATAATCAAAATAAATCTCCGCCATATTTGTTATAGTGGATTTGTTCAAGAGATTATCTTTTGCTTTTATCAAAAAGGATAGGTAGCCTTGGCTTCTTTCGTAATTCGTTGTACTGTCGGGCAATAATATATTCCTGAATGTGACCTTTAATTTTTTATCAATCGTGTTCCACAACACATCTCCCGGATGGCTTTGGTCAATAAGTTGTAAAGAATTAATATCTAATTGATCGCTAAGTCTATCTCTGATTTCTACTTGAAAAGCCGTATCCGTACCTGTATTTTGAAATCGAATCGTATAGAGTATAGGTTCACGTTTCAGAACGTTACGACTTCCACCTCTGTCGGGATGAATCGTTTTGTCATTGGGGTCGAAAGAACAATTAATCGTTGAACGAAACACGGTGGTATCTGCTGGCATTAATTCCTCGTGTATTCCTTTTGTAATAACCGGGATTTCAATTTGTTCTCCAATATGTTCTTCACCGGCTATTTTTAAAATCATGGTGACTTTTGATGATTGTTGAACATCTAAAGAGTCTGACTCCCAAGTATAACAATTACCGTCTACACTAGAAAAGGCAATATCTGAAGAAATAAACGTGGCTAAACTATCAAAACATACTTTTGTGGAAGCCCTCCCCGGCAAACATCCTTCATTTTTTGTGATAAGATAAACCGGCACTTCGAATCCGCATCTTGTGAATCCCGAATGAATATATGATCCAAAATGGTTCTTGCTTGAGTTTCGAGTTACCGCAACATCCCTGTATTGATTTGCTGTGTCTATCTGAATTATCATTTCTGATAAACCCGATAGCTTGTAACAAGCATCCTCTTTGGGAGAAATCTTATATACCCCTTTGTCCAGGTAATATTTATAATATCCGTTATCAGACAGGACCGTAGCCACAGGTTCCGGGGTTATTTTTAAAAAATGACCGAAAATTTTTTCTTCTTCATTTTCTCTGATTTGATTCATATTGAGGTCTTCAAAAACCAAACCTTCCAGGTAAGGGGTTCTGAACAAATTTTTATAATAATAAATGCGGTCCTTTATGTCGGACACTGCTATAATTTCATCATCTCCATCCCCATCTAAATCCGCAACATGCATGATATAAGGATCTGATTCAACTGGTATGATCGTTTGCGCCGGACCAAAATTGCCCTTTCCGTAATTTTCTCTCCAGAATGCGATATTAATACTACTTGTAGCAGGGCTAACTGCCGTATTATCGACATAGACATCCAGGTCACCATCCCCGTCAATATCAGAAAGAACAACATGAGGATTTTTGTGCGAGCCGACATGCACTTTCGTAAATTTCATTTGTCCGTCATTAAAATGAACTTGAATCGCCGAAGTATAATTGCCTGTAATCAGGTCAATATCGCCGTCGAGATCTAAATCTCCCACATCAAAAGTCGTAGCATATTCATTGGTATTAAATGTAGCTATCGGAAAATAATTATTGAATTGTCCGGTCCCGTCATTTTCCACAAACAATACACTTTCTAATCCCGTTGGTTCATTCAAAACATCAAAATCACCGTCTTGATCCATATCATATATCTTGGTTCTGTGGCTTCCTTTCACATTGGTAAGTACTTTATTGACGGACACACTATCCTGATGTACAACGTCGATGAAATGGAGTCCATTGGTGCTGTAAATAGAGAATACAAATTCTTTTTTTCCGTCAGCATCAAGGTCTTCTGCTTCAACATGTAAACTTCCGTTAAATAAATCAATATTTTCCATCAGGATAATTTCAGGTTCAAATTGAAAATTCCCTTTGTTTACATGAAGGACAATTTTATTTAATGCCTCGTATCCTGTAACGATATCCATATCCCCATCAAAATCCCAGTCTGTAAAAAGATATGATTTCAAGGTCGGAAGGTTGCTTAAAATAGTTTTTGGTGTTCCAAATTGGCCTTTTCCATTGTTCTCCATGTACATAATAGACTTTGATCTGTATTCCACCGGAAGAAAATCAATGTCTCCATCCAGGTCAACATCTACAAAATCCGCAAAAGAAAAATTACAATTTGAAGAACATTGTTGTAGTGTGATTTCTTTGCTGAATTGACTTGCCATGTCACAGATATATACGCATAGCAAAATATGAATGAGAACTATTTTTTTCAACTCGGAATTGTTTTGTTTAGAAAGTCCAAAGATACAATTTAAAATGGGAATATGTACGGTGAACGTATATTTTTTCACCCTGAATATTCAGCTAAACTATATAACTTTTGGTTCATCCTTTGGGGAGTATTACACACGGTACCGTACTCAAGTATTGGAATTTCAGGATGCCTAAACCATAATGAAGTTTTTTGAATTTACCTCCCGCTGTTTATGTCCCTTAGGGTTACGAACCTGGATAATCATCCGGGCACTATCAATATCCGTCAATTTTAAGGCGGCTACTTCCGACACCCTCAGTCCGGTGGCATACATGACCATGAATATAAGCTTGTGTTTGACATTCTTACAAAGATCCAATAGGCGTACTACTTCTGCTTGACTCAAGATATACTTCAAGGTCTTTTCCGCCTTTGGCCTTTGTAATCGATCCACCTTGTATGATTGGTCAAGCGTCCTGGTGTATAACAGTTTTAGTGCTCTCTGAATAATGTTGACATTTGACTAACTCTTGTTCTCATCCAATACAACTTTTAAAAAATCCCTGATTTCCTCTTCCGTGATTTGTGAAGGACATTTCTGGTAGTGCCTTGCCAGCTTGGATACTGCTTCCGTGTAATTGCGAATGGTGTTGTTTGAAAAATTACTGATGCTCATGTCACGCATGAACCTCTTTCTTAATTCTGTCATCTCATTTAATTTTAAAGATTAAATAAGACTCTCCAGCAAAAATGATTCTAATTTATTCCAACCGTGGATTTATACTCGGTTTGTTTGTATTTCGGTTGGGTTTGTTCAACTTGTCTATATCTGCATATAAAATATATCAACCACTCAATTTACTTCGTTTTTTGTGTTTTTTATGTATTTTTTACTTTTCAAAAATCCAGACCTTAATAAAATGTAAATATGGTAATAGTGTTTGTGTCTTTTACACATAACAAATATAACAAAAACTTTTTGAGGCACCTAAGTAAAAGCCTGTAAATTTTATACCCAAACCTATTTTATTAAAGCCTATTTCCAATACGAACATCAAAAAACCGATGTACGATTCCTCTTTGCCATATTTCGAATCAAAAAAATCAGATGGAAATTTCCCACTTTTTTCCAAAAAAGGCAAAAATCAGTGAAAAAAGGTTGAAAAAACATATTATGACCCTACGTATGTCTAAATTAAATTTTTTATAGCCTTCAATAGATGTTTATAAGATTTTGGAAATAAAGGCATAACGGCTGTGCTTTGTGATGTGACTTCAATAGCCGCCATGTTCATCAAATACTGAATTATCACCAGTTTTATTTCGTCCATCCGGTATGCTTTTTCCATTGTTCAATTTCCTGCTTCCTTTTTTCAAAGTCTTTTGATGGCAATACATTATCACATATTACTTGTTTTCTCATGATGTCTGTTTGTTCTTCAACAGAGTTAAGCCCGATTGATTTTCTCCTTTCGTTTACTTTTTTTATGTCATCAAAAAGGTTTGGACTCATATTGCCATTATTGTCCCAGTCATACTGAGTGCCGTATAGTTGTGGCTTACCTTCCAACACTGCTATGCGGTCTGTCAGATACGCAAGACTTTTCGCGTCTGCCTTACCTTCACTGACGGCAGTTTCCAATAGTTTTACGCACTTTTTCATTAATAGAGGTTGTCCGATGGAATGTTGTATCACCAGCCAGGCCGCTTCACTTGCTTCACTACCTACTTTGTCAGTTGTCGGAAAACCAATAGTATCTATGATGTCATTCAGGATTGCGGTATTATTGTTGTGGAGCTCCTTCATATCTTTGTTGTATCCATCGCTGAGTTGTCCGCTTTTTACCAGTTTTTCTCTCAATGTCAGGTCAGCATTTTTTAGTTCTATTATTTTATCGGCCCAACTTTTGTAATGCATTTTTTGATATGTATTTGTTTTTGTGGAATGACGGTATAAAACAGAGATAAACGGTGCTGAGGACCAAACCCTGACATGACAAGTCCGGGGGTTTTATTACATATTATATTCAGGATATTTATCAGATTCAGATTTTTTTTTACTGTGCCTGCTTATTTATTATGTAATCAGCATGCATCAAATTATTACTTTTCATTGAAATATTGTTTTTTAATTTTAAGTGCCTTATCTATTTCTTTTTTGGAGTTCGGTTTGTTTTCTTATGGAACCTGTTGATGGCAATGACTAATTTTCCCTTATCAAAAAATGAAAAAATCCTGTAGATATTATATTCAAATTCAACTCTGATTTCATAAAGACCTTCTGTTCCGGAAAAATGTTTAAAATATTTTTCTGGCACATGTTCTACAGTTTCCAAAAGATTGATAGTCCTGTCTACCTTCAGTTTTATCTTTTTATCCAAGCGATGATAAAATTCCCAAAAATGTTCACCGTAAAACAACTTCTCTAACAAAATCTGAACTCATTATACAAAGTTAGCTAATTAGCTAGCAATTACAAAGCGATTTTGGTTCATTTTCCTTTTAAAATGTAGCATATATAATCAAAATACCATGTTAAAATTTCACCTTTTTTGTATTACAAAATGAAAAACCCATGTGGAAAAATGAGTTTTTTTAAAAATAAGTCAAAAAACCACGTGGAAAAATGATGTATTTTTTTTTTGGAAGCTTCGGTAATCTCTTTTTTTCCAGAAAATTCACAGAATAAATTCTAAAACCAACTCTGTCTACACAAAAGAGAAAGAAAATAGAAGGTAAACTATTTAGTATTTGCAAATTTTTTAAAAAAAATGCAAAAATCAGCGAAAAAAGGTCGAAAAAACATATTACGATTTTGCGTATGTCGCAACTTTTAGGGCAAAAAGTTGCGGATTCCGCAACAAAAACGACATTTTAACATTTTTTTAACTAAAAAGTTGCGGAATCCGCAACTTTTTTTTGAAAATTTGTAAAATTTGACGAAAATTTTATTATATTTTTGTCCCATTCTTCGGGTGATGGATTGACTGCAGCAATCCAAACAATGAGAAAAAGTTATTTATATTTTTTTAACCATTAACCATTTTAAATTTATTTATTATGACAAACTATTTTAATTTTTTGAATTTTTATGTTTGGGTGTTTATTGCATTAACATTACCAAACTTACTGTCCTCGCAAACAGGGCCCAATGTACCACAAACCGAAAGAGTATTATGTTACTCAACCACTACCAAAGAAGTTCAAAAACTGTCTTCTACTGTAAACTATTCTGAAATTCAAACGCATGAACTATTGAGAACCAAAGTAATTACGTACAAAAAGGCATTTCAGGTGTCTCTGGATGATTCTGATAACTATATTACCAAATACAGATATCTATACCACAAAAATCTGTTTCCGGATTGGCACATTGCCCCTGATGAAACTATCATCGACAATGTTGGTACCAGACAGGTTTTTTCGACTACCTCAACTATTTATGAAGGTGGTTGGTTTGGTTCGCAGTACGAAGTTAAAAGAACCGGAGCTTATACCACAATGGACTTAAGAAATGGTTATCCAGAATATACGTACCACACAGACTATTCCAATGAAGAAACCAGGGAGTATTTAGAAACAAAAAGTACAATTTTAAAAAACGGACTTACATCTCCATTAAAATTTGTGATTCCGAACAACGAACAATTAACCGAATATCAAAACAATGGCTATACTGTCATTGAAACGAATGATTGGATAAAAGTCTTCAACAGAGATATTACTTTTACCTATTACATTACGGAAAAGAAAATCGTTTATGAATTGTACAATGAATATACGCTGGTGTATAAAGTTGAAAAATTTTATGCGTGGTTTACTGAAGTTGCCCAGGATTTAATTGTAAAAGAAATTAATACCCAACCTTATGTTCTGAGCACAGGCGATTGCGCTGAATCCATTTCCACCACTCTGTACGAAGATTACAATTTTGGCTGTGATGAAGAAAGTATGGAAGTTCGTCAAAAAGAAGCCATAGATGCTTCAAAATCACTGACTGTATTTCCTAATCCCGCCAATGATTTTGTCAACCTTCATTTAAATATTAATTTTAATGAAACTGATAAGGTGGAAACATTGGTCTACAATCAGCTCGGTAGTGTTGTTATGGCAAATACTTCAGTTGGCAGACTACTAAGTACACTTAATGTGGAAAGCCTGAGAAGCGGTTTATACCACATTACAGTTCAGGTGAATAATAACTTTTATTCATCAACCTTTACTAAAAACTAACATTTAAAAATCTAATTTAATAATCAAAAAAATATAAGAAAAATGAAAAATATATTAAAATTTAAAATCGTAATTTTATTACTTTTATTGCATAATGTATTGATATTGAATGCTCAATCACAACAAATTGACAATCCTGTCGAACATGGTTCTGACTGTAAAAACGATCCGGTTGCTCCCGATTTTGAATACACCTATATTCCGGATACTATAATTGGGGATCCGGATCAGGATGACGATGGTGATCCAGATCCTGATGGTGATAATGATGGTGATGGCGATCAAAATACTGGTAACGGTGGTGGGAAAGATCCCGATCAAAGAGATGAGGAATCCAGATTCAAAAGAAAGGTTATGTTTGTTCACGGATACAAAGGAGGTGTCAGTTCCTGGATGAATGCGCAAACATTTTTGGAAAATCAGCCGGATAAAAATTATGAAACCAAAAACCTGAAATACGAAACCGGAGACCATACCAATCTAGATCAGGTAGCCACCACCATTAAGTCAACCAATCTTACAGGGCTCGACAACTGGACCAAAGAGGAAAAATTGAAAAACTTCTTTATTGCTCACAGTATGGGAGGAATGGCATTGAGATTTATGCAGAATAAATATAGTGGAAGTGACAAAGATTACGGAGGAATCATCACGGTAGGTTCCGGCCACAAAGGAATTTATGCAGCTGAAACTAAAGTTTACAAAAAACCAAAATTTGATGCCTTTTTTAATCAAACCTGTGTTGCACTTCTTCATCCTGAAATTATTAAACTTTTTCCTTCTGTTATTTATTCAATTGCGTCTATAGGTGGCTTGCTTTCTAATGAATTTGTAGAAAAAAAGATTTGTAATGATGTGGCTTTGCCGATTACAGATTTATTACTAAGTGAAAAAATTGATGAAAATCTAAGCATCACAGGTAATGACATGCCGGAAGAGCTCGATGTAAAACATCGTCTGGCGCTATATGGTATAGAAGAGGCAGATGGTACTTTTACTGTTACCCACAGGATCAACAGACCATTCGGACAACCTCTTGTTGTTACCGCCACAGTAGATGGTATTTTGTTGCCGAAATTTATAGGTTCAGTTGTAGCCCCACCTAATGATTTTCCAATCTGGGGGGCTGATTTGTCTGATGCTGAAGGCATCAGTACCTGGTCTGAATTGTTGGTAAATTTTGAATTAGAAAGAAACAAAGCAAAACATATCTTTGAAAACCCCGGCATAGACCTTTTAGGGACTAAAAAACATAAAAATTTGCATTTAATGCTGGCTTATGAAAATACTATAATAGTTGCAGTTGCCAGGTAGATTATCCCTGGGAAGGTTTAATCGAAGAAATCATTGAATACAGCGGGGATTGTGCCGACCTGATCGGTCAGCCATATGGAGATGGCACGATCTTTTCTTCTGTACGACATACCACTATTACGATTCATTCTGAAAAACACCTCACTGACGGTTTTGTGATGGCCAATTCTGCCAAAGCAATGCCTGGAGTTGATGAACCTATTAAAATGCAAGGTTCCGGTCACTTTCAGATGAGAAATGACAGTGAAATGGGGAAACGAGTTTGGTAATATGTTTTCAAGAGATGTTTACGGAAATTATTGGAATCTTTATAAACAGTAAATATGATGAAATCTTGTAATATGAGCATTATATTTTTTTTGGTTTTCTTTTTCTCATGTGAAAAAGAACCAATGCCAAAACCCGATGATCCAGATCCAATAAATAAGTTGGTAAATTGGAAATGGAGTTACCAAACCAGTGAGTATTCAAATGAATTAGCTAATGACCCGGTCCTTTATAAGGACTGGGTTATCATTGGTTACGGTTCGGATTATCAAAATCGAAATGTCCCGCTTTTAATAGCCGTTGACAAATTAACTGGTAATAAGGTATGGCAATACAACCACCCTGAAGAAAAAACATCTTCATGTAAAAACTTTAAACTACATGATAAATTTCTAATTTTAAGATTCACGGAACGGTTAACATGTTTGTCTTTAGAAGACAGATCCATTGTTTGGGAAAAAAAGTTGACTGAAAATCACAGTCTGCCATTTGCATTTGAGATTTACAATGATTATTTCTATATTGCGGAGAAGTATTATGACAATCCTGATGATTTTCCTTTTAATGACAGCGTTACCTTAATGCGGTATTACATCCCTACAGGTCAGACTGAAAAATTGTATGGTGAAAGAATGGCTATTAAGATTCAAAAAAACATCCGGAAATTTTCCACCGTTAGTATATAATGATGGAACCACAGATTTAGTAATCTTTACGCGTCACTATCTCGATGTTGATGATTTTCATCCTGTGGATATCTTTGCTGTGGATATAAAAACAAAAGAGGTGGTCTGGAAAAACGAGGCCTACAGTCCTTTGCGGAGTGCCTGGAATACACCCCCTTATATTTTTGATGGAAATGTAATAGCCGCCAGTGACTGGTCAATGTATTCGTGGAATGCAGCAACTGGTAATTTACATTGGAAAACTGAATTAACTGGTCTTAATCAAAAAGCTGGTTTTTCCTTTTCAGGACCATTTCTTCATGGTAATAGAATGTATGCCATTTCAAATGAAGGAAAAATATTTTGTGTTGATTCAGAAACCGGGTTATTGATTTGGCAAAATGTTAAGGTTGGAAACGAGGATAACGGCCCTGCCAGAGGTCCATGCAACAGACCGATAGTGGTTGATGATATCTTATTTGTTAATGCTTGGAGTGATCAGGCACTGGTATTAATTGACACAAAAACAGGTTCCCAACTCGAACGTCACAAAGACGCAAAATACAACGGAAGAAACGTACTTTACGACGAAGAGACCAAAACGTTTTTTGTAACCGCTGATGAAATGCTGAGAGCTTTTACAGTGAAAAAGTAAATAAAAAGTTCATACAAAAGTGATTTAAAATAACTCAAAACCAATCCCAAACCGATCCCAAACCGACCCAAAGCCCGGAAGAAATTCCGGGCTTTATTTTCATAAGCCAAAATATTTACATCTGAAAATCTTCGCTTGGATCACTGTCATAATCCGGGCCACCAGGTTTTTTCCGGCGAAAAAGACTAAACTATAGAGCTCCATCTGATACGATTTTTAAATAATGGAGAATGGAAAATGGAAAAGGGAAAATGGAAAATGGAAAAGGGGAATTGAAAATTGAGGATTGAAAATTGAAAATTGAAAGTAAAATGAAAAAAAATATCATAATGATTAAGTCCTATGATTTTGCCATTAAGATTATAAGACTGTATAAAATAATGACACAAAATCAAAAAGAATATGTTCTGTCTAAACAATTACTAAGAAGTGGAACAGCTATAGGCGCTTTGGTGAGAGAATCAGAACATGCACAATCCAAAGCTGATTTTTTACATAAGATTAATATCGCTTTAAAGGAAGCTAATGAAACAGAGTATTGGCTACAGCTATTACATAATACAGATTATATTGATGACATAACTGCCTCCGACTATTTATCAAATGTTTCCGAAATTCTCAGAATGTTGGCCGCGATTGTAAAAACTACAAAAACTAATATTGGGAGAATTCAATAATGGAAAATGGAAAATGGAAAGGAAAATGGAAAATGGAAAATGGAAAATGGAAAAGGGAAAGGAAAATGGAAAATGGAAAAGGGAAAGGAAAATGGAAAATGGAAAATGGAAAATGGAAAATGGAAAGGAAAATGGAAAATGGAAAATGGAAAATGGAAAATGGAAAATGGAAAATGGGAAATGGAAATGGAAAATGGAGAATGGAAAATGGAAAATGGAGAATGGAAAATGGAAAGGAGAATGAAATCTTTCAACTTTCAATTTTCAACTTTCAATTTTCAACTTTCAATTTTCAACCCTAGGTTGTTGCAATCCTGTCCATCTTCCGAACCGATGGCTATCACCTATCCATCGTTATATTGTTTTAATCATCTTTTCAGTCAAACCCATTTTCTGTACATGTTTCAGAAGTTTTTCCGCATCTTTTCCTCCCTTTTCCGCGTGGTGGAGCAGTGTAAATCCGTGTGGGCCTTTTGACTGCAAAAGAGCAGGATATGTTTTGAGCATGGCTTTTACGATATCCGTTTTTCCCAGCATGGTCAATACAAAAATGTCTGTTCTTGCACCGAGAGAAATAAGATAGTTGGCTATTTCTTTATTACCCACATGTCCTGCTGCACCAAGCGCCGTTTCAAAGTCACCATTGCCCCAATCCCATGCCGCGTTCAACAGCGTGGGGTGTTCTGAAAGCATTTCTTTTACCTTGTCAAAATCTGAATGGGCTGTTTTTACAAACTCATTTACCAGGGCGGAGTCAAGTTGTGTTGCCTTCTCCTTGTTTTGCGAAAAAACCAAATTGGGAGCCAGTGATATTCCGGCTGAAAAGAGCAGTCCCTTTTTTATAAAATCTTTTCTTGAAGTCAAATGCTGCATTTTAATGGATTTAGGTTGTTTGTGAAGTGGGTATCCTTCGTTGTAATAACCGCTAACTTATTTGATACTACAACAAATTTGTTTCGCCATTTTATATAACTTAGTTTTTGATAAAATTATTTGAAATGGAAAGGAAAATGGAAGGGAGAATGGAAAATTGAAAATGGAAAATGAAAAAAGGGAATGGAGAATGGAAAGGAAAATGGAAAATGGAAAGGAAAATGGAGAATTGAAAATGGAAAATGGAGAATTGAAAATGGAAAATGGAAAATGGAAAATGGAAAATGGAATCTTTCAACTTTAAACTCCCGCTTGGGCGGGACTTCGCTTCGCTTGTTTCAATTTTCAATTCAAAATTACTCCTTTTTCTCATAAGGTGACCTTGGTTCGATTTTCTTTTGGCGTAGAGAATCAGTGGACATTGGTTCCATCACCTTCTGAGATTCTGAATAGGCGTTAGTTTCCACCGTTGACCGGAAGTTGTTGCGGTCCTGTCCTTCTTCCGATTTTATGGCCATGACCTGTGGATACAATTCGGTGCCGTTTTCGTATATTTTTGATTTGATGGTCGCCATCGCCTGCATGGCCGATTGTATGGTCGACTGGTTGATCTCTGATGGAAGGGGAAGAACGGAAGTCACGTCTTTGGATTTGATACCGATGACTTCGAGCATGAGGTTGCCTGTGATTTTATTGGCTTTGGCGGCGAGACCTATGGAAAACAAATCCCCGAGGTTGATGCCGGATTCCATCGCGGTGACATTGGCGATAATCCTGAGTCCCACCCCCACTCTTTTGTATCCCAGGAGGACTCTTTCTTCTGTGATCTCTCTGAGGGTGGCAAACTTCATATAGTCCATGGTAATCCTGTAGCTGCTGCCTTTGACCGAAAAGCTGACGGGGCCGTAGCCGAGACCCCCATCGCCCGAGTATTCGGCGACGGAGACCAATACCGTTTCGTTGGACAGGAAGCGGAGGATTTCATCTTTACTGAGTTTGAGGGCGCACTTGTGGACGATGTTACCGTTTTCGACGATGGCGATTTCTTCCATATATTCAATAGGGTCTATGGGTTCAAAACCCCTGAAGTTGGTATAGGTTTTGGCTTATGTCAGAGTTTTGGAGGATATCCATCTTCAGATGGAAAAAATTTCTTTTGAAGAGGAAAAGAGATAAAAATAACCGGAAAGAAAAGAGAAAGTAAATCCTTTATCATTTATTTATTGAAGTGTTTCTCAATATCCATTTTTTCATGCAGGATTCTGGCTATTTCTATAATCTCTTGCGATAAAATTCTATAGAAAATGATATGTCTGTTACATTTTACTCCCTTCAAATGTAAAATAAGATTTGAATAGTCTTTTCCCCGTTCAAAATCATAGAGAAGTTCATCACACCTTTCAATAATTTCTTCATAATATTTATCTGCCTGTGCTTCAGACCAGGTATCGAAAGTGTAGTTCCATATTTCCTGTAAATCTTCCCTGGCTTTATTGGTATAAACAATTTCAGCCATTATTCTTTTTTGCCTTTTTTATTTCTTTAAGGTAAGTTTTGGGGTCAAAGTTCACTGCTATACCACTATCTATTCCATCCTGAATTGCCTTTTTCAGCGTGTAATATTTTTGTTCCTCTTCCTCCAATAACCTTAATCCTGCCCGGATCACTTCACTGGCATTTTTATACCTTCCCTCTTCAATTCTTTGTTCAACAAATTCTTCAAAATGATCCCCAAGAGAAACTGATGTATTTTTACCCATATTCTTTTTTGGCAAAGTTACCCATAATTGGTAATGTTGTCAAGTGGTATGGTAACTTTTTTCTTGTTGTACATAGTGGTTATTTCCATAACAAATCTAAGCCATCTCTCGTTTTTCCAATTTTTTTGCAAGTAAATTTGAACTTTGTAAAGGATATCCACCTTCAGATGGAATGAAAATTTGTTTTAAAGAGCAAAAGAGGGGTGAAATAATGGAAGGAGAGGTTGTGGTAATACTCAGAACATTTATTTAATACTTTTTTTTGTTTTTTGTTCAGAGTGAAATGTTAGCCTGACTGAAGTATTGGCCTACCATCTTTCTGAAGAATGGTTAGTGGGTATTTTGCACAACATTCCACAGTTTGCATTTGTCAGTATTTTGACTTTAGAAAAAGTAACCTAGCTGTAGCGCTACATTCACTACATGCAAAATTCCGGTTTTAACCGTTGATGTCCCATTATGAAAATTTACGTCCCTGACTAATTCATGTTTTTTATTAAACGTAGTTCGATAATTAATATTTAGGTTTATACCAAACCGGTCATTTATAGATACACTATTTTCTATTCCTAAAAGTAGCATGGCAACTTCGGCTTTACGAGTTACTATATTCATCTCTTCAATTACCCCTTTGTTGATAAAAATGTATTCAGGGAATTCAAAAACTGATTGAGCAAATGAAGAGCCAATAGTTCCCTTCATTTTATATCTTTCTCCAATTTTGAAAAGCTGGTACCGCAACCCAATATCAGCGTAATTGAACTTCTCTGAAATTTGATATTCCCAACTATTATCCCATAGCTCCGTTCTGGAACTTCCTGTTGAGCGTCCTGTTGAAGTATAGATGCCGGCGTTCTTGCCCAGAGACAGAAAACCTGACAGATTTTCCACCATCTTATATTCATACTGTAATTCAACATTCCATCCCCGGATACCTTCATAAGGAACTGAACCAAAACCTCCACCTATCTTGATCTGGTTCTTATGAGCCTTCGTCGTCATCGTATGAATATTAATTTCTAACTGAGCAGATACTCCAACACAAATTAAAATCATAAGTAAAATAACAAAAAATTGTCTCATAAGAATTTGCTTAAAGATTGATGAAAAAAATAAACTAACGATATTCGATAAAGTTATTACAGTGAACCCTTTACCTGACCTCTGTTGTCGAAAGTTTCAGAGTGTTCCAGTCCCTAAAATTATAACATGTGTACAAATCTACGACATCGCTCCGGTTTTTCCAATTTTTTTTAACTTAATTTAAACTTTTCAGATGGAATAAAATTTCTTTTGAATTGGAAAAGGGGGTAAGCAATAATGGGAAGAAAAGGCGTTGGTAATTCTCAGAACATTTAATCAATACTTTTTATGACTTTACATTTCCTCATACATATTCCTGAATACAATACCCGTAGAAATTAAATTATCTGGATACTTTAACCCATGGCAATATAAAAATGTAATTTCACGAGACGGATACGTAACAATTCACAAGTAGTTTAAGAAATTTTTATATGAAATCAACTTCTATAAATAAATTTTGGGTTATTTACGTTTATTGGTTAAACGGTAAATTAATCCGGTTGATTTGACATTTTATATTACAGGTGTTTGTTTATCACACATATTACAACTTTCTGATAATTCATGTGCTACAGTCAATTTTGGTCAAATAATTGGATCCGATTTCGAAAACCCCCAACGTGTATTCAGAAATGATGTTGAAAATATGTTTACATTTCCAAATACATTACAAACAGAACATTGGGCAAAAGTTGGCAGTACAGAATTCGGATATGGAAAAAATGGAGTACCGCCATTAAAAATTGATTAAATTATATGGCAAATCATGCAAAATTATTTTTTCTCCTTTTAGTGATTTCCGGACCACCTGATTTATTTGCACAGACATTATCATTTGGGAAAGGTTTATTGTTTTTGCACACCAATCAATCCTCTGAAATGGTAAATAGTCAGGAAGATGTTTCTCATGCAGGAAGTCCATTCACTTTTGCATATGAACACTCTATAAAAAAATCTGATATTTCAATATATCTGAGATATTTTCAGTTTGAAGGAAATACTGTTATCAGATTTCCGGAAGGATCAGTCGTGGATTTTGGTGGCTTAGGCATAGATGCCCTTGGATATAATGGCGTAAATGTTTATAAGCCCGAACTTGGATTAAAATATACTTTATTAAATTTTAAATCTGTTTTATTTATTAAGTTGAGTGGTGGTATAGGTTTTCAGAAATCAATTGTAAATGGATTCGAATATTACAGCATACCCGGATTAATCAATGGTCCCGATTATGTTGAATCAATGCCTGTGTATGCCGATTCCAAAAACACATTTCAACTGATACCATCACTTGGAGTTGAAATAAGTGTAATACTTTTAAAACGATTTGAAATTGGTTTAATAACAAATGGTTTTTATGGATTCCGTTCCATACAGAATATGTATCTTGATTATTCCTATAAAGGGGTAAAACAAAACAAAGCCGTATTTAGTACTAGTGGAACAGGGATTTATTCCGGTCTGAGTCTGGGCTTTAAGTTTTATTAGTTTTTCAAATTAAGCCGAATATAATTTTTAATAAATACATCGGTTTTTTAATAAGCTCAAATTTATTTTGTTCACTAAATAATCTTGTCATATTTTTTTTCCAAAATTTACCGATAACAGCTTTCTTGATATATTCCGGTTTTTCGTAAAATTTTCTTATCAACCATTATTCATCTTTTCCATCCGGATTCCTTATTCGGATAGTTTTTTGCAAATCATCTCCTGTCCTCCCTGAAATAAAGTAAAACTTTCAATTTCACCATTCCCACCTTTATTGAAAGCAATCTGGGCAACGATGGCTTTTAAATAAAATTTTTCGTTGGAGGCTGGAAAATATCAAAGATGGGTTGTCCGGTTGCCTGCACTTTCATTTGATTGCCCTCTTTTGTGACAGTCAGAATGAAACCCGGCTGGAGTTCATATCTGCCGATATAGGTTTTCAGAATATCTTCAGGTACGATTACCTCTTTTTCAAAATTTCCGGTGTCTGCTCCTAATTTTTTCAGCATATCAATTCCGTTTTGATTAGCAGGATTCATTTCCACTGAAATTTTATAATTTTTAATGGCCTCTTCATTTCTTCCTAAGTTCATAAGCGCTTCGGCATAACTATCATAGGCATTCGCGGACTCAGGGAAAGCTTCGACGTTTAAAACAAAAACCTGTGCTGCTTCTTCGCTCTTTCCATCACCCAATAATTGATAGCCGATCTGATTCATTTCATTTTCTCTCAAAGCCAGTACTTTATTGTCTTTGTTAGCATGGAAATACTTCACACCTTCTTTAATGCCCTTTGACTGGATTAAACTTAATAGTTCATTAGCCAGAGATTTTTTAGGAAGGTCGTAGGGTTTGCCATACATGATACTTCTGATAGCTTTTGTCATTTGATCCAAAGGCGCACCTCCGGTATTGTTTAACAGGACGACTAAAGATTTATCTGAAGTGGCTCTAAAAATAAGGGTATTAAAGCCATTGATTCCACCCCCGTGAGAAACCACATCTAAACTATCTTTTGAATTTCCGATTGCCTCTTTTCCCACTCCCCAGCCATAAGCATAAAATGAATTGCCAAAAGCAGCTATTTGCGGTGTAAAGTACAAATCCATTAAGTTTTGTGGCAGCAATTTGTTAGTATATAATGCCTGATCCCAAATGTATAAATCCTCAACGGTTGAATACAATGAACCAGCAGCATAAGGAATAGACATGTCTAAATATCTGGAGTTTACAAAATTATTCCCATTTTTCTCATAGCCGGTTGCTCTGTTTTTTAATATCTCATCATGATGATCATAACCGGAATCTTTCATGCCTAAGGGTGTAAATATGTTATCCTGCAACATTTTTTCATAGGTCTTGCCGGAAACTTTTTCTATGATGACACCTAAAAGAAAATATCCTGAGTTACTGTAATTAAATTTTTCACCCGGTGTAAATTCCAAGGCTCTGTCCTGAAATTTTTTTACAAATGCATCAGGCTTATAAGGATTGCGACTCTCTTCCTCAAAAAATCCGGGAAATGCTGTATAATTCGGAATACCGGAAGTATGGGTTAATAAATGATGAGTAGTAATTTTGTCCCCGCTTTCTTTAGGATAATCTGTAAGATATTTGGTAATCGGAGCATGTAAGTCAATCTTGCCTTCGGCCACCAATTGTAATATCAACATAGCTGTAAATTGTTTTGTGACAGAACCTAAACGGTGTTTGGTGTTTGGCTTATTCGGAATATCCCATTCCATATTTGCCATACCAAATCCCTTTTTATAAATAACCTTTCCTTTCTCAGCAATCAGTACTGAACCGTTAAATTGGCCGTATTCATGGTATTTGCCTATTAATTCGTCAAGTTTGTCTTTTTTTGACTGGCTGAAACATAAGTTAACGGAAACTAATAAAGTTATTACTCCCAAAACCATTGTCCTGAGTAAAAAGTGTCTTTTTAAATTACTGATATTCATTTGGTTTGATGTTAATTTTTTTATCTTTATCTGAAAGATGTTTCCTTTTAAAAACTCCTCCCCGGTTTTTTTCAGTGCAGGCTGAAAAACTTATATATCCAACAAAACTACAACACCAAAGTGATTTATCTAATTTTTTCTAAAGTAATGTAAAACATTAAGGAAGTATTTCCATCATCAGATGTAATGGTGAAGGCTTGTGAAGAGGAAAGGGTGATTAAAACAAACGCAAAGTGGTCCATATAAGCCGGCAATGTCTTTTCGAGCCTTTCTAGTCACCTTTATGGCAATACTTTTTTTCCTGCTGCCCTCTTAATCAATGTAATATCTTACCATAGGTCTGTGCTTTGATGTTTTGTCCACGATTTCAAACCCTGCTCTTTCAAATGACTTATATAACCCAATCCAGGCAAAAGTGTCCGGTACATTTTCTTTAGTTGGAATGGTCGGGTAGGCTTCAATTATTGTTATGTCTTTTCAAAATATATGCAAAAAAAATTAATATTAAATGTATGCGGGTGGGTTAATATTGCTATAACGAAGAAAGAGAACCGCCTGTGCGCAGTGATGTGTTATATGATCAATGATGGAATTGAAACCTGTTATAAAATCATCAGTCATATCACTTTTTCCCAATGCATCTTTGTTAGGATAGAATGTAATTTCCGGTATTGCTTCTGCTACAGCAAGGGTATAATTTTTTAATGTATAAAGATTATTCAGCATTTCATCTTTCATCTTTTCAGATTTTAAAGGTTGGTCGCAAACTTAGACTTTCAGAAAAAAGGCGATTTTAGAATTCCTGCTTTTTTTTATTGTCATTTAAATGATATTTGACCTTCCTGATTCAATGATAAAAAGACTCATGAAATAGTTCATTTAACTTATTATGTGGAATGAGGGCTTTGGTAGTTTTGTATTTCAAATGGTATAACATCAAATTCCCTTCACTATCTAAGTAAACCAGGTTATTTGTCACAGGGTTAACATTAAATTGTGTTGTACTTACTTCTTCAATAATTTGTTTATGACTTCCATCAACTTTCATTGTAAAGATATTTGATGGTGCTTGTACATACACAATGGATTCATTGTTTTCCCAAATTGGAGAATAGTTATGTGTCGTGGTGTCATTTGTCAGATTTGTATGAAAACTTCCATTTTTGTCCGTCACATATATTTGGTCTCTCTTATCACCTTTATCCATAGTGTACAGTATTTTATCGTTCTTTGGATTCCAGACTGGCGTGTAACGTCTAAAAGGACTGTTTTCAGTAATCTGCTTTACCCTATTTGTTTTAAGGTTGTATGTGCATATTTCCACTTTTGCGTTGACTCCTTTGCCTGTTTGAATATTATACGCAAGATTTTTTCCGTCCGTGGACCAACTGATTGCATACTTTTTTAGCGTATCAATTACCAGTGGTTTATCTTCCTTACTGATTAAGTTGTAAAGATAAATCTGATCTTGTCCCTTAATTTGTTTGATATAAGCAATTGAATTACCATCAGGAGATACAGCAAGTCCTCCGCCCTCAACCGGAAGTAAATCTATAGTTTCTGAGGAGATATTAAATCTGAATTTTTTGGGCAATGGAGGTTTTTTTCCTGTTTTATCAACTTTCAGAACATTCAAAATAATATCCTTGCCATCTGGCATCCAGGAAAAAGCCGAAATTCGTTTTTCGAATAATGTATCTTCTTTTTGAGTAATGATATAATCAAGATCCTCCGGCTTCCAATGATACATCATTATTTTAGCAACATCATTAGCCACTTCCATATTAAACATTTTAGAAAGAAGATATAAAGAGCCATCAATCCCGGCCGAAACTCCTTCGGTTGTAATGATTCTGCCATTGTCAACAAAACGTTTGCCGGTAACTATATTTATTTTGGGGTATTTTTTAATAAGGTTTGGAATGGCTCCGTAATGACTGGTTGCCGTCATTCCGTCCAAATCCCCTGTTTTGGCAAGCAGGTTAATACCATTACAAACCGACAATATGTATTCTGCCCTACGGTTTACCTCTGAAATCCATGCAATTAATTTTTCATTGCTTACCAGTGATAAATTATTACCCCCGGGAATAACTAAAACATCCGGCATTGGACAATCATCAATTGTGTATTGTGTCGTAATATGCAAAAAATTCTGGCTGATTATATTGTTTGAATCCACTCCTACTGTAAAAACGTTAAAAGCGTCTTTACCATTAAAGTTGGCTTGTTGAAATACTTCTCCCGGTCCTGCAAAATCGAGAAGTTCTACCCCGTTATATAAAAGTATAGCAACATTTAACGGTGTATAGGTACTGTCAGCTTTAAATTGTGCATATGAATAGATTGAACTTGTGAGGAATAGAAACAAAAATATTTTTTTCATGATTTTATAAATAAATGTGTAATAAATTGTTTCTATCTACCTGATATGGATTTGGCCTTCTTTTCATTTACTATTCACTATTTTGCCAGCCTTTACAACCGTATTGATTTTTAAAGTATTTCTGATATCACTTATTGGATTTTCATCCAAAATAATCAAGTCCGCCATTTTCTTCTTTTCGACTGTCCCATAAGATTCGCGAATTCCTAAAAATATTGCAGGATTCAACGTCGCCATTTTTAGAATGGCAAAAGGTGGAATTCCTATACTTTGAAGCAAATCCATTTCTTCATGTAAACTAAAACCCGGATAAACAAATTGAATACCTGCAAAATCTGTCCCTATTAATAACGGTATTCCTTTATCATAGAATTTCCTGACAAGTAATTTCTGCTTTTTATATCTTTCTTCGGCGCGCAAAGCTTCCTCTTCAGTAAAAATTTTGTTTTGTTTTGTTTTCTTTACTTGTTCCCATTCATTTTTAATATCGTTGTCCAGATCATTGTATAAATCATGTGCAAAAAATTCTTTTTTTGCAAATTCTACCTTTCGTTTATAGATTATCAGTGTAGGGCAAATCCATGTCTTATGAGACCTGGCAAGTTTGGTAAATGCTATAAATCTGTTTTTATCATCATATAATTCTTCTAATCTGTTCAGATGTTCAAAACTTTTCTGACCTGATTCTGAGGCTTCTTCGGGTGTAAGATATTCGGAAATATGTCCTGCGAAAGGAATATTTTTTTCTTTAGCATAAGCAGCAATACTATCCAAAACACTTTTTGGCAGTAAGGAGTAAACTTTTATAAAGTCAATTTTTTGAGCGTAAAGGCTATCCAAAACTTTTCGTGTATTAAGTTGCGTCATAGGGACACTAAAATCCGCGTGTACAGGTTCTTCACCATCAAGTATAGGACCTGCACCAAATATGACCGGGCCTGAAACCGGATTATTTTTAACCTGCTTTTTAAATCGGTTTAAAATGTTGACATCTCCGCCCATGTCCCGGACTCCGGTAACACCATAATTAAGAAGTATTGGAAATAGATTATGTAAATTATCTTTCCAGCAAATGTGGATATGCATATCCCAAAAGCCCGGCAAAATAAATTTTCCGGTGCCATCGATAATGGTATCTGAAACTATTTTTTTATGTCTCTTATATTTCTCAATTTTCGAAATTCTATCGGCTTTTATATAGATGGTTTGTTCAGGAATGATTTTTGAATTTTGAACATCAATCACGGAGATGTTTTTAATCACAACATTGTATGAAGCAGATTGTGAGAAACAAGAAAACCCACTGAAGTGGACAAGTAATAACATACAAGTTTTAACGAAATTCATATTGTGATTTTAGTAAATTAAAGAAATCACGGACAATAATTCTTTTTTAAGGCCCTCAGCGTTGATCCATTGCTTTTTTTGGTCTATCATTTTCCTGCATTATTATAAGCTGCCATCAGCCAATCCAGGACTTCATTATCTATTTCTTTTATATCAGCAATACCAATTTTGTGTGAACACATTGAACCAGGTTTTTCTGCTTCCAATTTTCCTTTGGGTTCCTGTCCTTTGAGACTAATACCAATTTCAAACCGGGTCTTGGTGGCTGGATTAAGTAAGGCAAATTGTTTTTTTCGAATCAAGCTGACATAAGTTTTTTTAGGCGCTATTGTAATGTCATTACCAAAGGTCTGAATATGGGCTATCAATTTGTCGTAAACAGGTTTAAAATGCTCTTTCCCTTTGTATTGATTTATCAATAAATCCGATTCCTCAAAAGATCCTGCATCAGATTTATTTGCTTTTAAGGCAACAAAATTTGCGAAGCCATAAGACAAACCGTGCTCAACTTTCAGAAAGTTAATGATATCTGAATGTTTTTCAATTTTTGATTCCTTAACTACATTAATCCAGTAGTCAAGTTGCTTTCCTGTTTTCTCTGTTAATCCTTTTTCCATTCTACCATAATTTTTATTTCCAGGCTCCCAAGATGGCACCCATGATGGTGAATGCAACAACCATATAACCGCCATTTATTAATACATAATTAAGTGGCCTGTTTTCAAATAAAGCGATAATGGCTATGGCAAAAGTCACCCATCCAAAACCGGCCATAAATCCGGCAAAGGTTCCAAACATTACATCTTCCTGCCCAATAAACATGGCAAGATTTAATGCCATAATCAGTGAGAAAAGAAACGATAGCCCAAATACAACCGGCATCTTTCGCATTTTTAGAATGTCTGATGTAAAGTTATTAGCATCCATCCATGATTTTTCAAAAACGGAATACCATATTCCGCCTATGACAAAAGTTGATAAAGCAGCAACCATGATTGCCAGCCAGTTCAGGTTTTGAATTACTTGTGAAAAGTCCATATTGTACTGATTTTAAAATTAGTTACAAAGGTGAGCTTTTCCATATTGACATGATAGTAAAAAATTAACCTCTTTAGTCCAAAGGGAAAAAGTTTGTTCGTTCTTTGGGAAAATCCATTTTAATAAACTCCTGCGGATTGAAACCTGAAAAAAGATAAAATTCTTTTATAAAATGAGATTGGTCAGAATAATCACAACTATAGGCAATACTTGCCCAGGATAGTTTTTCTTTTTGGTTAATTTTTTTGAGGATTTCGTTGAACCGTAAAATACGATGATAATATTTAGGAGTGAGTCCAACATATTTTTTGAAATGTTCGATCAACTGCTTTTGAGTGGCAGGATAACTTTCCACCAGATTTTTCAGGTTTGATACCGGATCTTCCTGAAGCCGCTCAATAAATGTCAATAAATATGAAGGCGCTTCCTTTTTTATGTCAAATCTCCTGAGCAACCAATTTGCTGTAATTTCAAATTTTGTTTGTGGGGTTTCAGCTAAAAGAATTTCATTTCTCAAATCCAATATTTCGTTGCCAAATATTTTAGTTGCGGCAACTACTTTATCCTTAATCTGGTATAAAGGACAATGCAAAAATTGAAACGCTCCCGCCGGCTTGAATTGTATGACAAGCATCTCAGAATCTTGATGCGCCGATATGGAAAGAAAGTTGTGCTGTATGCCTGAAACCCAAACTTTAGTAAAAGTCTCCAATGGTCTTAATGTATCATTGTCATAAGTGTTTCTTGGAATATCGTCAAATTCAAAAACCACAAATACATGTCCTGTAGGAACAATTCTTTCTATTGAATGTAAAGGGGTAAGACCTTTAAAATACAAAACTGATTCAACATGGTTTGCAAGGTCAGGATGAAGGTGATAATGTTCAAAAATCATGAAATTATGTTTAAAGAACTAAGTGTTTGATTATTGATCAATGTGACATCTTTGTTTAAGGAGCATCAAATTTGCTGGTTATCCAACCGACAAACCCAAAACTGGCTGAAACTATATTAACTTATTTTTATTTGTTTTCAAGTTCCGGAAGTTGTTTTTTATATTCCTCAACATCCCAAATTATGTCCCATCGTTTAACGTAGTCGGAAAGCAAACCAAGTCCAACTTCAGCCCTTCGTTTATCTACATTGTCAGGATCCTCAAGCGGCAAAACATAACTTTTATTTGTTTTGTCATCGTATCCTATCTGACTTCCATACATTTGTTTTCTTCCTTCTCTAAGAGCAACTCTGTCTTCCAATAATGCCAGAGAATTGCTGTTTGCATTTTTATTTTTAACCGCTTCTCTCATCATGGGAAGATACTTTTGTTGTGTCGCAAGGTCTGCATGTTGTATAACCAAAAACAATGTCTGATTGGCCTGACCACCTACCTTATCAGGTCCTACCCAACCGTGTTTATCCAATATTTCGATAACCTTTATCAGATTGATACTGTCTTTGAACAGCATCATTTTACCCAAACTGTCAACCTGCCTGCTTTGGTATCCAAATTCCTTTTGAGCAGCAATAAATTGTTGGCGTATCTGTTGGTCGTCATCAAATATAGCAAGTAATTTCGCCTGCAAAGGTTTGTCATAGTTGACTTCTCTTTTGTCAACTATCGCCTGCATTTCTGCCACAAGTTTATTCCCCCTTTTGTCTTTATGCAAAGCTGTCAAATCCGTGTCTGATTTCAAATGCCGTACATTTGACCATCCGTTTTGTAAGGCGAGATTCAACCATTTAAATGCTAACTTTTTATCGCCATTTAATGATGCGGAACAGCCCGCATTATATAAATCACCGGCGCTTTTTTGTTCCAGTTTAAAGGCTTTTTTAAATTTCTTTACTGATTTTTCATACTCCTTGTTATTATAAAAAGCATCAGCTTCAGTAATAATGGAATTGTAGGTTTGGCCAAAAGTTAATGTATAAATACAAAGAAAAATGGTAATACAGAATATTTTCATGGTGGTCATTATAATTTTTCTGCTCATTTATATAATATCGGATTTAAAAATATAAAAACTTCATGATATTCCAGGATATTTTCTCTATTTTCTCAAAGGAGACCTTTCTCCAATCTTTGTAAGAAAGGTATGTTCATTTGTTTTTTAACATTTTTACAATAAAACGGGTTTCAACAATTTACCATACCTTTTTGTCTTTCATCTTTTTCTCTCAGATCAAGCCCTCCTTCATATACAGATTTCAGATTGACAAGAAAAAAAGACCATCCTGAGTCACAGCCAAGCCTGATATTTATTTTCGAAAAGTCGTCTGTCGGAATATTTTTTTGAGTGAGTTCAACGACGACCCTTTCACCCACTACTGTCAATTTCACATCTACAATACAATCACCGGCAAAAGTAAAGGAGAAAAAATCCCTGCCGTTGGCTTCCAGTACTTTTCCCTTTTCTGTTTCGTCATACAGGTACCATTGCCATGCATAACTGCATCCTGAGCTTGCACCGACATTTTGGTCCAGTCTGTTTTGTGCTTCGTCATAAAAATCAGCTTTACTCAAAAACCATCTTTCCATTTCTGAGGATTTGGACCATGCATTGTAGATATCGGTTAAAGAAGCTTTTACAGCAATGACCCTTGTAAAACTTGTCCAATCTATACTATTCATGATAAAATATTTTTAACATTAATCAAAGTTAATATATGTTGGCAACTATACTGACTTTTTTATTGCCGGTGACTTTTTTTTCAGGTATAGATGATCAAATTTTATTTCCGGAAAGCAATAAAGCCAACACCTCTTTTGCTTGTTCCAAATGTCTTTTTTCATGAGAAATGATAATATTCAAGGCGGTTTCCAGGGTGTAAACAATGTATCTGTTTGCAGGAGAAGAGATTACCATTCCTTTTTGTATCTGATCTCTGAGGTCTTCTGTTTTTTGAGCTAATTCAGCTTGTTGGTTTTCAAATGAAGACAGAATATCACCATCAACAGAACTTTTTTCCGGTTCCCAAATCGGAAATGTTTTCATTTTATTTCGTCGGTCGGGGTGCACAGCGTCGAGAATTTTTGTGCCGATGTAAGAAACTATCCATCCAATCCTTGCCATAAAAGGAGGCTTATAATTTCCTTTTTTCAACGCTTCAAATGTTGGGTAATAACTTTTGTTGACGACAATCAAGTGGTCAATATTCTGTGCTATGCTCCAGACTGCGGGATTTGGTTTCCAATTCAATTCTTCTTTAGAGAGCCCGCCAAAATGGGTTTGAAATTGTTCGGTGAGGTTTGATAATTCTTTTGACCAGTTTTTCATGACAATTGTTTGTAAAATAAAATATGATTTTATTCGAAACAAAGATACTTCAACAATCTGTTTTCAGAATTATTAGATGTTAAAAAGTAAACTTATAATTAAGAATTGATTAAAACCATTTCTTCTTAAAATCAAAATAAAATATTGGCTGTAATGGGTACATGATCACTGAGGCCTTTCCATTGTTCAAAACTTCCGACTTCGACATTTTTCACCTTTTCGTTCAAATGAAGAGAAAGAAAACAATAATCCAGATGATAAGGCTTCTCCCGGTTCCGGTACAAATAAAAGGTAGGATGTTTTTCTTTACCATGCTCCTGTTCAAAAAAGGAGTGATAGGTGCTGACAATCATTTTTTCTGCAAGCTTTGAAACAACAGCGGAATGATTTCCGACACGACGTGGTCTGTCCCAAATGGTATTACTGTTGAAATCACCCGTCAATATACATGAAGGATGATTAAGATGATCATCATAATATTCAATGGCTTTCCAAATCTGTTCGACATACCTGCCTTCAGGGTCGCCGGGATTGTTGGCCCATATAGCAAACAACATACATTCATGATGTACTCCTTTTGCAAGTACCGGCGCAATAAATTTCAATTCATTATTGTAGTGCTCTGACAAACTCAATGAATATCCGTTGTATGAAAAAACACACAATCCTTTATGAACATTGTCTCCAAACCACAACACGTCGTCGGGTTGAGGGAATTGTTGGTTAAAAACCAATTTGTCCACATACTCACATTCCTGAATTACCAGAATATCAGGTTTATGAACAAAAATGGCATCAGCTTTATTTCTGAAGGCGCCCTGGCAATTCCAGGTGATAATTTTCATGAAAGTGTCGGCTTATCAGGCATCTCAAAGGGAATACTTCATTTAGGGTAACACAGGATTAATAGTATCTTTTATGATACCGGCAACTGATCCTGATTACTGAACATGATTTCCCACTGATGTCCGTCGGGGTCAGCAAAACAATCGTAATACAGCCAACCGTGGTCCGCTCCGTTTCTGTATCGGCTTCCACCGTTTTCAAGGGCCAGTCTGACGATAGTATCTACTTCTTCACGACTACCCACTTCAACAGCTGTTAATACCTGGGTTGTCGATCCGTCTGCAATCGGCCTGTTGGTAAAAGTGGTAAAAAACTCGTGACTGATGAGCATAGAATACATCAAACCATCGTGCAGTTCCAGACAAAGAGCTTTGTCATCACTGAAATCTTCATTGAACGAAAACCCGATTTTTGTCCAGAAAGTTCTTGACCTTTCAAGGTCTTTTACGGGCAGGTTTACGTAAATGGATTTTATCTTCATAATGCTTATATATTTTTTAATGAATAAATTAATTCTACCAACCCATTCTTTTTATGAGACCTGTGATATGGGCCAGGTGATGGCGACAATGCCACGCATATAAACCTGAATTTTCATCAAGTCGGAATGTTCTGCCGGTCTGGGGATGGATAAACGTTCTCTGCCATTCTTCCGGTGTCAGACTATGTAACAAAACTGTCCATCGGCTATGAATACCTTCGATCATTTGTAAGGAAGGAAAAATATCCATCGTTTTGCTGTCTGCCAGTTCTGCCCATTTGGCTTCGACGGAGGGTTTGATGACGGGTACGTCTTCTGTCAGCGCCAGTTTTAATCTGGTCAGACTGTTCATGTGGCTGTCGGCACAATGGTGAACCACTTGTCTCACTGTCCATCCGTCTTCACGGTAAGGCGTATCCAGTTGTTCCTCAGACAAATTTTGTACTGCCGCTTTGAGGCGTGCAGGAAAATTGGAAATTTCATTGATGTAATTTTTCAACTCTTCAGGTGAAATATTTTCTTGTCTTTGGTATTTTCCGACAGGATATTTTAATTCTTCTATTGACATAAATAATATTTATATGATTTTTAATGAGTCAAGATTAAATTACTTTCGTAAAATTTTATCCATAGTTTTTCCTTTTGCCAGTTCATCCACGAGCTTGTCGAGATATCTGATTTTCTTCGTAAGAGGGTTTTCGATTTCTTCTATTCTGTAACCGCATATCAGTCCTGTGATAAGATGCGCATTGGGATGCAGAATGGCGCGGTCGAAAAATATGTCAAAAGTCACTTTTGAAGCTATCAGTTCTTCGAGATTTTTTTCATCAAAACCGGTAAGCCAATGTATGACCTGAAAGAGTTCCTCTTTTGTTCTTCCTTTTTTTTCCACTTTAGTAATATAATGAGGCATCACGGAAGCAAAGGTAATGTTGGCGATTCTTTCGTCGTGAGAAATCATTTTATTTGTCAATTTGGTGATTTGTTAATTTGTCAATTTGTTGATTCAGAATATCCCCTTTCATTGTGGCAAAACAAACAAAAAGGAATAAGTTTTAATAACGCAAAATACTACCATTTTGTGTGGTAGCATACATAAACAATTTTCAAGAAGTCAAAAAGTAGCTTTGACTTGTGCCTGTCCGACGTGTATGGTGGCCGTCTCCCCGGGTTTTCGTCCTTCGTACCGGATTATCAGGTCAAGACTTTTGGCAAGCCTTCGGGTCATGCCAACATTCCAGACATAATTGTTGCCGTTTTTGAGTCCTTCCAGCATATCATATTCTATGGAGGAATTGGCTTCACCGGTAAAAAATATTTTTATATAATTGACTTGTACGTCTATATTAAAGAGGCTTGCTTTTCTCCAGTTAAATTCCATGGTCATCTTGTGTTGTTCAGAGGTTTCCATACCGAGTATGGTTTGTCGTCTGTTGCTGTAGCTGTAGGTCGTCACCAATCGGCTGTTTTGGCTTGGTCTGTAATTGATTTCGGGAAATACATCGTAAAATAAAATGTCAAAATCCCTGGAGTTAAAAATTTTGCTGGCGTACTGGTTGCGCCCGTATTCACTATTCAAAATAAAGTCGAGGTTTTCAATGATTCTCACTCTTGATTTCAAAAAATAGTCACTTCTGGTCCTGTCCTCATAACCATTGATCTGTACAATCCTGCTATCATTTCTTTTATTGCCTATCTGCAGATCAAAGTATATATTTCCCCTGTTAAAAAATAAAGTATTGTTGTACAATCCGGTATACGCCACAAGACCTGTATCCTGTCTGGAAAAATTTAAGTAGGAATCCAATCCGCCGGTGCCGCCTTCACTTACTCTTTTCTGGATTCTGGCATTGGACAAAAAAGAAAAACGGGACAGGCTTTTGTACATCTTTTTCTTTGTTTTGGATTGTTCGGTCCTGGGAATAAATAATTTGTCGAGATCGATTCTGATACTTTGATTGAGCTCAATATTATTAGTGCGTATAAATTCGTTGTTGTAAAGACTCACACGGATATAATTGGCAAGGGGGTCGGATGGATTATAACGAAAATCCTGCACCAGGGCCAGATTAGGGTTTTCGTCCTTTCCTATATACACAAACTCTCCGCGTCCGGCATCGAGTTTTACAAATTTATATTCTATTTTTGGCTCCTGACCTGAAGTGACTGCATAGACCCAATTGGTTTTTATTGTCTTGTTAAGTAAAACCCATTGTTGTTCCACTTTTCCTATCAGGGACTTCGTACTTTTTGCGGTAAGCAATACATCGGTCTCAATACCATCAAATCCCGGTTGGTGATTTGAATATTAAAAAAAGTTGCCCTTGTCACTCGTCCATTTTCCTCCCGCTTCAATCTCATCGGCGACGGCCACACTGACGATGGAATTATTTTGAGGCAACTGGTCATATCTGCGATTTACACCTACTTTAAAAGCTATTTTTTTTTCAGGGTTATTGCCCACAGAAAATTTATAATGCTGGTACAATGCACTCCCCGGAGAAAGCATAAGGGTTGCCGTATTTCTCAATAAATTTTGTTCCGCATCGAGTTCGGAGGCGATGACCCAATTTTTGTTTTTGTCGAGAAAAATATTCAGTTTCAGATTCGGTCTGAAAAAAGAAGATTTCTGAAAGGACACTTTATTTTCAGATTCGAGAAAAGAAATATTTCCCGAAAAGGAAAAAAATGATTTTGTCCACTCAATGCTGCCCTGATGTCTCAAACCGGAATACAGTGAAGACCTGTTAAACTGTTTGATGGCATACAAAATGGAAAAATCAGACTTATGTTGTAAAGAAAGTGAACCTGTAATTATATTTTCGTCTGCTCTTTGCTGTACGCCTGCAAGGTTCCAGTCTCTGGCAAATTCAGCATTCCGAAAGGGATTTAAAGCCTGAAATTCGGCTTTCACATGTTCAAAATTGGCAAAGGATTGTAGTTTCCATGTTCCGGATGAGTCGAGTTTGGTCTGGTACACCATTCCTGCCATTCCTGCCAGTCCGATATTGTTTTGATTGCCGATTGCCGAACGTGTATTGACATCAAAACGGCTGACGGCGGCTTCTCCCGTGAGTTTTATTTTTTTGTGAATCTGCCAGTATCCACCGGTCGTAAAAAGTTGTTTTTGTTCCGGAGGTATGAGCTGAACCAGGGGAGCGTATTTTCCCATATTTTTACCTGTGTATTTGTACACCCTGCCATTGACGGTTGTGGAATTATCAATGTCATAGTCTCCTTTTCCGATGCCTACTTCCGTAAATACCGCTGTATAGCGCGCACTGTCAGGATTGGTGGAAAAGACGAGAATTTTTTCTCCTGGCACCATGGGATTGTCGATAAGCGAATACAAAATCAAATCCGTATTGGTTGAAGCTGTATCCAGTGTTCTGACACTACTCCTCACCATTCTGGAAAGGTCGTCGCCGCTTTGCTCCAGGATACGTATGTCCATAGAATCAAGTTCTCCGTTGCCGGTTTGAGATTTACTATCCTGTTCCGAATACATATTGATATTCCACTCCCAGCTTTTCCCTTGGAGCGTTGTATTTAATTCATAGAGCGTCCTGACGTAGTTGACGTCGGTATATTCAAATTCAATGATAATCCTTGAGTCGCGGGCCACCACGCGCGTCGGTGAAAATGTAATTTCAGCCCGGTTGTAATCAATCGTATAATCCAGGTCAAAACCACGTTTCAGCAAAATGCCGTTAAAAAATACTTTTTCTGTTCCTGAGAGTACAATAATAAATCGTTCGTTGTTATTTCCCGTCAGTTTGTAGGGACCTTGATTTCCTTCCTGATTCACTAAAAACTGACGGGCAAATTTTCCCCTCGATATAGCAAAACCGGCCCTGGTTCTGGCCTTGACTTTTTTGCCTATGTTGTACGCGGTATTGCCGCTGATTCCTTTCAGCTTTTTGAAATATTGCATAAAATAACCGCTCCCGTTTTTTAACTCATAGTCGCCGGCAATCAGACTTGTTTTGTCTTTTGACAATTGAATAAAAACGCGGTCAAATTCCTGGAGCTGCTGCGTATTTCCCTGCGCCTGTATCGGCAGGTTTTCATCGGAAATGGCGGCTACTACTTTGATATCATTGCCTATGTCTCCATTGAGTTGGAGGTCAAAATTCGAATTGAGCACAAAACTTTGATTGTTGCCCACACTAAGGCCACGACCAAAACTTCCGCGGTACTTGAGCCCTTCCGCATCTATGATGTTTGGGTTGGCTATCGCATATGAATTTCCATAAGCTCCCTGAATGAGGACGTCTCTGCTCATGATCAGTGAGGTATCCAAACCTGTGTAGATAGTTTTGAAGTTGTAGGGAAAAACACGGAAGGTAATCTGCAAAGGTCGGTTTTTGAAAAGGACACAAAAAGAATCCTTTAGAAAAATTTTATCATTGTCGATGACCACAGCATTTTCAAGAATGTTATTCCCGTTTTTCAGAAGAACAGAAGATACCAGGATACTGTGGTTGTCCCAAACCAAAAGGCAATTGCTATCGGGAAAAACGGTATATGTTTTCAGATTATTGAATAATGTATCCTGCCCATGCAGTTGAAATGAGACAAAAAAGAACCACAGTACTATTACGCGTACATACGACATATATCAATATATACGCAAATTTGAGAAAATAATTATATATGCTTTGAAGAAAGCATGGAAATTCGGCAGAAGAGGATACAAATTTGTGTTACTTTTTTTCTGCTAAGATCAGGATTTTTCCATATATTAATATGATTACTGCAAGCATCAATGATGGTTTGGAGTCTTTTGAGTCGGGTTGTTTCTTGTTTTGCACTTTGTATCCAATGGATTGAATTTTTCTGATAAGAAGGAGCAAGGGCATTAAAAAATTTCCAGGCATCATCAAAGGAAAGAAACCTGTTTTTTAATTCTTCATCAAAATCATTTTTTTCATTTTCAAAAGAATATACATTGGTATTATCCATTTTTCTTTCCCGGTAGATTTTTAATCCTGTTTCCTGAACTAGATTTTTATCTATCAGTTCCTTCATCTTTTCCAGATTGACCTTACTCCATATACTAGCAGCTTTTCTTGGTGTAAATCTTATTTTGTAGCTGATATCATCAATGGAATGACGAACACCATCTATCCACCCGAAACAAAGAGCCTGATCTACAGATTCACTCCACGTCATATTTTGTTGACCACTACCTGCTTTGTAAAAACCAACCGACAATTCTTTTTCCTTGTCGTGATTTTTTTCCAACCATTGTCTGAATTCAGTTTTATCTTTAAAGAAGAGGGGTGATACCGCCATATTAAAATCATTAACTACAGGTAAATTTACTATTTATTCATAACATCTGATGATTTAGTATCCCTGGAAAAAAATCAACGAAAAAAAGATGCCATTCTTTTATGGTATTAAAGGTCACATGGACCCTTGACAAATATCATATTTAAAATATCGATTTTATATTACCTTTGCCCATTCATTATTCGAACGCTTAGTGTAAAGCCATGAGACACAGAGAACTTGATAATATAAAGGTGATAGGTTTTGATGCGGATGATACATTGTGGATCAACGAACCTTTTTTCAGAGAAAACGAAGAAAGGTTTTGTGATATGCTGGAGCCTTATTGTCCACGACATGACATTCTCAAACACCTTCTGACGATTGAAATCCGCAATATGGAATTGTATGGATATGGTGTCAAAGCATTTGTTTTGTCCATGATTGAAACAGCTATAGAAATTTCAGGAGAAACCATTCCCAACAAAATGGTTAAAAAAATTATGGAAATGGGCAAAGAACAACTTGAAATGCCGGTTGAGTTATTGCCCTCAGTAAGAGAAACACTGAAAGAACTGAAACAAGACTACCGGCTGGTAATGGTGACAAAAGGAGATTTGCTGGATCAGGAACGAAAATTAAAAAAATCGTCCCTTACCTCCATGTTTCATCACATTGAGATTGTATCTGATAAAAGAGAAGGAGAATACCAGAAAATCATCAATCACCTTGATATTTTACCTCAGGAGTTTATGATGGTGGGCAATTCATTAAAATCGGATGTCATCCCTGCTCTTGCCATCGATGCTTTTGCTGTCCATGTTCCCTTTCATACTACATGGATTCATGAAATGGTTGATGTAACCCTGACAAACGACAAATTTTTTGAAATTGAAAAGATTGAGGACTTACTTCCTATTTTGAAAATCAAACAACCGGCATAGATTTAAAAATCTTCATCTCCCTCTTCGAGATAAAACAATTTAAAATCGTCTATTTCCCTTCTTTCTTTTTTAGTAGGTCTTCCATCGCCTTTGTCGCGATATTCAGTTTTTCCTTTTCCTACAAACCAATCCATGTATTTATTTAATTCTTCTGCAGGGGTCAGGTCGGTAAAACACTCAGCGGCCAGGGGTGCCGACACTCTTTTATCGATTTTTTTATCTACTTTGATCTGTAGCAAAAATCCGTTTTTTTTCACCTCCAGCACATCACCAATGTTGACATGGAAGGATGCTTTTATGGCTTTTCCTGCCAGTTTTACTTTACCTGATTTTACCGTATCGGTGGATAAAGACCGGGACTTAAACAGTCTCACTGCCCACAACCATTTGTCGACTCTGACTTTATCGACGTCTTTCATTTAAGATTGTAAAACAGGGTTCATTTCAGTAAGTGTTTGCAATACTTTTTTGGCAATGAGATAATTCCGGTAAGATCCTTTATCTGCCGGAATGATGTGCCAGGGAATTTCACTTTCTGTAAAAACATATTCATAACACTTCATGTACGCATCCCAGTGTTTTCTTTCTTCCCAATCGCCTTCGTTGTGTTTCCATCTTTTTTCGGGGTCGTCTATTCTTTCCTGCAGTCTGGTTTCCTGTTCTTCTTTGGATATATGAAGGTAAAATTTCAACACTTTGGTATTATTATCAAATTCGAGCAATTGTTCAAAAGCATTGATGGCTTTCATTCTGTAATGAACCCTTTCTTCTGTAATCCAGTTATGCACTCTTTGAATCAGAATATCTTCATAATGTGACCGGTTAAAGATCATAATATTTCCTTTTTGAGGTGCCACTTTGTGCACCCTCCAGAGAAAATCATGGGCAAATTCTTCTTCGGTCGGTTTTTTAAATCCGTACACATCAATACCTGTAGGATTACAACTTTTAAATACATTTTTTACTGTGCCGTCCTTGCCGCTGGCATCCACGCCCTGCAAGATAACCAAAAGGCTTTTTTTGCCTTCAGCGTATAGTTTATGCTGCCAATCCCCGATCTGGGCAGCCATTTTTTCAGTTTCTTTAACAAGCTTTTTTTTGTTAAATTCCTCCGTTGGGACGGTGGGAGTGGAAAGTAGAGACATGATTTTAGGTGTTAGGTATTAGGTATTAGGTATTAGGTATTAGGTATTAGGTATTAGGATAGGTGAGGTGTTAGGTTTTAGGTATTAGGTTTTAGGTGGGTTAGGTGTTAGGGGTTAGGAGTAAAAATGATTATTTTAATTTGGAACGTTTCACCAGATAGGATTGAAGTATAGGGTTAAATCCTTCGTTGATATCAGCTTCAATAAAATCAATTTTATATTGCAGGCATTTCATTTTGAGCATGTCTTTGTATTCTTTTATTTTTCTGGTATATCTTTCTTTGACGAGATGGGATTGGAGTCTGATTTCTTCACCGGATTCAAGATCGATAAAAAGATAGGGTCTGTTTTCAAATTCAAAGTCCATTTCACTTTTTTTATCAACCACGTGAAACATTAGCACTTCGTGTTTGGCAAATTTCAAATGCTGCAATGCTGAAAAAAGTTCTTCATTTGATTCACCTGAATCAAACATGTCGCTGAATATCACGACCAGTGATCTCTGATGGATAGATTCAGCAAGCTGGTGCAAAGATTTGGCGGTAGCCGTTGTTTTTTGTTGGCCTTCATCTTTCAGAAGCTGATCAAGATAGGTCAGTAACAAACGATAATGCATGGTTGAACTCCGACTTTTGGTATGGATTTTAACATCATTATCAAAGATGCTCAGACCAAAAGCGTCTCTTTGTTTTTTGAAAAGATTCATCAGAGATGCCGCCGCTAAAGCCGAAAACTGAAGTTTATTGAGTTTTGAAACAGACTTGTCCGGATAATACATAGAAGAAGAGCCATCGATAATAATCTGGCACCGCAGGTTGGTTTCTTCTTCAAATTTTTTGGAAAACATTTTTTCGGTTCTCCCAAAAACTTTCCAGTCTATATCTTTAGTGGATTCTCCGACATTGTATATCCTGTGTTCGGCAAATTCAACCGAAAAACCATGAAAAGGACTTTTATGTAAACCAATGATAAAACCTTCCACTACCTGTTTGGCGAGGAGTTCTATATTTTCTACCTGTTTTACATCAAACTGATCAAAAAAGGACATTAAAAATAAGTTTGTGCGAATATAAAGAAAAACTCCTGACCAAAATGAATCAATCAGGAGTTTTATGTATTCACCAATTAAATTTTATAAATACGGAAGTATTTTTGCTTCCAGAGCGGCTTTGGTGGTCAATCCTACTTGTTTGTCTACCACTTCACCATCTTTCAGGATGAGAATGGTAGGTATACTTCTGATGGAATACTTCATAGAAATTTCAGGATTTTCGTCCACATTCACTTTTCCGATGACCGCTTTTCCGTCATATTGAGAAGATAGTTCCTCAATGATGGGTCCGATAAGACGGCAAGGTCCACACCATTCAGCCCAAAAATCAACGACAGCGACTCCGCCACTTAAAGCTTTTTCAGCAAAATTGCTGTCTGTAAATTGAAATGCCATTATATATTATTTTAGATTTTAAAAACAATATACTAACACCATTACCTTGTTTTTTGTTTCCTTATTTTATTAAATTTATCATAATGTTTTCTTTTCAATAATGAATAAAGATTATTTACGGTAAAGCCTCCGTTTTTAATCATTAAAACTTAAAAAAATCTGAAAGTATCCGATAATACTATCTCAATTTGTTAAAACCTTTATCAATATTATTCATATTAAAAAAATATCACTTATTTTGTGCTTCTTTTGACTCAAAGTGAAGTAATCGTAACCACCATTATTTTTTAAGAGTTATTTAAGAATATTCTAAATTATAATATCGTTATAAAAGAAATATTTTGATATGTACCAATCTTCAGCCATAGAATCAAAAAACAACAGAAAGGGACGCACCATTTCTATAATTCTACATTTATTGTTACTCCTGATTGCATTTTTATACTCCATGCCGGTCGTTCCAGAGGAAGAACTGGAAGAAAAGCCACCTTATGCCGTTAAAGTTGACTTTACGTTTGAGGAAAGTTCCATGAGCAAATATGCCCATGACGATGCAGGTGAGAAGAGGCCACAGGCTGAAGAAAAAGCGGAACAGCAACCTGAAGAAACCAAGCAGGAGACCACTCCGGAACCCGAACCCACCCCAGTTGAGGAGGTTAAACCTGTAGATCCTATATCTACGACAACCACTACTGACGACAGTCCTATTAAAGTAGTGGAAAGACCTAAACCTGTGATCAAAACACCGGACATTATCAAACCGGTTCCCAAAAAAAATGATGATGTTTATACCCCTCCGGTAAAAACTGAACCTGCGCCTACCAAATCCCCGTCCACTTCTCCCAGTGGAAATTCTACTACCAAACCTTCTTCCTTACCGGGAAATGAAGGAGGGACAGGAAAAGGTGATTCCGGTACAGGAGATGGAAAAACCAAAGGCAACGACGGTGATGAAGGCAAAGGAAATTCAAGCAGTGGTTCAGGCGCCTACGACGGTTCCGGTGACGGTGTGTTTGGCAGGAAAGTCATTTACAGAGACAGGCAAGCGGCTTCCAATGCTATGACAGTTTCAGGTATAGTCACCGTAAAAATATGTGTCAACAGAGGAGGTATAGTGACGTATGCGGAAGTTTTGGAAGCTGAAACCTCAATCAGGGACAGAAATACAAGAAAAAACTTTCTTAAAGCGGCCCGCAACTACAAAGTAAAACCTGATTATTCAGCACCGGAAGAACAATGCGGAAAGTTGGTGTTTAAGTCAGATGCAAGCGCAGTCAACAAACTGAGACCCAAATAATCGACTGCTTACAAATGGCCGAAAAAGAACTTGACCAATCGTTTTGGGACAACAGATATATTGGTCGGGATACACCGTGGGCTTTGAACTGCGCCACTCCTGCACTGACAGAATATATGGAGGATAAAAAACGGGATTCCTCCATACTGATTCCGGGTGCCGGCACTTCTCTGGAGGGTATTGAACTTTTGCGGATGGGTTTTACCAACATTACATTCTGCGACATTTCTCCCAGTGCCATAGCAGAGGCCAAAACGAAGGTAACGGAAGCCTGTTCCGGAGTGGATTTTGGCAATATAAAATTTATTGAAGGGGACTTTTTTGCACTGGAGGGTTCTTATGACTATATCATGGAACAGACATTTTTTTGTGCACTACCGATAAAAATGAGAAATGACTATGTTGAAAAAATGTACAGGCTTCTGAAAAAAAACGGCACTCTTTTCGGCGTTTTATTTCGCACTGAATTTGAAAGAGAAGGCCCCCCTTTCGGAGGACACATAGATGAATACAAGTCTCTTTTTTCCAATTTTTTTTATATTAAAGAGATTTCAATATGTACAAATTCGGTTCCCCCAAGAGCAGGTAATGAGTTGTTTTTTATTTGTAAAAAAATAGTTAAAGAGTAAATTTAATAAGTTATTTATTTGGCTAATTAAGTTTTGTAAACTAACTTGCAGCGTCTTAAAACATATTTGTATCCCATTTTAAGATAAAAAGTACAATTCTGATGCCTGTTGTACTTTTGACAGACGAATTTATATAACCGTAAAACCTTTATAGTTTTGAAACTTACACCATTCACAGGAAGTAAGTACAAGAGACAATTGACTGATGTTTTATTTTCACTTGTACTGGCCAGCATAGCACTCGTAGGGTATTACGATTGGAAAAACCGAAATAAAACCGTATCAGATGATCGCGCATCCCTTCATTCTTCTGTTGTAAAATTTGGGTTTGGTCTTGATTCAGTACACATTGAGCCAATAGTGGTCAGAAAAAATGAATTAATGGGGGAGATTTTTGAAAAAATCGGATTTAACAGACCTGTTATCCTCGAAATTGAAGAAAAAACAAAAGAACTATTTAACCCGAAAAATATACAATCCGGTAAAAATTTTCACATCATCAAAAAAAATGAATGTGACGACAAACCCATTGCTGTTGTCTATGAGCATGACAGGTCAAAATACATACTTTACGATTTCAGAAATGATGTAGATGTAAAGGTGGTGGAAAAGAAGGTTGAAATAGTAGAAAAGGAAGCTCATGGTAAAATTGCCACATCCCTCTGGAAAACAATGGAAAGTAATGGCTTCGACCCTGGAGTTATTGATTTGATGGAAGAAGCTTTATCATCATCAGTTGACTTTCACCACACCCAGAAAGGCGATGAGTTCAAGCTTATATATGAAGGTAAATATATAGACGGAGAGTATATTGGTGCCGGCAAACTGATTGCGGCCATGTACAAAAATGATCAGGGAGAATTTCATTCCTTCCTGTACAAAACGAAAGAAAAAGAGGGATATTTTGATGCTGAGGGTAGACCTGGTAAAAAAGCATTTTTAAAATCACCGGTTAAATTTTCAAAAATTTCATCAGGCTTCAGTAAAAGAAGGTTTCACCCTGTATTGGGAAGAAATATGCCTCACTTAGGTACAGATTATGCAGCACCTCACGGAACACAGATACACTCCGTGGCAGATGGAGTTGTGGTAGGTGTCGGCTATACAGGAAATAACGGAAACTTTGTAAAAATCAAACACACCAATACCTACGAAACACAATATCTCCACATGTCAAGGTTTGCCAAAGGTATAAAAAGAGGCGTTAAAGTGTCACAAGGTCAAACCATCGGGTATGTTGGTTCCACAGGTCTGGCAACAGGTCCTCATGTTTGTTTCCGTTTCTGGAAAAATGGTATTCAGGTAAATCATCTATCCCAAAAATTGCCTTCTGCAGAACCCATGAATGTATCAGAACTGCCGGCCTTTTATGATTACAGAGATAAGATGATGGTAAAACTGGCAACTATCGGACATGAAGTGGTTTCTCAGGACAAAAAGAATATAAAAGACCCACTCCTATCCATAAAACCTTAGATTTCAGGTTTTGGTTGATAAACTTTTCAATTATTGTTGAATTAGGTTCATTAATTCAACAGGTTTAATTCCGGTCTATGATGCCAAACAGATATGTATTTTGTTTGGATGGAAAAATTACCTTAACATTACAGATTTTGATTCATGATTTTATAGTTGTTTTAAAAACAACTGTATCTTTGCACTTTTTATGGCTCCATAGTTCAACTGGATACCTGCCTGCCTAAGACGTCAGTCAGGCAGGGAATATCAGATTTCGGCTCTGCCATCCTGAACTCATCAGGCGGGCAGGCAAGTCTGAGGTTTGTGGGAGTCAAGAATAAAAAACTAACTGTTCTAACTGATTCTAAATATGAAATTTGCACTTTAAATCTATTTTATAGTATGGAAAAATTTTTCGTCTATATTTTATACAGTAAATTATTTAACAGAGTATATATTGGCCAAACAAATAATTTGGAAAAGAGAATTCATCTTCATAATTCCGGACATGTTCCCTCTACAAAGCCTTATTTACCTTGGCAAAAAATATATCATGAAGAATTACCATCCAGAATTGAAGCTGTATTAAGCGAAAAAACATGGAAAAAGTCTCATAAAAGAAGGTTGATTAAAGAGTTGATTAAAAATATTGAAATCACCTGATTTAATTTTTTCAAGCTATAAAATACATTCACAGAATTAGACTTATTTTCAACAGGAATCATACTAATCAGGACTTGTTTTAGTTTAATTACATAATTAATAAATTAATATTTTTTTTATAAGTTTGGACTTAAACAGCTTAACCAAAAAATTCTGACTGTAAACTCAGAATATCAGATTTCGGCTCTGCCATCCTGAACTCATCAGTTGGGCAGGCAGGTCTGAGGGTTGGGTAAAAAATTACCTTAACATTACAGATTTTGATTCATGATTTTATAGTTGTTTTAAAAACAACTGTATCTTTGCACTTTATATGGCTCCATAGTTCAACTGGATAGAATATCAGATTTCGGCTCTGAGGGTTGGGGGTGACCCGGGTCACCAGAGATTAGACGAAGCGCTTTGTATTTTTATAAAAACAGACGTGCTTGCAAGTTTGTTTTTATAAAAATACAGACTCGGGACGATAGTCCCGGTTCGGATATTTTGACCTTGTACCTGCAGAGGATCAATGAAATTAATCCTCTTGGGGTCACCCAAAAAAACTGTGTCAGAAAACACAGTTTTTTTTTGTGCTCCCACATTATTTTTAATACCAAAAATTATCCCTTTATTTTCCACTTCCCATATACTTTCCAGTAACTGAGTTTTTTTCTTTCTCCAATCCTTCAGGATGGCCTTCAAACACCAGATGACCGCCGGCTTTTCCCCCTTCCGGTCCAAGCTCGATGACGTGGTCGGCACACTTTATGACGTCGAGATTGTGCTCGACAATAACTACCGTATGACCGGTTTCGACAAGGGTCTGAAAGGCTTTCATCAGTATCTCCACATCGTAAAAATGTAAGCCGGTTGTCGGTTCGTCGAAAATAAAAAAGATCTTCTTACTGATAAACTCCTTCGTCATAAAGGAAGCCAGTTTCAGTCTCTGCGCTTCGCCGCCGGACAAAGTGGAACTGGCCTGCCCCAGTTTGATATATCCCAGCCCTACATCTGCCAATGGCTGCAGACGGCTGATTATGTCCTTTTTACCGGCAAAAAAAGTAAGGCTCTCTTCAACAGTGAGGTTTAAAACGTCAAAAATGTTTTTACCATTGACCTCGACTTCCAGAACTTCTTTTTTAAATCTTTTTCCCTGACATTCGTCACATAGCAAGGTAACATCGGCGAGAAACTGCATTTCGACAGTAATTTCGCCGTCGCCTTTACAATTTTCGCAACGCCCGCCTTCCACATTAAATGAAAAGTGTTTGGGTTCAAATCCTTTTATTTTCGACAATTGCTGGTCGGAAAAAAGTTTCCTTATGCCGTCATAGGCTTTCACATACGTGACTGGATTGGATCTGGAAGATTTGCCGAGTGGACTTTGTCCGACAAATTCGACCATCTGGATATTTTTTATATCCCCGCTGATTCCCTTGTGTCTGCCTGGTAAAATACCCAATGGTTCATTGAGCAAAATTTTTAACCCGGGATATAAAATTTTCTGAACCAAAGTTGTTTTTCCCGATCCGGAAACCCCGCAAATAACGGTGAGCGCCTGCAGAGGAATCGTAACATTTATATTTTTGAGGTTGTGTTCGAGAGCCCCCTCAATAAATATTTTCTGAACGATTTTCCTTTTTTGAGGAAGTGGTTTAATTTGCCTGATTCCTTTCAGATAATCTCCTGTAAGGTTGTCTGTCACTTTGTTGTATAAACTCTGATAATCGCCTTCAAACACGATATGACCGCCGTGAACACCTGCCAAAGGTCCTACATCTATAAGATAATCTGCATTTCGGATGATAGCTTCTTCGTGTTCTATGACAATAACCGTATTCCCCAGATCCCTGAGATTTTTCAATACCTGAACAAGTTTTTCGGTATCCCTGGGGTGTAAACCAACGCTGGGTTCGTCGAGAATGTACATAGAGTTGATCAGATTTGACCCCAACGTTCTCGTAAGGTTTATTCGCTGTGTTTCTCCACCACTAAGTGTATTGGCGTGTCTGTCAAGCGTAAGATACCCCAGACCCATCCGGATCATAACTTCCAGCCTCAGTTTTACTTCATATAAAATTCTTTCTGCGATTTTTGTGTCGTGTTCGGACAAGGCCAATTCTTCAAAAAAAGGATATAATTCTTCAATAGGAATATTGATGAGAGAAGGAAGATTTTTTCCTGCTACTTTTACATACATAGCTTCAGGACGCAAACGACCTCCTTTACAGGTATCACAGGTAGTTTTACCGCGATATCTCGAAAGAATGACTCTGTTCTGAATCTTATACGATGCTTCTTCCAATTCCTGAAAATAACTGTAAATACCATTGAACCAATTATTACCATTCCACAATAATTCCTGCTGATCTTCAGTGAGTTGTTGATAGGGTTTATGAATCGGAAAATCACAACGACTGGCATTTGCGATAAGCTGGTTCTGATAATAACTTCCCCTCTCCCCTCTCCATGGGTAAATGGCACCTTGATAAACAGATAAACTTTCATCCGGAATAACCCGGTTTCTGTCTATCCCAATCATCTTTCCATAACCTTCGCACTTAGGGCAGGCACCATAAGGATTATTGTAATTAAACAGCTGATGGTTGGGTTCCAGAAAGGTAATTCCGTCCAGTTCAAAACGGTTGTTGAATGGAATATATTTTTTGGTCTCCGGAAGAAAAAGCACACAATCCCCTTCTGATTCAGCAAAGGCTGTGAGAACAGAATCTGCAATTCTTTTAAGATTTTCTTCTTCAGCATTAACCACAAAGCGGTCGATGACAACAAATAATTTTTGTCCGACTGATAGCGTACTTTCTGACATCAACCGGTCATTTTCTTCCATATATTGTTGAATATCAACTATTTTTTCATTTACATATATACGATTGTAGCCTTTTTGCAATAAAAGATCCAACTCAAAACCAAGATTGCGATTATGCCTCAGTGCAAGGGGGATCAATAGTAAAAATTTTTCTCCTTCATCACAGGAAGATATAAAATCAACCACATCCCTGACTTCCTGTTTTTTGACCTCTTTTCCACTTACTGGTGAATATGTTTTTCCTATTCTGGCATAAAGAAGCCGCAGATAATCATAAATTTCTGTGAGAGAACCCACCGTAGATCTTGCATTTCCCGTACTGACTTTTTGTTCTATGGCAATGGCCGGGCAAATACCTTTGATAAAGTCCACTTCCGGCTTTTTCATTCTGTCGAGAAACTGTCTGGCATAGGAAGACAGACTTTCAACGTAACGTCTCTGCCCTTCTGAATACAAAGTATCAATGACGAGTGAGGATTTGCCGGAACCCGAAACTCCGGTGACCACGACCAGTTTGTTTTTGGGAATAAAAATTTCAATGTTCTGCAGATTGTTGGATCTGGCTCCCTTTATATGAATAAAATGTTTGTAGGAAACAGGATTTTCGTTGACGGAGGAAGAAGTGGTTCGTGTGATTGATTCAGGCATAATTTAATTGGTCAATAGCCAAAGAGTCTAACACAAATTTACGGTGCTATGTTTTTCGAATCTGAAAAAACTTCCGTATAAAGGTATCTGTGAAAAGCATGTACACCTTGTTCGCGTGTTGGAGAAAATCTTCCTCTTGAGTAGGCTAAAGACATCAGCCCTTTTTGTACACTTTCGACGACGGCTTCATCCTCCATTTCCGTAAGGTCAAGGGCTGTTTCGGCAAAGTCCGAATCCGGGATATCCTGTCTTTTAAAGGTTAAAAACCTGACTTCCGTTTCATTGATATTTTTAGGAATGACCCAATTGATTGAAATGCCCCAATGATAAAAATTGAGCATGAGGTTGGGATAGATAAACCAGTAATAAGCATAAATACTTTCTCCAAAGTCAGGGTCTCCTTTTTGCAGAGGTATACTTTTTTGTCCGGGTTTACAACGGCCAATCTGGACATTGCAGTGGTCAAATACCCTTACTTCATAGTCTTCGTAAGTGATGGCTTTGTTGAGGGTTGGGTGAACGTAAGGAATATGAAAACCTTCGAGGTAATTGTCGCAATAGGTAAGCCAGTTGGCGTGGATGTGATACGTTTTACTTAGGTTGGGTTCGAGGTCAAGCGAAGAAAAAGTATAACTTCCAAGGTGGTTCTGGATAGGCGTCAAAATGTTGTGCAAGTCGTATTTTGGTTTCAGTGCGACAAAAAAGAAATCATTCCAGGATGACAAGTGGTATTTTTTAAGATCGTCTTGCGGGGATGGAAAATCTTGTGCTGAGTCAAACTCCGGCATGGAGCGGAACCTTCCATCGTTGTGAAAACACCGACCATGGTAAGAACAAGAGATAAAAGGTTTGGAGGAAGGCGACTCTATGAGGATTTTTGCCCTATGGGTACAGACATTACTCAGGCAGGAAAGATGTTCCTGATTCCGCACGATGAGAAGTGGTTCGTCTATACATCCCGGTAAAAACGTATGCGGCGTTTGTGTGTAAGAAGAAGAAAGATATTCTTTGCCGCCGAGCCACTGCCAGGAATTTGAAAAAAGATGATGTTTGAGGGTGTCAAAATATTTTTGTTCTGTATAGGCAACAGATGGCAACGTATGTGCTTTGCGTATATCCGGATCGATATAAAAATCCTTGTTCATAACATAAAAAATGAAACAAAAAGGTGAAGATATGGAAAAAGTAGGGAAAGGAATAAATAGAGTAATTATTTAAGGGTTAATGTTACCTAAGATTGAATACACAGAATTGGAACTTTTGACTATCCGTAAATTACGGTAATATACGTATATTACCGTAATTTACGATTAGATTTTACAATAACTTGTTTATCAATTATATAATCTTGAACAAATAGTAAAAATATTGTTCAAATAATCAACTTCATCCCAAATTTTTAAACTTCAAAAAAGTCCGCTCCCAGAATATTTTATAACTTTTAACTCTCCACTGGTTAAGGTAAAAGGGGCTTCATTACAACCCATTTGATTAGCAAAACTGATATCTGTAAGGGTGTACTTTAAAAAGGACTTTTTCTATTTTTTTCATTAATTTACCGTTCCTATTACCGTTCCAAAATTGTAAAGGGTGCCGTCCACAATAAAAATACCGCCTGTGGCTTGCATAAGAGTACCATCAATATAATTGGTAAATCCGGCAAAAACTTTAAAAGTACTTCCGGTTTTATTGTACAATGTTTGACCGGTCATGACAGTTGAGAATGCAATGTTTTTACATAAGAGTTGACCAAAATTGGTTGTGGTTCCACCACCTCTGAAGGCTATCTGCACAGGTTGGCTATATCCGAATTTAATAATTCCGGTTGGGTTATTGGTAAATATAGTATTGACGTCACAAAAAATGGCTGCCCGGTTAAAATCTGAAATCCGGTCAAATTCCAAAGTCCCATTGTTGATAAAGGTGCCGGTATCGGTTGTATTTTCTCCCAATTGGATACCAAGGTTTAGATTGGCAATGGTGCCGAAACGAATAATCCCCCCATTGGTAAACAGCGCTGTTTTGACAAAAACACCAGCTGAATGCCAGTTTGTAGTTGCGTTATTGATTTCGATGATACCTCCACTCTGATTTACAAAAGTGGAGTTGTCAACGATGGACATTCCAAAATAACCACATCCAACATTATTGCCAATATTAATGTTTCCGTTATTGGTACCAGCTGCTGTAACATTATGGGATTCAATGCCTGAATAGGTAATCCTGTTTATGGTAATGTTCCCACCGGCAAGATTATTAAAATCATCATCATAATATATGCCGAAACTGCATAAAAAGAGGTTCCCAATCGTAATATCACCACTATTGTTGAGTGTGCCCACAGGAATGTAGATAGCTTTTGACCACCAATAAAAATTAATACGGTTGATTTCAACATCACCAGTACTGTTGTTGGTAAAGGTAGAATTTTGATCAATTCTGATTCCATATTCAGAACTACCGGTTACGTTTCCGATAATAATATTTCCACTATTCTGAAAATGCGATGTGTTAACAAGTTCTATTGCACTATAAGTTCCTGTATTAATTGTTATATTTCCTGTTGCCAGGTTATTAAAATTACTTTCACACACCATGGGCCTTGAGCAGTATATTACGTTACCGATATTGATCGACCCACTATTATTAACGATCCCTCCGGCAGAATTTCTGACTCCGGCAGAATACCAATGAATATTCGCTCTGTTTACGGTTATTGTTCCTGATGAATGGTTGACAAAAAGTGAATTATTGTGGACACCGACACCTTCTGCTCCAATGCTTGTACTATTACCAATAACAATATTTCCCCAATTTTGAAAATGACATGTCGTATAATGGCATACGACAGCAGCACCTGAAATATTATCAACATGGATCGAAGCTCCGGCATTATTATTAAAGTCATCTTCAACATATACGCCATAACCACAAGAAGCAATATTTCCTATCTGAATAGAACCTGAATTGTTAAATACGCCTAATACTACAGAAATTGCTCTTGACCACCAATAGCCATTGACTCTATTTATAGTCATACTTCCATTTGCTAAATTTGAAAAAATCGCATTGTTTAAGATATGTATTCCAAATTCAGCAATGCTGGCCGTATTACCCCCAGTGATGAGACCCGTATTGTTAAAACTAGTACCACTTCCGTCTATTCCTATGAACAACACACTTAAATCATTTCCATTGATAGTTCCTGATATTGTATTGTTAAAATCCCCTCCGTTTTGGCAATAAATTAATCTTGCTAAAGGCGCAAGATTACCACCTGTAATGGTTCCGCTATTATTGAACAAGGTGCCACTTTGATCAACGAGAATACCCACCCAGGAGCTTCTGTTGATTTCCATAATGCCGGTTGATGTATTGTTTATTTGGCTGGACCACCATGTTATAATTCCGCCTCCGATATTTTGAAGATTACCCATTTTAATTGTGCCACTATTATTCAGGGTTGGAAAATTGGCTATAGCCATTGCAGCGTACCCAGTGCATCGATTTATTTCAATAACACCACCAATATTATTAGTAAGGATTGCTGAAGTATACAGTTCAATTCCTGTAGTACCTATGTTTGCATTGTTACCAATGGTTACAGTTCCCGAGTTTGTAAATTGAGTGCCTGGGTTATTAATGCCCATACCAAAATTAGCGTTATCAATATAAAGGAAACCTGTATTCGTAAGATCGGCATTATTTTCTTGAAAAATGCCATAGGCAGAAATATTTCCTGTATTACCAATATGTATTGTTCCAGCATTGGATGAGGCACTTCCGGAATAAGAAAGACTGATACCTCTTGTACAATTGTTAATAGAAATCGTACCTATGTTTGTATTCGTAAATAGTGCTGTTAAGCCATAATTACAGTACGAAATGCTTATTGTTCCTTTATTTGTGACATGGGCAGATGAAGAATTGGAGTTGAACCCATTATTAATAGAAGAATTTATAGTGATGGTCCCCGTGGTATCATTGAGAAAAGGAGTTGTAACGAATATGCCTGTACTTACCGTGCCGCTAATGGCAATCTGGCAGGTTCCCTGATTGATAAAATTGCCGGATGAACCAATACCGACCCCACTTGATTTATGAATCAAAATCGAGGCATTTTGGTAATTTGTAAAATTGCCAATGAGAGATAGTCCGGAACCTTGAGCATCGTTTGTATTGCCTACATTTATGACGCCGTGATTGTGGACTGTTCCACTGCTGGCAAACCCTATATTGGATTTATTAATATTGATTATTCCTGTAGTTTGATTGGTTAAAGTTGACAAGGCCTCAAGGATCAATGCTGTATTCATGAGTCCAAACGCATGGATTTCACCTGCATTCGTTATGGTTGATCCTCCATAAACCCGAATGGGTGAAAAGATTATCTGCGTCGCAATTACTGTTAGTGTACCGGTGTGTTGGATGATTATATCAGCATTTGTTGTTAAGATAAGTCCGGCACATTCAGCCATATAGCCTGCAGGAATGGTACAGGTATAATTGGATCCTATACCAACGGTCTGGGTACTGGTCGGAACACCGGCAGGAGACCAGTTGGATGCAACATCCCAAAAACCGTGGTTAATAAATATTTTGTCCTGGCTGTAGGATGATTGAATACATAAAACTAAAAGTGTAAAAAGCAGATATTTTTTTAACAACATGGTAGAAGAATTAAGTAAGATAATTTAAAGTGTAAAAAACAATAATCGGGATGATTTTTTTAAGTTTATACTTCTTTTTTACAAAGCTAAAATTTGAGTTTTACTTCAAATTAGTATATGTTTTGAATATTCAGCTTGTGATTGTTTTGTTTTCATGCAAAGGTGATAAAATTGAAGGGTCTTGTCAATCGCATGAAAGTAGTATTTTAACATAAATTAGCGATTACCACTTTTTGACCAAATAAAATATGTAGTTTTATGACCGAATAAAAGTAGTATTTATGTTCAGATGCAGATTTTGTAGTATTGGAATTGGAATAAACATTTTGGATTTTCCTGTAAAGTAGTATTTTGAATCTCAATTAACACTTAAAATAAATGATAACTTTGTGTTTAAAGTATCACTATGAAAGCAAAATCCCTTATCTTTTTTTTATTCTTTTTATTTGGCAGTTGTATAGGCCAAAATTTAAAATTTAAAAAACTTACGCATGAAAATATCAACGAAAATATTGTATGTAATAAAATTATAGAGGACGAAGATGGTGATATGTGGTTTGCAACGTATCATGGTTTATACAGATATAATGGAAGACATTTAACAGGTTATTTTCATAATCCTATGGATTCACTTACCATTCATCATAATCTGATTAGAGATTTCAACTTAGATGATAATATTCTGTATTTAGCAAGTTGGGGTAATTCAAACGAAATTGACAAAATCAATATTAAAACAGGTTTAATAAATCGTTTAAAACCCAACAACAAACGTTTGGATGTATATTCATCTGTTTTTAGATTGTCTGATGTTGATATTATTTTGGGAGGAAGTTTAGGCTTAAGCTTAATCAATACGAAAAATTTTACTTCAACATACTTTGACAAACCCTTTTCAACGATATTATATATTGAAAACAATAAATATGTATTTTCGGCCTCCGGCAGAAATATATATAAATATAGTTTAGAACATAATAAAATAGTACTCACTGATAGTCTGTCGTGTAAAGGAAATGTGAATTGTACGGAAATTGTTGAAAAAGACAGATTATTTGGAACATCAAATGGTCTCATTTCTTTAAATCCGAAAGTAAAGATTCCTCTTTCCCTCCGAAGTCTACATGTAAGTTGTCTTAAATATTACAAAAACATATTATGGATAGGAACTACTGATCAGGGTTTATATTCATGGGACATACTAAACGATAATGTTTCTCATTTTCCTTCCAGTAAAATTATAGGTAGCCTGCAATCTGAAAGCATTAATTCACTTTATATAAATACCTCAGAAGTATTGTGGGTGGGTACCGGTGCTGGTATTTATTATTCAAATATTAAAAAAATCAATTTAAATCTATTGAATATAGACCTGATATGAAACCATGGCATACCACTCCCATGTCTTTGGACAAATCAGGAAACCTTATGATGGGCGATACAGAAAGTATTAGGTTTTATGATTTTAAAAACAATAAATACCTTGAGAAAAAAATAAATCTTCCGATGGTCAGCTGCATTGTACACGATAAAAACAAAAATAATTATTGGTTTAGCTCAAATATCAATGGGATGTATCATTTCAAAAGTGATACATTTAACAACTTTACACTTATTAAACATTATTTTGCAGAAAAAAATACAGAACTGAAATCAAATAAAATAATGAATCTGCATTTTGATGATAATGATAAGACATTATGGATAGGCCACTACGATAAGGGCGTTTCTACTTTGACGGGAAATAGTGAATGGAACCATTACACAAAAGAAGAAACCAAAGGGATTGCAATTAGTAAGATTTTTAAGGCAAACGATAAAAAATTATGGATTGGAAAATTGGATAATGGATTTATGCGGATTGAAAAAAATAAAGCTAACAAACATGAATTTAAACACTTCACTAAAGAAAACAAAAATTTATGTTACAACACCATAACATTTTTATCAGAAGATAGTGAACATAATATTTGGTTAGGTACATTCGGTGGTGGGGTTATGTATTACAATGTAAAAAATGATCTCATAAAATGTTTTACCATCAAAGATGGATTACCCTCAAATAATGTTGTTGGCGTTCTGGCGGATAAGTATGACAATATTTGGTGTTCTACATCGGATGGAATTGGTTTATTATTTAAAAATAGTTCCAAATTCAGTGTATTTAATGAATCTAGCGATTTTCAAACTAATTATAATTTTTTCGCATCTTATAAAATGCCTTCGGGTGAATTATTGTTTGGCTCACAAAAAGGCATCACAATTATCCATCCTGATTCTGTTTTTCAAAAGAACAAGAATGTTTTCAGACCAAAAATCAGTTTAATCAGACTGTTCAATAAAGTTATCCAACCGGGTGATCCTCATTTGTCTTCATACCCACAATATACAGATGAAATTACGTTTACTTATTTTGAAGATTTGTTGACATTTGAGTTTTCCGATAATAATTATTTACATCCTGAAAAAGTTATTTATTCTTATAAACTAGAAGGATTTGAGCACGATTGGAATGACATTGGCACATGAAATAAAGCTGTTTTGACGAGGCTCCCTTCAGGCAATTACAAATTGAATGTAAGATCAAGCACTGACGGGGGTTACAGTTACCAATATATAAACAGACCATTAACTATTAACATTTTACCCATATGGTATCAAACCTGGTGGTTTAGAATGATCGTGTTAATCACAGGCATGGCTCTTATATGGTATTTAATCCAATTAAGAACAAAAAGACTTCTGTACGCTCAAAGAGTTGAAATAGAGAAACAAATCGCAATAGATACAGAACGCTCCCGAATCGCCCGTGACATGCACGATGACCTCGGCAGCGGACTCAGTGCCATCAACCTGCTTAGTAATTTTTTGAAAAATGAAAAACTCGATGAAAATTCTTACAAACAAATTGAAAAAATAGCTTCCTCCAGTACAGAGCTAAATCAAAAACTGAGAGAAATCGTATGGTCGATGAATCCCGGACATGATTACATTCAAAACCTGGCAGATTTTATCAGAAGGTATATCACTGATTTAAAAGATATATACAGACAAAAAAAATTTTCATTCACCGTACAGGAAGGTTTGCCTGATATCAATATTCCCAAAATGATTCAGAAAGAAATATTTTTATGTGTCAAAGAAGCTGTTCATAATGCTATCAAACACAGTGGTTCAAATGTTGTTTTCGTCACCATGTCTGTTAAAGAAAATATTCTGGTACTGAAGATTTCAGATCATGGCAGCGGTTTTAATGTTGAACTGGCAAAACGATCGGGTGGAAACGGCATCATGAATATAACTGAACGGATGTCGTCTATTAACGGTTCGGTAATTTTTTATCAAAATAATGGATGTACTGTCGAACTAATGTATCCCTTACCGTCCTGATTTTTATATCGGAAACAATTTATTGATGGCGGCTGTCCTTGTATTTACCTGCAATTTTTCGTAAATATTAGCAATATGTTTTTTTATGGTCAAAGGACTGAGAAAAAGTTCTGCCGCTACTTCTTTTTCAGAAAAACCTTTAGAAATGAGGGTAATGATTTCTGTTTCACGGGTAGATAACAATTGTAATTCCGATTTATTGGAATAAAATGAATAAGTCAATTTTCTGGCAATGGTGGGTGACATAGGCGAACCACCGTTCTTCAAATCTCTTATGGCATCTATGATTTTATCAACGGAATCTGATTTGAGAATATACCCAAGGGCTCCTTTTTGTAACGCTTCATAAACCTTTTCATATTCATCAAAAATAGTCAGAATTAATATCTGGCTTTGGGGGGACAATAATAACATTTCTTCAATTGCGTCCAAACCGCTTTTTTTATAAGCACCCAAATCAATATCAAGCAATATTATTTCTGGTTTTAAATCGGGCAATTCGATAAGTGCTGTTTCGGCATTGTAAAACAATCCGGTTACTTCAAAATCCTGTTGTTTTGACAAAACCATTCCCAAAGAATCCGCGTAGATCTTTTCGTTTTCAATGATACAAACGTTTATGATATTGCTATTCAAAATATCTATGATTAATAATAATTATACAGGCACAAAGTTCGTCAAAAATCTTTACGCTGAAAATCGCATAAAAGTAGTATTTCACATCAATATGATTTAAATATCTTGTTCAAAACTTCGGTTCGTGAATGAACCTGAAATTTTTCATAAATTGAGCGGATATGTGTTCTTACCGTATGAACACTTATCTTATGTTTTTCAGCTATTTGCTGATAAGACAACCCCTCTTTTAAACCAAGTATGACTTCCTGCTCGCGTTGACTTAAAATATCAGGCAATACATTTTTTTGGCGCATAATTTCGACCATTTTACGGGCGATCGAGGATGACATCGGAGAACCACCGTTTTTGGCGAGAAAAATACTTTCAAGAATTTTGTCTTTTTCCGTTCCTTTGAGCAAATAGCCTGTTGCACCTGCACTTAATGCATCAAAAACATGTTCGTGGCTGTCATGTAAGGTAAAAACAATATATTGAATGGTCGGATGTTGTGATTTCATTTGTTTTATTGTTTCAACGCCTGACATTCCAGGCAAGCCGATATCCATTAAAACAAGGTCGGGCAAAAATTCCTGTAGCGAATGGATATAGGTTTCAGCAGAACCAAATGCCTGTACATGTTGAATCTGAGGTTCACTTTTTAAAACCTCCACCAGCAGATTTCTCATGATTTCGTTATCTTCTACGATAGCAACTGAAAACATAGTATAACATTAAGAATTCAAATGTACATAAATTTTAAAGGATTAGTCATTTTACATTATAAAAACCTACCAACTTTTTAGTATAACCTCAATTGATTTTTGTAAAAACCACTTTTGGAATTCAAAACCATTAAATGTCAAACAAGAGACTGCAAATGTCAAATCAATCAGGAAGAAGAATTCAATAAATGGAAGCGCCGGGACTACTTTTGGAGCATAAAAAATGGCAGCAAGTAGATTGGAACATCAAAGTCATCTTTTTCTTGCAGATGCAAGTTAATAGCGTGTGTCTTGAGCCTATACCAAAAACCTTATCACTGATTAAAAGTTATATGGTTTTTGTTGTACAGGGTAAAAATATTATTCTTAAGAACATACCTGTCATTATCACTTAACCGTAAATTACCGTAATATACGTATATTACGGTAATTTACGGTTAAGTGATACAATTATCTGTTTACCAAACAAATAAGCCACACCATTTCTTACAATATTGCTAAAACAATCACCATCATTCCAATATTTTAACCCACAAATAATACGCAACAGCATTTAAACCGGCTAAAAAACTAAACAATAACATAAATGTCCCAATCAAATTTTATATATAATTAAACTATACATCCCCTATCCACAACAATACAGTCTTTCCCTCCAATTTCAAAAAATGTCGTCTCTACCTTTTGACAATTTTTATTACCTTTGCTTTGTCCAAAAATAAATCAAATTATGGCTCCCATTATCATCATCGGTTCAGGTCTTTGCGGTACTTTAATGGCGCTTCGGATGGCTCAAAAAGGGTATCAGGTAGATGTCTACGAAAAAAGACCCGATATGCGAAATGCCAATATCGGGAGCGGAAGATCGATCAACCTCGCTCTTTCAGACAGAGGACTCAGTGGACTCGAAATGGTAGGCCTGCGCGAAAAAGCCCTCGAACTGGTCATCCCTATGAAGGGACGCCTCATTCATGATTTGAAGGGAAACCAACAGTTTTTTTCATACAGTGGAAGACAAGGGGAAGTGATCAATTCGATTTCCCGTAAAGGACTGAATATTCTCCTGATGGATGAAGCAGAAAAAACAGGAAAAATAAGGTTTTTTTTCCGCCATGAATGTTCGGATGTTGATTTTGATCAAGGTAATGCCATCGTAAAAAATCTGGACACCAATCGGGAAACGACTATCTCAGGCGAAGTCATCCTCGGAACAGACGGAGCTTTTTCAGCAGTCCGACAAGCGATGATGCGACAAAGTGGTGCCCTGCGTTTTCAATACAGCCAGAGTTTTCTCGATACCGGATATAAGGAACTGACCATTCCGGCATCTGATGAAGGAGGATTCAGACTCGAAAAAAATGCTCTTCATATCTGGCCCAGAGAAGGTTTTATGCTGATTGCCTTACCCAACCTTGACAAAAGTTTTACGGTTACTTTATTCCTGCCGTTCGAAGGAGATTACAGTTTTGAAAAACTGAAAAGTGATGAGGAAATTGAATCATTTTTCAAAACCTGGTTTCCGACAGCTTATCAGCATATGCCTGATTTACTTCAGGATTTCAGGGATAATCCCGCCAGTTCTCTTTGCACTGTAAAATGTTTTCCCTGGCAGGTAGGCGGAAAAGTAGCCCTGATGGGTGACGCCGCCCACGCAGTTGTTCCGTTTTATGGTCAGGGAATGAATGCATCTTTTGAGGACTGTGTTGTGCTCGATGAATGTATGGACAAATATCCGGGTGACTGGCAAAAAATTTTAAAAAACTATGAAGAAAAAAGAAAAGTCAACGGAGATGCCATCGGTGACCTCGCAGTCGACAATTTTTATGAAATGAAAGCCGCAACAGCAGATCCGGTTTTTGTCTTAAAACGAAGGATAGAACTCGACCTCGAACAAAACTTTCCTGACTATTTCAGTAAATACAGCATGGTTACCTTCCGCGAAGATTTACCCTATAAAACAGCCATGGATCAGGGTCGGCTTCAGGATTCTGTTTTGATGGATTATGCCAGAACAATTTATCCGGGTCAGGAATGGAACAGAGAAGATGTCTATCGTCTGGTAAAAATGTAATTTCTTTTTTATTGGCCCGATGTAGTCAGTCTCAGCCCAATTTATCCGAAAGATGATTCTTCAAGGTAAAACTGAATTTTTAATCAGTGTACTGACAACGGGTGTTTACACATATTTTTTAAGAAATTTTCACCATTTTGCCCTAAAATTTGTAAAGTATCCGACAAATCGACTACATTTGCAACTTATTTAAAGCCTGGGTTATGTGTAAAAAATATCTTTTTTACTGTTTTTACTGAGTTTTTTTGCCTCTCTGACAATTGCTCAGAAACCTTATTTACAAGTTCAGACGTCCGGTGGATACTCCATACCCATGCTCGAACTTAAAGAAAGTAACCATTTTGCCGAAAACGGATGGAATGGCAATCTTGGATTTGGAATGTTTTTTGGCAAATTTGGTATTATGGCCAGAGGTGGATACCAGCGTTTTTCATCTACTCCTTCTTTCAAAAGTTTTATTATTAATCAATACAAAGAAAATGGTTCCCAGCTTTCAACACAATATTGGGAAAATGCCTATGGTATGATAGGACCTGTCTTTAAATGGTCTCTCGGACGTGTTGATATTGACTTTTTTGCTAAAATCGGTGTCAGTAACTTAAAAGTACCAAGTCATCTTTTTACAAAAAAATTTGCAGGTCAAACTACAGAAATTGCTTCCTATTACGGTAAAAACAAGGAACTCATCCCGATTTGGAATGGTGGTATAACCTTTCATACGAGAATTGGTAAAAATCTATACCTTTTCCTTGAGCCATCCTTTTTGTCCAATATGTATTTAAGTAATACCAACACCACTTTCAGATATGTCAATGCTACAGATGTCAACAGAAATGGATTCATTGATGATGTGGAATTTGTAGAAGCTGAAATTGTAAAACAGATTAAAGAAACAGTTTTTTCAAATCTAAACCTTAATTTTGGAATTAGTTATCAGATAGGACGGCAAAAATCTATTCCTGAGCCCATACCTATGATCACCCTTGAAGACACTTTGTCAAGAGAAGAAGTTACGGAAACTATGGTTCAAAAAAATGATGCTGATTCTTCCCTTCCGGAAATTAAAGAAACCGCCATTGAAATTAACAAAACACAACCAAAGTCTGAAAATGAAATTTCAGCCGTTTCAAATTCAAATGACAAGGCATTAAACACTACTATGGAAAAGTCAGATAAAAATGAAGTGGTTGAAACCGCTAAAATAAATGAAGAAACTGACTACGACGAGGCAGCTGCAAAATTTCTATATAAAGCCGGAGAAATGTACTATCAGGGAAATGATTTTGAAAATGCGGTAGCTTGTTTTAATAAAATAAAAAATGACCCGAACCAAATGATGGCAAAATATATGTTTGCACTGTCACTTGCCCAGATGTTGAATTGTGAGGAAGCTATGGCAGAATATGCTGAGTTTTCAAATTCCTATAAAAAGGATGATGCAGGTGTTTTGCATACTGTTTTTATTTCCCAAACTGAAGAATGTAAAAAGACAGTAGAAGAAATAAAACAAAAAAGGATAGTGCTGGCACAGAAAACGGATGATTTGGCTGGCAAAAATTTTATACCTGGTGAAAATACAGAAGCAAATTCATCCAATCCTACGGACAGAAACACGAATGTATCAACTACTTCAGGTAAAGTTCAAGGAAATGAAAAACCATCAACCAAGACTTCAAATGATAAAAATACAGTATCCCCAACTAAGGGGAAAATATACAAAGTTCAATTTGTTGCCCTGAAAATTTCCAATAAGGAATTTCCTAAACTGGAAAATATCGGCAACATCACGCATGAATTTTTCCCTAAAAAATCAATGTATCGATATACCTTGGGACCGTACACTAATGAAACGGATGCTGAATCTGACATGATCAAAGTAAGAGCCATGGGTTTTAGTGATGCTTTTTTGGCAGAATACACTAATGGTTTTAGAACCAACACTTTACATCATGCAAGGTAATGCTTTTAAGGCATATTTGTATTTTATTATTATTCTGTTATTCTTCTTGGTTTCCTGCGCTAAACAACATTTTACGGCTAAAGGAAAAGTTAAAAAAGCATTACGCGCCTGGGTGGAAAACCCTGCATTCGTTTCTGCCAATATCGGTGTTCAAATTGAAGAAATTGAAACCGGAAAACTTTTTATTTCGTACCAGGCTTGCAAAAACTTTATCCCTGCAAGCAACATTAAAATCCTGACAACATACGCAGCCTTGGCGTCAGAAAATGATTCCATTTTAACAGCGGTCACATCTTCGGACAGCAATGGTCATGTGTTTCTTATACCTTATGGCGACCCTACTTTTCTTCATTCAAATTTTCCGGATCAAAAATTATTTCAATATCTGAATGGTTTCGATACTATACATATTCTTGAAAATAACACTATATCAAAGTATAGTCCCGGATGGGCCTGGGAAGATTACGACAAGGGCTTCATGCCTGAATTAAATGTTTTTCCTATATACGGCAATAACATTACTTTACTTAAAAAAGACGATAAAACCAATATAAATCCACCATATTTTACCGATAGTATTATTGATCATTCCTTTCCATTCCGAAGATGGTTTGATAAAAATATGTTTGTACCCAACAAAATAAAAAATGGTGTTTCCGTGACTGTTCCATTTATTCCGAAAAAAGAAACTATGGCTGCTTTACTGATGGATACTTTGAAACAAACAAATGTGGTATGGGAAAATGAATATTCGGATCATTTGGGCTGGAAAAAAATATACAGTCATCCAGTCGACTCTGTTCTCAAACTCATGATGTACAAGAGTGATAATTTTTTAGCTGAACAATTACTCATAAATATTGCACTAACAAACGGAGTCAAAGTAACACCCGAAACTTCTCCTGAAATATGTTTTCCAAAGCTGCAAAATTCCAATTACAAAACCAGGTGGGTGGACGGAAGTGGACTCAGCAGATATAATCTTTGTTCTCCAGCATATTTAGTTTATATACTGAAAGACCAATGGAAAAAAATCCCTCACAACAGGATATTGTCCGTGTTTCCGTTTGGTGGAAGTAAAGGTTTTCCTGATGAATTTTATTACCTTGGAAAACACATATTCGCAAAAACAGGTTCCATGAGCAATGTTTTTTGTTTAAGCGGGTATTTGTTAACCAAAAAAGAAAAGGTACTTGCTTTTTCTGTGATGGTCAATGGGTATACGGGTGATACTTCGTTGTTGAAACAGGAAATGGCGAAAGTTTTAACAACCCTACACAAAAAATATTAAACGCGGATTCAGCTTAGGACAATTAGTCTTTTAAAAACAGCCATTTTACCAGAATAAAAATAAGTCCGGAATAAGCTTTTAGATTATATCCGGACTCTTTTATTATTTATGAATTAGCACCAAACCATCTTCCTTTGGATTTTGCCGAAGACGACCCTGAAGAAGATTTCTGACCACTTCTTTTTCCGAATGAATTGGATTTACCGGGTTGATTTGGTTTGTTTTTAGGAAACCTGGGAATAATCTTGGAAACAGGCGTTGTATCCAATACTTTTTCAGCCGGATATGGGTGGTCCGTAACCACCGGAATCTGAATATTAATAAGTCTCTCTGAATGTCTCTGAGAAAAAGTCTTTCTTCTACATCACAAAATGAAATTGCCTTTCCTGAAGCACCCGCTCTTCCGGTACGGCCTATTCTGTGAACATATGTTTCAGAAATATTCGGGATTTCAAAATTGATTACAAAAGCCAGTTCGTCGATATCAATTCCCCGTGCAGCAATGTCCGTAGCGACCAGCACACGAATACTTCTGTTTTTAAATCCTGCAAGTGCTTTTTGCCTTGCGTTCTGAGATTTGTTTCCATGAATGGCTTCTGCGCTAATGTTTATCCTGTGCAGCATCTTGACCACTTTGTCAGCTCCGTGTTTGGTTCTTGTAAAAACCAAAGCAGATTTGATCGAAGCATCTTTTAGCACATGTTGCAAAAGTGCATATTTATTTACCTGATCGACAAAATAAATTTCCTGTTGGATGGTTTCAGCCGTAGATGATACCGGTGTAACAGACACTTTTGCCGGACTGGTGAGAATGCTTCCTGCCAATTCCATTATAGAATCAGGCATAGTTGCAGAGAAAAACAAAGACTGTCTCCTTGGAGGAAGCAATCTGATAATTCTTTTTACATCGTTGACAAATCCCATGTCCAACATTCTGTCAGCTTCGTCCAATACAAAATGAGTTATGGTATCAAGCCGGCAATGCCCTTGCTGTACCAGGTCCAGCAATCTGCCCGGTGTAGCCACAAGAATATCAACTCCGTCTCTTAAGGCGTTAACCTGACTGTGCTGGCTTACTCCTCCAAAAATAACGGTATGTTTCAGTTTTGTATTTCTGGAATAGGCGTGGAAACTTTCATCTATCTGAATCGCCAGTTCTCTGGTCGGCGTGATGATAAGTGCTTTAATCCCACGTCCGGATTTTCCGGTTTGTCCTACAAGGTGTTGAATAATGGGAACTGCAAAAGCAGCAGTTTTTCCTGTTCCTGTCTGCGCACAGGCAAGTAAATCTTTGCCGGCGAGTAATAAAGGAATAGATTGTGATTGGATAGGTGTGGGTTGTGTATACCCTTCTGATTTCAGAGCCTCCAATATGGGCTCGATGAGACCTAAGTTTTCAAATGACATATATAATGTTTAATATCTAATCTCCATTGATGAACCAGTACTGATAAAAAATAAAAAATTCTCAGTTAAATTGTCCTTTGGTATTTGTACTGTTCAAGTGTGCGGATGGTATAATTTTTTTTATTTAATAACCCAAAGAACCCTTGAGAACAAAATGGAGGGCGATGATGAACTGCAAAGGTACGACAAAATTTTTATAATGTAACAGTAATGATAAACAAAATAAATTTTTCAATACATTTAAATACCACTCTTTGTTTTAAAATGAGGTGTGGTAATGATTTTTTGGTTTAGTCTAATGGCAAGATATCATCAAACATCATAGGTGAGAACCACATGGTCTGAAACAGGTCTTGACTGGCAAGTAAGTATAAATCCAGCCTCCACTTCGTCATCTTCAAGAGCATAACAAGCATCCATTTTCACTTCTCCTGAGGTGACTCTGGCAATACAGGTTGAACAGGCACCGCTTGTGCAGGAATAAGGAGGGTCCAGTTTTTTTTCTACCAGTTCGTCAAGAATAATTTTATTTTTTGCCATGTCAAAGTTGTGGGTGGCTCCTTTTAATGTCACCTCCACATGGCTGTTGCCTGCAGCGTTGTGAACTATCGCGGAGGCGTTTTCTTTTCCCGGTGTGGTAAAAAATTCTTTATGTATATGTTTTAAATCAATACCTTTTGAAAGAAGATATTTTTCTGTTTTTGCTATCATATCGCCGGGACCGCAGGTATAATATTCCCGCTCGGTAAAACGTACAGGAAATTTTTGTAAAAATTTTTCTACAGATTTTTCACCTATCCGTCCTGTTTCGCCTTTCCAGAGGGTTTCTTTTTTGCCTAATAATCCTCCAAGACCTGAAGCTTTGGATTTTAATGGATTACTCAGAATGTGTTCTATAAAAAGTTGTCCACTATATTTTTTTTCAAGATCTACAAGCTCTTTTCTGAAGATAATACTGTTTTCGTGTCTGTTGCCATACAATAGATAACAAACACTTTTTGGCTCCTCTTCAAGAATGGTTCGAATCATAGACATTACAGGAGTAATTCCACTTCCTGCTGCAAAAAAGTAAAAAGATCTCGACAGATTATGCGAAGGTTTCACTATAAAATGCCCCTCAGGTGAACTGACATTCAGGACAGTACCTGATTGAATCCCGTTAAGTAAGTGAGACATGTTTCCTTTGTGAACTTTCTTTACGGTAATACCGAAATAAGGCAAGCCCGGCATCGTATTAATGGAATAGGGTCTTCTTATTTCTTTTCCTGATATTTCAGAGGAAACAGTCACATATTGTCCCGGAGTAAACATAAAAGCAGTAGTATGTTCTTCAGGAATGGATAAAAGGATGGTAACCGCATCATCCGTTTCACGGATGACATCTTTGACCTGCAGGGAATAAAAAGTCATGGGAAATTTTCTGATTAATGCAAGAGAAACAAATTCTTTCAAAAAAGGTTAATGAATTTATAATAAATTTTGGTCAAAATACATTAATATTTTTAGACATGTCTAAAAATAAATTCAATTTTTATTAAAAACGTTGTCCTGTCATCATAAAAGTCTTAATTTTACACTTTAAAAGACAGATATATGAGTATTATTGAAATGAAAGTTCCCACTATCGGCGAATCTATAACAGAAGTAACCCTTTCCCAATGGTTAAAAAAAGACGGGGATTTTGTAAAAATTGACGAACCGATCTGCGAATTCGAATCTGACAAAGCCACGCTGGAATTTCCCGCCGAAGCTTCAGGGAAAATTATACATGTTGCCAAAGAGGGCGATGATCTGTCAATTGGTGCCCTGGTTGCCAGAATCGATACTTCTGTCACTGCAGGTGCTGAATCTGCGTCTGTAGTTACACCCGTTGCTGATAAAAAGGCAGAAGCCCCGGCAGTAACGACAGCAGTATCCGCAAATTACGCAACAGGACATCCGTCCCCTGCCGCCGGAAAAATATTAAGAGAAGAAAACATTGATACATCCACCGTTTCCGGCACTGGAAAAGACGGAAGAATCACCAAAGAAGATGCTGTTTCTGCAGTTCAACAAAAACAAACAACTGCCCCCACTGCTGTACAGGAAGTACCACAACCTGTCAGAAAAACCAGCACAGGCGGAACCAGAAACATCAAGGTAGAAAAAATGTCCAGGATGCGTCGCACCATTGCTACCCGCCTCGTCTCAGCAAAAAATCAGACGGCTATGCTTACAACTTTTAATGAAGTTGACCTCACAGCCGTCAATGAGCTCCGTAAAAAGTATCAGGATAAATTTGTTGCCAAACACGGTATAAAACTGGGTTTTATGTCCATTTTTGCCAAAGCATGTGCCAAAGCACTCATGGAAATGCCGGATGTCAATGCCATGATCGACGGCAACGATATAGTATATCACGATTATGTAGATATTTCTATCGCCATTTCAACACCAAATGGCCTTGTGGTTCCACCTGTACATAATGTCGAATCACTGAGCTTTCAGGAAATTGAATATACCATCAAAGACCTGGCAGAAAAAGCAAAAACCGGAAAACTTTCACTTGAAGAAATGAAAGGAGGAACTTTTACCATTACCAACGGAGGAATTTTTGGTTCTCTCGTCAGCACACCGATTATCAACGAACCACAATCCGCCATTCTTGGCATGCACGCCATCAAGGACAGACCCGTCGCCATAGATGGTCAGGTCGTCATTCGCCCTATGATGTACCTTGCACTTTCTTATGACCACAGAATTATTGATGGAAGTACTTCCGTAACCTTTTTGGTCCGGGTTAAGGAATTACTGGAAGACCCGATGTCACTGATGATGGATATATAAATCCGGCCTGATATTTTTCATTAAAATGATGTGCACTCTATTGGTCAGGTAGTTTATTGATAAAAAAACAAGCTCCTTACTCAAAACAGAGAACCCATTTCCGGACTTATTGTTATTATACATATATATCTAAAATTCCATCCATGATCAGAATTGCACTCATCGCCCACGACGGTAAAAAACCTGAAATGGTTTCTTTTGTCAACTCCTTCAAAAAAGTATTAAAAACGGCTGCATTATATGCAACGGGTACTACCGGAACTTTTATTCAAAGAGAAGGGTTCAGCGTTCACCTTCTGCTTTCTGGTCCAAGAGGCGGGGATGCACAAATAGCCACAATGGCGGCACTGGGAGAACTTGATGCCATCATTTTTTCAGGGACCCGCTAGACAAACATCCTCATGAACCGGATGTTCAGATGCTGATGAGGATTTGCGATGTACATAACATACCTCTGGCCACCAATCCTAAAACAGCCTACCTGATTATAAAAGGGCTCATTGCGACCAAAGGTTTTTCTGAATAACTATTGTTTGTTACGTGAATACCAACGATTTTTATCAGATATCTCCCACCATTCCCAAAGAACCGGGAGTGTACCGTTTTTTGGATGGCAACGGGAGTATTTTATATGTTGGCAAAGCTAAAAATCTCAAAAACCGATTGTCTTCCTATTTCGGGGAGAAAAGCCATCAGGCCTATAAAACGGTTACACTGGTAAGGCATGCACACAAGATAGAATTTACCGTAGTGACCTCAGAAAATGATGCATTACTACTGGAAAACAATCTGATAAAACAACATCAGCCACGCTATAACGTAAGACTTAAGGATGGCAAATCGTATTCATATATTGTCATTAAAAATGAAAAATTTCCCAGAGTCTTTTTTACAAGAAAAGTAATCAGAGACAAATCACTATATTTCGGTCCCTATACTTCAAAATACAGGGTTAAGGTTTTGCTCGAAATTATTAAAAAAATATTTCCACTCCGCACATGTCCCTACCAGCTTACTCAGGAAAACATCGAAAAAGGTAAATTTAAATTGTGTCTTGAATACCATATAAAAAATTGCCTTGGTCCATGTACGGGATTGGAAAATATAGCGGATTATGAATATAAAATCGAACAAATTAAAAATATTCTCAAAGGGCATTTCAAACCGGTAAAGGAATATATTATCAGTCAGATGCTTTTTTATGCTGAAAAAATGGAGTTTGAAAAAGCTCATGACTGGAAAGAAAAACTCTCCATTTTTGAAGACTATCAGGCCAATTCGACGGTGGTAAGTACCAGCATTGAAGATCTCGACGTTTTCAGTATAGCTACCTACAAAAACATGGCTTGTGTGCATTATCTTAAGATTGTAAACGGCGCACTTATCAATACGGATACGCTGGAATTGGAAATGAATCTCAATACCGATCTTGGCGAATTATTACAATTTTCTATTCCCATTCTAAGAGATAAATTTTCATCATCAAGTCAGGAAATTGTAGTCGATCGACCTGTCATCCTTCCTTTGGATCATGTTCAGGTCAATATTCCCAAAAGAGGAGACAAAAAAAAATTGCTTGACCTCGCACACAACAATCTTGAATATTATTTTATTCAGAAAAGACGAGAAGAAACGCTTCATAAAAACAAAGTCAGTGCCTCCGAAAGGATCTTGACCACCCTAAAAAATGACCTTCAGATGGATAAAATTCCTCTGCATATTGAGTGTTTTGACAACTCTAATATTCAGGGAACCAATCCTGTGGCCAGTTGTGTTGTTTTTAAAAATGCAAAACCCGCCAATAAGGATTACCGGCATTTTAAAATCAAATCGGTAGACGGCCCCAATGATTTTGCCTCCATGGAAGAAGTGGTGTACCGAAGGTATAAAAGGTTGATAGATGAAGAAGAAGAAATACCTCAACTCATAATCATTGACGGTGGTAAAGGTCAACTCTCGTCTGCCGTAAAAAGTCTGGAAAAGCTGGATATTCTTGACAAAGTTACGGTCATAGGCATTGCAAAAAAACTGGAGGAAATATTTTTTCCGTTTGATTCCATACCATTGTATATAAATAAAAAATCAGAATCACTGAAACTGATTCAACATGCGAGAAACGAAGCCCACCGGTTTGCTCTTGGTTTTCACAGGGACCAGAGATCAAAAAATTTTCTCGGGACCCAACTTACCAACATCAAAGGTATCGGACCGAAAACAGCAGATAAACTATTGAAACATTTTGGTTCTGTCGAAAAATCAAATTGTGCACCATGGAAGAAATCAGCAACCTTGTCGGCCAAAAAAGCGCACTGTCTGTAAAAGGTTATTTTGATGCTTAAAAAAATAAACTGGACTGCCCTGTTCTAAAACTATTCTTTTTGAATTAAATGACATTGATTTGTCTGGCAAGTTGCGCAGGTATAATGATTCTTTTTTCAGAGCTTCTATGACAACCTGATCTTTTTCAATACTGTACACCGAAAACGAAGTCTCCGGCATCAAACCCAGTTCCCAGAGTTCGCCTTCTATATCATGATTCAATTGGTGCTGGGCAATTTTACCTTTTTGTTTGGGGTTGAGGGAAATCAGTGATTTTTCAGGTATAAATTTTTTAGGCGGAATAGGACTTCCGTGAGGATCCAAAGAAGGATAACCGAGTTTTTCATCTACTTCATCTACGATGTCCCGCGTGAGTTTGTGCTCGAGTCGTTCCGCCTCCTGGTGAATCTGTTCTTCGTTCATTCCCATTTTGTTCACCTGAAAGGTTTCCCATAGTCTGTGTGCCCTCACGATTTCATCGGCTGTTTCCACCCCCTTGACAGTTAGGTGAGGAAATCCACCATCCATATTTACCATTCCTGACCTGTCAAGACTCTTCAATCTAGATAAAATGATATTCATCTTCAGGTCCAGATTTTCACTCATCAGTTTATAATCTGATTCATGTTGTATATCATGTTTATGCAGGTATTTTACAATGTCCTCATTAATCACTTTTTCATTCTGCAATTTCCTTGTCCACCATTTCCAGATATACCCTTTTTCAGGTGCCAGAAAAACTGATACAGTGTATAAAAGGCCTGCTACCAAAACCATCATCGGACCGGGATTAGAATCCAATAATACAGCAAATATAAATCCAAATATGGCGGATATTATTCCCAAGATTCCCGATAAAATAATAACCTTTTTCAGATTATGAAAATACAGTAAAGCCGTAGAAGCCGGCGTAATCAACATGGCTACTACCAGAATAACACCTACCGTTCTCATCGCCGACACTACCGCAAAGGATAGTAAAAACATTAGTAAATAATGTGTTGCCTTCACAGATATACCCATCACCTGCGCAACTACCGGTTGAAAAGTTGTGGCAAATAAATACCGGTAAAAAAGGATGATCATAGTTATTGAATACAAACAAACCACTATAGACATATTCACATCAGAAGGAGAAACCGCCAGGACATTTCCAAATAAAAAATCTTTCAGATCAAGGTGTACATTTTGTGTATTATTTAACCATGAAATACCGATAATACCCAATGAAAACATAACCGTAAATACAATTCCAATAGCCGCATCATTTCTTGTTTTTGCATTCTGCTGAACCCAGGTAATTAAACTTGTACTCAACAAACCGGCACCCAGCGCCCCGATAAAAAACCCTAGAGGATTGTACCCAAAAACATAAAGGATATAACAATACCGGGAAGTACAGAATGTGATAAGGCATCACCCAGCAATGACATATTGCGCAAAACAATAAAAACTCCCAATACACCACAAGTCAGTCCTACCAGCACCGAAGCAGTAATAGCACGTATTGCCCATGGTTGTGTTAATATCTCTAAAAATGATTCCATATTAATTCAGAAACATCCAAAACATAAAAAAGGATGTATTCATGATGAAAACAATTTTATTTTTACAACTTTCACTACCCTGCTTTTCCACATAAAAGCAAACAAAATGATGTACTGCATAATCCATAAAAAGATATGTAACAAATCAGACGTCCTTCCGTAAAAATGATAGCTCATCACCACTACAAAAGACCACACCAAGGGATATACATTTCCGGTCATCATACCGAAAAACACTACAGGAATAATGTACCAGGGATGTACTGTTGTCGCCAGTAATAAGTACACCGTCCAGATCAAAAGCATGGCAGTCAACTGTTGTTCCCTGTTGTTACCCCTCGCAAAAACCACCGATAAACGCAGTATAATTCCCAGAGAAATCAAAGCGAGCAAAGGGCCGATATACTGAATGAGATTGTACCCGGACAACCATATGCCCAGTATCCTTAAGACAGCATACACACTTCCGTTAAATTCAAAACTTCGGAAATACAAATCTATGCTATGCAAAAAAGTAAAAAATCCTTCGCGGAAAACAAAAGGCAGAACCAAAATTAAACAGGTAATTGTGATGGATAAAATAAATGATTTTCGCACCTTTCGGGGAATGGAGAAAAACAATAACGGCAATAAGATCAAAGGCAACAATTTTACATTCACTGCCAAAGCAAAAAAGAAACCTGCTTTTTTCATTTTTTCCGTAAGGAAATAATAATAAAAGATGGCCAACAGAGATACCATCACCACTTCTATGTGCAGATTGCCGAAGCCTTCGACAAGCACCAAAGGATTGAGGGCATACCAAAGAATCAGCGAAGGGGATTTACCCAATTGTTTCAAAATACGAACCATATACATCAATCCGATGACTTCAATACTCAGATAGATAAGTTTTGAAAAAAAACTGAACAATACTATATCTTTTGTCCACGCTGCCATAGCATAGATATATTGCGCCACCGGCGGATAAACCGTGTAGTATCCCGGCGAGTTCATCTTTTCAATCAAAAATCCGGGAAATCCGTATGGGTTGTCTTTAAAATAATTTTCCGGAAGGACACCGTAAGGATTCTCCCCCGCCCTCGTCAGCAATCCGTCAAAATGAAACCGGTAAATATCGTCTGAAAGCATAGGAAATAAGAACAGAAGTGATACTTTGGCAATCAGTGACCAGACAAGCCAGAATTTCCATTGCACCTGTTGTTTGCTGATAATATAAAAATAAACCACAAAAGCCAGAGAAAACAACAAAAATATTTTTCCGAAATCGTATTGTGGTACCTGGCACAACATGTACAGGGTTACTATCCACATGATTCCCGCCAGGGCTGGGGTTATGCCCGAATAACTAACGAAACCAGCGGGCTTTGACTGCATACATCATAAGTGACAGATAACCCAAAGCGAGCATCCCGTGTAAAATCAAAAAGTCATAAACACCCTCTTTTATCCCAAAAATCAAAGCCAACACAAAATAGATGGCCAACATCGATTCGCCGACGTTGATGCCGTTGAATGATTTTTTGAAATAACTCAGCGCATTGGTTTGAAAGGACTGCCTTGTGATTCCATACTTAGGTGTGCGGATGAAAGCGCTTTTTTTACCGATCCATCCCTGCCATACCGCTACACTGTTGTGAAAGGCCATCGCCATAGATAAGGACATAAATACCGGAAAGATAACGATGAACTTAAATACCAGCCATACTATATTTTTTTCCTTCCGGAGAAAGATGACGTTGGCACTAAAGTACAGCACAATAATAGACGCAAAAGAAACCAGAAAAAACTGCAGAAAGGAATAAGGCAACTGAATATAAGGTTTCAGAAAGATCAACGGTACACTGGACAAACCCAGACACAACACAGCGATAAAAATACTACTGGCCAGCAAATGAGATGTAGCATGTATCTTTTTAGGAATTGACAGCGAAGAAGTCCAGATGCCTGACAACAATTTTTTTGCATTTTCAGCGCCTCCTTTCATCCATCGGAATTGTTGCGATTTGAGTCCGTAGATATCCGGTGGCAATTCAGCAGGAGAGCCCACTTCTTCCAGATATTTTATTTTCCAACCTTTGAGTTGTGCACGGTAACTCAGGTCCAGATCTTCGGTGAGGGTATCAGCTTCCCAACCACCGGCATCTTGTATAGTTTTGACACGCCACACCCCTGCTGTTCCGTTAAACTGCAGCAGATAATCTCCCCGGTAGCGGCCTTTTTGTTCAACAGTAAAGTGAACATTCAACTGCATCGCCTGCATTTCTGTCAGCAAAGAATGATCTTGGTTGATATGTTCCCACCGCGTTTGAACCACGCCAATTTTTTCATCGGTAAAATGAAGGATGGTCTTTTTGAGAAAATCTTTTTCCGGCAAAAAATCAGCATCAAATATGGCAACAAACTCAGACAATACATAAGGCATGGACTCTTTAAGAGCCCCAGCCTTGTATCCCGAACGGTCAGTTCGGTGCATTAAAGTAATATCAAACCCCTTGTTGCGGTATTCCTCCACTTTCGTCCGGGAAATCTCCAAGGTATTATCGGTAGAATCATCGAGTACCAGAATGGTGAGTTTGTCTTTGGGATAGTTTATGGATGTAATATTGTCTATCAGACGTGCTGCCACATATTTTTCGTTGAAGATCGGCAGCTGTATAGTCACGTGCGGAAGGACATTGTTTACAGGTTTTTCCTTCGGACTATCTTTGGTTTCCTTTCGGAAAAGGTATACAAAAAACAGGTGAAACTGAAAGAGGCAGTAGATGCCGATACAAGAGAGAGAGATGATGTATAAAAGTAAAAAGAAATAAGCCAGAAAAGTCATTTACAAGGATTTGAATATAGTCCACAAAATTTTATATCCGGCCAGAATCGTGCCTTTGATCGTACCGGAAACTTTGGATTCCCCGATTCTTTTTTTATAATGTACTGCAACTTCTTTACAAAGTAAACCTTTTTTGGCAGCTTTGACCTGCATTTCCACAGTCCATCCGTATGTTTTGTCTGTCATTTGCAATTCCAGCAATTTATCGTACCGGATGGCCCTGAAGGGTCCCAGATCTGTGAAAGAATATCCGAAAAAGATTTTTATCAAACGGGTAGCCAGCCAGTTGCCAAAAATCTGTTGCGGCATCATAGCGCCGTTTTCCATCTTTCCGAGTGCTCTGGAACCGATGACCAAATCGATATTTTCAAAAATAATCGGAGCTACCACTTCAGATAATTGTTGCGGATAGTCCGAATAATCTCCGTCCAGAAAAACGACGATATCCGGCTTGGTGCTTAGGCCGGATATGTATTCCATCCCTTTCAGGCAGGCATTGCCGTAACCCCGCTCCGGAGCATCCACTACGACGGCACCTTCCTGTCGGGCGATATCCGGTGTATCATCGGTGCTGTTGTTGTTGCACACGATAATATGCCTGACCTGATCTTTCGGAATATCCCGGATGACATGAGCTATAGAAACTGCTTCGTTGTATACCGGGATGATGACGTCAATGATGGTGGGTGGAGACAAATTTTTACAATTATTCTGGTGCGAAAATACAATTTGTTTTTACATAAATGATCGGAAAAAACATAGTTCCGCTTTTTAAAGTTAAAAAACAAAAGGAGACCTTATGCCTGTTGGTTTTGTCCGAAACAATGGCAAATGGGATCCTTTGCTCATTCTTACAGATGCCGACGGTTGTATCGACCAGAGTACACCAAACTGTCCGACAGTACAGATTTTTGATTTGATGACAGGGGCAGTGGATGTCATCGGTGATAAAAAAACCAAGATCATGCCCAATCCGGCATCTGATTATATAATTATTAAAAATGAAGAACTTGTTTTTCCTATCCGATATCTTATGTATTCCTATACCGGACAATTGATAAACTCAGGGCATACGGATATGTCAGGAAGTGTGGATGTAGGTTCAATCTGTTCAGGAATTTTCATGCTGAAAATAAGCGATCAAAACGGAAAAACAGAATCCATCAGATGGGTGAAGGAGTGAAGCGATTTGTCTCTGATGAAAACTTTATAAAGTTATTCCTTTACCATTTTTTTATAGTCAACCTGACCACCTGAACCCAATAATTGTATAAGATACAAACCTTTTGAAAGACTTGTTATATCTATGCTGGTTCGGTCTGAGTTTACATCACAAGCATACACCAAGGAGCCATTCACAGACATTACCGAAAGTTGGCGCAGTTCATACGCACTGCTGATTTGAATTTCATCACTTGCCGGATTGGGAGATATCTTGATTTGACCAGTGTTTTCGGTGATATCGTCTGACGAAGTGATTAGAGAAGGATCAGGGCGTCTAGGTAATGCATCCAGACAATTATCGGATCCACGCATCATATCGAAATAGGTGCCTCCCTGATCAAAAGTATATGGTGCAACACTGACGGGCAGGCCTGTAATCATTGACACACCAACAAAACCATAGCCGCTGCCAAAATAATATGTTTTTGAATAAGGGTCAATTACTGTACCTGCGTTGACAGAATAGGCATTGTAAGGCAATGAGACAGGTGACAAAACTGTAACTTCACCGGTGTTGGGGTCAACTTTAGCCAGTTTTAAAGTAGCTGAGTCAAGTGTCTGTGTTGGAAATCCGAACATTGAATCGACTGAGTAATAAAGTTGTCCTGCCAAACCATACAAAGTTGTATCAGTACAACTATACGTAAAATTACCGAAATAGGTGTCGGAAGCACCCGGGAACAAGGTTACATCACTGTAGACAGAGCCATTATAAAGATCCAGACCCAACAGCCTGTTGCCAATGGCAAAATAATAAATCATTTGATGTGGGTCAATAGCACTGCCACTGAGACTGAATCCTTCGCCAACAGAAAATGGAGAAATTTCAGTCACCAAACCTGTGAGAGGGTCCGCTTTTGCGAGTTTTACCGAACCTTCAAAAAATCCGGTCAACGGATCAAAGAAGCTTCGTCGTGCCAGACCATAAATCGTGCTGTCAGAATTGTTTAATCGGAAATTGTCAAAATAACTTTCCCCCAGAGGATTATAAAGAGGTATATTGTCCGTCATGATACCGGTATTCAAATCAAAAATGTTGAATCCGGCGCCTCCCATAAATACAAAGGTATTATTATAAGGATTCAGAACTGAACCGGTAAGATTAATGGCACTATTGTAGGAGGTGTTTCCTATTCGTTGGATGTTTCCAATGGCAGGGTCCGCTATACCAAGATGTATCTTTGCAGAATCAAATACCTCAAAAGTTATAGTGGAATCTACAGGGTCCGTAACAGCAGTGTAAAAATTTTGCCGCACCAATCCATAAACCGGTAAACCTGAAGTCTGCGCCTGAATTACAGAGCCTAAGAATATCAGAACGGAAATAAGTTGAAATCTTTTCATTGTATTGTTTTAATGTACCCTTTGTATGGTGATTAACAAATAAAAGAAGATATAAACTTACAAGGTGCATGATTTCTTTAAAAGGTTGCCTCCATCGTATAAAAATACAACGCTTCCAGATTTACCATTTACTTGTAAAGCTGAATAACTTCGGTTTTACCTTGTCCTCACCACTGCTACCGGCATACCTGGGTCATAATTTCCGGTAATCGACGGATTCTGAGCCCCGGCTGTATATTTTTTTACTTCTTTGGATACATACTGGTAAAGTTCTTCGACAGTGACTATGTTGTCTCCGTCATAATTAGCTTCCCCTTTGAGGCCTCTTATCAGAAAATGTGAAAAAATTCCCTGTCTGAGACCTCCGTATTCCAGTGAGACTTCCTCACTTTTTGAAGAGGTCAGATAAGCGCTTCCTTTTTCAGCAAGAGCATAAGCGTCATAAAGTTGCCCAAGAGTAATTTCATAAGGTGAGCGGGCCTGAGCCAGCATACTTCCACTGTGACATGCATCTGTTATAAAAAGTTTGTGTTTTGCATCAGATCTGTCGAGTTTGGTAAACAATTCTTTATAATTTACCAGATTTTTTTGCCATCAAAATCAAATGGCACAAAATTACCATCCAGACCGTGACCGGAAAGGTAAACGATAATAACATCATTTTCTCCGGCTTTCTCTGAGATTCTGTCCATTTCCTTAAGGATGGCAGGACGCGTTGCTGCATCATCGATGAGTATGGATATCTGAGCATCAGGAAGCGCTCCCCCTTCAGGGCTTTTCAGAAATGCGTACAATCTGTATGCGTCATCATCCGTATATTTCAGGGAAGAGGTATGATTATACGTGGCTACACCTACTATCAAAGAATATATTTTGGGTTTCTTTTCCTTTTCAACTTCCTGCTTTTGAGGTGCATTGGTTATAGATGATGTCTTTCGTCCTGCCGTACAAGTGCCCCTTCCTCCCAGTCACCGCTGAGCCTGTTGCCATTGGCAAATGTCATAGAACCTTTACCGTTGGGAGAATGATTTTTCCACGTTCCTGAATAAACATCTCCGCCGGCATACCAGCATTTTCCCTGACCGGAACCTTCACCTCCGACGAAATACCCTTCATATCTGGAGCCGTCACCGTAAACATGTTTTCCATACTCCTGATCACAATACACTGAATTACAATCCTTTAAATTTTGAATTTGTAACCTTGTTTTTGGCAGGAGTTTCAAAGGAATTTTGCGTCGCTACCACTACTTTTCTTCTTCTTTCAGTAAAGTATTGTACGAAAATTTTTGAGCTATCTGATTTCCGTTGACCAAAAAAAGAACTCCGTCGCCGTGTTTTTTATTTTTGTGCCAGTGTCCCTCATATCTCGACCCGTCTTTTTTATACATTATTCCGAATCCGTCAAAAAATCCGGACACAAACTGACCTTCATACCTGTCGCCATTGGTAAACTTATAGATACCCGTGCCATTTGATTTATTGGCTGACCAGGAACCTTTATACGAATCTCCGTTTTGATAATCCATAGAACCATTCCCGGAAATAACGTCGTTTTTAAAATCACCTCTATAAGTATTCCCTTTGGCAAAAGTCAGCATACCTCTTCCTTCCTTTTTACCTCTTTTCCATTCACCTTCGTAGACATTGCCGTTTTTATACATTAATTTTCCGTAACCGTGAGGAAAATATTTTACAAAACTGCCTCCGTAGATAGAACCATCTTTAAATTTATACGTACCTTTGCCGTTGTTGCAATTGCCACTGATGCATTGACCTTGAATGTCAGAAATCCATATAAAAATAAGGATGAAAACTGAAATAAAAGACAATTTTTCAGTCATTCTGAAAGTAAAAAAATGAGTTCGGGTCATATTTTGGCAATATTAGTTTCATTACATAAACTCTCATTAGAAATGAAAAAGTGTACATTTTGTTTTTTTATGTCAATTTTAACATTGACTTTATTAATGACTTCCTGCAAATCAAAAGATGGAAGTTCAACGTCTTCTGATCCTTCCGGAAAATATTTTGGCGAAAAAATTGAAGAAGACGGCGCCATATCGTATGATTCTTTACTGGTCGCTATTAAAAGCGCTGATTCTGTTGAAACAAAGGTCACAGGGTTGGTTTCAGGTGTTTGCCAGACAAAGGGATGCTGGATGGATATTGTTTCTGAAAAAGACAGCACTGCTGAATCCATGTTTGTGGAGTTTAAAGACTATGCTTTTTTTATGCCAAAAGATCTTGCCGGCACAAAAGTGGTTATCTCCGGAAAAGCGTACAGAGATGTGACTTCTGTAGAAGACCTGAAACATTACGCTGAAGACGAAGGCCAATCTCCTGAAGAAATAGCCAAAATCACTGAAGCAAAAGAAGAACTTAAATTTATGGCATCAGGTGTAAAAATTCTGAACTGAAATCCAAAACCAAACCATCAATAACCTGTTAAGGTTACATTCATTAATCAGTAAAAATATTTATGACAGATACACACCACAACCTATCAATGATTGAGGAATCGGCAGCTACATTTGCCCGTCAGCACATTTTACCCAATGTAATGAAGTGGGACGAAAGTCAGGAGTTTCCGGTAGACGTATTTAAAAAAATGGGAGAACTAGGATTTATGGGTGTACTGGTTCCTGAACAATACGGTGGTTCGGGTTTAGGATATCAGGAATATATTTCCATCATAGGAGAAATCGCCAAAGTTTGTGGCTCTGTCGGTTTGAGTCTTGCTGCACACAACAGCTTGTGCACTGGCCACATTATGATGTTTGGAAACGAAGAACAAAAACAAAAATATCTGCCGAAACTGGCCTCCGGCGAATTTATAGGCGCCTGGGGACTTACCGAGGCAAATACGGGTTCTGATGCTATGAGGATGCAATGTGTTGCCGAAAAAGACGGCGATTACTACGTCATCAACGGTAGTAAAAACTGGATCACCCATGGAATCTCCGGTGATGTGGCAGTAGTTCTTGTAAGAACAGGCGAACTATTGGACAGCAAGGGAATAACGGCTTTTGTGGTGGAAAGAGGAACACCGGGTTTTTACGGTGGGAAAAAAGAAAATAAACTTGGCATGAGGGCGTCTGAAACTGCGGAAATGATATTTGAAAATTGCCGGGTTCATAAGTCACAGATATTGGGAAATATTGGCGATGGTTTTATCCAGGCTATGAAAATACTGGATGGAGGCCGTATCAGTATAGCTGCCCTTTCCATCGGAATTGCTAAAGGAGCATATGAGGCCAGTGTAAAATATGCTAAAGAAAGGGAACAATTCGGGAAACCCATAGCTCAGTTTCAGGCTATTTCTTTCAAACTTGCAGACATGGCTACCAAAATCCAGGCAGCAGAATTGTTGACAAGGAAGGCCGCCTATTTAAAAAACAGAGGAGAAAAAATGACAACCATTGCCGCCATGGCCAAATATTACGCTTCCGAAATTTGTGTACAGGTGGCTACTGATGCTATACAAGTGTTCGGTGGTTATGGTTATACGAAAGATTTTCCCGTGGAAAAATATTTCAGAGATTCCAAGTTGTGTACTATCGGTGAAGGAACATCAGAGATTCAGAAACTGGTGATCAGCAGGAATATTCTTAATGAAAGCTGATCCCGTTATCATCATATTTTACAAATATTACCAAAAACTTTTTACAGTTTAGTTTGAATTTTATATGTCTTAGGGTTAAATTTGCCTTCCCTTTTAAAAAAGGACTTATTATTTCAGTCGAAAAGAATCATCATGAATTTACACGAATATCAAGGAAAAGAAATGCTGGCATCTTACGGTGTTGCCATCCAGAAAGGAATACTGGCTCACACAGTGGAAGAGGCTTCTTTGGCTTTTAAAACATTGCAGGAATCTACAGGGACAAAATTTGCGGTTATCAAAGCACAGATTCACGCCGACGGAAGAGGAAAAGGTGGAGGAGTCAAACTGGCTAAAAACGAAAATGACGTCAAAGAACACGCCGGAAATATTCTTGGAATGATGTTGAAAACGCCGCAGACCCCTGGAGGAATGGAAGGCCCCGGCAAATTAGTCCGTAAAATTCTGGTGACTGAAGATTCTTATGCACCTGATTTTGATGCCTGTAAAGAGTATTATGTATCTGTTCTTATGGACAGAGAGAAAAAGAAATGTCATTATCTATTCAACCGAAGGAGGAATGGATATTGAAAAAGTTGCTGAAGAGACTCCTCACCTGGTTCACAAAGAATGGATCGACCCACACATCGGTCTTCAGGATTTTCAAAAAAGAAAAATAGCCTTCAACCTGGGTTTGAGTGGTGCAGCCTACAAAGATTTTACAAAATTTATAGGCAATCTGTACAGTGCTTTTGTAGGTTCAGACGCTACCCTGTTCGAAATAAATCCCTGCCTGAAAACAGCAGATGACAGAATTGTTGCCGTAGACTGTAAAGTAACGCTGGACGACAATGGATTATTCCGACACCCGGAACTGGCTGCCATGAGAGATACAGACGAAGAAGATCCGACAGAAGTGGAAGCAAAATCCTATGGACTTAACTATGTAAATCTGGATGGTAATGTTGGCTGTATGGTCAACGGTGCCGGTCTTGCCATGGCAACGATGGATATTATCAAACTTTCAGGTGGTTCTCCTGCCAATTTCCTCGATGTCGGTGGTACGGCAGATGCAGCGAGAGTTGAACAGGCTTTCCGCATCATCCTGAAAGACCCGAATGTCAAAGCGATACTTATCAATATTTTTGGGGGAATCGTACGTTGCGACAGAGTAGCACAAGGTGTTGTAGATGCCTATCGCAACATGGGCAATATCGGAGTTCCGATTATCGTGCGACTTCAGGGCACCAATGCCGATCTGGCCAAAAAGCTTATTGACGAAAGTGGTCTTCAGGTACATTCTGCCATATTGCTGCAGGAAGCCGCTGATCTTGTCAAAAAAGCTTTGTAATCAGGATGTAAGAATAATATGTCGTCCTATACCCTTTTTGAACTCAATGAATACATAAAAAGGGTTATTGCATTAAACTTTCAGGAACCCGTCTGGATAGAATGTGAAATTTCCCAGGTGAAGGAATCCAGAGGAAATTTTTATCTTGACTTTGTACAGAAAAAAGAGGATTCAGACGAGGTTGTAGCACAGTCCAGTGGATATCTTTGGTATAAATCTGCTTTATTTCTCAAAAAAAAGCTGGGTGATTTATTTGCGGCTTTGCTCAAAGACGGAACCGCTGTCAAAATCAAAGTGTATATAGAATTTCATGAGCGATACGGTCTGAAACTCAATATTGAAGATATAGATCCTTCATTTACCATCGGTCAGTTGGAGATGTTGAGACAAAAAATCATCCAGAGACTGAAAGAGGAAGGAAAACTGAACAGCAACAAATTAATACCCATTCCTTCAGTCGTCCAGAAAATTGCTGTTATTTCGTCTGAAACTGCTGCGGGATATATTGATTTTGTTCAGCAGATTCAACACAATATTTACGGCTATCAGTTTACACATACCTTATTTTCTGCTGCATTGCAGGGAAGCAATACCGAAAAAGAAGTTACCGCAGCTTTAATGAATATTTATGAACGGGCTGATGAGTTTGACATTATCGTCATTATCAGGGGAGGAGGTTCCAAACTCGATCTTGCCGGTTTTGACAACTATCTGATAGCACATACCATATCTGTTTCACCTTTGCCTGTAATAGCGGGGATAGGTCATGAAATTGACCTTACTGTAACAGATATAGTTTCTTATTTTTCTGCTAAAACACCTACGGCAGTTGCTGCCTGGCTCATAGACCACAACGCCGGATTTGAATCAAAAATTTCTGACAAGGCTTCACAAATTCTGCAATCAGCACAGCAAATTGTCAGAAATCATATTTTGTTTGTAAATCAGATGATCTCAGGACTTGCAGTTTTACCTTCGGAAATCATTTCTAGAAATGCCATGTTTCTCGAAAATCAGATGTCGAAGCTGGCATTTTTTGCTGAATCCAAAATCAGAAGTCATAAAGACAAACTTACCTTAATTGAAAAAACTATCGAGCTTTCTGACCCGGAAAATATTCTGAAGAAAGGATATACTCTGGTAAGACATGGCAATAACATTATTACCAAAGCAGTTGATATAATAGATGATACCCGATATGTAATTGTATTTTCTGATGGGAATGTTTCCGTAAAAAAAAAGATAAAAATGGCTAAAAAGAAAGTGAAGAACTGACGTATGACAAGGCACTTGCTGAATTAAATTCCATACTTGAATTGTTGCAGAACGGACAAACCGGGCTTGACGAACTGGCAAAAAGTCTTGCCAGAGCCGGAGAGTTGTCTGCCTTTTGCAAAAACAAGCTGAGAGATATTGAAGCAGACGTCGAAAAGTTTAAAAAATCACTGGATTAATTTTCAAAGGTACTGAAAGTCAATTGTTATGGTAAATCGCGTCATACTCATCGTTTTGGACAGTGTCGGTATCGGTCATCTTCCCGATGCACATCTTTATAAGGATGAAGGGAGCCATACGCTGGGGCATATTGCAAAAAATTATCCCGGCTTTCATATACCAAATCTTATGTCACTTGGCCTTGGTCATATTGAAGGCAGCCAGTTGAATCCTTTTCAAAACACTCCTCTTGGCAGTTACGGAAGAGCCATGGAAAAATCGGCAGGCAAGGATACAACCACCGGCCATTGGGAAATAGCAGGTACAGTATTGGATAATCCGTTTCCCACATTTTCAGATGGATTTCCAGAAGCATTTATCAAAGATTTTGAAAAGGCTATAGGTACAAAAACCATAGGTAACTATTCCGCGTCCGGTACGGAAATCATTATGCAACTCGGGGATGAACATATAAAAACAGGCTATCCTATTGTGTACACATCGGCGGACAGTGTATTTCAGATTGCCATGCATGAAGACATATTCCCGATTGAAAAACAATATGAAATTTGTGAAACCGCCAGAAAAATGCTGACCGGTGATCTGGCTGTCGGCAGGGTGATAGCCCGACCATTTGAAGGAAACTCCGGAAATTACACTAGGACATCAAGGCGAAAGATTTCGCACTTCTTCCCGACAATGTATTGACGGCTTTAGAAAACGAAAGAAAAGAAGTGGTCGGTATTGGAAAGATATTCGATATTTTTGCAGGAAAAAGTATCAGTAAAAGTATTAAAACAAAATGAAATAATGGAATCATTATCGGAAGGGGACTGGTTGATTATTACGGCTGATCATGGCAACGACCCCACATGGCATGGAACAGATCACACCCGCGAATACATCCCCGTTTTGAATTACGGGTATGGAATTAAAAAAGGTGTCAATATCGGTACGAGGAATAGTTTTGCCGATATAGCAGTATCCGTGGCAGAAGGTTTGGGTGTGAATTATAAAAATAAAAATGCAGAAAGCTTTTACAGGGATATAAAGATAAACAGATCATCTTAGCGGTCGTTTTTTATAATTGATATTTCACATCAATGATCATCTTAGCGGGACGCTAAGCTTATCGGTCAGTATCTTTCTCTCCATAATTTCCCGAATTTTATATACATTTTTTTCGAAAAAGGTTATCTTTGTGACACTTTTTAGGTCTCATAGTTCAACGGATAGAATAGAAGTTTCCTAAACTTTAGATACAGGTTCGATTCCTGTTGAGACCACAACAAAAATATAAAGCTCTTGATTTTAAGGGCTTTTTTCATTTTTGTATACCCTTTGAATATAAATTTTAAATGTCTAATGAAATGTGTTCCCCACTCCAAATGAAGAGCATAAATCCAAGTATTTATTTTATTTGTTTCCGAATTTTAACTTCGAAAATAATCTTCCACAAACTTTTTTAAAGATTCGCCATGAAGGTTTTTGGCTACAATCACCCCCCTACTATCCAGCAAAAAATTAGCAGGAATCATAGTCATATGTATGGTTTCGAAAACCGGAGATTCATCACCTTTAAGGTGTGAAAAATGTTTCCAGCGATCCGCACCATCATTTAAAATAGCAGCTTTCCAACCCTTTTCACTGGAGTCTAAGGCATACCCAATAATCTCAAATCCTTTTTTATGAAATTGATCCCAAAGCGGTACTAAAACCTGTTTGTTTTCTTTGCGACAAGGGGCGCACCAGGAAGCCCACAAATCAACAAGGGTAAGTTTAGTGGCCAACAGTTTTTTGATGGAAATACTATCATAGTCAGATGTAGGAAAAAATATGTGCGGAAAAACATCTCCTGTTACCGGAGGAAGTGAGGTGGATTTAACACAAATCTGGTTTGTCCATGGATGTTCAGGGTCATACACCTTAAGCTTAGTACAAACCTCCCTGACCTCATCTGCCAACCTTTCATAATCACCTGCAGGGCTTGCCCACCGCAATGCCATTGATTGTACATAAATGTTTTTTTCTTCCTTAACAAAATTTAATATCACCTTTTGATAGTTTAATTTTGAAGCTTCATTTTCAATGTGACTTTCCTCATCTGCACTTTTGTTCTCCAAAAAATATTGCTGATACCATTCCACTCTTTTTCGGGATAAGTTTTGAAGGACAATATTTTCAGGAATTTTACTTTTAATAGTCACCTCTTTTAGCATAGACAGAGCCTTTGAAAAGATAATCACTTTATCACCTGGACAATATAAAAAAGGAAGGTAATTTGACGCCAGGGGATTTTCATTTTCAAGACGGGTTAAAAACTTTTCCCCTGGTTTTTGTAACGCAAGAAGATAGATGTTTTGTCCTTCTTTATCCGGCATATTTTGGAAAAAAAAATTACCTTTTACATCAAATTGAGCGGAATCCAAAACCTTTCCTTCAAACGAAGATGCCAGCGAAGAAAAACTTTTGACTTCTATTAAATATAAGGTGCGCTGTAAGGTGCTTCCGGAGAAATCAATATTTCCGGATACCGGAAAGGTTTTACATCCTCCTCCTGCACACATTATAGCCAAAAACAATATGATCAACCTAAATTCCATTGTCCGTTATTTACAGGTCAAATTTACACTTTATAAAGGAGATATAAAAGATTCCTTTCTGTAACACGCCGTAAAAAAATGGTTTCAAACATAATTCAATAAATCTTGTTTAGGTAAAACACTTAAATAATATAGTAACCATTCTAATTAAATTGCTTCAGTCCCATCCTTTCTTTTTTCAAAACAAAAAATAGTATCTTTACCCCATGGATCAACAAAAAAGACCTTTAACTGACTGGCTTCCCATCACAAAAAAAGAGGTGGAAGACCGTGGCTGGGATCAACTCGATATCATTCTGGTGTCAGGTGATGCTTACGTGGATCACCCGACTTTCGGAACAGCAGTAATTGGTCGTATTATAGAAAGTGAAGGATTCAGAATAGGTATCATTCCACAACCGAACTGGCAGGATGATCTCAGGGATTTTAAAAAATTTGGCCAGCCAAAATACTTTTTTGGTGTAACCGCAGGGTGCATGGACTCCATGGTCAATCATTACACGGCAAGTAAAAGAAGACGTTCAACTGATGGTTATACGCCGGGCGGAAGTGCTGGTTTCAGACCGGATTATGCCACCATCGTCTATTGCAATATTCTGAAAAAGTTATACCCGGATGTTCCTGTTCTGATTGGTGGAATTGAAGCATCACTTCGAAGAGTAACCCACTACGATTATTGGTCAGACAAACTTATGCCAACCATACTCGTGGATTCAAAGGCAGATATGCTGGTGTACGGAATGGGAGAACAACCCCTCAGACAAATACTCAGGCTCGTGAGAAAAGGTGTTCCTCTGACTTCGATAAAAGACATCAACCAAACAGCTTATGTAACCGAAAAAGTTCCTGACAGCAAAAAATGGAATACCATCCCTTTGTCTTCCCACGAAGAGTGTCTGAAGGATAAAATAAAATATGCAGCCAACTTCAAAATCGTGGAGGTGGAATCCAACAAATGGCAGGCCAACCGGCTCACACAGGGTGTGTACGGAAAAACGCTTGTCATCAACCCTCCTTTTGTGACCATGACAGAGGAAGAAATGGATATGTCCTTTGATCTGCCTTACACGAGGCTACCCCACCCCAAGTACAACAAAAGAGGAGCCATCCCTTCTTATGAAATGATTAAGTTTTCCATCAATATGCACAGGGGATGTTTTGGCGGTTGCAGTTTTTGTACTATCTCGGCACACCAGGGCAAATTTATCGCTTCCAGGTCTGAAAAATCAATTCTGAAGGAAGTCGGAGAACTTACCAAACACCCTGAATTCAAAGGGTATATTTCCGATATTGGAGGCCCTTCTGCCAATATGTACAAAATGAAAGGTAAAGATGAATCCATATGTGCACGATGTCAGGCACCGAGTTGTATTCATCCGGTAATTTGTTCCAATCTCGATACTTCGCATAAACCATTAACAGAAATATATAAAAAAGTGGATGCCCATCCGGGTGTCAAAAAAGCATATGTGAGTTCTGGAGTTCGCTACGATCTCCTCGTTGACGATTTCAATAAAAATAATCAGGACGGCAATCACGATGAGTACATGGAGCAGCTGGTCACCAAACACGTCTGCGGCCGACTTAAGGTAGCACCCGAACATACCGGAGATGCTACGCTCAAAATCATGAGGAAACCTTCCTTCAAATATTTCAAAAAATTTAAAGAAAAATACGATAAAATCCAGGAAAAATTCGGTTTAAAACAACCTTTGATTCCGTATTTTATCAGTTCTCATCCAGGTACCACAGAAGAAGATATGGCCAATCTGGCAGCGGAAACCAAAGATCTGGGATTCCGGCTTGAACAGGTACAGGATTTTACTCCTACACCTATGACTGTGGCTACAGTGATATATTATTCAGGGGTGCATCCCTATACATTACAGCCTGTGGAAACGCCAAAATCCGCTGAAGCCAAAAAAATCCAGAACAGCTACTTTTTCTGGTATAAGCCTGAATTTAAAGGATGGATCAGACAACGACTCAACAAGTTGGGAAGACAGGATCTGGCAGAAAGATTATTGGGAAAAGGTAAGGGATAAAACAAAAAAGACCATTTTTATCTGATTTTACCTATTAAAAGACCATTCATTATCTAAATACATAGTGGTAAAGATATTTTTTTGTGTCTTTCTAAAAAATATTGATACATATTATGTATTTTTATACTATATTTATGTCTTTATTTCAATACATTAATCTTAAGAAGTAAATTACAAATACTAAAACCATTTTAACCACTTTTTGGTTGGATATTAACATAACTTCCTTCTGCACATCATCGTTTTCGCAGAATCACGGTAATATTTATCCGACAACCATCACGCTTCTGCCCGGGAGCCGTTTCTTATGTGTGGACCACAGGTGAGGTTACCAATACAATTTACCCAACCCATGCATTAACGTATACTGTTACGGCGACTGATGTCAACGGGAATACCTCAAGTGGTGAAATAGTCATTCGCGATAGCAGAGATATTAAACAATTCCATTTCAATATGTGTCCAGGAAGCTCCAGTCAGATTTTTCCAACTTTGAACTTCGGGTACTGGTCATCCAATAATCCTCAGATTGCCACGATATCCAATGCAGGGATGATCACCTATATTTCTCCCGGAACAACCACCTTTTCATTTCATTACAATCAGTCAACCTGTGTGGCAGAATCTGGTGAGTCCTATATGTTACCAAGTCCCATCATATCAGCATCAAAAGATAAAGTATGTCAGGGAGAAGCCATTCAGCTTTCACCATCAACAGGAGGAACCTGGACAAGTTCGAATAGTGCTGTTGCCAGTGTAAGTAATAACGGTACAGCAACGGCTATAACACCGGGTATTGCTCAATTCTCCTTCACTTCTTCAGAAACAGGGTGTTCCAATACACTAAATAATATCCTGATTCATCCTACTCCGGAAGTCGAAATCACAGGAGAGGATACGATTTGTATTGCACAGACAACTACTCTAAAACCAAACACAGGTGGAATATGGGCTGCTTCCAATCATCCAGTGGGAACAATCACTAATGCCGGTCTGGCAACCGGGATTGGTCCTGGTGCGTGCACATTCACTTTTACACAAACACAAACCGGATGTACATCCAAACCGAGCAAACCGGTTTATGTACTTCAGGCCAAAATTACGACGGACATTCCAAGGATTTTATGTCTTGGAGGAGACAAACAACAAATTATTACTGAAAAATCTGGTACATGGGTATCTTCAAACGTTACGGTAGCGACTATGAACAATAATGGTGAATTAACACTGTTTGGGCCTGGAAATGTGCATTTTATACATGATAGCCCTTCCTATGTCTGTCCATCAGAACCTGTAGAGTTTAAAATACAGCCAGTTAGAACTGCTGTTTCTTCAACAAAAATCTTCCAGAATTCCTTTATTGACTTAAAAGCTGATGCTGCTGGCACCTGGACAAGTTTAAACCCTAACATATTAAAAATATCGGGAAATACAAAAGCAATTTCCTACAATCAGGGCAAAACCTCCCTGGAATTTATATCCGATTCCGGCTGTTACGCTTCTTTTGCCATTGAAGTGAAACCAAAAAAACCAGGTGTCTCTACGGAGATCGGTTTGGGTGGATTAAAGTCAGATGATTTCAACGGTTTTTCCTACCAGAATACAGACACGAGATTGTATGATAACAATTCAGGAGAAATAGTAATTTATCCCAACCCTGTCAGTGAAAAATTGAACATTTCTTCAGGAAATTACCAGATACTTCGCATCCATCACATATCCGGAAAAATCATGTGTGAAGTTGACCGCTATGAAAGGGAGATTCATATTCAGCATTGGCCTGCCGGTGTATACAATGCCATATTTTACAATGGTGAGGAGATAATTACAAAATTATTTGTGAAAATCTAATAACACTATTTTATTCAAATTATTTCAATAAATAATATTAATAAATATGTATAAAACAATATGAAACCAACTTTAAAAAATAATTGGTTAGCCCTTATCTTTTTTGCTTTCCTGGCTGTTTTTTCAAACATTGAGGCACAACTCGACAGTGTACATTATTTATTGGAATATAATCCTGTGGAAGATGAGTTTGATATGAAAATTGTTATAGCCGGTGGTACAGCAAATTCTATAGCACAAAGAACACAGGCAAATGCTCAGATTTCTATTGTTGTACCATCAGAATCTGGCATTGAAATAAGCAAAAGGTTTATGCCATTAAGAAATAATCAATATTTCGCTGGTACAGAACCAAATCAGTGGGAAAAAGGGGTAACGGTTAAAAGTCCGGCCATAAGACCTCAATATGATTTTTATACTTTTGTTCCTGGTCTGTCACCATCAAGTCAATATAATAAACTATCAGTTGGTGACACCATACGATTGTTTAGTCTGAAAATCCTGCTTAACACCGGCTGTTTTGAAGATATTCAATTGTTTGACAAATCTATGATTGCTGAAGGACAATGGGAATTTGGTGATTTTTCACAAGGTTTCACTGTTGGCGGTATTAAACAACTGTTCAGGAGAAATCTGACGCCAGTATATTCCAACCTAAGGAATCATAGTTATACAATACATCCTGGAGATGAAATGACACTGATCTCATCGGTTGAAAATATGGGTGCCTGGAAAAACTGGTCAGATCCGAACGGAATCGAATTAGTGGAAATTTCCCCGGGTATGGCAAAAATTTCCGCCTTGGAAAACGCAAGAGGTGAATCTACTTTTATATGCAGAAATGATGAAATGACAGATATGGTTTGTGTCAATGTGGAACAAAAAACCTCTTCAGAAAACGACATACATTTTGATCAATTACAGATTTACCCGAACCCGGCTACTGATCTTGTCCATCTGTCAGAGGGAGATTTTGATTCTTTGGAAATCAGAGATATTACTGGTCGGGTGACTTGGTCGTCATATAAAAAACTTAAAGAAATAGAGGTAAGCAGCTTAATGCCCGGACTGTATATAATTACGTTTAAAAATAAAAACATACAATTTTCCCGGAAATTTGTCAAAATGTAAAAAGATAAATTCTGATTCTTTATAATTTAACTAACTCACCACTTCCTGAAATTGTTTTAACTATGGTTGGTTCGCCTTTGTAAAAAACATTTCCACTTCCTGAAATGGCAATATTCAAGGAATCTGATGTTGCCATATTTATGTTACCACTTCCTGAAATATTACAATTAGCTTTTTGAGTCTGAATACTTAGTAAATCTATATTACCTGAACCCGAAATAGATAAAACAAGATTTTTTGTAGTTGAGGCAACCTCGCTAGTGACATTACCACTTCCTGAGATATCTATTTTACTGATATTGTTAATCCGGGTTTTTAAGGTAATATTTCCCGACCCCATAATGCTTAACGAATTCAGATCAGTGGATGGAATAAATATCATAACCTTCGCTTTTAAATTTCTCAAATTAATAGTTTCCGGTTCATTTCTGATGATCAATTTTGAGCCTGAAACCTCGAATTTTATATATTGAATTAAGTTTGAGTGGTCAGAAATACTGGCTTTGTACTCTGGTCCTGACATAATTTCCACATTACAACTGTTTTGTAACTCAATATCTTGAAATTGTGTTAGTGCAACTTCTTGTGATATAATATTACCATCACCAAGGATGACTTCTGAGTCAGAAGAGTTTTTCATTTTGCAACCAAAAGAAAATAAAAGTACACATATCAATGTCCCAGGAATTAAATTATTCATATTTTAATAAATTTTATTAAATATCCGCCAATTTTTAAAGGATTTCAAATTTCCGGCAAATAATTGCAGATTAAACAACAGACCTTCAAATATGTTGGACATATAATGAATAATTACTATATTTTTTCCTGCTGTATACTATTAACTATAAACCATATAAACTATAAACACTAAATCATAAACATTAAACCATAAACACTAAACCATAAACATTAAACATAACTATCTACATCTTTACAAACTTCACCTTTCCTCTTTTGTCTTTATCAGAAAGGTGTAAAATATACGTTCCACTCTCCAATCCGTCGACATCAACAGAAAAACCATCTACACCAGTGACTTTGATCAATCGGCCAGAGATGTCATACATTTCTGCTTTGGTCCATCGCGTGTTGCTGTCCAACGTCAACACATCCCTGACCGGATTCGGATGGATGGTGACCTCTGTCTGAATATCCTTTGTTGATGATGGAATAGCGACCGTTGTAAAGGTTTCATTTGTCCGAATCGGAAAGTTGTAGTCAAAATAAATATCTGCCAGGTTTTTGAGTGAGTCACCAAGGATCAAGGTGGACTTTGTTTTGACTTTAAAAGCTACATATCCGTCATTGGCTTCATCTTCGAAGGGAAGCTGGATATTTTCAAAAATAAACTCCACTTTATTGGCAGCGATGCGGGTATATACTTCATGGCTGGCATCGGTAATCAGAAGGGAAGAAACATCAAAGGTTGACGTATCAATAATGTCCTTTACCACGACATTTTCTGCGTCAAAGTTGCCGGTATTTTCAAAGCGGATCAGGAAGTCAACATATTTCCCAACACTGTCCGGATGAAAGTATTGCCCCTGGAGACAGGTTTTATCATTTGGGTCATAAGATCCAACGATGACATTTTCCAGCCTGAACACATTGTCCAGAATATTGGCGTAAAGGTAGGTGATGTCTCCAGCGTTGACCGGTGGATTTTCCATCGGGCTGTTCAGGTTTAGCGTTACGGTAACTTCTCTTTTTTCAAAGGGCAGGAGATCAGTATAATCCCAGGAAAGTTTGCCGCTGTTGATGGCATCCGGAGTTTGATTAGCATCTACATAATCAAATATATTTTCATCATAGGAAAAATGAATGGTTCCATTTTCTAAAAGGTTACCTTTATTTTCCCAGATTATTTTGTAATCGGCGTTGAAACCGGGTCGTGCGGGCGGAGATAATGGAATGATGGTAATATCTACTTTTCGGTTTGGCTCTTTCGGCGTTATACAGAAGTTTTGGGTTATGGTGTCGGAAGTGGTAGGGAAGGAAAAAGTGTAGGATGCAGGTGTAACTTTAAAAGATTCTGGATTATCCAATACAGCAAAAACAGTAAACATTCCTGTATTGAGTGGCAATCTATACGTTCCATCTGATTTCGAGATGAATATTCCGGCATTTTGTGTATTGCTTTGTAAATAATATTTTAAATAGGGGATTGTATAGATGGAAGAAACGCAATCATTGATTTTTTCAGAAAATGTATTTTTACCGGTTACTGTGTAAAAGGTACCGCCCGGAGAAAAAGTACAATAGGTGTTAACTTCACAATTTATCAAATTTAAATTTACAACCATCATTCTGATACGATCAATTACATGTTCATCACAACAAATGTAAGTCAAATCAGGATTGTTGGCAAAAAACAAAAGTGGCCAGTTGCCGGTTCCATTTTTGAGGTTTAAATATTCAAGTTTATTGACTACACATTCCAATTGGTAGAGATTGTAGGCGCTACTGACATCTAAATATTGTAACAGATTATTATTGCAATTTAAGCCTTGTAACGCAGGTACATTTTTAATGATCAGTTCAGTTATCAGATTATTAATGCAATTTAAAACGATTAAATTCTCCGGATTAATTAATTCAAGTTTAGTAATTTTATTTTTACTGCAATGAATTCTTTCCAATTTATCAAGGTTGTGTAAATCCAAGGAAGTTAATTGATTTTCGGAACAAAATAATATTTTTAATTTTATTAATTCTGATATTTGAAGGTTTGAAATATTATTAAAGGTGCAGTCAATAAATTCTAAATTTTGAAATAAATTAATTTCATTGACATTTGAAATGTCTTGATTTCTTAAAATTATACTTTTGATATTTAGTGCTTCAATTAAGTCAATTTCTCCATCATTATTTACATCTGCATCTACATCTCCCAAACCATCACCATCTGTATCTATACTATTCGTATTCACCAAGGCATTTTTAAATTTCGGATCAGAAAAATTGATGATCTGACCGAATCCAGCAAAACAAAAAACCATAAGAGATAAAACGAATACACTTCTCATAAATTAACTATAAACTTTTAACTATTTAACTATAAACAATTAAACACTAAACCATTAAACTTACATCTTCACAAACTTCACCCTTCCTCTTTTATCTTTATTCGAAAGGTGTAAAATATACGAGCCGCTTTCCAATCCACTGACATCAACTGAAAAACCATCCACACCAGTGACCTTGGTAAGCCTTCCGGAAATATCAAAAATCTCTGCTTTTTTCCAATCTGAATTATTCCCCAAAAATAAAATATCCTGAACCGGATTCGGATGGATGGCGATATCTTGCTGAATATCTTCGGTCGAAGAAGGTATGGCTATTGTCGTTTGCGTTTCATTCGTCCGGATCGGTAGATTATAATCAAAATATATATCCGCCAGGTTTTTGAGTGAGTCACCAAGGATCAAGGTGGACTTGGTTTTGACTTTAAAAGCTACATATCCGTCATTGGTTTCATCTTCGAAGGGAAGCTGGATATTTTCAAAAATAAACTCGACTTTATTGGCAGCGATGCGGGTGTACACTTCGTGGCTGGCATCGGTGATAAGGAGAGACGATACATCAAAACCTTGTCGTCGATGATGTCTTTGATGACAACATTTTCTGCGGCAAAGTTGCCGGTGTTTTCAAATCGGATCAGGAAGTCGACAAACTTGCCCACACTGTCCGGATGAAAATATTGCCCCTGGAGACAGGTTTTGTCGTTGGGGTCATAGGAGCCTACGATGACATTTTCCAGTCTGAACACATTGTCGAGAATATTGGCGTAAAGATAGGTGATGTCGCCTGCATTGACCGGTGGATTTTCCATCGGGCTGTTCAGGTTGAGCGTTACGATGATCTCTCTTTTTTCAAAAGGCAGGAGATCTGTATAATCCCAGGAGAGTTTACCGCTGTTGATGGCATCCGGAATTTGATAAGCACTCACAAAATCAAATATATTTTCATCGTAGGTAAAATAAATGGTTCCGTTTTCTAAAAGATTGCCTTTATTTTCCCAGATGATTTTGTATTGGGTGTCGAAGCCCGGACGGGCGGGAGGTGTCAAAGGGATGATGGTGATGTCTGTTTGACGGTATGGGTTTTGAGGTGTGATACAGAAATTTTGGAAAATAGTATCCAAATCCATTACTGTTACTTCCAATAATGAAGGAGTAATCTCAAAAGACTGAATTTGTTCAATGGCTGGTTCTATTCTCCATTTCCCGGATGAAAGCGGAATAGAATAACTTCCGTTTTTATTTGAAATAAAATACTTTTTTACGGTAAAAGAATCCTCGACACTAAATTTTAAATAAGGTACGGGAATGGAATTGGATTCACAATCTCCCGTTGATTCCGCATACAAACCAGAACCACTGACAAGATTTGTTTGGTCAACTGAAGAAAATGTACAGTATGAATTTACTTCACAACCGAATATATCGTAAATCACCAATATATCCAACATTCGGTTTATTTGATTTTCCCCTGCACAAACATATTTTAGGTTGTGATTAAAGGTGAGCACTAAATTTTCCAAAATGTGCCCGGTATTTAGAAATAAATATTTCAAATCATTTTCTATCAAAACCATTTCTACCAATTCAGAACATCCGTTTGCCCTTACAACATCAAGTTTATTAAATGATGAATATACCCATTTTATATTAGGTACTTTTTCTAAATCTAAACTCACCAGATCATTATTATCACTAATTAATAAATCCAGGTTTGGCAGGTTTTCCAAATATATATAACTTAGATTATTTCCCGAGCATGTTAAATGATTTAATTTTGGCAAATTTGATAAATAGAGAGAATCAATCTGATTAAAGTCCAGATACAATAATTCCAAATGTATATGAGGACCTAATGTAAGTCGGTTTAAATTGTTAAAATTACAATCAAACGTAACTAATTCAGAAAATGTGCTTAAATCGACTTCAGTAATTTCATTGTTACTGCAATCCAACCATTCCAATTCCGGTAAATCCTCCAGTTTTATGATTGATATTCGGTTATGAGTACAATACAAATATTTCAATTTTGGCAGTGATATTAATTCCAGAGTTCTTATTTGATTGTGTTGACAAGATAAAACCTCAAGTTTTTCAAGGGAAGAAATTTGCAGACTATTGAGTTGATTAAAAGGTATCCATAAATATTCCAGGTTTGTAAAAAACTCAACCCCTTCAACACTTGAAATATATTGATTTTCTAAAATCAATCTTTTAATTTCAGCTGCTTCACTGAAGGATATTTCACCGTCATCATCAGAATCAGCATCAACATCTCCACCTGCATCACCGTCCAGATCAACACAATTTGTAGTTGTCAGTTTAAGTTTAAAAATCGGGTCCGGAAAGTTGATATTCTGGGAATTCCCCACATACGAAGCCCAAACCACCACTATGATAGAGAAAACAATTTTTATTTTTCCAGAAATCTTCATATTATATCAGGTTAGTTTTATTACATACAGTTTTTCTATCTGCCCTGCCGGATAAATCAGGTAAATACTCAGTTTTGAAATCCTCATTACAAATATAACTTATATTTTATTTGACAAAGAATTTTATCATTACTTTTTAAGAAATGGTATTCGAGAATTAATTTTTCGAATTAATCCACTCTTTTTTAACGTGTTTATGACCAAAATCATAAATACATAATATTCATGTTTTATAGCTTTGCATCCTGAAATTTTAATAAATATTTCATACTGTTTTTGATTTACCAAATACGGTCAGATGTAACGCAAAACAGAAAAAGTAATACATATCATCAAAATTTTCAAAATTACTTTTTTTCATTTTCTAATTATCATATAAATTTTTCCCAATGAAATCTTTACAAAATATTTTATTCCTTTCAGCATTTTTGTTGATGGTTTCTTTCTTTTCATGCAGCAAGGATTCCGGATCTGACAAATCTTCAGTTTCCGTCGCAGCAGATCAATACAGAGGTGATGTTTCGAATGAATGGTACTCGTTGATTATGGAAATAGACAGGTTCTCTCCTGGTTACAGACCACCGGCTGCATCAAGAGCTTTTGGTTATACCGGACTTGCAGCATATGAAGCAGCAGTAGCCGGAATGCCGGAACATAATTCTCTTTTGAATAGTTTTCCGGGATTGACCCTGCCGGAACTTTCTACAAAAACCCCTTACCACTGGGGAGTATCCGTCAACGCGGCTTATGCCAATATGCTAAGGTTTTTTTACCCGCATATCTCTCCTGCACATAAAGCTAAAATAGATGCCCTTGAAGCAAAATTCAACAATCTATTCAAAAAAGACATTTCATACGAGGTTTTCAACAATTCCACATCGTATGGTAAAGCAGTCGCTATTCAGGTTTATTCTTACAGTGAAACTGATCCACAGGGACACGACGCTTATAAGGAACCCAGACCAGCTTCTTACATTCCACCAGCTAAAGGCCCTAATAATGAAATATTATGGCAACCAACCTTCCCTGATTATTCTCCTGCCTTGTTTCCTTACTGGGGCAAGGTAAGACCTTTCGCACTTAAGGAAAGTGATAAACTGGCACGTCCTCCGATACAATGGAGTGAAGACCCGAATTCCATGTTTTATACGCAGGCAAAGGAAATAAAAATCTGGGTGGACAACAGCACTGACCAGGATAAATGGATTTCCGAATTCTGGAGTGATGACATATTTGAACTCACCTTCGAGCCGGCTGCCAGAATCGTTTCTCTTGGAATACAAATGTCAAAAGAAAAAGAATTAAATCTTGCGGAAACAGTGGAATTATACGCAAAAATAGGAATGGCAACATGTGATGCAGGTATAGCTGTCTGGAATTCAAAATACGTATACAATGTGGAAAGACCCGTATCTTATATACGCAGGGTGATGGACCCGAACTGGAAAACCATCCTCAACAATCCTATCGGCAGAGTGTACGGTATGACCCCGGAATTTCCGGCCTACCCCTCAGGTCATTCTGGTTTCGCTGGAGCGGGAACAGGTATTCTGGCTGACTTTTTCGGTAATAACAATAAATTTACAGACTACAGTCACCTTAACAGGGTAGAATTCAGAGGCGAACCCCGAACTTACCAACAGATACTGGACATCGGTATTGAAAATGCTTACAGCAGACTGCCATTGGGCGTACATTACCGGATGGACTGTGATGAAGGAATCCGTTTGGGTTATCTCGCAGCCAAAAGGGTTCTTGACCTGCCCTGGAAAAAATAAATCTTAACAGATAAAAATCCAAATTCAGGTATTGCTGTAGTGGACAATGGTGTTGCATATCGTAAAAAGCCGTCTTCAAATGAAGCGGCTTTTTAATTTTGTTTTATTCGGGTTTTACCTGAACCGGCGTCACTATACTATCAGTACGGTGTGAAGGATTACCATCTTTCCATTCGCCGAAACTGAAAGACTTGTTGGCTAACAATGCCTGTCCTGCAGCAACTAGGGAATTGACATATTTGGCTTGTGTCTGCACAACAACAGTCCATTCATTCCATTTTTCCTGTGAAAAATGGACTGTATTTATGGAGTCCTTATAGTTTTTCAGGTCAGTCAAATTTTCTCTGAGCATATTCAGACTATTCTGGTATTTTAATGATTCAAATTCATCTGCAAACTTTAGAGAATCTGCCTTATTTTGAAGAAGCGGCATGATTATATCGGCTTTGTTCAATACTGTATCCAGGTTCACCAAAAGTTCTTTTTGTTTCAGTTTGATCTCCTGTTGTTTCGATGAACAGGAATCAAAAATCAAAAAACTGATAAAACAAATAAAAAATAGTTTCAGAAATGTAAGAATTGCCTGCATCAGAGTTTTATTGTTTTAATGAAACACAGAACAAAGGTAGCAAACCAAATGAAAAATTCATTTTCCTGAATGACAACTATTTTTTTGTTTTTTACTCACTTTTTCCTTTTCCCTTTTCATCAGGGACTAATAAAATTATTCCGGAAATCAAAGCCAAAAGAGCAAATGTAGTGAGGGCTGCCCATATTTTATTATTCGGAAAAACACTCAGACCTGTCGGAACCGTTACCTTTAGTTTTTCGTCTTCGTCTATCAGTGTTTCCCTCAGTTTCATAAGGACATTGGTTTTTTCAAGTGCGCTGTTGTTGGTCAGACTATCCAGTTCGGCTTTGCTCGCGATGATATTTCTGTACCAAAAGGAAATGTCTTCATCAGGCGTTTTCCAGAGTACAGAGGTATAACCTTCTTTGATATTGTTTTTGTCCAGATAGGAGATTACATAGGCCAGTTCTTCTTTAGCCAATTCCACCGTATTGGCATCACCGGCTCTTTTAAGGTGACCTGTCACGTTCTGCTTAAAAATAACGGATTTGTAAATCCTGACACCCAAAATGCTCAGGGAACTTGATATCAGAATGACAGCGATTAAAATCTTATTCATATTAAATTATTAAGGTTATGAGTTAAAATTGTATTACAAATATATAGGTAAAGTCCCGAATCTTGGTTTTTATTCGACAAAAGGAGAAAAAATGTCGGCAGGAAGCTATCTCTGTGGATATGTCTGTTAACATTGATGGCAACCTCATTTCCGTTCAGAATCTAATTAACTGCATTGTCCAATACCGGCTCTTTTTGAAATGTTGATAATTAGTTTTTTCCATTCAAAAATATTAAATGGCAAAAACATAAAAAGAGCCGAAACATCATCAAAATGATTTTTGGTATATTTTTTGTATTATAATTATTTATAATATGTAATTAAATTATTTTATGTTAAATACAAATAAGTAAAAATTATAATGTAATTGAAAACCCGGACAAACATATTAGCTGGAATCCTTATCACTATAAGTGCTGCAGTCCTTTATTTTGCCCATTCTTCCACTACACAACAGGAGATGATGGCAATACAGGTTTTTGCTGGTGATGATACGGATCTTTGCCCCGGGGCAACCCTTCACCTCCCGGATCTGGATGCCTATATCTCAGGAGAAGTGACCAACGGTTATTGGTTTTCTTCCGGGGACGGCAGATTTTTACCGGGTTATACAACAAGTGCCCGTTTTTCAACGGGTGTCAGCTATGTACCGGGTGTGGCTGATAATGCAAACGGTGGTTTTACACTGACCCTCGTATCAGATGATCCGGACCTGGATCCCATCACCGGTACCAACGGTCCGAAAGTTCAGGTTTCAGACCAGGTGAGGATTTCTTTCCCTCCCCCTCCTGTTCTCGTTTGCAACAATAACCTTCAGGTTTCACTGAATTTTGATTGTACCATACTTTTAGATGCCTCCGCACTCGTTGCCAATCCAAAAATGCCGTACGACAACTATAGTGTCGAAATGTATGACAAAAACAACAAAGTCATACCGGGTGCCCTGCTCACAAAGGAACATATAAAACAAAATATTACATTCAAGGTAGGACATGTCTGCACAAACCACTATTGCTGGGGAACTCTGCAGGTATCTGATTACTATCCGCCAATATTTACCTGTAAAAATGATACGATTTCGTGCATGGAAAGTCCTCATCCGACAGATATTGGCTTTCCCATTCCTCCTTCAGCCGTCATCGATAGTTTTGTTAATCAGAAGTACTACATAAGTAATTGGGATGCCTGTAGTCAGGTTCAACTTTCCTATACAGACGAAATTGAAAAACTCAATTGCAGCACACCTGTTTACGATCGGATAATCACCCGAAGATGGAATGCCAAAGATGTTTCTCAAAACCTCAGCCTTTGCGTTCAAACCATTCGCATTGAAAAGGCAGAACTGGGAGATATTGTTTTCCCTCCGTCATTTGACGATACACAAAAACCATCTTTTGATTGTGTAGACTCTTTTCCAACCTTTCCCAATGGTCACCCTTCAACAGATACAACCGGAGCACCTACAGGAGGCTCTTGCCTGAATCTGGGCATTCTGATGACGGATATACGCTTTGAAACGTGCGGAAACGGATATAAGCTTGCGCGTTCGTGGTTTGCCATTGAGTGGTGTACTCAGGAAAGTTATACCTATAATCAGATTATCATTGTCAAGGACAAAAAAGGTCCTGCATTTATATGCCCCGAAGATATTACTTTGGGAACAGGATATTACGCTTGTGCTACCGGCCAGGTATTGTTGCCTTTACCGGATTCCATTACAGATTGCAGTGAATATCAGTTGTTGTTACAACTCAAAAATGAAGACGGTGACAATGTAAACCAGTTTTTATTTTTTACAAACCAGAAATATTATGTAAACAATCTTCCGCTTGGAGATTATACGCTGACATATATCTTTTTGGATGAATGTTCAAATACAACCCAATGTGAAATTAACATAACAGTTGTTGATGTCGCCCCGCCTATCCCTGTTTGTGACAAAACTACGGTAATTTCCGTTGACCTTCAGGGAAAAGCAAGGCTTTTCGCCACTTCCCTCGACGACGGAAGCTGGGACAATTGCGGTATTCAGAAGTACGAAATCAAAAGAAAAGAAGACGAATGCGGGAATACACTGCAATGGGGACCTTTCGCTGATTTTTGCTGTAAAGATGTAGGAAAATTCAGACATGTAAGCCTTCAGGTCACAGACATTCACGGACTTGTCAATACGTGTCACGTAGAAGTATTTGTAGACGATAAAATCAAACCGCAAATCACCTGCCCGAGCCATATCACTATCAGCTGCGATTACGGATATAATCCAGATAACCTGAATGAATTCGGTAAAGTGGCTCTCTCACCTGCAGACAGAAAACCCATAATCTTGTTTGACAGAATCAATGCTGGCTTAGTCGGTCAGGATGGCTTGGCTACGGATAATTGTTCTGTTACGATAACCCATAGCCGTATTGTCGATGTATTGTGTCACAAAGGCACCATAAGAAGGACATTTACAGCTACTGATGGCGGCAACTTCAAAGATTCCTGCACGCAGGTAATCACTCTTCGCAATCCGGATTTGTTTAGTTATGATGATATAATCTGGCCTGACCATTATCATGGAGAAGGTTGTAAAATTACGGACGTAGATACAAGTGTATCAGGTACGCCAAAATATCTGAACACTTCATGTGCTTCTGTAGCTTCTTATTATGAAGACCAGCCTTTTTATCTGGCAGACAGCGCCTGTCTGAAAATCTTCCGCAACTGGTATGTGATAGACTGGTGTCAGTTTGATCAGAATACTCTGGAAGGAAGATGGGGTCCTTACACCCAGATTATAAAAGTAAACAATCACACAGCCCCGACTATATTGACGGGTTGCAGAGATACCATCATATGCAATTATGAAGAAAATTGCGGTCCAACTCTTGCCAGTCTATTGGCTACAGGGGATGATGACTGTACTGAAGTTTCTGCTCTTTCCTGGAGCTATAGATATGACCAGAATGCAGACAGTATAACGGATATTTCAGCAAATTCTTCCCTTTTTGAAAGAAAAATCCCTATCGGTATTCATCGCCTCACACGAACATTGAGTGATCAGTGCGGCAATATAACTACTTGTACATCCCGCATAGAGGTCAGAGATTGTAAAAAACCATCACCTTATTGTATTTCTCAGGTCTCGATGACGTTGGATGAAAATTCATTTATTGCAGAACTCTGGGCGAAAGACATGGACCTGGGAGGATTTGACAATTGTACGGATCAGGATCAGCTTGTTTTTTCATTTTCTCAGGACACTTCAGACAATGTCATTTATCTGGGCTGCGAAGACCTGCCAAATGGCCGTGAAGCGGATGTAATGTTGGATGTATATATAACTGACCTTGCCGGAAATCAGGATTATTGTTCTGTTTCCGTTCACCTTACGGACAATAGTGATGTCTGTGCGGATAGTGGTGTTACAGGTAATATTGAAGGAAAAATTGCCACCACTACAGGATTTACTCCTGAAAATATACAGGTTGAATTCTGGGAAAAAAACCATGGTGAGAAAAATAAAGTTAGCACCGATACTACCGGAAAATTTAATATCCCGGGTGTCAGTGACGAATATGAATTTGTGTTAAAACCCTTTTTGAAAGAATTTCCTGCTAAAGGTTTATCAACACTCGACCTAGTACTTACCCAAAGACATATTCTGGGTGTTAAAATTTTTGATTCTCCTTATCAGTATATTGCAGCCGATGTAAACGGTTCAAGAACTTTAAACTCAGTGGATCTGGTCGAATTAAGACGCGTCATTTTGGGAACAAAATCAAATTTTCCCAATAATATACCGTCATGGGTGTTTATCAATAAAAATGAATATTTTCCGTTAGGTCCTTTGGGTCAGAAATACCAGGACTCCTTATTCACTATTGCCCCTTCTTCCAATAACGATTTTATAGCGGTCAAAATCGGAGACGTCAATCTTAGTTTTGAAAATGAACTGAAGGGAAATAACCTGGATTCAAGGACAACAGATGACGTGTTCACATACAACATTTTACAAGTAAATGAAGTGCAAACCATCTCTGTTTTTGCCGAACGAAACCTGACAATAGATGGATTTCAAACCGGAATTTTGATTCCGAAATATTTTGATCCCTCTTCCTGGAAAGTCCAAAAAGAAATAAATTCGGATAACATACAATTTCATTATGCGGTAATTCCATACAATGAAAAAGAAGATTTATTGAGAATTGTTGCCTATGCAGATGAACCTTTGGAACTGGTAAAAAATGAGTTACTTTTTTCCATAACCTGCTCTGCGGCTACAGTGGAAAAAATAACCCGACTAGATGGCGAACAAACTTTTTCGGAAGTATATATCAATGAAAAACCTCATCCGCTTAGGTTGGTTAAAATGTCAAATAAAGTGTCAGAAAATGCGCCGTTCTTTACTTTAATGGCCAATCCTGTCAGCGACATCATCCGAATAAATTTTGCCCATACCGATTCTGATGATATTGTCATTGCCAAACTGATCGATATTTCCGGTAAGATTCTCCTTGAACAAAAAACAACTCCTGAAAATGAAGAGACCGGTAGTTTTGATATTCACCTACCCGACCAGACCAAACCGGGAATCTATCTTTTAAAACTGGATTCCAGCAAAACCAGCAAAACATTTTCTATTATCAAAATAGAATAACCGGCTTTTTTAATTCGCTGCAATAAAAAATTTTAAAAATTCAGGTTTAATATTTATTTAACTTTTGACAATACCAACAATTGTCATACGGTTTACGTTTTGTAAATAAATTGTTAATTCATTAATTTATTAATCACGTAAACCAAGTTTGTATGAACACCAAACATTTTATTTTATTTACCCTCATTTTAATTTTTTGTTCCCCTCTTACATCCCAAAAGATGTCCAGAGAAATCGGAATTCGTTTTTCGGGTCTTGATGATTTTGATTTTATTTATAAAAAAAGTGCCGACGGCTTGAAATACAAAAGATACCGGATAGCCGCATCAAGCCTCAGTTTAGCATTAGTTGAAGATACAAGATTCAGTTTTAATGTAAGTTATGCAAGAGGTATTGAAAAAAGGAAAAATGTGACCAATCAGCTGAAATTTATACACGGATGGGAACCCGGTGTGTATCTTTCTTTGGCATATTCAGAGGATCTTACTTCCGGAACCATAGGTATATTCCTTGGATACGTTTTGGGTTTTCAGTACGATTTTTCCGACAAATTTTATGTCAACATTGAAACCATTCCAACATTGGCTTTATCTACTAATTATACTGATGAAGATTTCGGTGAAGATGTATTGATTAACGCAGGTTTTAATTCCAGGGAAGCAGCTTTAACGCTGGCTTACAAATTTTCTTCACCAGCAAGAAAGTAATCAGAATCTTTTTGCTGTTTGACAAATGACATAAATAGAACCCCAGATGTCTAATTCAGATATCAGGGGTTTTCATTTTTTTTGATTAATAATTTTTACAATTACCCAGTATACATGCAATAAATATACTTATCTGCCGGATTAAAAAATTAATTTTTTACCTGATTATAATTTTGTGCAACGTTTTTACTTCAAATGGGTTCTTACCTTCAAATACTGATATATTTTTTCATTTAAGTAAACCATTCATTTTATGTTGTCAAAAATAAATAATCCGGTTTTTAGAATTTTCATGTTGATTTTTTTCGCGCTTTCAATGGAAACATCCATTTCCATAGCACAATGCAATCAGTCTTTGAACATCAATGTCACCGTCCAGCAACCCTGCAACAATGATGGTATTTTGACAGCAAATGTATTAAATGGCACTCCTCCCTACACTTTTATCTGGAAAAATTATCTCGATCCGAATTTTACAGCAAACACACAGATTGTAAATAATGTCAAACCGGGTTACTATTCGGTAGATGTCTTTGATGCCAACGGTTTATGTGGTTCTGACAAAGAAATCGGCGTTTTTGCACCATTTACTTTTCAATGGACAACCACACCTGCAAACTGTCCTTCGGTGGACGGAAGCGCAGAAATTACATCCGTTTCCGGCGGCACTATTCCTTACACTTATCTATGGAGCAACGGAGCCACAACACAAAAAATTGAAAATGTCGAAGCGGGAGCCTATTTTGTCACTATTACGGATGCTGCCGGCTGTACTACTGAAACCTCAGGTATAGGCGAACAAAGAGACAGTGTTGGCATAGAAATAACACAACTCAATAATCTTGTTATTCAAATCAATGTTACTCCTGCTACCTGTGCCCTGAATTCAGGTCAATTATCAGTTGATGTGGTATCAGGCGGTACTTCTCCGTTCACCTACCATTGGAAAAACTTCCAGACATTTCAGACCTGGAACACTCAAACCTTAACCAATATTCCGGGTAACAACTACTATGAAGTCATTGTCACTGATGCTGACGGATGTTTTATAAAACAATACGCCGAACTACCCAAAACACCTTCATTCACTGTAAATATTGTGAATACAAAAGAAAATTGCGACCGAAATGACGGAACCATAACCGGTGTTGCCAATGGAGGAAATCCGCCTTATAACTGGTCATGGAACAATGGGATGACAGGTGCTCAATTGACCGGTCTGAATTCTGATTCCTATTACGCTACCATAACGGATAATAATGGATGTCAGGAGGCTGGATACCAATATGTGCCAACTTTTTCCCCTCTTATCCTGAATCCGGTCATGACAGATGATATTTGCGATCAGGGTACCGGAAAAATAAAAGTTGAGGTTAGTTTCGGACAACCTCCCTATTCTTTTTCATGGAATACAGGAAGTACACAAAATGAAATTTCAAACCTGAAAGAAGGTTATTATCAGGTTTTGGTTTCAGACATAAATGGATGCACTACAAACGGATATTACTATTTAAGAAACAACCCTACCTATGTTGTTCAGGCACTCATCACAAACACAAAGTGTATGGGAACCAAAGGAAATATAAACCTGGTAATCACCGGAGGCACCGCTCCTTTCAGCTTCGTTTGGAGTAACGGACAAAGTACTGAAGATATTTCCGGTTTAGATCCGGGATATTACCTTTGCACCATTACGGATGCAAGTGGCTGTAGTACCATATCGGGCAGTTTTGTGAATACGGAAGTTCAGATTTATCCCTGGCTTTATGAAACACCTGCAAGTTGCGAATTAAGTGACGGTACTGTTTATTTGAATGTGAACGGGTCTTTTCCTCCTTTTACTTTTAATTGGAGCAACGGAACCACTAATCAGAATTTAACTTCTGCACCTTCCGGAAATTATAAAGTAACGATTACGGACGCCATCGGGTGTTTTGTTGAAAAATCATTTTTTCTATCCAAATCTTCAGGAAATCTGAAGGTAAATATGAATGTTACTCCGGCGTCCTGCATTTTTGAAATAGACGGTGAAGCAGAAGCTGTAGTGACCGGAGGTACACCTCCATTTACCTATCTCTGGGGTACAGGTGGCACTTCAAATGCTGTATCAAATTTACCTGCTTACTTTGGCATGGGAGTAAAAATAACGGACAGCAATGGTTGTATTTCTCAGGATTTTGTTCCCTCCATCGGGTTTAATAATTACGATTGCGCAGCCGTTGTCAGGGGAAAAGTGTTGCTGGATGCCAATACAAACTGTGTGGAAGACAGTGGCGAAAATGGACTTGAAAATGTTTTGGTAGCATGTCTTCCGACAGTGCAGGGCTTTACCAAAACAAATGCTTTGGGCAATTATCAGTACTTCGTACCAAAAGACCAATCCTATGTAATCACACAACATCCGGACTATCTGAATCCGGTTTGTCCTTCGGCTTCCATTATCACTCCTACCCTTTCGGCAGGTCAGATTTCTGACAATCATAATTTTTACGATACTCCTTATGAAGTAAATGACCTTAAAGTCAGTATGAATTATCTTATACCTCCAAGACCAGGCTTTGATTTTGAACTACACGTTCTGGTTTCCAATGCCGGACTTTATAAAACCACCGGAGAAGTAAAAGTCAAATTTGATCCGGGTGTAACCTATATTTCCGGGGCATCTTCCATAGATTTACCTAATTATGAAGCCACACTTGATTTTACGGATTTACCTGCGTTTACGGGAGAACAAAGATTCGTTTTAAGGTTTTCAACACCTGCAACAACTGCTCTGGGAACAAGACAAAAGTATGTCGCCCACGCCTATCCTGACGTCAATGATGTGAGAAAAATTGACAATGAAGAAAAACTGGATATAGAAGTAGTTGGTTCGTATGACCCTAACGATATCAGAGTAAAAGTAATCGGTGGTTTTCTTACCGATTGTCTGCAGGACAGGGATTCAATTTTACAGTACACCATCCGTTTTCAGAATACAGGAAATTATCCCGCTTCCTTTGTAACCATTAAAAACAAACTGGACGAAAATCTCGATATCACTACTTTAAGAACCGGAGCATCAAGTCACACAAACCGTTTTCAGTTTTTACCGGATGGCAACCTCGTTTTTATGTTTGACCCTATTAATTTACCTGACTCAACGAGGGACGAAAAAAACAGCCATGGTTTTGTCACCTATTACATCCAACCTAAAAAGGAGGCGCCAAACAGCGATGTCATTCCCAATAAAGCTGAAATCTATTTTGACTTTAATGACGCCATCGTCACCAATACCGTAAATCTTTATCTTTGCAGAACCAGCAGATCAACTGAAGAAAATTTTGCGGGAATCATAGAAATTTTCCCTAATCCTGTTGAAGATAAAATTAATGTGAAATTGGAAACGAATGAAAAAATAAAAGGTCGGTTTCTGATTACCAATATATTAGGTCAAACCTGTAAGTTAATTGACTATCAACATGATGGTGGTGTAGCCACCATTTCAATACCTGTACATGAACTGGTTTGCGGCTCTTACATGATTACCTTTATCGGAAATCAAAAACTGCCGTCCATGACATTTTTTAAATCATCTTCATATTAATAATGTTTTTAGAAGATAATATCCTGGTTTGTGAAAATCTGCGTTAATATTTCATTGGTTATTGAAAATCCTGGTTCCACAGAACCGGGATTTTTTTTATGTTGATCTCATTATAAAGTAAAATTTCGTTAAACTTTTACATTATTTTATTTAATCGCTTCCAATAAGAAAATTTCTGCCTATATTCGCACCCCGTATAAGCATTTTAAATAACTTTTTCATTAATTTTAAATTAATTTATGAATAAGTTTTTAAAAATGACTTGACGAAAAAACCAACACAATTCAATGTAAATATATTGAATTGTATGAAGGATTATAAAAAAAGTAAGTCTTGAAGTTTTTATTCTTTTATGTTTCTATCGGATTGGTTTAATAATAAAGATGTTTTTTTATCATCTGTAGTGTCAATTCTCATCCGGTATATTATAAAATGATGTTCTTAGAGAAATAGTAAACCTAATGTTTTTTAACCAAATTCACAGAAAAGCGATATTTTTTGCCTTCTTATTGATGGCGCCATGGCTTTGTTATGGCTTGGTTTTGGGACAATGGAGATTGGATGCTTTTACACTTCATTGTACAACGGGTGTACTACTTTCAATTCCATATTTGCTGGTTCCAAACAAATTATTCAGGCAAATTTACTGGGGCTTATCAACTTTTGGTGTTTTGGTCTGGTCCCTTGCTGAAAGTTTGTATCTTATAAAAGACAAAGTTCCGTTTAATCAGTTTGCTTTAAAAATATTTGCTGAAAGTTTTCCTTCTGAACTAAAAGGATACATGTTGAATGTGGTGCCATTACCAGCTTCTATTTCAACTCTTGCAGCGATTTCTGTACTGTTGTATTTTGTTTTTTCTGTAAAACACGACTGGCCGATTTTAAATTCCAAACATAAAAAACTTTGGTTAACAGCAGGCCTGACCAGTTTTGTGATTCAGTTTTTGTTCCTATCATGCCCCAACAACAATGGGGTGCCTTCCATAATACGATTACTGCAGTTTCACAAATTCGTGAATACTATCAGTCCATTACTAAAAGTCCTGAAACTATATCGAAAAGTGTAGAATCATTAAACCTTATTTGCAAAGGAGATAAAAAAACATACGTACTCATGGTTGGAGAAAGTACCAGCCGTCACCATTGGGAACTTTATGGTTACTGGCGCGATACGAATCCATACCTCTCCAAAAGAGATGATATTTGTTTGTATTCAGACGTCATCAGCAGCAATACCAGCACGGTAGAAAGTCTCAGTAAATGTCTGACATTAAATGCAAACGGCGATAAAGTACATGACTTCAGTGATGTGAATATCATGGATATTGCCAATCACTGTGGAATGACTACATATTGGATCAGCACCCATCATAAATATGGTATCGTTGATAGTTCAGTGCCGAAAGGTATGAGCTCGGCAAATCATTTTCATTATCTCATGGATGATTTTCCAAACGAGGCAGAACTTTATGATGAAAAATTGCTTGCCTATCTTGAAAAAGCACTGGCTGACCCGGGTGACCAAAAATTAATAGTTCTTCAGCTTATGGGAACCCACATCGAATATAAAGCAAGATATCCGGAAAAGTTTACAAAATTTACCCATAAAGATACTTTAGCTAGGTTATATCCCTATGCCGACACTGATCAAAGGCGTACGCTCATAAATGATTATGACAATGCAAATGTATATCAGGATTATATACTTAACCAAGTTCTGAACATCCTTTCCTGTCATAAAGAAGAAGGAAATGATGTAAGTGCTGTATACTTCAGTGACCATGGAGAGGAAGTATATGATTACAGAAATTTTTTAGGTCATACACCACAATCAAATATGTCCTGGCTGCATGAGATACCATTTTTTACATGGGGAATAAACCATACCTGCAACCAGGATCAACCATACCAAATGAACCATTTCAGTCATACTCTCCTTGATTGGATGGACATACAGTGTAATTCCTTTCAACCTGAAAAAAGTTTGTGGTTCTCCAATCTTGATTACGGTCAGAGATATATGGGAAATGGCGAAAAATATGAACCCACCTTAGGTTTTAAAAAACAAATCACACATCCTTCTCTTTCTGCTTTCAACAGGAGGAAATAACCATAATTCTAAACAAGATTTTTTTCAAGGATGAGGGCTATCTCATTTGTATACATTTTTATTATCAATCTTTTATTCGTTTAGTAATCAGCTTTATGGTTATCTGAATTTTTATTAAAAAGGATTTTTCGTACTCCTATTTTTGAATAAGGCTGAATTTCAAAATAATTCATGTTATTTTCACCTACAATGTTGAATTTAGGGCTTCAATTTCTATTTCACTTTAATAAAAATCTTTCCCAGAAAAGGAATTTATTTAGCATTTTACTTTCGGTTTAAAGAAAATTGTCTGTTTTTTCCCAAAAAAACATATTATGATTTTGCGTATGTCGCAACTTTTTTTGTCGTTTGACCGACATTTTTGCGGAATCCGCAACTTTTTGCCCGTTTTTACCCCAAAAATTGCGGAATCCGCAACTTTTTGTTGAAAATTTGTAAAATTTGACGAAAAAACGACTACATCTTTGTACTGTAATTAATTTTTTAATTTTTAAAAGTATAAAGTATGAAAAAGTTTTTTGTTGTAATCATGTCTTCTTTTCTGTTGTTTTCATGTTGGTCGGATATCGACGATAGTTTTGACGCTTTAGATATTCTATTACTACCGTTCCATGTAAAATCCGGCATTACAAATGACAACGCTCCCATTACCCAACCCTTTACCTATGAAAACGAAACTGTATTCATTTCTCAGTCCGGAAAAAAAATAACGGTTTCATGCCAGAAAAAAACAACCGGGGACCAATTTTTTTACTCAGATGAAAATCTGATTTCTGATGGTCTTGTTCAAATTCAAATCGAAGATGGAAATAAACTTCAATTTTTGTATGATGACAAGAAGTTAGTTTTTGATTTGCAAAATAAACATACAAAATGGACGAAACTGTTTGAATGATTTCTACTGCCTAAACTGTGTAAAAAACGGCGTGATTGACCTGCCCTTCTCAAAAACCGGGGCAGGTCTTTTTTATTCCATGGCCATGTTTATCCATTCCATCTCAAAACCTTTACTCTGCAAAAAACGGATCAACTCCATTTTTTCCTCGTAGGCTTCATTTCCCCTGATTCCACCTCGTTTTTCAATCCAATATTTTATACTTTGCAGATATTCTTCGTCCCCTATTTTTGATAAAGCCTCTCTAACTGAATATGCCGAGACTTTTTTAATCAACAATGCTTGCTTTATTTTTACTTTACCCCACTTTTTAATCCGAAATTTTCCTCCGGCAAATTGTATGGCAAAACGTTCTTCATTCAAATAGTTGTTTTCAATCAGGTCCGATATAATTTCTTCTAAAAATTCTCCGTAAATACCGTGGTTTAACAATTTACTCCTTACTTCTTCATGGCAACGTTCCTGATACACACAATACGTTTCTATATTGAGTTTAACATTTTCCTTAGTCCATTTTTTAGGGGTTTTATTTTCCATACAGCAACCAACCGTTTTTATCAAATGTTTCCATCAAATCTTTGCCGGGATCATGATGATATACATGAATTCCAAGTCCTGCAGCTGATTGAACATTGATGAGTGAATCGTCAATAAATAGAGTCTCTTCCGCGGACAAACCCGCATCATCCAATACGTACTGGTAAATATCATTCGAAGGTTTGTGTTTTCCTATCTCAAATGAATAATAGACTTTATCAAAATACGTATTTTCAAAATCTTCGATACCGTGATTCTTTAATAAATCTCTCCTCACCCATTCGATATGCAGTTGGTTGGTATTGCTCAAAATATAGGTTTGGTAATGATGCCTGAGTTGTTTTAAAAAATTAAACTTCTCGGTATTCCACCCAATCAGCATGGCATTCCAGGCAGTAATTACATCATAACCCTGTGGTTTTGGGTCAGGGCACATATTCTGAATGTTCCAGATAAAATTTTCAACACTCATGTTTCCCGTTTCAAAGGCAACAACAACTTCTCTCAACTCATCAGGAATATCAGGAAAGGTCATAGATTGCTTCAACTGTTTCGCTAAAATATCGTAGGTCCTCTTCATATCTATATCTAGTAAAACACCTCCAAAATCAAAAATAATATTGCGAATCATATTTTAATATTATATGGCTTTAACTCTAATTTCTGAATGCCACAGGAAGTAGATCATTTTGTAACGTTTTCTGAAATACCCTGATATAATCAATTTCCATATAATTGGGAAATTGTACGTTCTTTTCTTTGTGTTTCCTGCACATGGCCTGATTGGCAATTACCTGTACCGGCTCGCCATAATTAGGAAATGCCGGATCAATAAAATATTCTCCCGGTTCTAACACACAATTATAGATGGGCTTTCTTTTCAGTGAATAATATTTAGGCACTACCCTTACCATCACATCATCAATATAAAATTTGATAAGATGCGGTTCGTATTCAATACTGAATGTATGAAATTTTTCTGAAAAATCCGTATCAAATTTTTCCAACCCGGATCTGTTGCTGTGGCAGGGAGCACCTTTTTGAGGATTATCATTCGAACAATTATTTGTCAACCAGTTATGAACTGAAAATTCAAGTTTTTCAGGTCCTTTGCATGTAAATTCAAAAACATCAATTTCTGTATTCCAGCCAAAAATCCAAAAAGACGGCCATTGTTGTTTTCCTTTAGGCAACTTACAGCGTATTTCATATTTACCAAACGTTCTGAATATTTGTTTTGAAAACACAGTTCCTGTTGTGTATCTATATGTTTCATCAAACCATTCAGCTTTTTCTTCGCGTGTTACCAAAAAAAGTTTACCATCCTTGACTATACAGTTTTCATCTTTGTATACATTGGGCCAACCATGTGTCCTGCAAAATGCACAAGAATCTTTTTTGGAATTTTCACCATAGGGAAAATACGTAAACCATTTACCTGTATCCAGATGTTGACCTGTAAATTCATCTTCAAATACAAGTTTATAATAACCAAAATCGCAAAATGGCTGTTCCTCAACCTGTATCTTCACCAGATTCTTTTGACCTATTACAAAACCTGTTCCTGTCACCATTCCCAATATTGCCAAAATAACTGTTAAAAATTCAGACTTCATCATCCTTCCACCGAAACTTAAAATAAATAATAGGTTATAAATGTACAAAGAATCAGTATATAGAAAAGATTTTGCAATTTTTTTTTAAAAAAAGTTTTGTAACCAGGATTAAAGCGTTATTTTTGCACTCCAATTAGAAAAAATTTAAATTTAGATTTTAATGGCACATCATAAATCGTCCAAAAAAAGAATCAGACAAGACTTAAGAATCAGGTTAAGAAACCGATATTATAAAAAATCAGCCAGAACTTCCATTGCAAAGTTGAGAAAAATGACTGAAAAGGAAGAAGCAAAGGTATTTCTACCTAAAGTAGTTAGTTTGATAGACAAATTAGCGAAAAAAAATACCTGGCACAAAAATAAAGCGTCAAACCTAAAATCTAAGTTGACTAAATACGTCAACAGCCTATAATTAACCCGTTAGCCGATGTAAAGGTGTGTTATTCCCGTAATAACACACCTTTTTTTATGCCTGACGCCGAATAATTTTTTAAGTGGTTGTATACCGGAAGATAAATTATATTTTTGTATGTTTTTTTATTTCAGATTTTTTTCAAATGGTTTGAATGACTTTAAAAAAATCAGTATTGATGTCAGGCATTTGTTGTTTGTGCCATATTTTGAATTTGTCAGCACAATCCTCTGATACATTAGTCAAATCAAAAAATAATTCATTTTTACTGTATCCGGTTGTTTTCTTTTTGCCTGAAACAAATCTGGGGATAGGTGTGGCCGGAGTTTATAATTTCAGATTTAAAGGAGAAGCTTCAGAAAGCAACCCTTCACAAATATCATTTACTGCCAATTATACTTTAAAAAACCAATGGTTGTTTATTGTTCCATTTGAATTGTACAAAAAAAACCAAAAATGGAAATATAAGGGAGAACTTGCTTACAACATATTTTTTTATAATTATTATGGAATAGGAACTCATTCTTTATCTAAAAATCGAGAAACGTATGATGCCGAATTTCCGAGATTCAGGCTTGATGTTTTGCGCAGTTACGGAAAATTCTTTTTTGGACTTCGATACAGATTTGACCATTTTCAAATTGATAAAATAAAAGAAAATGGTTTGTTACAAGACGACAACCCTACAGGAATATCCGGCGGTACCACTTCAGGATTAGGTATTTTGCTTCAATACGACAGCAGAGATTTTATACAGTTCCCTACTAAAGGAATGTATGCAGAAAGTCAATTGTATACAAACTCAGCTGCTACAGGAAGCAATTTTCGTTTTACCCGGTTTTCTGCTTCTGTTTCTACTTTTCATAAAATCTCCAAAGATTGTATACTTGCCAATTACGGGTATATAATTTCTAATTCCAAAGGTTTACCTTTTTTTGAGATGGCGTACATAGGTAATCCGGTGTCAGGCAGAGGTTTTCAGGACAGAAGATTTATTGACAGATCACTCTTTACCCTTCAAAGTGAATTAAGATTTCCTGTTTACAGAAGATTTTCAGGTGTTACTTTTGCTAACTTGTCCTGGATTAGTCCCGATTTTCAATCGTATGTTCTTCGACAAAACCATCCGTCATTCGGTGCAGGTCTTCGCTTCAAAATCAGTAAAAAATACAGAGCACGGTTAAGAATTGATTATGCATTTGCCAGAGATGTTTTTGATGAAACCGGACAAAAAAAATGGAGCAGCGCGCTTTATGCTACCATAAATGATGCATTCTGACAAAAAAAGCTTCTCTTTTAATGAAATCCGGAATTGACTTTAAGAAGAAATAATCTGTTTACCTTTTGTTTTTTCTGCTTTAAAGAATACTTTTTATTATAACCATCATGTTATAAATGATACAATTATCCGGACACCTCTTAAATACAATATAATTGAAAAATTCTTTACTGATTTACATACTTAAAAACATTAACGGCACAATATTTGCAGAATATATATTAAAATAATTCATAATATGTTTCCAATTATTGTTAAACCACTTCGTTTTTCCTTCCTTTTATATGTGGTTTTACTGGTTTTTGTAAGTTCTTGTTCTCAAAAACAATATGGTTCCAGATATTCCACCTCAAAAAACAGGAGTACGCATAAAAAGTCCGGGGGTTCTTCCAGAACTTCTGAAACGTACGTATATAAAAATCCCAATAAAAAAAACAACAAACATGAAACCCATTCTTCATACACAGAAAAAAACACAAGAAATAAAATAATTGATACTGCTTCTTCCTATATCGGAAGCAACTACCAATCGGGTGGGAAAAATCCGGATACCGGTTTTGATTGCAGCGGGTTCACAAGTTTTGTTTTCAGAAAAAATGGGATTGATATTTCAGGCCCATCTCATGATCTTGCAAAACTGGGAAAATCCAAAAATAAAAATGAGCTGGCACCGGGAGATCTGGTTTTTTTCGGAAGCCCTGAAAGAATTTCCCATGTTGCTATTGTGTCTTCTGTCGATAATAATTCCATTGAAGTAATCCACAGTACCACTTCTGCCGGGGTTAAAAAAGACAATATACTGCATTCAGAATATTGGGAATCAAGATTTTTATTCGGAAGAGACATCATAGAAAGTAAATAATTAACATCGTGTTATGAATATAATAACCAGAATTATCCGTATTTTTGTACCCTCATATAACAAAAAGATGATTAATATCGTGTTGTTTGGCCCTCCGGGTTCAGGTAAAGGAACACAGGCAGATTTACTGGTTAAAGAATATAATATTCTCCACATCTCTACCGGAGATCTTTTCCGTTATGAAATGGGCAACAATACTCCTTTGGGTCTGAAAGCAAAAGAATACATGGCGAAAGGCGAGTTGGTTCCGGATTCTGTAACGATCGGAATGCTGGAAAATAAAGTAAATGCCAATCCTGATGCTGCAGGAATTATTTTTGATGGTTTTCCTAGAAATATTTTTCAGGCACAATCACTGGATACGTTTCTCTCAAAAAAAGATACTATGGTAACTTGTCTGATTGCTCTGGACGTACCTGAAGAAGAGTTGGTCAAACGTCTTCTAAACCGTGGAAAATCTTCAGGCCGGGCTGATGACAACGATGAAACCATCATACGCAATCGCATAAAAGTTTACAATTCAGAAACCAAACCGGTTTTTGACCACTATGCAGAAAAAGGAAAATCAGCCCTTATTCATGGTGTGGGAAGTATTGAAGAAATTTTTACCCGGATCAGAGAAGCCGTTGCAGCTTCTCATTGATATGACCCGAAATTTCGGGACCAACCCAGTTGGGCTTATAATCCTCCAAAGTAAATACATTGGCTGAACAGAATTTTGTTGATTACGTTAAGATATGTTGCCGTTCCGGTGCCGGTGGGGCTGGCTCAAACCATTTTCACAGGGACAAAACAAATGCATTTGGAGGACCGGACGGAGGTGATGGAGGAAGAGGAGGACATATAATAATTAGGGGCAATTCAAATGAATGGACACTGTTGTCTTTGAAATACAGAAAACACGTTACTGCTACATCCGGTGTTAATGGTTCCGGAGGCATGAAAACCGGAGCCTATGGACAGGATGTTTATCTGGATGTTCCTTTAGGTACTGTCGCCAGAGATGCAGAGACCGGTTTGGTTGAATTCGAAATTACCGAACACGGAGAAGAAAAAATTTTAGTGGCAGGTGGAAAAGGCGGCTTAGGAAACGCAAATTTTAAATCTTCAACTAACCAAAGTCCTGATTATGCACAAAAAGGTATCAATGGAAAAGAAGAGTGGAAGATTTTAGAATTAAAAGTTTTGGCAGATGTGGGATTGGTAGGATTTCCCAATGCCGGAAAATCTTCATTACTTGCCGCCATCACTGCCGCAAAACCAGAAATTGCAAATTATCCGTTTACTACCCTTGTTCCCAATCTTGGAATTATAAAATATCGCGACCAGGGATCGTTTATCATGGCAGATATTCCTGGAATCATTGAACTGGCTCATCAGGGAAAAGGATTAGGGCTTAGATTCCTGAGACATATTGAGCGTAATTCTATATTGCTCTTTATGATACCTGCAGATTGTGAAGATATCAATAAAGAATATGCTATCTTACTCTACGAATTAAAAATGTACAACCCGGAACTTCTGGACAAACCCAGAATGCTGGCCATCACCAAATCAGATCTTATTGATGATGAAATTAAAGTATGGATTGAAAATGATTTGAATGTCGGTATTCCGCATATTTTTATTTCGTCATTAACACAAAAGGGGCTCGTAGAGCTGAAAGATTCATTATGGAAATTATTACATGAAGAATAGTTTTTATACAATGGTGATAATTACAACCTATATCACCATTTCTATGATAAAATGGAAAATGAAATCAATCCAATATTTTTGAAAATTATTATATCGTCAAACTGAGCTTTATACTCACTTGAATACCATCCTCTTATTTTTTTTCTAACCAGTTTTCAATAAACTGACACAATAAATGGACTCCAAAGGCCGTAGCTGTCCTGGATTTAGCATATTCTGAATCCGTAAAAGCGACACCGGCAATATCTATATGGGCCCAAGCTGTATGGCCTTCCGTAAAAAACTCAAGAAACTTGGCAGCCGTTACAGAACCCGCCATAGGTTTACTTCCGAGATTTTTAATGTCTGCAATGTCAGATAGCATATCCTGCTTATATTCATCCCATAAAGGCAGTTGCCATAGTTTTTCATCACTTTGCTGGCCGGCCGACAATAAAGCCTCTGCCAATTCTTCATTATTGGTAAATAAACCTGAAGCATAGTTACCCAAACTCTGAACCACATTACCTGTCAGGGTCGCCATATCAATTACGACGTCAGGGTTATAGTTTTTTATAATATAGGAAAGGCCATCCGCAAGTACCAATCTGCCTTCTGCATCAGTATCAATCACTTCTATTGATTTACCTGAGTAAGAAGAAATAACATCTCCAGGTCGAATACTGTTGGCATCCACGCTGTTTTCAGCCAAGGGAAGAACTACAACCAAATGCACCGGTAGTTTCCTTTTAGCGACCAATTCTATACATCCAAGCATAGCTGCCGCTCCCGACATATCACTTTTCATAAATCCCATATTTGTCGACGGTTTGATTGAAATACCTCCCGTGTCAAAAGTAATTCCTTTCCCAACCAAACCTATTTTTTTCGCTTTTTGTAATTGTGGCTTATATTCCAAAACCAACATTGCCGGAGGATTTGCGCTGCCCTGACCTACTGCAAGCAATGAAAACATCCCTTGTTTCTGAAGTGCATCCTTATCCAGAACCTTACATGAAAAGCCATATTTTTTTGCTGAATTTTTAGCCTTATCCACCATGAAAGCAGGTGTCTTGATATTGCTGGGTGTATCAATCCATGTCATTACTGATTCCTGAGTATCAGAAAGCAAAAGTGCTTTGTTCCCGGATTCAATGGCTACTTCATTTTTAACTGTGAAAACTATTTCCGGTTCAGAATGGCCATTGGTGCCATTTTCAACTTTATAAGTAACCAATTTTTTATATGCAAGAGCCATACCCAAAGAAATTTGATAAACCTGCCTCTCCGTAAGGTTATCGCAAATTATATTCACAACACCCTTCAAGAAAGGTTTGGTTTTAAAAAAAGTACTTCTCATCTCCTTCCAAAGACCATCCGTCATTTTCAGGTTTCCTAATCCAAATAAATACACTTCATGAGGCAATTCGGGATGCAACACTCTCAGGCATTCTTTTATTTTTCCTTCAAACGGAACGTCCTTTTTGGTTCCGCAAAATTCTTTGATTCTTTTTTGATCTGTTTTCCCTTCTTCAAAAAGGAATATAAAAAAATCGGGGTTATTTACAATTTTTTTCTGAAAAGTTACCTTCATTTTTATTATTATGTTTGACTACCAATTTAGTTTATTAATTTTTGTAATTGCTTATCCAGAAATTAAAAAACCAGATTTGGTTAAAGTTTATTTTTATTTGTTGGGATTAAGATTTTTCTCTTTCAAAATGCCTTCCAAAATATTCACAGAAAAAAATCAGGATGCAAATTTAAAAAATTAGAATTTATCACAGCGTTTTTGCTTAAAAATATCCGGGTTCAATAGCCTTTCTTTATATTTATCTTTTGGTTTGATACAACCAATCCATAGCTATCGGGAATTGTTGGCCCCAATAAATTTCTCGGTGTTCTCCCTTATGGTTGTGCGAAAAATGAATATCAAAATCATCATACTTTCTTTTTTCCTGTAAAATATTCTCCATTCTTAAAACATTGCCATAATGACTTGCACTTTCCATACCTCCTGCATAAAGATACAAGTCCGTAGGTCCGAAAGGTACATATCCTTTAGCCAGTCTGTAAATCTCTTCAGAAATCCACAAGGAAGGAGAAAATATCATCATTTTTCCAAAAATATGACGGTAAATAAATCCTGCATAAAGACTGATCAACCCTCCCAGAGAACTGCCACCTATACCTGTATGATCCCGGTCCACCATTACCCTGTATTTATTGTCAATCATGGGCTTTAAGGTCTCCATCATAAACTTAAGATATAATTGACCTTCTACTTCTGTATATTTGGAAGTCGGATAAGGCAATAATTCTTTGATTCTAAGCGGGCCTCCATGGTCAATAGCAACAATGACAACATTTCCCTTACCTTGTTTTGAAAGATGAGCTAGCGACTTATCTACTCCCCAATTACCATAAGGTGCATAATCATCAAATAAATTCTGACCATCGTGTAAATATAAAACCGGGTAATATTTATTGGACTTATAATAATCATGAGGAAGTAAAACGGCAATTCTTCTTTTACGGTTGAGTTGAGGAATTTCATATTCCTCCTCAAGGATTTCAATAATCGGGTGGTATGCTTTTGTTACAGTCTCCATGTTGATGACACAAATATAATATAAACTTTTATTTTTATGTACTTAAAGCATTTTTTTCAAAATTCTTTTTTAATTAAATTCCATGGCCAGAAATTTTCCAGTTATACTTTTTTTATTCTTAATTACTTGTTCAGGACTTCCCTGAGCTACAATTTTTCCACCACCCCTTCCACCTTCCGGACCAAGGTCTGCTATATAATCTGCCACCTTGATTACATCGAGATTATGTTCAATTACAATGACCGTATTTCCTTTATCCACCAGTTTATTAAGGACATCAAGCAATAACTTGATGTCATCAAAATGTAATCCGGTGGTGGGTTCATCAAGGATGTAGACTGTGTTGCCTGTATCTTTTTTCGAAAGCTCTTCAGACAATTTTACGCGTTGTGCTTCACCTCCGGAAAGGGTGGTTGCCTGCTGTCCTAAGGAAATATAGCCAAGCCCTACACTGTACAAAGTTTTTATTTTTCGGTATATGGACGGAATATTTTCAAAAAAAACAACCGCCTCTTCTACTGTCATTTCCAATACATCGGAAATACTTTTCCCTTTGTATAAAATTTCAAGCGTCTCACGATTGTATCTTTTGCCAAGACATTTTTCACAATCTACCAATACATCCGGCAAAAAATTCATTTCAATCACCTTTTTACCTGCTCCTTCACAAATATCACACCTCCCTCCCTGTACATTAAATGAAAATCGGCCGGGCTGATAACCTCTTATTTTGGCTTCGGGCATATCAGAAAATATTTTGCGGATATCCGTAAATACGCCTATGTAGGTAGCAGGATTTGATCTCGGTGTGCGACCAATAGGTGACTGATCGATTTCGATTACTTTGTCTATATGTTCCAGACCATTTATTTCTTTGAATTCAAGTGGCTTTTTAATGGAATCATAAAAATGTTTTCTGAGAATAGGATAGAGGGTTTCGTTTATTAAAGTAGATTTTTCGCTTCCTGATACACCTGTAATACAAATAAAAGTACCCAACGGCAGGGAAATGTCTACATTTTGAAGGTTATTCCCGTTTGCTCCCTTTAATTCCAATACTTTCCCATTGCCTTTTCTCCTTGTTTTTGGAATGTCTATCGAAATTTTTTTACTTAAATATTTAGCGGTTGTGCTGTCCAACTTCAAAAATGCATCAGGTTTACCTTCACTAACAATATACCCACCGTGTTTTCCCGCTCCCGGTCCCAGGTCAATAATATAATCAGAGGCCAGCATAATGTCTTTGTCATGTTCCACCACTAATACCGAATTTCCTATTTTTGTCAATTCATGCAAAGCATTGATCAGGCGTTGATTGTCTCTTTGGTGGAGGCCTATACTTGGTTCATCCATGATGTACGTTATGCCGGTCAACTGACTTCCAATCTGAGAAGCAAGCCTGATTCTTTGGGACTCTCCCCCGGACAACGTTCTTGCCGATCGGTTCAGATCCAGATAGTTCAGACCAACATCAAGTAAAAATCCAATGCGCAGTTTAATCTCTTTAATGATTTCTGCAGAAATAATACTTTGTTTTTCATCAAGATAATTCGGCAGCTCTACAATCCAATCATACAATTCATCCATGTTCATTCGAGCCAGATGACCAATATGTTGTTCATGCAGTTTAAAATGCAAACTTTCTGTCTTTAACCGATAACCCTGGCAAGACGGGCAGGTCACGATACCCAAAAAGTTTTCTGTCCAGGCCCTCACTTTTTCTGATGAAGACTCCTGGTACCATCTTTCCAGCATCGGCAGCAGTCCTTCTTCTGTTAAATTTGAATAATAATCATAGGTATTTTGTGTTTTCAACTTTTTACCTGGTGTAGGTCCATTCAGCATAAGATCCATAGCTTCTTTGGGTATGTCCTTAACAGGTGTTGTAAAATCAAAACCAAATTTTTTCCCCAGGTTTTTTACTTGTTTAAACATCACGGTATCCCTTACCTGACCCAATGGTTTAATGGCTTCTTCTTCGATACTTTTAGACCAGTCCGGTATAACTTTTTCCATATCTGCCTGATGTATCTCGCCGATTCCATTACATTCCTTACAGGCACCGTACGGCGAATTAAAAGAAAAATTATTCGGAGAAGGTTCTTCATATGAAAGTCCTGAAACAGGATCCATCAAAGATTTGGAAAATGCTTTCATCTCATCATTTTCCAAATTAACAATCATAACAAAGTCATTCCCCATCTTAAAAGCAAGTGCCACAGCAGAAATGAGGCGATCTCTTTTATCTTCTTCAATGGTAAAACGGTCTATGACGATTTCTATATCGTGTGTTTTGTATCGGTCTAAGTGCATTCCGGGTGCAATATCCATCATTTCTCCATTCACCCGGACTTTGGTAAAACCTTTTTTTCTGGTTTGTTCAAATAATTCTCTGTAATGTCCTTTTCTTGCCCTGATGACAGGAGCAAGTATGGCCGTTTTTTTCCTGAAAAAAAATGAAAATACATGATCAATTATTTGTTCTTCTGTATACCTTACCATTTTTTCTCCGGTAACATAAGAATAGGCTTCTCCAGCCCTCGCGAATAATAATCTTAAAAAGTCATAAATTTCTGTAGTGGTACCCACCGTTGATCTTGGATTCCAGGCGGTAGTTTTTTGTTCTATTGAAATCACCGGACTTAAACCTTCAATTTTATCTACATCCGGTCTGTCCATAGTCCCCATAAATTGCCTGGCATATGCAGAAAATGTTTCCATATACCTTCGTTGCCCCTCTGCGTAAATGGTATCAAAAGCCAAAGAGGATTTTCCGCTGCCACTCAAACCGGTTATAACAACCATCTTATTTCTGGGCACTCTGAGACTGATGTTCTGCAAATTATGTTCTCTTGCACCTGTGATTTCA
>JADKAS010000012.1 GCA_016715245.1 Saprospiraceae bacterium
GAAGAATAGCAACACTGCTCTCAGGCGCCAGAATATCAAAGGTTGTCAAATGGTTATTTGTAAAAATAGGTGCATTGGCGTCAAAGATGATAGAGGCTGCATTAAAAATCTGCTCTTCGTGACGTGGTTCTCCTTTAAGCTGAACTGTAAATGAAACACTGCCCTGACCTTCCGGATCGGTATTATTCGGAGGAAGAAATCCTATATCCGGATCTTCAATATCTTCCAGGGTTACAGGATCCAAACTCCGGATAATCCAGTTTACAATTCCCGTATTTTGATCAATATGACCATAAATCCTGGCGGTAACATCCATTCCGATTATCTTTTCGTCGACCACAAATTCCTTCAGGCCTTTTTCAGGTCTGATTACCTGATCACCGATCACAATATCACCCAGACTGAAAGAAGTCAGATCAAATTTTGTTTTGTCCAGTGTATCAGAAACATACACAACATGTGCCGGGGCAGTCGCTGATGCTTTGTTTTCAAAATGAATTTAAGAAAAACTCCGCCGTGCGTTCTGTCAACAAGCGTAAATATAAATTTTATCATTTGTTCTTTAAATTTTTCTTTTACCGCTTCATCTTCTACTTCACACTCCTTGAATATTTTTCCCATAGATGATATATAGGCTACAATAATCCGCCCCTGAATATAATTACTCTTTTTATCAGACAAAGTTGTTTTTAAAATATTATTAAAAGAGTAATAGGACCTATTAATTACACAAACCAATTGATCTCCGTCAAGTTTAACAGTCTCCGCTGCATTTTGTAATGCTTGTATTCACGCATCCTAACTTTTTATCGTTGAGAGGTGACTGAAACCATGGTTTTTCTGTCCAGGCATACATTTTTATATTTTGACCTGTTTTTACTTTTATTTTAAATGATCCGACTTCACCCGGAGGAATTACCGGAAGCAGTAAAGGATATACCCTGAAATTAAAAGGTCTCGATGACAAACTGTCTAAATCCACGTACATAGATTCATCGGGATCCTGATCCTGAAAATTGACGTTGACAAACTTCAGATCAAATCCGGGTGTCCTTTCAAAAACCAACCATGCCGGTACCACACTTGCATCCACATTTCCGTTATTGCCATACTCAACAGTATACGTCGTCCATGTATTAAACAATATCCTGTTCCTTCCATTGATACGAATCCATGGATCCGGTGCAAGCCCTTTTTTGATGGTAAATCCACCCGGTAAAATATATGGATTTTCACCAGTTTTAGATACAACCACATCATAAATACCTTCAACTTTTCCGCGAAGGTCAAAGGAAGCGGCTAAAGAACCTTTTTCTCCTGCTGCAACAGATAAAGACTGTACAACCGTAATGCCGTTTTGCGCGAGGCTCACCTTATAAAAAGTGTCCAACCCACCACCAAAGACAGCGAAGGTTACATCCCCTGTATTACCTCCAGAATTCGGATATATCCTGGAAAGGCCTTTTACGAATACCCTTGCGCATGAAGTGTCCTGACCACTTCTGTTTTTGGCAATTAAACATACATCGTAATCGCCCGGTTCGGCATATTCGTGCATTGGGTTGACTGAAGCTACGTTTGGACTGCCATCGTCAAAGTTCCAAATATATTCATCCCCTCGTATGGTTTTATTTTCAAACACAATCCTGGTATTATTCTGAATATAATCGAAATCAGCTTTTGGAGGCAATAAAAACTTAAAGTTGGCTATATATGCCCCACTGCCTCTGGATCTATAGATTACCATATAGTATCTACCTTTTTCTACTAAAGCTACCAGTGAATCCTGTGTCTTTTCTTTAAAGTTAAAATTGGCATATTTTATAGATCCATTGAGATGTAAACTATCAACAAGGTAAATATTGGATTCCAAAGCACCGTCTGATTGTAACCGAATAATTATTAATCCCTTATTTGTCACATTTAATGTATACCAATCCACCGGATCATAATCCTTTTTGGCCGGATTATAATAATTAATCAATCCACTTATGGTAGAATTTTCAGCTAATAATCCGGAGTGCATAAAGTCATCATTTTGGTTCGATGTCTTCCAGGCCAATTTGGTAATGTGAAAAAAGACTGAATAGAATAGGATCCTGCTACCTCTGGACCGGTTGATATAGACATAATAGGTACCTTTCAACAAAGGAACTGTGATTGAGTCTCTTTTGCGATCCTGAAATCCAAAAGAAGCAAAACCTAAAGAAGAACCCAAATTCATACTATCAGAAATAAATATATTGGCTTCCGGTCCACCATCAGACAAAAACAAAAGCTTAATGACTCCACCCTTATCTACTGTAAGTTTATACCAATCAGAAGGATCATAATCTTTCACGTTTGGTGAATAATGCCCTATCAGACCGGTAACATTGCCGTTGATATGTAAAACACCTGCATTATCAAAAGAATTGTTTGGCTCTTCATCCTCAGGATAGTGTAATACTTGTAGAGAAGAAGTTATTGAATAAGAACCGCTACCCCTTGATTGGTTAATAAATACATAATAGGTGCCTTTCAACAAAGGAACGATGATTGAGTCTCTTTTATGTGCTTGAAATCCAAAAGAAGCAAAACCTAAAGAAGAACCCAAATTCATACTATCTGAAATAAATATATTTGATTCCGGTCCTCCATCAGACAGAAACAAAAGCTTAATGACTCCACCCTTATCCACTTTAAGTTTATACCAATCAGAAGGATCAACACCTTTCACGTTTGGTGAATAATGCCCAATCAAGCCAGTAACATTGCCATTGGCGTTTAAAACACCTGCCTTATCAAAAGTATTGTTTGGCTCGTTGTCCTCAGGATACTGTAATACTTGCAGTGAAGAGGTTATTGAATAAGAACCTCCGCCCCTTGAATGGTTAATAAATACATAATAGGTACCTTTCAACAAAGGAATGATGATTGAGTCTCTTTTATGTGCCTGAAATCCAAACGAAGCAAAACCAATTGTTGAACCTGTATTGGTGCTATCCGCAATATATATATTCGACTCAGGGCCTCCATCTGATATAAAGAGTAGCTTTAGTACACCGCCAATCGGTAAATTTATTTTATACCAGTCAGACCCATCCGGCTCAGATATTGTTCCGTTTTGCATACCATTATACAATAATGTATTGGCTTGACCTGCATTGTTGTTTGGCTCTGTTTCGCTTTGACCTAACGTAAAATTCAACATACAAAGCCAGATTGCTGTAAATAACAAGGACTTTCTCATTGTTTTTTGTTTGAAATTTGTCAAATATTAGATAAAAACACACTAACGAATGATTCAATATCCATAAAAAATATCCTGCACCCCTTCAGAAAAAGATTTGTAAAAAACTTCTTCCTAAGCATGCAGAAAAACAAACTAAAAGTGAATTTACAGCAATGTGAGATTAAATAAACCGCTTTTTCCGTTCTGAATATATAACCTTTACATCAGTATGCCGGAATATCGATGAGTAAAGATTTATGCCGTAAATTTCCATTTATTCTGCAATTTTTAATGGGGCATTCATCAAGACACAAATATACTCAGCATTCAATAAAAAATATCTGACGATGGTCACTATGAACAATGAGTTTCATTATTTTCGATTGTATCGGAATATTAATTCTGTAAATAGCTCTGATACCATCCATGTAAAACAATTTATCCAACACGATAAAACTGAAGATAAATTTTTAAAAAATCCATTGCCCTTTTAATAATCAGAATGGTGTCACATAATATATTTTGAAAATATTGTTATTTAATGACCCTCAGATAAATTAAACTAATTAAAATTTGGTACAATTAAATATATGGTGGTTGTATGTACTGTGTTTGTTTGTTTCCCTTCCAGTTGAATATCTCTATTATTTTAGTATTGATTTCTATTAAATGTATACTCTAATTTCTTTGATTTTCAAATTATAACCCGTCCAAATTTACACAAGTCTTCACATCCAATCAACTGCCTGAAAAGTCAAAAAAAATACGTATTTGCAGATTATGTATCTGATATCCCTTTACTCATTAAACAAAAATATCAGATTTATCTATCTTTTCCTACTGATTTCTTTCGCATATGTCTGTGTATATGGCAAAGCTTATACTGACACTGCAAGCTAGGCACAAGTTACTTGAACGGGATCTTTTTTTATGCATTAACTTCGAGCATAAAAAATAGAAATAAAATAATCATAACAATTCTTACAACTATTCTATTACTGCAGGTTAATGAATATTTTTAAGCTTTTTCTGTACCCTTCTTATGTTTTACCCATTCAAATACAATAGGTAAAAGTAGAGATAAAAATGATACCAAATATACAATTTAAAAATTTTCTTTATAATAGGCATATTACCATATGATGTTAAACCTAATGAATTGACCGTATTCCATATTTCCAATACCTGCTACAAAAGGAGCAAATGTTCTCACTATTGGCACAAATCTGGCAATGATGATTGTCCTTGGCCCATGTTTTGAATAAAATGCCTGTGTTTGCTCTAAATGTTGTTCATTAACGAGTTTATACCCTTGAATTCCCAACGCAATATCTTAAGGCCAATATTATTGCCAATCCAATAATTTACAGTATCACCAAGGATCGCTGCAATCAATAAACTTCAACAATTAACACCAAACTTAATTCAGCTGATTCTCCTGCTTCATTGACTACACCTGCACAAAATGCCTGCTAAAAACAAAAGCGAATCACCAGGTAAAAATGGCATAACTACCAACCCGGTTTCAACAAAGATGATGATAAACAGTATGACGTAAACCATCGTCCCGTAATTTTGATTAACACAAACAAATGTTCATCAATGTGCATGATAAAATCCATAAGTGTTTTGATAATGTCAATAACATACATATTTATTAATTTTGAATCAATTTATTAAATAATTAAAACCAAACTGTCATGTTTGAAATTATCCACAACATGTGTTGAGATGGAGTTCCTCATCAGAAATAAATATTTCTTTTTTTAGAATTAAAATACCTGCCTTCAAATCTCAAAATTGCCTTTTCCCTGACTTTATAGTTGACACATATACCCTCCACTATAAAAGAGGAAGTACCCTTTTCCACATTTGGTGATAGAGAAACAATCTGAATATTATTGGGATCACTAAAATATTCGATACGGCCGGAAATCGACCAATCAAGACTTAGTTTATATCTGCATATAAAGTTTGCCTGCCACCAATAGTTATCCATGATGGTTGAGGTAAAAGTCTGTTTTTGATTTCTCACGTAAGCACAAGATGTAATCGAAAATTTGCCCGTCAGGATTGTATATCAATATACATCTGTGAAATATCTCATCCTGTTTTGCGGTGATACTTGAGAGCGCCTCATCTCCTATGTACACGTTCCAATTGATTAAGTTCAAATTGGTAGGTCGATACTCAACTTGGGTACCGATTGCTTTTCCTTTATTTACATCCTGAATTTGTTGCCATCCATTGATAAGATAGGCGTATAAGTTGATCTTTTTTGTTGATAGGAATGGAAAATTTTATACCTGATAAGTAATAGGGTACGTATTCAGGTGCCAGACTCCTTTGTGTACATCAAGTGGTCTTTACTAATGGCACTTTCATTAGTGTAAGGAGATCCTATCACACCTGCATCTATCCAGATTTCCTTTTTTTAAACAATCTGAAACCTGCAGAAGCTCTACAATATTTTGGAGAGTATTTGGTTCTGCCTGATAATTGGCATTCATATACGTACCGACACCAGGTGCAAATCTGGCCCTGAAATCGGGATCTGAGTATCTAATATCTATAAATGCAAGATTGATATAGAATTAGTAACTTGAGCATTCAAAATGAAAAAGTTACAAATCAACAACCATAAAATTAGTACTTTGAAAATTGAAGCCAAGCTGATGAATTTTTAACTAAATTTAAAAAGTTTACAAAGGTAAAAAAAAATTCAAAGTAGACTCCTGAAAACAATATGACTTGCCGTTTAATAGGGAAAACCTCCGTGATTTCTGAATTAAATTTAAATTTTACAAATAAATATGGCAAACATTTTAATATATTTTTTTCTAAACGGAAACTCCTTCATCTCAAAAAAATTTGATTTACCAGATTATAAAAGTATTATCAAAAAACCTATCCTTTACGTTTTAATCTCGTGGTTTACCAAAAAAATAAAAACCAATAATACATCAAAAAGTCAGCTTAAATAACGACTACCACATATTATTAGTAATATTATTTACTGTAATACTCTCCAAAATTAAGACCAATATATAATTCATAAAAAGTTCTTACATTTGACCACAAAAATAAATAAAATGTATTTCCGTTGTGTTCTCCTATTTATTGTTTACTTGATTACATCAGCATTTTCATATGCCCAAAAAAATCAGGTGAAATTTCCTGACCCCGCTTTGACAGAATCTGTCGAATGGAGATGTATCGGTCCTTTTCGCGGAGGCCGTTCCTGTGCCGTGGCAGGTGTGCCGGGACGCAATAATATTTTCTATTTTGGCGCAACCGGAGGTGGAGTCTGGAAAACCATCAACGGTGGCAGGTCCTGGAACAATATTTCTGACGGATTTTTTGGAGGTTCTATAGGCAGTATCACCGTTTGCCCCCAAGATCCGAATGTTATTTATGTCGGAGGGGAAAAAAACGGTTCGGGAAATGTATCTTCCGGCATGGGTGTTTGGAAAAGTGAAGATGCCGGCATGACCTGGACGTCAAAAGGTTTGGAAAAATCACGGCATATAGGCAGAATCAGGGTGCATCCGACCAATCCGGATATCGTGTACACAGCTGTCATGGGAGACCTTTTTAAGGACAGTCAGGATCGGGGCATATATAAAAGTATTGATGGAGGAAATCCCTGGAAAAAACTCCTGTATGTCAATCCTTCTTCCGGAGCAGTTGATCTGTGCATTGACCCTACTAATCCGCGTATTATCTACGCCACCACCTGGAATGTAAGGCGGACTCCTTACAGTTTATCCAGCGGTGGTGATGGTTCTTCTTATGGAAAAGCATGATAGTGGTGAAACATGGAAAAACATTTCTGAAGCCTCCGGACTTCCGGACGGAATTTGGGGTATTTCAGGCATAGCCGTTGCCTACAACGATAATCAGATATTGTATGCGTTGATAGAAAATGAAAAAGGTGGTTTGTTCAGGTCAAATGATGGCGGCAAAACCTGGAAAAAACAAAATGATCATCGTTCTCTCAGGCAGAGAGCCTGGTATTACACCAGAATTTATACGGATACAAAAGATGATAATATCGTGTACGTTCTTAACGTAGATTACCATAAATCTGTTGATGCAGGTGTTACCTTCAAAGATTTTGAAACTCCACATGGCGATCACCATGATTTATGGATCAATCCTGATCATCCGACAACTATGATTATCGGTGATGATGGCGGCGCTCAGGTAACAACGGATGGAGGAGAGACCTGGTCCACCTACCACAACCAGCCTACAGCCCAATTTTACAGAATAACGATCGACAACCATTTTCCCTTTAGAATTTATGCCGCCCAACAAGATAATTCCACCATTAGAATTTCTCATCGTTCATTTGGCAATGCCATAACTGAAGAAGACTGGGAAGAAACAGCCGGAGGAGAATCTGCTCATATTGCGGTTGACCCTTTGACCTGAAATTGTGTATGGCGGAAGTTACGGTGGATTTTTGTCCAGGAAAATCACAAAAATAATTCTGTCCGTGGAATTAATGTTTGGCCAGACAATCCGATTGGACACGGAGCCGAGGGAATGAAGTATCGTTTTTCAGTGGAACTTCCCCATCTTTTTTTCAAAACACAATCCCAAAAATCTGTATGTTTGCTCCAACCATCTTCATGTCACCGAAGATGAAGGACATACCTGGAAACTTATCAGTCCGGATTTAACAAGGAATGAAAAAGAAAAATTAGGCCCATCCGGCGGTCCTATCACTAAAGACAATACAGGTGTTGAATATTATGTGACTATTTTGCCGCTGACGAATCTCCTTTGAAAAAGGTTTGATATGGGTGGGAAGTGATGACGGAAGAATTCACCTTAACGTCGGATGAAGGCAAAACCTGGACAGAAGTCACTTCTCCACTTATGCCCAAATACCTGATGATCAATAGTATTGAACCGGGCAAATTTGACCCGGCAGTTTGTTACATTGCAGGTACTATGTACAAAACAGGTGATTACACTCCCTATCTGTTTAAGACGGAAGATTACGGTAAAACCTGGATAAAAATCACAAAAGGTATAGGAGAAGAACATTTTACAAGAGTGGTGCGTGAGGATACGGAAGTAAAAGGATTATTGTATGCCGGAACGGAATATGGTATGTATATATCCTATGACGATGGGACCAACTGGACAAGTTTTCAAAAAAACCTTCCTTTGGTACCCGTTACCGATCTGGTGGTTAAAACCAATATCTCATAGCCGCCACCCAGGAAGGAGTTTATGGATGATCGATGATTTGCATATTATCAGACAGTCAATCTCTGCTGACAAATCTACAACTATTTATACAAACGGCAGATGTATACAGGTAGGCGGCACTCAAAACAAAGAAATTAAACAGGCAGGGGCCAATCATGCCGGAGGTGTCTCCACGCATTTTTTTCTTCCACAATTTGATGAAAAAAGGACACGATAGTCCTCACTTATCTCACCAACCATGGTGATTCCATAAGGTCTTTCAGTTCGCATGCTGAGAAGGATAGTGACAAACTGAAAACAAAAAAGGAAGCAATATGCACATAGGGGATTGGAGATATCCTTCTGCTAAAAATTTGAAGGTATGATCCTATGGTGGAGTTCATTACGTGGACCTGCCGCCAAAACCGGCGAATATAAAGTCTCCTGAAACTCAACAGTTCTCTTATTGGAACCCAAAACTTTTTCCAACGTTATTAAAAATCCACTTTCTGAAGGGTGGGAAAAGGATATTTCAGATCAGTTTGATTTTATTCAGTCCATCAACAAAAAATTGATGAAGCCCATCAGGCCATTATCGACATCAGAGACATGAAAATACAGTTGACATCGTACAATGAAAAAGTGGATGATGCGGAAGAAGTCTTTATAAAAACATAGATTCCTTGGCAAATGATATTGAAAATCAACTGTATCAGACCAAAAACCGAAGTGGCCAGGATGCGCTGAATTTTCCGATCAGACTTACCAATAAACTGGCACATATCAATGCTCTTATTGATATGGAGGTCAACGATTTTCCACCTACGGCCTCGATGCTTAGAAGTATGGGGATAGAATTGGTGCAGGCGTTGGATACTTATGTAAAAACTGGTACGCTGTAAGAAATGAAATGATTGCGACATTAAACAAAATGATTGATGATAAATCTTTAAAACCATTATACTAAAAACTAACAAAAAATAACCAGTTAAATAAATATTTGGAATGGTTAGTAGTAACACTATAAAAATATTCTTACAATTTTTAGATTCATAGCGGTAACTTTTCCATAAAAAATCTTGTTGAAACATAGTAAAGGTTTGATGAAAATTTTAGTAAAAGGACCAACAATATCTTGGATTTTTTAAAAAAATGATTCAATAAAATCTTAAATTATTTTTACACATCAAGTTTTTGCTACATTTGTAGAAATTTTTATACATCATCCATATAAATGGAATTTTAATAATCAATTTCAGAAAATAAAAATCAGTAATCATGACACAATATCTTCAAAAATATTTTGTTATTTTTTCTCATTGATTACTTCCCTTTCATTTGGGCAAAAAAATGTATTTGTCCATTAACCAATATCTTGGAGGAGAATCTTTTCCATGGGTCAAACCCGGAACCAATGACCTCGGTACAAAATTCAGTATTTCCAGAATGGATTATTTTATATCCTCTATTATCCTTCACCATGATGGAGGTGCTCTACCAAAGTCCCTGACAAATACATTTTTGTAACAAAAGGTGAAAAAGTTAAGGAGCTTTTGGGTAGTTTTAATATTGCGGTTCTTGATTCCATCATTTTTCTATTGGCGTTGATTCTATCGATAATCATGCTGACCCAACATTTTCAGGCCAGCCAACCATCCGCTGGCACCCAGATCTCCTGATATGCATTGGGGATGGGTTGCAGGCTACCGATTTGTCGCTATGGAAGGAAAAACAGGATTTGCCTTGGAATATGATTATGAAATCCATGCTTTGGGTGATCAATTGTACCATCCGACGACATTAGTCACCAAAGGAAAAGAACAGATTGGCAAGGCTGAAATCTGAAATAGATGCCAATTATGAACAGGCTTTGAAAGGTATTTTTATGGATAGAAATTTATTTAGTCCACGGAAGCAACAAAGAAGCAGGTATTTGATGATTAATTTTAATTTGACAAAGTTTTTAAAGCAACCTCAAAATACTCTTTCCATCCGGGAAGTTGGGTTGATGTGTTTTAAAAGTGTATCCCAATCCGGGTGTAACGGAAATGTACCATATCGTCCTTACGGAAGATCAAACGATAAATGCCTGATATA
>JADKAS010000013.1 GCA_016715245.1 Saprospiraceae bacterium
AAAAGTAAAATAATATCACTATTTGCTAACAATCCTAAACATTCCAATCTATAAATTGGGTTTTTTGGAACAATTGGAAAAACCAAGGACTATGGAAATAAAACTTTTTTAAATATTACAAGGATAATATTATAATAAAACTTCATGTAATCCCAAATTAAGACAGAAGTACAGAATCATTATATCCATCCAAACACACACTCGCCCGAACATCTTCAATACTGCTTGAAGATTTTTAATTTCACCCATCCCCTTTACACTCCTCAAAGTTTTGTTGAACTGAAGCACGTGTAAATTGTAGCTAATACAGCTTCCAAAAATAAACACTCCCACAATATCCGCCGAATTATAATCACTTAGCGACGTTTTTATTGCCTGAAAAATAACCCTATATTTCAAACTACAAAAACGATTTATCATTACCATTTGGAAAAATAAAACCTCATAATTTGTAGCGTTTTGTTTACTTTGAGAATTAATATAGAGTATAAAAAATAATTAAAATATGTATCTCAGCTAATACATTTTTATCCTTGCAGGAATCCTGATGATGGTATGGTTGTTATCCTGACGCAGAAGAGTCAACGGAAAAATCACCATCAAACCCGTCAGAAAAACAATCATCGCTTCCGCTAATAAGAAAGATTCAACGTCACCGATGAAAACGGACAGATTTAATGCGGGTCTCACTGCAAGATTCAAATAAAGGTGCCGTAAGATTATCAAATCCGTATCTTTTTTCAGTTTGAAGCCAAAGATATCAGCAAAGGAGCTGAATTGTTGACCATCACCGATAAAGACGGAGACATCTCTTGAATTTGCCTACAATATAGAAAATCAGGTAAACCACTATCATCTAACCCTTTTAGAATACTCAAAAAATAAATTTTACCACCTTCCTGAAGGTAGTATGACCTCGTTTCCTTAGGAAAATAAATATAGACCTTATTAAATACAAATTTAAATCCGGAATGAATCTTTTGCCGGAAATGTAAAACTTGCATTTTTACTAATGAATTTGATTTGAGCAATCCTTTCCATTTACAAGCCTTGGCTTCGGGAGGAAAACTCATTGATATCAATGGCAAATATTCCCCGTAGAATGGCTCCATGTTTTCATAGGTTTGACCTTCTGACACAAAAATGAGAGAATTTTATTTACAACCAAATGTAAAACATTATTTTTAGTCCCCAGCACCTGTTCTTAAAGTTCTACCCCCTTGAACTTGTTCCCAACCCAGATTATTTTGATTAATAACCACTTCTTAAGTAAAAAAGCCTTAAAACCATGTTGCTAGATATCTCCATAAGAATCTGCTTCGCTACATGTGGTCTATGTTGGGGGGCACCTCTTGCATTGTAAAACCCATATATCTGGGATGACCATAACAGCTAATCAACACTTTGGATCCCTAAGAAACGCCTGATAATCTTTGTGTGGGTAATGTAAGTTATTTCATTTCACCAAGGATGGGGAAACTGTCATTCCATTGTGTTTAATGCTATCCACGAAACCAATCATGTAGGAACAAAAAATTTCGATATTCCGGAACTTCTAAACAAATCAAGGTGAAAGGTAAATTTAAAAAGATTGTAATGCCCAATCCCTCTCAAATGGTTTTATTAAAATCCAAAAATGGTCCCAAAAACGGAAATACATATACATACCCGAAACTGATTTCGAATGGCAAATCCCTTTATGTGTGTTGCCGGCCCACTTTCGGCAGCGCCGGTATCAATGGAGAAAAATGTCTGACATCCGTTTTCAAACCAACACCGCTGAAATGGGCAACATTTTTCTCTCTGTCAGGGTCTTGAAAATCAATATATAAGTTCCTTGTACCTTGTGAGAAATACGATGTATCTCCGGTGATATTTCGCATTTGAATGTAAACGGAACATATAAGATACATTTTAAAAGTACGGCTCAGGAATTTTTACTGACTTTCAAAAACAACGAACAACAATCAGGGTCGTTGGTGTCCCATCAGAGGGAAAACATCTCATGGAAAAGATACCGGATTTATAAGTAAAGGCATTGAAATCAATTTGCCCCACATCAAACACTTGTGGATTTGAGAAAATTTTTGGTATTGAGTTATCAAAAAAATGGATGGATTAAAGGCAGTTTCAGCGAAATTTCTGGGCAAAAACGCTGCAACTCCTTAACGGCGAAAAACCAGCAGATAGAAGCTGACTTTTGTAAAATTATAAACTGTGGAAGACAGTCTCAATGGTATCCGGTTGTAAAGAGGACGTGAGTCAGTCTGCTTATAAAGTCCTCGTAGAAAAATATTCTCCGGGCATTGTTAAGGTGTGTATAAGATATATGATTGACAAAGAACATGCAAAAGACGTGTTACAGGATAGTCTGATCAAAAATTATTCGGAATATTGACCAATTTGAAGAAAAAGGTAGTTTGCGCAACTGGCTGATTACCATTGTAGTGAATACCTGTTTAAAAGAGATTAAAAATACCGGCATTTAGAAGATATTGACAGTGTACTGAATGAAGAAAATCGGGAAAAAATAGCAATAGATGATTTACATGTAAAAGATTTACTCAATGTACTCAATCAGCTTCCCAGACATGCAGCGAATTATTTTTAACCTTCATGCAGTAGAATATGCTACAGCTACGTTGGAACAGCCACCCTAATGAATATTGCCGAATCATCAAGTCGGGTATATCTGACGCGCGTGCGAGCCCCGCAGTTTTTGCCAATTAAAAACAAAAAAGTTTGAACATCAAAAATAAAACATCACGCCGCTGGAATGGAATGATAATGAAAAAGATAATAAGTCGCTCTTCAACAGCATACAGAAAGTTTAGACACCGAATCTTTGTGGAACGTATCAAACCCAACCTTCCTGTCCGTAAAAAAATAACTGGTTTGCCTTTACTGTTTTTTTTCCTTTCCGGAATAGGTCTGGGTATTGGTGGTTACCATATTTTAAACAAAAACCAACCATCTCCGGAAGCAAAAAGAGCTGCTTGATTGGCAAACAGAAAAGTCAGTTCTGCTTAAAGAATTAACATTGTGTGTAAGCAGTCTAAACAACAAGACCTGCAAGTGTATCATCCATTCAATAATGAACTACAAAATAAACAGCATACTCCCGTGTAGTACGACAACAACTTTGGCAAATGCACCATCAAACATCATATATTGTCGCCGTGGAGATCCTCGAAGAGTCATCAAGTTATTCGCCCTCTGACAACTATCAAATCCTTCCACAAATTGCCCAACCTGGAGGTACAAAAACTAAAGCAGACGACGAAGATACCGACATAACCCGGATAGAAAACAAAAATATTATTCTCTTTAAAAACAACATACCCTTGCTTATTCAACCCATCATCTCTATTGAAACCAAACCCGAAAAAACAAAACTTTTGCCTTATGTTTTGGGCGGTGGAGGTGTAACCTATATTTGGGACAAACAAGTCGTTGAAAACAACAGTCAAAAAACCAAACATACGCCGATGTACCATTATAATCTGGAGTATGGATTTCAAAAAAGATGGAAAAATAATTGGTTTATGAATGTCGGATTAAATTATACTGGTTTGGCATCCCGTTATCGGAAAATACCATTTACAAAAATGAAGCACTTTTTACTTGATGGATACAAACTGGCCATTACATAGGGCCGGATGGAATTATTTCAACAGAAACCGGTGAAGTCATAGCTACAAAAATTACTCAAAAAAGAGGTAAAACGTATAATTACTGCCATTACTTGATTTTTGCACCTGAATATAGAATACGACATTCCTAATAACATGACATCTTCCAGTTTCCGTCAGATTAGGTGCCATGGCATCTATGGTAAGCTGGCATAAAACCAGCTTCCTGAATGCAGAAGGAGGAGTTCAAAGATTACCCCTCCGGTTTTCAATATTTAAGTCACCATTTTTAAGTGAGGTATAGTATACAATAAAATAGTTAACGAAAAATCCTTGGGCATTTATCTTGATTTCCCTTTAGAAGTCAAAATATTCCGAACAGGTGCAATTGCCAGATTACAGCTGCGCTTTTTCCTTCCCCAGATCTGAATGAGGGATCATTTTTTAACCTTTTTATTCACTACATTACCATTAAAAATGAATATATCATGACAACAAAATTGAATACCTTTCTTTTATCTTTATTTGGCTATGTTTCGAACAAACATGAGTGCCCAGACTGCCCTTTGTACACAAGGATATAAAAGTACCGGAAGTAGCAACTGTTTGCTTCCATCACTTTTTGAAGACAACAAATGGTTCTACAAACTATAATTCCTATAGTCTGAGCCAACTTGTGGTTCCATTGCCAGGCACTTATTCAGTAACCCCTGACAGTTTCCAAATGCAAATGGTTCTACTTCATCCTGTATGAGCACTCGTTGTTTCTGATGAATGTAAAACCGATTCCGTATGTCAAAACCACAGGTTTATGTCCAAATTAAATATGGACAATACCAAAACACTAACACCTAAATGTTTGATGCCCGTTCGTTTGATAATTGTACCGGAATCTCGCACATCACCGTGACTCCTTCTGTTGTCACCTGTAATGATGTCAGTCCAAAAACGGTCGAAGTCAGGGTCTATGACAATGCAGGCAATGGGATTATGCCACGACTTCTGTTAATCTGTCCAATGCACAGAATTCTGTTCAGTCGTTGGCCTGCAATGCTGAAATTTTAGTGGTTCTTTCTGAGGGCGAAACCAGAGAAATATTTACCAATGAATTATTGGAAGGCGGACCTTATAAATGCTGGCAAGAATACGACCTTGACATTCTCGAAAACAATGTGGCCGTTCCAACAATGGTTTGTAACATCAGCAGATGTTCAAAAAATATAATAGCGAGAGTTAAAGATATCACCACAAACAATACTTTGGGCCACTATCACTGTCGTTGGTCCAGATTGTGCGGAGCTCAATATCAGGACACCAAATCCCGATGTAATGCTGAAGGAGATTGTACTTCCAGGCCACAGCCTTACTGACGACGTCGAGTGGCCTTGTGATTTGGACATTGTTGATGTTCCTTTGACATTTTCAACAATCCGACTCCTTTGGCATTGGCAAACTTTACAGGTAAGGACATAGATGAATTACAACCTTTCATTTTCAACGGGGACATATTGTGTAATGCTGCGGTTTCAAAAGCTTACTACGACACATTTGTTACTTCAGGTGGAGGCAGGTTAATCAACAGAACATGGACCGTGATTCATTGGGCTTCATCTCAATCGTATCTGTTTGTACAAAATTTCAATGAATTCACCGGTGGCCAACAATTGTGAAATTTGTGACACTCTGGCGTGGAATACACCAATCACTGATTGTAGTAGAGGACACAGCAATACGGATGCAGTTGAATGGCCGGGAGATTTGACCGTAACTTCAAAGAGGGTCTCTCCGGTAGATTTGTCTTACGAACCGGGCATCAACCCGAACGATGTTAAACCTGTTTTGAGTGAAAATTGTACGTCCTATTTTCTGAGTAGTTATTCAGATGTCATTTATGATTTTACTCCGGACAGTATCCTGGTAGAAAGAACCTGGAGTTTATTAAACACTATGAAAGGTGTGGAGTATTCATACATTCAGCGTATCAATATTTTAAATCCGATTCAAAACGGAAATGTGTTAAGGTTTGTGTCCGACAACTCAATGGCAATGCATTAAATGATGTCGAATTGTATCCCGGCAATGTGATTGAAACAGGTCCAGTAAAGAGTTTGAATTCGACCCTTCCAATACCCTTGTCAAACCTTTTAAGGCCAGTACGGATTATCTTGCTGGTGTTGATCTTGCAGACCTGATATTATTGTATGAACATATTCTTGCTATCCGTACCCTCGAGCCGAGTCAGGTGTTGTCAGGTGACATTAATGGAACAGGCGGCGTATCAACTTTAGATATGGTACTTCTTACAAAATGATTAATGGCGAAACAGTTAATCTGTCAAACTGGCCATCTCCTGAAATTTATGTATCAAGACTTGTATCCAAGTCTTCCAAAATGCACGGAATCAGGTTACCTTACAACTTTAACGCTCCTTTGACAGGCTATCATTTTATTGGTTATAAATTGGGAGACATCAACAACTCATACTTTGAAAGTAATCTTCAGACGATTCCTGTTGATGTTATTGATGAAATCATCACCGCAGGAGAAACGTATACCACAGCGGTCTATTCGAATGATGATATCAATGCCAACGGAATTCAGTTTAAAATTCCAAAAACGGTAAAGCTGGAAATCAAAGAGGTAAAAGCAGTTTTTTGAAAAGTTTACGATTACAGAGTACGATACGTATTATTCCGTGATAGGTATTAATCAGAATTATGCAGCAACAAACATCAAAGTCAACGATGTATTTTAAACATCACCTTTGAAGCTTTACAAAACAGTATCCTCAGTGACGCGCTGATTCTGATGGAAGGAAATCATAATAAATTTATACTGAGTGGATCGTATGCCTCCCAGCCTTTTGAAATAAGTTTTGAAGACATCATAAGTTCGAATCAAAACATATCCATACATAAAGGAATATCTGTCTACCCTAACCCGGCCACTGATTATATTCATATCAAAGGTTTATGAAAGATACACAAGTTGAACTATATGATATAAACGGAAATCAGATGACACACTGCATTTCCAAAAAGAAGAAACGTTGGACGTGAGTAGATTGATACCAGGAGTATATGTAGTGAAGCGACTATGCCGGAAGGCAAAACAGAATCCATTCGGTTTATAAAATTCTGATAGAATATACAAGAAACCAAGTACGGAATCACCATATGAAAAGGCAAAGGCCTCCGAATTTTCGGGGCCTTTGTCGTTTTATTGATATTTTCTGAAACAAAAATCTGAACTTTTCACAAAAGCTACATCACATATTCTCCTGTATTGCCCACCCACTTCATACAAGGCATGGGTGATCTGTCCCAAAGAACAGGTTTGACTGTTTCCATCAGGTGGTCAAATAAATTCCTGATTGGAAATGGCGTGTTTTTTTCAACTTTTCGAGGTTTTCTTTGGCTTTGTCGGGCTGGTGTCCGTGCAGGTTTTGTAAGGTTTCAATCTGAGCGATCTTTTTCTTCTTCGGTAGCACGGATGACTTCCATAGGGATGATGGTCCGCGAACCTTCTTTAGACAAAAAGGTATTGAACCCCAACCAATGGCAATTCTCCGGTGTGTTTCAACGTTTGCAATACAAAGATTCCTCCTGTATTTTCCCCTTTGGTACATGGTCTCCATAGCGCCAAGGACGCCGCCTCTTTCTGTCAGACGGTCAAATTCCTGTCAACACAGCTTCTTCCACCAGGTCGGTCGGTTCTTCGATGATGAACGCACCCTGCAACGGATTTTCATTTTTGGACAGACCCAACTCTTTGTTGATGATCAAACTGGATGGCCATCGCTCTGCGTACCGATTCTTCCGTAGGCGTGGTGATGGCTTCACCGTAGGCATTGGTATGGGAGCGAGTTACAATTATCGTAAATAGCGTAAAGAGCCTGCAATGTAGTCCTGATGTCGTTGAAGGCAATTTCCTGTGCGTGCAATGACCTTCCTGATGTCTGAATATGATACTTCAGCATTTGGGATCGTTCGTTGGCTTTGTACTTGTACCTCATGGCTTTGGCCCAGATCCTCCGGGCTACCCTGCCGATGACGGCATATTCCGGATCCACCCCATTCGAAAAGAAAAAAGACAGATTGGGCGCAAAATCGTCGATGTTCATGCCCCTCGACAAATAATATTCCACAAAGGTAAAACCATTGGCCAATGTAAACGCAAGTTGCGAAATCGGATTGGCACCAGCCTCTGCAATATGATAACCCGATATCGACACGGAATAAAAATTGCGCACAACATTTTCAATAAAATACTCCTGCACATCACCCATGAGACGCAACGAAAACTCTGTGCTGAATATACAGGTGTTTTGCGCCTGATCTTCTTTGAGAATGTCTGCCTGCACCGTTCCTCGTACGGAAGACAAGGCTTTAGCTTTGAGGGTATGATATACCTCTGCCGGCAAAACTTCATCTCCGGTGATACCCAGTAACATAAGCCCGAGTCCTTCGTTTCCTTCCGGCAGCGTCCCTTTATATAAGGGTCGTTTTTTACCGGCTTTTTCATATTTCAACAAAAGTTTTTCCTCCACCTGCGTTTCAAGACCATGTTGACGGATATATTTTTCACATTGCTGATCGATGGCCGCATTCATAAAAAATGCACATATCGTGGCCGCCGGACCATTGATGGTCATGGATACCGAGGTGGAAGGATCGCAAAGGTCAAATCCGGAATACAGAATTTTGGCATCGTCAAGACAACAAATGCTCACGCCGGAATTGCCTATTTTACCATAGATATCCGGTCTGTAATCGGGGTCTTCACCATACAGGGTTACGGAATCAAAAGCCGGGACAATCTTTTGGCCGGTAATCCTAAAGACACGTAATGAAAACGTTTGTTGGTTCTTTCGGGACCACCTTCACCGGCAAACATCCGCGTCGGGTCTTCCCCTTGTCTTTTGAAAGGAAAAACACCGGCTGCGTAGGAAACTCTCCTGGAACATTTTCCTGAAGATTCCATTTCAGAATATCGCCCCAGTCTTTATACCGCGGCATGGAAACCTTAGGTATTTTCAGGTGAGAAAGGGATTCTGAATATATAGGAACCTGAATGTCTTTTCCCCTGACCTGATAGGTAAAAATTCCTGTTGGTAGGCTTCCAGTTTTTCGGCCACGCATCCAGCAATCTCTTGCAATGGCCATCCATATCTTCCGTTTTTTTGACGATTTCCTTTTGAATTTCTTCCGCCACTATTCCTGAATCAGGCAAAACATCAAGTGTTTTTGTCAGCACATATACATCAGATGCTTTGGAACACTGTTCATTTGTCCAGACATCGTAATGGCGGTTGTTTTCAGAAATTTCGCTCAGGTATCTCACCCTTGGCGGCGGAATGATATAGACTTTTTCGCTGTCTCCGGTGGGTAAGTCTAAACTTGATATCCAATCTACCCCACACTTTTCATTGATGAGGTTGATGATATGTTTGTACAAGGCATTGGTACCGGGATCGTTAAACTGCGAGGCAATGGTTCCCACCACAGGTAGTTGATCCGGATTGGTATCCCAGAGATTGTGGTTTCGTTGATATTGTTTTTTGACGTCTCGAAGGGCATCCAGGGCACCTTTTTTGTCGAATTTATTAATAGCGATCACATCAGCAAAATCCAACATATCGATTTTTTCCAGTTGAGAGGCAGCGCCGTATTCCGGTGTCATGATATAAAGAGAAACATTGGAATGATCGACGATTTCCGTATCTGACTGACCGATTCCTGACGTTTCCAGGATGATGAGGTCAAATTTTCCTTTTTTGAGAATGTTTAATGCACTGTTGACATGTTTGGAAAGGGCAAGATTGGACTGACGGGTTGCGAGTGAACGCATATATACCCTGTCGTTATTGATGGCATTCATCCGGATTCTGTCACCGAGGAGTGCGCCGCCTGTTTTTCGTTTTGAAGGATCGACAGAAACGATGGCCACTTTTTTATCCGGAAAGTCTATGAGAAAACGGCGCACCAATTCGTCGACCATGCTGGATTTTCCGGATCCACCGGTACCGGTGATTCCGAGGACAGGAACCGATGAGGTATCCTGATTGATATTTTCCACCAGATCGCGATATTTTTCCGGAAAATTTTCAACCGCAGAAATCAATCTGCTGAGTACTTTTGTATTTCCGGAAGTTATATGTGCCCACTCACCGTTGAGTTGATCTCCTACCGGAAAGTCACATTGTCGGATGACATCATTGATCATACCTTGCAGACCCATTTTGCGTCCGTCATCGGGAGAATATATGCGGGATATTCCGTATTGGTGGAGCTCTTCGATTTCGGTAGGCAGGATGGTACCACCACCGCCGCCGAATATTTTGATATGTCCGCAGCCACGCTCTTTGAGCAGGTCGTAGATGTACTTGAAGTATTCGTTGTGACCGCCCCAAGGAAGTGATGGCAATACCTTGTGCATCTTCCTGAATGGCTGTATCCACAATTTCTATGGCAGAGCGGTTATGTCCCAAATGAATGATTTCTGCGCCTGACTTTTGCATGATCCGCCGCATGATATTGATGGCAGCATCGTGTCCGTCAAAAGAGAAGCAGCGGTTACAATACGAATTTTATGAACCGGTGTATAGATATCCGTCTCCATCATATGATTTGTGGTTAACAATTAACAATTGTGGTGCAAAGGTAATAAAAATCGGAATAAGAAAAGAAAGGGTTGGGAAAGAAGACGAGGCTTTACATTTTGCTCTTTTCTGCAAATAATTTGGATTGACTATTTGGCAAGACATAAACATAAAAGTATTGTTTAATCTTTTTCCCACAAAAGTTAATTCACCCTAAGGGTTACAAGACCGCCATAAGTTATTCGCGCATTCTTTCTATTAACAATAAAAATATCGTCAGTCCATTGAACCATATACAGGATATGTTTACATTTATTTCAAATAACGATAATCATGGTCAAAATAACCGTATTCCCACATAGTGAATATATGCGAATGGTTTTGGGGGAGTGTCGTATATACAAATGTTGGCGTCCATAGAAAAACAAGTAAAAAACAGATCATTTTGAAGATAAATCACTAAATTTACAAAATTAAAAATCCATACTTTTAACCATTTAAAATTAAAAAAATATGAGACAACATTTCATTATAGTTTGTATACTGATATTAAGTTCTGGAGTATCTGCACAAGTAGGGATAAACACGGCATCACCACATGCATCAGCAGCTTTGGATGTCACTTCAGTAGATAACAATAAAGGTTTGCTACCACCCCGTATGACGACTGGACAACGGGATGCCATAGCAAGCCCTGCTTCCGGCTTGATTATTTATAACACCACTACCAATAGTTTGGAGATCAGAAACAGCTCGGCCTGGGTCTCACTGAGTCCCGCAGCCGACGCAATGCCTACTATTCAAATCGGTACCCAGAAATGGATGAGTAAAAACCTTGATGTAGCCTTCTACCGGAACGGCGACCCCATACCCCAGGTTACCGACCCCACAGCATGGGCAAACTTAACCACAGGCGCATGGTGTTATTATAATAACGATCCCATCCAGGGAGGCAAGTTTGGAAAATTGTACAATTGGTATGCTATAAATGATCCCAGGGGCTTGGCTCCACAGGGCTGGCATATCCCCAACGATGCAGAGTGGACAACACTGGAGACTACTTTAGGTGGTTCGTCAGTAGCCGGCGGCAAAATGAAGGAGGCTGGATCTGGAGTACCGTTTAATTGGCAAAGCCCCAATACCGCAGCTGATAATAGCAGCGGCTGGGCAGGCCTGCCGGGCGGCTACCGTGTCACCAATGGATTCTTTGATGTTGGTTTCTACGGCAACTGGTGGAGTTCTACAGAGGGCAGTACTACGACCGCCTGGCTCTGCAACCTGCGCTCCGGCAGTGGCAGTATCTTCAGGGACTACCTCAATAGGCGGAATGGTTTTTCTGTTCGTTGCCTCAGGGATTAATTTATTTAATTTATTTGACAATTTGATTATTTGATTATTTGCATTTTGGGATGAAACCGAAAAATCAATGATAATTACAACACATGGAATCATCAAGAAAACCGATAAAACACCAAAAAAAGAAATCGACAAGGCCAAACAGTTAAGAGCAGAGTACTTAAAATTAAAAAAGAAATGAAAACATATAGTTTAGAAGAGCTGACAAATCAATACATAGGCAAACGTGGAACACCTAAACGTGAACTATTTGAACAAGAGCTTAGACTTGAATTGATTGGTGATGCTATAAGGAAAGCAAGAAAAGCCAAACATCTAACTCAAGAACAACTCGGAGAACTTGTAGGTGTTCAAAAATCACAAATTGCGAAAATCGAAAACTCAACAACTGATGCAAGATTTTCAACAATATTAAGGGTATTCGACGCTCTAAAAGCGAAAGTGAACTTTACAGTAGAATTAGATGATCAAAAGCTAATGGTAAGTAAATAAGAAAGGCCAGATCATAACAACGACTATGATGATAGATTCGATATCGCTTCATCCATCACAAAGCCAAGCCGTTGTGCAAAACCAATAAAAAGTAAATGGATATATATGATGAAAAGTTTGTAGAAAATTTGTTTAACCGAATGTCCAAGACATATGGAACTGCAAACTATTTATCTTCATTTGGCTTCACAGAAAGATGGAGAAAACAGTGCATAAGGGAAATTGATTGGAATCTAGAAATTGAAAAGGGATTTGATTTGATGTCAGGAATGGGTGAGACTTGGGATTTAATAGATAAAGAATCTAAACAGAATCACCAATTGATAGGAGTTGATATTTCTCCTGCAATGAACATAAAAGCAAACGAAAGAATAAACAAGTATCATTCGCTTGAAATTTCGATACGAGAAGAAAATGTCCTACATAATGATATTGATTCAAATTCAAGTGATTACATAGTTTCAACATTTGGTCTTAAAACATTCTCAGATGAAAAATTGAAAATATTGGCGAAAGAAGTAAATAGAATATTAAAAATAAACGGTCAATTTGCTTTTGTTGAAATCTCAAAACCAAAAAACAAATTGCTTATAATACCTTATATGTTTTACTTAAAATTTCTAATTCCGCTAATCGGTAAAGTGTTCATGGGAAATTCATTGGATTATAGAATGTTGGGAATTTATTGCGAAAAATTTGTGGACTGCGAAAAATTCAAAATCTACTTAGAAAAAGAAGGTTTACAAGTAAAATTCTGTAAATATTTCTTTGGATGTGCAACAGGGGTAAAAGGTAAAAAGGTATACGCATAACAATGTATATGATGGTCATGCTCCTAACGTCACACGTCGCATTTACTCAATGCTGGCAACAACCATTGAAAACTTCCACCAATAACATTCAGCAAAACACAAATAGAAATAGTATAATTTAAAATCTGAAAAATGAACAACCATTACCTAAATATAAATCACCTATTACTGTCATTGCTATTTGTTGTCACATCGTGTAATGCACAAGTCAAAACAGACTTAACAAATGAAAATACAAATCAACAAACACCAATTAAAGGCGATCAACCAAAAATAGTACAGACACAAGGTGTTACCTCAGGAAATATAACTTGTGAGTTGCAGGACCGAGATGGCAACCTTTGGTTCAGCACAAGTGGAGAAGGTGTTTACCGCTTTGATGGAAAAGCATTTACCAATTTTACAACGAAAGATGGACTCTGTGACAATTATACGAGTACCATTATTCAGGTTAAATCAGGGAATATCCTGATCGGCACAAATGCAGGAATATGTAAGTATGATGGGAAAATTTTAGTAAATATTTTGAATCAGATAGTTTGGCTAAATTTGACATTACCAGCCTGTTGGAAGACCGAGTGGGTAACATTTGGTTTAGCGCAATGAATAAAGGAATTTATCGGTATGATGGTACTAACCTTTCTAATTTTCTTTACAAATATGAGCACCCATTCTTAGCTGATAAGCACGAAAAAATGATTAGTGATATTATACAAGATATAAAGGGGAACATCTGGTTCAGTTCATTTAACAGAGGTGGTGTGTGGCGATACGATGGAAAAACCCTTACTCACTTTCTCCCATCTGCCGATTATTATATATTCCTTGAAGATGAAAGAAGCAATGCTTATTCTTCTTCCGAAACAAAATATGTCCATTCACCAGACTACATTACTGATGATATGATTCATTCTATGACAGAAGATAAAGCTGGAAATATTTGGTTTGCCACCAGAAGACACGGAATTTGTCGATATGATGGAAAAAAATTTACAAGTTTTGGAGAAAGTGAAGTATTTCTTAGCTATGGTGTCACTACAATTTTAGAAGATAAAAAGGGAATTATTTGGCTCGGAACAGATAAAGGCGGTGTCTTCTCCTATGATGGAAAAACTTTTAAAAATTATTCAACGACTAATGGACTAATCAACAATTCAGTTCGTAGTATTTTAGAAGATAAAGACGGCAATCTTTGGTTTGGCACAAGATGGTTTGGATTGAGCCGCTTTGATGGAAAAACCTTTACCACTTTCTCAGAATACAAAGAAGAATGACATAATGTGCTGTGAACAAATATGGAAAACATTATAAAGGCCAGGCCGAAGGTAAATAGAATGGCAATAGCTAACAGCACCTGCCCAAAAGTGGCGGTTCAGTGCTTAAATCAAGCTTTCCCGCTTAGGTGGGACAAGTCGTGCTTCTATCAAAGTGTGTGCCTGGTTGACAGTGAAGTGCTTCTACATCGCCACCTTCGGAGGAGTGGCAAAACGCTGTTCGAAAAATACACCCCATCTTTCACAGTAAGAGACCTTTCCTTCTCAACAAATATAGTAAAAGCAAATAAAACAAATTGTTGTTTAACTCCTCCTGTTGCACAATATGCAAACTCGGGTCCAATTTTCAAAAACAGCAGCTGTCCCCCCTACAAATCAAAAAGGGCACATCATCCTTCGATAATGTGCCCTTTTAACATGAAAATTATAACAACCAACTTAGCTCGCCAGCACCGGCTCTTCTACCGGAGGAAAATCGGCAGGTTTTTTTCTGTCGCTCAGTCGACCTATGACGGATGTTTTGTAATCTGTCGTCAAAGCAGACAGTTTGTCCAGTATTTCTTTGTATAATGTGTTGTCTTCGCTTACCCTGAAGTAGGACTCCATATCCTGAATCAATTCGAGGAAAGCGGTTTTGGTCAACTTCTTCCTGCTTTTGATTTCTACTGTTTTGATTCTGGTAGAGAAGACCTTTGAACATATTTTGCGTTGAACTCCGTGTTTTTGTCAGACAACAGACTGACCCAGTCATTGAGTTTTACCGTGTCGACACTTTGCAAAGAATAGGTTCAGAAGCCCAGTCATTCATCAGAGCATGGATGGTGGCTGTTTTTGCTGCGATTGCAGCTTTTCGATTCTTCGTCCGTGGACAATATAGTTGTTCAATAAAAGTTGGGCTGCTTCTGCCGTTTCTGCCGCACCGATGTCTATTGTATTTTCAAGGGTCGAACGAATGGCTTTCAGCACCGTGTTTCTTTCCTTTTCCAATGATTGTAACTCAGGGGTAAGCTTGTGCGATCTGGTCGTTAAAAACATCTCATCCATATGCATAGTAGCATCGTGCAGGGCGGGAACCCTTTTTTCCAATTGTAACGTTTTGAGGTCGTAACCTTCGCAGATGGTTACTGAGTTTTTCATGTACTGAATAAATTCACCATCACGGTACTTGTTTAAAACAGAAAAATTTGTGTTTTTCATTTGAATAAAATTTAAAATAGTTAATAAAAAAATTCGGTTCAAAAAAATTTGTTTTGGATGTGAGGTAAACATAGAGCTCTGACAAATGTAGTTTACCGACTTGAATCCTGACCAAAATATCTGATCCATTATCGAGGACAAAAATATAGTCAAATTCTCGTCAAATTTTACAAATTTTCAGAAAAGCTGCGGATTCCGCAACTTTTAGTTAAAAAAACCTTAAAAAGTTGCGACTTCCGCAGAAATGTCGGCCAAACGACAAAAAAAGTTGCGACATACACAAAATCATAATATGTTTTTTGGTGTTTTTGGCGGGTATTTTTTGGGTTTTGGGGCAAAAATTATTGAAAAAATCATTTTCCGGAAAAAAAGTAATAAAAAATGATGCGGAAATCATTTTTCCAAAAAAGTCTCAAAAAATATGGTGAAAATCATTCTGCAAAAAAAAAAATCACCCAATAATGATGCAGAATGTTACATTTCAAAAAAAAGGTATCAGAAATGGTTGTAGAAGATACTCTGCAAAAAAAAAAAGGTATTAGATTTTATCGGGAATGATACTTAGCAAAAAAAAATCCCCAAAAAATTGTTGAAGTTGCGGCATTTCAAATGAAAAGGCCCAGATCACGTTGAAAAAATCATTTTTCCAGTGGAAATGCCCCAACTTTTAGTAATTTTGGGACGTTTTCAAAAAAAAATGGTCCAACTTTCGGTGATTTTGGGGCATTTTCAAAAAAAAATGGTCCAACTTTCGGTGATTTTGGGGCATTTTCAAAAAAAAACCTATCAGATTTTCGTGTAGAAATCATTTTTCTAAAAAACAAAATGATTTTATCACCGGTTTTTGGGGGAAAATGTAAGGTAGGAAGGTGGAAAAAGGAGGGTAAATTTTTTTTTTAGATAGTACGTAATTGACAAATAACAGAGGAATTCTTTTGTGCTAGATATATTTAATATGTTTGTTTTGTTAAAAAGAACAAGACTTGAAATATAGACATCCACTTCGCACTAAAATAAAAATACGATGCTAAGCAGAGGAGTGTAGTAAGTTATCTTAAAGTGGAAATAATTTTTGTGTCATTCAAAATCTTTTTTATATTTGCTGAATCATAAGGTAGCATGAATATAAACACTTTTTCACAAGAATATATGTCCTTTACAGAAAAACCAGAGGGGAAGAGGTTTGCTGGATTAGGGTGTTGGATGGGAGAGAAGAAATCCGGAATGTTTTACCTTATGTACCCGGGGACAGTTCTTATAATAGATAAAGGATATCTGGATAGAGAATATATGCGAATGTTTTGGGGGGAGGTTCGTATATACAGATGTTGTGTGCAACCTTATCAAACAAAATTCAATTATCACTATTAAATAGAATATACAATGACAAAACCTGGCAGACGAAAATTTATTTTCACTTCCTTGGGAATTCTCGGTAGCGGGTTATTGGCAGCTTGGATTTTCAGGCGCAAGTTGGTTAGACAAATGTTATTTACATTTTCTGACAATCCCACTGTTTCTGTAACTGCCTCTCCTCTGGAAACTGAACCTTGTGTGCTAACCACAAAACAGGTTGAAGGTCCCTTTTATCTTCCTTCTCCTGAACGCAGCAACATAGTGGAAGACAAGAAAGGCGAATTGCTTAACCTAAGAATACAAGTCTTAACACATCCCTGATTGCACGCCAATTTCAAATGCTGTAGTAGAAATATGGCAGGCAGATGCAGAGGGAAACTATAGCGGGTATCCAGAACAAATCAGCCAAGATGAATGGGAAATGTTTATGCTTTTTGGAAAAAATGGTGAAAAACAATCCAATGGAGAATATCATGTAAAACAAGTTACGCAAACCACTTATCTGCGTGGTTTACAAAGAACGGATGAAAACGGTTGGGTATTTTTTGACACCATCGTTCCTTGCTGGTATATAGGACGAATTCCACATATCCACTTCAAGGTTTTTGTAAACAACAAAGAGTGGATTAACTC
>JADKAS010000014.1 GCA_016715245.1 Saprospiraceae bacterium
ATATTTTCATTGGATTGGGAAAAAAAATAAATGGGGACAGATTTACCTGACCAGAAACTGTACATTTGAACCACATACCTCTTTTCATACGGATTGGGTTAATACATGTTTAAAAGAAATCGATACAGCCTTTTTTTGGAAGAAACCCGCTATTATTATATCTCACAGAGCGAGTTATATTGGATCGATATCTCAGAAAAACCAAGATAATGGGTTATTGAAATTAAGAGCCTTGCTTCAATCTATTATAAAAATGGCCTGACGTTGAGTTTATGACATCAATGGAGGTAGGTCATATGATATTAAACCATTAAAATATTATAGTATTTGACTGTTATTGAAAATACATACCAAATTAGTTATAATAAGGATATATTCATTTGAAAAGAAAACTTTTCAAAAAAATGGTTAATGATTAAACGTTATGATTATGTACAAGTCTTTTTTTAAAAGATTTTTTGATTTTGTTTTTGGTGTTATATTTGTTTTTATTTCCGTGCCATTGATAGTTGTTTTTGCCTGTTTAATTGCACTTGAATCAAAAGGACCAATATTTTTTAAGCAAGAAAGGTTAGGTAAAAGTGGAAAAACCTTTATTCTGCTAAAACTCAGATCTTTGCGGATTAACAATGAAAGAAAAGAAAATCAAATTTTCAAAGATCATCCCGATATGACTCCGACAGGAAAATTTATCAGAAGATTTAAAATTGATGAGTTACCACAAATATTTAATGTGTTAAAAGGAGATATGTCAATTGTAGGACCAAGGCCATGTTTGCCTTCATTGATAGAAAAGTTTGATGAAAATGGTTATTTTCGTTTAAAAGTTCGGCCTGGACTAACGGGATGGTCACAGGTAAATGGAAATGTATACAATTCATGGGCTAAAAGATGGGAGTTGGATAGGTATTATGTAGAAAACATGTCCTTATTGTTAGATTTTAAAATATTAATCGCTACTATTGGCGTAGTGCTATTTGGAGAAGAAAAATGAAAGTATTAGTTATAGGAGCTGTAGGTACAACCGCATTAACCATAAAAATGCTGCATAAACACAATTTTGAAATTGTAGGAGTTTTAGGTCATGACCCACTAAATAAAAATCGGGTCTCAGGTTTAAACGATTTACGGACACTTAGTAAAGAATTAGGTATTGATTATTTCCCATACCAAAAAATCAATGATGAGGATATAATTCATTGGGGAAAATCAAAAGTTCCTGATATAATTTTCGCAGTCGGTTTTTCTCAACTTCTTAATAATGAATGGTTAAGTTTAGCTCCTATGGGGTGTATTGGTTTTCACCCAACAAATTTGCCTGCCGGAAGAGGAAGAGCTCCGATTGCGTGGTCTATTCTTGAGAATGAAAAAGCCGCCGCCAATTTTTTCTTAATAGGAAGCGGTGCTGATGATGGACCCGTTTTTGTACAGGAATCTTTTGATATAACAAAGGATGATGACGCCGAATCCATAGTACCCAAACTGAAAGAGGCAATTGAAACTGCCCTGAATAGATGGTTGCCCGAGTTGAAAAAAGGAATATTCAATCCATTAAAGCAAGACGAAAGTAAAGCAACATATTATGGCAAGAGGGAACCATGTGACTCCTTAATAGACTGGAATTCTGATGCATCATCCATTGATCGACTGATCAAAGCGTCTGCCAAACCACACCCGGGAGCGTTTACTTTTGTAAGGAAAAAATTGTCACCGTATGGAAGTCCAGAATTAATAATTCACACCCATATAGGGGCGTAATAGGGAGGATATTGCTCAAAGAAAATTATTCATTGTTGGTTCAGTGTGGACAAAGTACTTCTTTGTGGATTGATAAATATGAATACCAGGATATTGAATATATATTAAAAACCGGTGACAGATTTGGTCGTTTGAATGCAAATAAGAGAGACACAATAATTAATAACTTTGTTTGGAAAAAAGGTGAGAAATAAAATTTTAATAATTGCTCCCCACCCTGATGATGAAGTATTAGGCTGCGGTGGAACTATTTTTAAGAAGGTGAAGGAAGGTAATGAGGTGTTTGTGGCTATTCTTACAAACGCTTCAAAAACAGATCCTTTAAAATACACGGAGGACAAATTGATTAATGTCAGGAATGAAGCAAAGAAATCCTGTGACTACTTAGGCGTAAAAAAAATCTTTTTCGAGGATTTTCCTGCTCCTGCTTTGGATCAATATCCGGGATATAAAATGGCAGAATCCATATCTAAAATTTTAAATGAAACAAAAGCAGATACATTGTATATTCCTTTCAGAGGGGATATTCATAATGACCATAAAGCTATTTTTGATGCTAGTATGGTTGCCACCCGTCCTGTTGGAAATTATTCAGTAAAGACCATTTATGCTTATGAGACACTTTCTGAAACGGAATGGGCCTACCCGTTTGCCGGTGAAACATTCATTCCGACCGTATTTGAAAAACTGGATTTTAGTTCATTCAATGCAAAATTAGAGGCGATGAAGTGTTATAAGTCTCAATTAAGAATTTTTCCAAATTCAAGATCATTGGAAGCTTTGGAAGCTTTAGCTAAATTCAGAGGAAGTACAGTCGGTTCTGAGCGTGCAGAAGCGTTTATGTTAATACGAAGAATAATAGATTAATTGTGGTCAAACAAATAGCTATATACGGAGCAGGAGGATTTGGTAAAGAAGTTGCAAGCATTATCAATCTGATTAACATGACTGAAGGTGTTTGGAATATGGTGGGATTTTTTGACGACGGCATTGAGCAAGGAACCCAGATTTCACATTTTGGCAAGGTGTTGGGCAATATGGCCACATTAAATGAATGGAAGGAACCTATTTCCATCGTTTTTGCGATTGGTAGTCCTAAAATATTAAAATTGCTGGTTGGGAAAATTACAAACCCAGGTGTTTCTTTTCCTAATATTATTCATCCTGAGGTGTATTTTGCTGATAAAGAAACTTTTAATATTGGAATTGGTAATGTGATTGTGAGAGGATGCTCTTTTTCTGTGGATGTTTCAATTGGTGATTTTAATCAGTTTAATAGTATTTCTGCTTTGGCTCATGATGTTAAAGTGGGGTCCTATAATGTTTTTATGCCATTGACCAGGATTTCCGGAGAAGTCAGCATAGGAGAAAGAAACTTTTTGCAATTGGCAGCGTTGTATTGCAGAATTTAAAAATTGGTAATGACACTAAAATAGGTCCTGGTAGTTACGTTATGACCAAAACAAAAGATGGAAATTTATATATGGGTAATCCAGCAAAACGCACAATTCTATAATCATTAGTCATGGCAATATTTAATTTTAACAATATAAAAGTAAGCGGGATTTCAACTGTTATTCCTAAAAACATCGTGAAAACTGAATCTTATTTTAGTCTTTTTGGACAAGAGGAAGTTGAGAAGTTTATGGAAATGACCGGAATAACCGAGACCAGGAGAACTTCTGAACATCAGACTGCTTCTGATATGGCATACAAAGCTGCAGACCATCTTTTGAAAAAAAAGGGAATTGATCCTAAAGAAATAGGAGCATTGGTTTTTGGAACCCACAGTCCGGATTACAGAAGACCGGCATCAGCTTTTATAGTCCAGAAAAGATTGGGTATGTCAACGGAAGCAGCCGTATTTGATATAAGTCTTGGTTGTTCTTCAACTGTGTATGGGCTGCAGGTTGTGGCTTCAATGATGAGCAATTCAGATATAAATAAGGCACTTTTGATCATTGGTGATACAGCTGGCAAAACTACAAATCCAAAAGACAGGGCATCTATTATGTTGATAGGTGAAGCAAGTGTTGCGATATTATTGGAAAAGGAGGAAGGTGCTCATCCCATTACATCACTAATGCGATCCGACGGAGAAGGGTACAGATATTTGATTGTTCCCGGAGGTGGATACCGAAACCTAAATGCCAGTCATGATGAGGTTGTTTGTAATGATGGCAATTTACGCTCTTTACATAATTCTTTTATGCAGGGTATGTCTGTATTTACATTTACTATTTCCGATGTTCCCAGAGCGATAAAAGATTATTTAGAATTAACACAAACGAATGTAGACAGCTATGATTGTTTTGCGTTTCATCAGGCAAATATGCTGATACTCAAACAAATAGCAAAGAAGTTAAAAATTCCTGAAGATAAAATGCCTGTCACTTTGCCTAAATTTGGAAATTCTTCAGGAGCTTCGCAGATTGTAACATTATGTGATACTTATGGTCATGTTGAAAACAAGTTGATAAAAGTAATGCTAATAGGTTTCGGTGTAGGTATTTCATGGGGTGTGACAAGTCTAAGCATAAATACATCAGATATTTTTCCGATAGAAGAGGATGACTCTGTCTTTGAAGAAGGAATAATTAATTCGGTCACTGAATTGTAATTAAATATGATTATCAATGTTCTTACATATTTAGAAGATTCGGCTTTAAGAGTGCCGAAAAAACCAGCTTTTGTCGATGAGTCCAAAGCCATCACTTATGAAGATTTAATTCAACAGGCAAAAAAAACAGGTAGCGCAATTTCCAACGAACTAAAGGGACAAATAGGGAAACCCGTAGTTGTATTTGTAGACAGAAATCTGGATAGTATTATTGCTTTTTTAGGAGTTGCCTATAGTGGAAATTTCTATGTTCCGATTGATATTCAAATGCCAAAAATGAGGGTTGATTTAATCCTTAAGACCCTTAATCCTGCTGCTATGGTTGTTACACCTGTCAGTAAAACATTTAGTTTTGAGGTTGCTCCAAACCTTACCGCAATAGATTATGAAGAAGCAATTAATAGTGAGTACGATGATGAGAAATTAAGTTTGATTAGGAGAAAAATAATTGACAGGGATCCTCTGTATGCAACTTTTACATCTGGTTCAACAGGAATTCCCAAAGGGGTACTGACTTGTCATCAGTCAGTAATCGATATGACTGAGGCTTTGGTGGAAACATTTGACTTCAGGGAAAACAATGTATTTGGAAATCAGAACCCTTTTTATTTTGACGCATCTATTAAAGATATTTACAGCTCCCTGAAATGCGGAGCAACAATGTATATATTGCCAAGGTCATATTTTATGATGCAGGGAATGTTAATAGACTATATGGTAGAGCACAAAATTGATACTATCATGTGGTCTGCTTCTGCTATTTCATTGCTTGCCAATTCTATGGCATTTGAAGAAAAAAAGCCGGTATATTTAAAGAAGGTGATGTTTTCCGGGGAAGTTATGCATAATAAGGTATTAAACTATTGGAGAAAACATCTTCCTGAAACTATGTTTGTCAATTTATACGGACCTACTGAGATAACTTCAGTATGTACATATTATGTTATAGAAAAGCAATTTAAAGATGACGACATTTTGCCAATCGGGATTCCATTCAGAAACTGTGAGATTCTGATATTAAATGATGAAAATAAATTGGTTGCAGATGATGAAGCTGGAGAACTTTGTGTGAGGGGTTGTTGCCTGGCCCTGGGATACTATAACAACCCCGAAAAAACGAATGAAGCTTTTTGCCAGAACCCACTGCACAGTTTTTATCCTGAAAGAATATACAGAACCGGGGATCTTGCAAAATACAATGAATTCGGAGAGGTTATGTTTCTGTCAAGGAAAGACAATCAGGTTAAACATATGGGACAAAGAGTGGAGTTGGGTGAAATTGAAATAATCCTTAATTCATTGGATAAAATTGATGCCTCGATTTGTTTTTATGATCATGATGCCCAAAAGATAGTAGCTGTTTATAAAGGTATTGGTGCCGATAAAAAATATATTTATGGCGAACTTAAAGACCGCGTGTCAAAATTTATGTTCCCTAATGTGTTAATACATCTTGAAGAATTGCCATACAACCTTAATGGGAAAATTGACAGAGCAGCACTTAAAGAGAATTATAAGAAAAAAGTCTTTGTAATTGAATAATATAAGTTTAGTTCAGGATATTAATGAAGTCGAAATTATTCTCGAACAATTTTTTCGTCAGGGAACCCATACAAATAATTATATTCTTGCCAGGGAGTATGAAAATGTAATTAATGAAAGATTACTCTACAAATTTATTTCTCAGGACAATGCTTTTCTTTTGTTAAATAAGGGGAATTGTTACCGTGTTTATTATTTTATCAACGATACAGCCTGTTATGAAATTCCTGTTACCGATAAAGTGATGGTTTTAGAAATTTTATACAGAGGTAAGTCAGGTTTCCCTGATGAAATGGTTAAATTTTGGGTAAACAATAATTTTAAGGAACATCTGCTCCGGGATTGTTATTTTCTGAAACCTGACCACATCATAAAAGAGAAAACTATCATGGACCCACAGGTAAAAATTAAATTGGCCGATACAGTGGAAGAATCTGAATTCGCTCGGCATTTAATAAATAAGTACCTTGATCCATATACCGGAGACCCCCTTAGTTTAGAAACGCTTGAAGAATATAGAAAGTCCGGCTATTTATTTTGTGCTTATTTTGGTGATAAAATGAGTGGCATTTTGCAGGGTGAATTTAAAAATAATGTTTGGTGGTTGGGCCATCTCGTAGTAGATGAGAATTTCAGGGGCTATAAAATAGGCAATGTTTTGACTGAGGCATATATTCAAAAGGGCTTGGAAATGTCATGCAACTTGCTTCAGCTTTGGGTCATTCATAATAATGAACCCGCAGTAAATTTGTATAAAAAATTTGGATTTTCTTACTTTAATCGATCAACGATTTCTCTGATTCAAAAAACATAAAATAAAATAATTGATGACTGAAAAAATATTGGAAATTCTTTCGGATGTAAGACCGGATCTTGATTTTGAAAATGAAAAATCATTGGTTTCAGATGGTAATTTAGATTCGTTTGATATTGTAACTATCATCTCTGAATTAAATGATGCTTTTAATATTAAAATCAAAGTTCAGGATCTTATTCCAGCTAATTTTAATTCTTTGGAAGCTATTCATAACTTGGTGGTAAGACTCCGGGAAATTGAAAAATGATGATATTGGAGAATAAAAAAATATTAATTTTTGGCAGTAATTCAGCAATTCCATACAGTATTGCTGAAAAATTGAAGATAAATGGAGCCAATATAATTTTCGTGAGTAACGAATACACAGAAAATGCTGGAATTCCACAAAATATTAAGAACGAAATTATTCATTTTAACTACCAAGTTATAGAAAACATATCGGAGTTATTTAATGAACATTTGATTAAGTTCTCTCCATTTGATGGTTTAGTCTTTGCAGGTGGCATTGGAGGTGTAAGGCCTATAAAATTAAATCAACCAAACTTTGTGATGGATATGTTTTCCGCAAATGTTTTTTCATTTATGGAAATTGTAAGACAGGCATCAAAGAAAGGTTTTCTTAAAGATGGCTCATCTATTGTGGCTTTATCATCAGTTTCAAGCATAAAAGGATTAAAGTCAAAGTCTGCTTATTCTGCATCAAAGGCTGCACTCGAGGGGGCAGTACGATCGTTTGCTGCTGAATTGGCAGTAAGGAAAATTAGAGTAAATGTAATTCAAAAGGGGTGGGTAAGTAGTGATATGAATCTTGATTTCATAAAAGATAATGTTCAACTAAGTGAAGAAGATGATTTTAAAAAGCAGGTCCTGGGAGCAATTGAACCCGATGAGATTGCTGATTTAGTTTCATTTTTACTTGGTGACAATGTTAAAAGAATAACCGGCACTTCAATTTTAATCGATGGGGGATATACATTATAATAAGAAATGAAAGGAGATCAATTATTATTTCAAAATAAAACCATATTGATTACCGGTGCCTCATCAGATATTGGTTTGTCATTGATTGAACATCTCAGTGCTGAAGGAGCTAAATTGATATTACACACTTCAAATAAACAAAGTGAAGAGAAACTAAGACATTTATTGAGTAATATCCCAGATATAGTTTATTTTAATTGTGATTTTTCAAAACCTCATATATTGGAAGATGTTTATTTGTCTTCCGGTTTAGAAAATATTGCCTTAGATGGGTTTGTAAATTGTGTTGGGGTGAGATCAAGAAGGCCAATAAACCTTATCAAACCTGAACATTCCATTGAGGTTATGCAAACCAACTTTGTTTCATTTATTGAAATGATCAGAATTATTACTAAAAAAAATCGCTTTAATTCACCATTGAATATTGTTACGATTTCTTCCATCTCTTCCGTAACAGGTGGACAAGGAATTACAATTTATAGTGCCTCAAAAGCAGCTGTTGACGCAGCACTAAGGTGTCTGTCTAAAGAATTGGCACCAAAAGGTATAAGAATTAATTCAGTGGTTTGTGGACAGATTAATTCAAAGGCTTATCATGAAATGATGGACTCTAAGACAGAGCAGCATGATCCAATTTTAGAAAGACAATTTCTCGGTCTTATTGAACCGGAAAAAGTTTCAAGTATGGTTATGTTTTTGCTAAGTGAACAATCAGCTTACATTACAGGCAGTATGATTCCTGTTGATGGAGGTTATTTATCATAATTTTAAATATTTATATAATGACAAACGAAGAAGTAATCAGCTTAATTGAAGAAACTCTTGAGATTGAAAGTAGTACCCTGAATTCAGAAACTTTACTGGACGACATCCTTGAGTTTGATTCGATGGGGAAGTTATCTGTAATTGTAATGGCGGATGACGAATTTGATAAAAAACTTACAGGAGAACAAATGAAAAAATTTAAAACTGTAGGAGACATTGTTATGTTTCTGAATGCATAGAACTTAAATGTTATCTGTAAAACAATTTGTAAATTCAACTTTCAATTCAAATACATATTTAATAAAAAGTGAAATCAATCCACGTTCAGGATGGTTGGTGGATGTTGGTATATTTTCTGATTGGTTTGAAGGTCTTCATTCTCATTGTGAGATTGAAGGAATATTTTTAACACACGCTCATTACGATCATATTTATGCTATTCATGAAGTAATAAGCCTTTTTCCAAAATGTAAAATTTATTGTTCTGAGTTTACAAGAACATCATTAATTGACCCAAAATTAAATCTATCCTTTTATCATGAAGAACCATTAAGTTATAGCTTTGATGATATAGAATTGCTGAAAGAGGGAGATAGAATTGAATTATTTAACAGGATAGAATTGATGACAATTGAAACTCCGGGCCATAACAAAGGATCACTTTCTTTTCTATTGGAGCAATATATTTTTTACAGGAGATTCCTTGGTTCCCGGACACAAAGTGGTTACAAAATTAAAAAGCGGCAATATTGATGAAAATACAATTACTTTGTCTAAACTTAACAATGTAATGAAGTCAGATACATTGATTTGTAGCGGACATGGACCAATGGTGGAAAGACAGTTTATTAATTTAGAATGACACACATAGGAGTTGATATTGAAAGCATTCAAAGGGTTCAAAAACTTTTAGATAATAAGCCACAGATTCTTAAAAAATTCTATTTTGAATCGGAATGGAATTATTCGATGCTTAAGGCTAGTCCTGCACAAACCTTAACCGGGATTTGGTGTGCAAAAGAAGCTGTGATAAAGGCAATGAGTTATTATCACACACTTAAAATACAAGACATCGAAATAGAAAGGGAAAAATCAGGAATGCCGATAGTGATTCTTCACAATTTGCAAAGTATTCAATGTTTTCATTTTTCACTTAGTATTTCACATTGTAAGGAATATGCTGTCGCTAATGTGTTAGTCAATTTTATTAATATATGATTAAGAGAATATTTGATTTCATTTTCGCATTTATAGGTCTCATCGTGCTGTTACCTGTTATGTTTTTAATTTCAATTTTAATAAAAATAAAAATGCCTGGTCCTGTTTTTTTTAAGCAGAAAAGAGTGGGGCAGTTTGGAGAATTATTTGTCATGGTAAAATTCAGAACTATGAAGGTGGATCATGGGGGTAGTTCTATTTCTGTGAAGGGTGAATCAAGAATCACTCCATTAGGAGAAAAACTTAGAAAATATAAATTGGATGAGTTGCCTGAATTATGGAATGTATTAATGGGTGAAATGAGTTTTGTCGGACCGAGGCCGGATGTGCCCGGATATGCTGATCAACTTCTGGGAGAGGATAGAAATATACTTTTATTAAAGCCCGGAATAACTGGTCCTGCTAGTATGAAATACTCCAATGAAGAGGAGATTTTGGCATTTCAATCAGATCCTAAAAAATATAATGATACAGTCATTTATCCTGATAAAGTCAGGATAAACCTTGAGTATCTGAAGCGTAGAAACATGGTCATGGATTTATGGTTTATTATTTTAACGATTGTTGGCAAGAAGCCTAAATACAGTTGGATTTAATGAATTATCATCTTATAAAACGATTATTTGACTATGTAAGTAGTGCTATTGGTTTAATACTATTGACGCCTTTATTTATCCCGATTATTCTAATTTTAAAATTCACTTCAGAGGGTGAAATTATTTACTTGCAAAAGAGAATAGGCCAGGAAAACAATGAATTTAAAATTTTAAAATTTGCAACAATGCTAAAAAATAGCCCAAATATGTCATATGGAACGATAACAATACCTAATGACCCAAGAGTTACCAGATTTGGAGCATTTTTTAGAGAAAAACAAAAATCAATGAATTACCACAAATCATTAATGTATTAAAGGGTGATCTTTCTTTAATTGGTCCTCGCCCTCTACCTAAAAATGAGTTTGACCTTTATGATGAAAATGTGAAAGAGATTATTTCAAAAATACGTCCGGGAATAACAGGTATTGGTTCCTTAATATTCAGGGATGAAGAAGGAAGTATTGCTAAAAATATGCCTGAAAACCCAAAGCTATTTTACGAAAATGTAGGCTTACCGTACAAAGGCTGCTGGAGGCTTGGTATTTCCATAATATTTCTTTTGGACAGATTTGAAAATATTAATTCTGACTTTTGGTCTTTGTTGAAAAAGGATTCCGACTGGTTTTATAAAAGATTTACTGATATTCCAGAAAAGCCTGAAACGATTTTTAGACTGATTAATTAATCAAAGTTCAGCTTCATAATCGGCACTCTAAAATCCATCATCGATTTTTGTGTACAGCCACTTAATATTTTCTGGGTTGGAATAGGTATCTTTTTCTTGTTGAAATTGAAGAAGTCAAAACGAGTATTTCTGTTTTTATACCTTTCGTTGAGTTGGCTTTTGATCACCGGCACAAAATGGGTGCCGGATCTGTTGGTTCATGGACTTGGAAAAACAATATGAAATTCTTGACCTTACGAAAATGTATGTCAGAGGAAACGTTTTTATTTTAGTTTTGGGAGGTGGCAGTACTTTTGACCTTGGTATATCGCCTCAGGATAGGCTCTCAAATAACTCATTAGCCAGATTGAATGAAGGCTTAAGGATCCACAAGGCCATACCCCTGGTGTAAGTTGTGTTTTCGGGTTCTTCTTCAAAAAATGGAGTTACCCAGGCGGCTATCACAAAAAGATGCGGCAATAGGTTTGGGAGTCAAACCGAAGATTTTTATGTACTTGAGAAACCATCGACAACTGAGGAGGAAGCCATTGCTTATCTTGGACATTTTGGCAAGACTGGCCATAAATTGGTTTTAGTGACCAGTGACCTTCACATGCCAAGAGCTATGGTTTTATTTGAGAAGCATGGTATGTTGCCAACGGCGGCGCCGGCAGATCACATTTTAAGGAAAAACTATTCAAAAGAAAAAGTAAATAGTTCGTTAGTAGAAGGATATGAAGCCGATTATATTTCAGAACATTTTTGGTGGCATTCTCACCGAAACAATTTTGATAAATTTTCTGCAGCGATGCATGAATATATTGGTTTGGTCTGGGCGAGATTATGATAATATTAGTATTTCAGACTATTACCATCGGGGACTCTTAAGTCTTGAAAACAAATTACAGGTAAGATTCCAAAAAAATTAATTCATGTCCGGTAACAGTTATAATGAACGACTTTTTGGAAAAGGATGGCCTAGAAAAAAATTGCATTCAGGCAGATTTGAATGGTTAAGAAATGAAATCAACAAGTTAGAGTTGAAAGTAGCCTCTGTTTTAGAACTAGGTTGTTTTGACGGCAGATCCATAAGGTATTTGCCCGAGGATATTGAAGAATATTCAGGCTATGATGCAAATTGGGAAAATGGTCTTGACAACGCCATTTCTAGCTATAAAGGAATAGTTAAATATAATTTTATTTTATGTACCAAAGCAGAAGATTTTAATCCGAAGCCCAAATCTGTTGATATATCTGTTTCATTGGAAACTTTGGAACATATTGCATTAAGTGAATTGGAAAATATCTTATTAAACTGTAGAAGCAACCAGAGAATATGTTTTTATTACCGTTCCTAATGAAAAAGGTTTAATACTTTTTCTTAAATATTTTTATAAAAAATGGATTTATCGAAAAGTTTATGACGTATATTCAAAGGGGGAATTATGATATGCAACTTTTGGAAAACTTGATAAAATAGAAAGGAAAGAATTTGGTCATAAAGGGTTTGATTATAAAAATTTAATAAAAAAACTGGAAAATTATTTTGAAATAGTCGATGTTAAAGGCATTCCTGTTTCTTGGCTACCGGTATCTTTAAACTTTACGGTAGGTATTATAGCAAAACCCAAAAAATTGTAAGAAGGACACATTTGGAAGTAGTATATCTGATTAGTCCGGGCTTAAAAAAATCATAAAAATCTCAAGTTGGCCTTGAAAATAACATGAAATATTGAACTCAACAACCCTAACAACTCAAAACTCCGGCAACGAATAGGATAAGCCAAACAAATCAACAAATTGACAAATCAACAAATTAACAAAATAAAATGATTCCACTTTCCATACCCAACATTTCAGGCAATGAATGGCTATACGTTAAGGATTGCCTTGATACAGGATGGATTTCTTCCGTCGGCAGTTACGTCAATTCATTTGAGGAAAAAATCGCAGAATTTACCGGTGCCAAATACGCTGTTGCTGCTATGAATGGTACGGCAGCTCTTCACTTATCCATGCAATTGGCCGGGGTAAAAAGAGATGATTATGTGATCGTGCCCGATATCACTTTTATTGCCAGCTGTAATGCCGTTTCCTACCTTGGAGCTGAACCTTTGCTTATCGATGTGGACAAATACACATGGCAGATGGATCTTGATCTTCTGGAATCTTTTTTAGAAGAAAATACAAGTTTGGTTGCTTCGAATAGTGATGAAGGAATTGAAATAGTCCGTTCCCACCTTAAGACAAATGGCAAATGTATCGGCGCCATCCTTCCTGTACATGTTTTAGGAAATATGGTTGATATGGATCGTTTGACGGCTATTTGCACCAAATATCACATTCCTGTGGTAGAAGATTCAACGGAAGCCCTGGGATCTACCTTCAAAGGGAAACATGCCGGAACTTTTGGTATTTTTGGTACGAGTAGTTTTAATGGCAACAAAATCATCAGCACAGGTGGTGGGGGAATGATATTTACAAACGATGAAAATCTGGCAAAAAAAGCCAAACACCTTACTACCCAAGCCAAAACGGACCCTTTTGAATATGACCATGATGAAATAGGATATAATTACAGATTGGTCAATATACTGGCGGCAGTCGGAGTTGCACAAATGGAACAATTGCCCGGATTTCTGAAGCGAAAAAAAGAGATAGATACTTTTTACAGACAATCTCTAGAAAGTGAAAGTCTTCGGTTTCAGCAGGTTGGCAAACACGTTGAACCTAATAACTGGCTTCATACCATGTGGGTGAAGGAACAAAGACCAATGATTGAACATCTTCTAAAAAACGGAGTTCAGTGCCGTCCTTTTTGGGTCCCTATGCATCAGTTACAGATGTTTAAGGATTGTCAATTCATTACAGAAAATCAAATATCTCATCAGGTTTACCAACACTGTATCAGTATTCCTTCGTCAACTAACCTGACTGATGTACAGGTGGAAGAAGTAGTGAGGGTGGTAAGAGGGTTTAGCTCGTAGCTCGGAGGGTTTAGCTCGGAGCTCGGAGGAGTAAGCTCGGAGGGGTAAGCTCGGAGCTCGGAGGGGTAAGCTCGGAGGATTTAGCTCGGAGGATTTAGCTCGGAGGAGTAAGTTCGTAGCTCGGAGAGGTAAGCTCGGAGGATATAGTTAGGAGGGGTAAGTTTGTTGCTCCGAACACACAGCTTGTAAACAAAATATACTTATCTTGGAAGAAAAATTTGATTTTGAAAATCTGGTTGTTTGGCAAAAAGCTGTAGAGTTTACAAATTTAATTTTGGAAAAAACAGATACTTTTTATAAGAGTAACTCAAATTTTAGGTTGAGAGAACAATTGGATGCGTGTTCATCATCTATTCCATTGAACATAGCTGAAGGAAAAGGCAGGTTTACGAAAAAAGAATTTAAGCAGTTTTTATATTATTCCAGGGGCTCTCTTAACGAGACTGTTACTTTATTGTATTTATTACAAAAAAGGAGTTTGCTTAGTTTGGAAGATTATGTTCTTTTGAAAAACAAAGCTATAGAATTATCTAAAATACTAAACGGACTTATTAATTCTTTAAAATAGCTAAGAGGGGTAAGCTCGTAGCTACGAGGATTTAGCTCGGAGGGGTAAGCTCGTAGCTTGCAGTGGATAAATAGTTCCCAGCTCCGAACGCCGAACTCATAGCTAATAGCTCTGATCTTCCAGCTCCGAACTATAACCTCCGAGCTCCGAACTATAACCTCCATTCTTATAAAAATAAAAATTAACGCATGCACATTATAGACATACCACAATTTATCAAAACACATATTACAAAAAGGGGAAAGAGTCTTTTTGAGGAGGATATTCATAAATACAGAAACGAACTTGCTGCAGAAATATCCGGCAAATCAGTTTTGGTCATCGGTGGAGCAGGAACTATTGGTTCGTCATTTATTAAAGCTGTTCTCGATTTTGAACCGGCCAGGTTATATGTCGTTGATACTAATGAAAACGGATTAACTGAATTGACCAGAGACTTAAGAAGTAAAGCAGGCCAGTACATTCCTGAAGATTATAAAACATATCCTATGAATTTCGGGGATCCGGTTTTCAGGAAAATGTTTGTCAAGGAAGGACCTTTTGATATTGTAGCCAATTTTGCTGCTCACAAACACGTACGCAGTGAAAAAGATCACTATTCGATTGAAGCAATGATTGATAATAATGTGTTTAAGGCCAAAGAATTTCTTGATTTATTGACGCTGTACAAACCGAATCATTTTTTTTGCGTATCCACAGATAAAGCAGCCAATCCGGTTAATGTAATGGGCGCAAGCAAAAAGTTGATGGAAGAAGTGATCATGGCATATTCAACTGAAATAAAAATCACAACAGCGCGATTTGCCAATGTAGCTTTCAGTAACGGGAGTCTTTTAGATGGGTATATTCAGCGTATTTTCAAAAAACAACCTGTCTCTTGTCCATCTGATGTAAAACGGTTTTTGTATCACCTGAAGAAAGTGGACAGATTTGTATGATGGCATGTATCCTTGGCCAGACCGGCGAAATATTTTTCCCTAAAATTGATGAAAATGAAATGGTTTATTTTAAAGAAATTACCATTGATTTTTTTAAAGATATGTCCCTTCCGATTCGCGAATGCAAAAGTGAATCAGAGGCAAAAAATTTTTCACAAAATATGTCCATTGAAGATCCGCACCCTGTTTATTTTTTTGATTCTGACACTTCAGGTGAAAAGCTATATGAAGAATTTTATATAGATAGCGATATCGTGGATTTTGAACAGTATACAGGAATGGGCGTGATAAAAAATGCTGTTAAACCTGAAAAAAAAACAGATTAATGAATGTATATCTGCATTACAAAATCTGATGAAATCTGAAAATTATGACAAATCTTCCATAATAACATTGATGAAAACCTATCTTCCAGATTTTGAGCATATTGAGACTGGAAAAAGTTTGGATCAGAAAATGTAGGCAGCTCTGAGGGGTAAGCTCGTAGCTCGTAGGTTTAAGCTCGTAGCTCTTAGGTTTAAGCTCGTAGGAGAAAGCTTGTAGGAAGTATTAGTTATGGGAGTAGCTCGAAATAAGTCCCAGCTCCGAACTTCGAACTCCCAGCTCCGAACTCCGAGCTAATCGCTCCGAACTCAAGTCTCTAAACTCCCGAAGTATCGAAAATATGTAATTCAAAACTTATGTGTACATGTACCCAATAATAAAACGATTTTTTGATATAGTCGCTTCTTTGATAACCGTAGTAGTACTTTCACCACTTCTGATACCAATATCGATAGGGTTAAAACTAACAGGTGAAGGATATATTTGGTATTTTCAGGAGCGGGTTGGTTATAATAACAGGCTTTTTAGTATCATTAAGTTTGCTACCATGTTGAAAGATAGCCCCAATATGGCAGGTGGCTTGATTACAACAAAAAAGGATCCACGACTTACACCATTGGGTGGATTTTTAAGAGATACAAAAATAAATGAATTGCCTCAAATCCTCAATATATTAAAAGGAGATATGAGTGTTGTAGGTCCAAGGCCGCTTATGAAAAAAAGTTTTGAAACGTATCCTGAAGAAATACAAAAAATTATATATAATGTCAAACCAGGTTTGACTGGAATTGGTTCGATTGTATTCAGGGATGAAGAAAAACTTCTCACAGAAATCAAAAATGCGGGAAAAGATCCCTGGGAATTTTATAAAAACACCATTTACCCTTTTAAGGGAGAAGTAGAAAAATGGTATCAAAATCATCAAAGTTTTAAAACCGATTTATTATGTATTTTTTTAACTTTTTGGATAATAATATTTTCGGATTCAAAATTGATTTATAAAGTTTTTGCGGATCTTCCAAAAAGGCAGTTTTAGGCAACTGAGTATTACATGAAAAAACGAATATCCCTTTCGGTTTTTTATAGTCTTTCCTCCATCTTTGATATTCTTTTTTTATGGTTTTTGAATAGGGCAACTTTACCTATAATAAAATTGGATTTATGCATTATTTATCAAAGTTTATAAGCTTAATTCTTATTCAGAAATTTTTCTGAATAAAAAACTTCAACCATGTTTTTAAATAACGCTATTCACCAATACATCAAAGAAGCGGGCCTTAACCCTCTTTCCAAAATAGGATCAGAACTTGTCAGGCAGGGTTTGACAAGCCGGCCGCTGCACCATTCAAAAAGGAAAGTAATTTTGTTAGTGATTCAAGAAAATTATCAACTGGCCATTCATTATAAAAATGCTTTTAAACTGGAAGATGTGAACTGTTCCTGCGGCCAAAAAAAACCATGTGAACATATATTCGGAGGACTTTTTTATCTTCTTGAATCAGAAGATGCTGATCTTGTAGAGACTTTCGAAATTCCGGCTGCTTTTGGTAATGTTTTACTTACCAATGAAGATGGGGCTTATGAAGTACTTCCTACTTTTGCCTTGGACGATTACCGCAAATTGGAAATTAAGGATTCTGTATCATACACAGAATTTTTAAATGTCTACAAACCTCCTTTTCTTAGGAATTTTACGTCTTTTACCCTTGCGAAAATCGTCTTAAAAGAAGACAATCATTTGGTGGGAATTTTATCTGAAAAAAATTATTTCCAGGATGATGTAACCGGAAAATTTCATACCGTAGATATTCAGAAAGATATTTCAGGGTTTTCGATAAAATGTAATACCTGTCATGAAAAGAGTTTTTCTGTTTGTATTCATCAATTCGAAGTCTTAAAAAGCCAGGATATTAAATCTATATTGCTGTTTGGAAATATGCCGGATTATCAGGAAGAACTGTTGTTATGGTCAAAAAAACTTGATATCCAAATATCCAAATTCAAACATCTGTATGAATTGGTATTGGATGGACAAGTGACAAATGTTTTGCTGGTCAATCATAATTTTTATACACAAAATCGATTGTCCAAACTTCGTCAGAATATTGAATCTGAATTATTTGCTCCAAATGACTCTTCTTTGCTCGAAGACCAGGATGAAACTGACGGAAGCTTTGGAAATGCCATATTATGGAGTTCTGATCATAATGGAGATGTGGCAAACCTTATCAAAGGAAAAATGGATAAACTGGGTTCCGAGTTTCATTCCAAAATTGAAACGGTTTTATCTCCGGAATATTTGCCTTCGCATGAAAAAACATTATGGTATCAACTTGAAAGATTCATCAGGGAAAGCTCCAAGGAAAATAAAATATTGAAAGATAAATCATGGAATCGGTTTCTTCAGAATAAAGTTGATACTATAAACCAGTTGACACATTATGTTATCACTTCAAAAGTTGATTTTTTACTTATTTCAAAAAGAAATATTAAGAGAATTAATTTTTCTTCACATTTTGTTGATTTGGTAGTTTCCGTCGAACAAAATGAATCCTTTTATACATCCAGGCTGAAGCTAAAAATAAATGACAAGGAGATAGAACCCAAGGAACATAACATTTTATTAATGCCCTATTTTTTAGTGATTCAGAATGACGCCTATATTTTTAAACATCCTGAAATTGGCCGGCTTATTTCAATGCTTGGCTGGGATGAAATAATAGTCGATACGGATCATAGTGCACAGTTTACATCTTTCCTTTTTTCATTGTACAACATTGTGGAGGTTCAGTTTCCCAATGAAATTAAACCGGATACAGTAACTCTGGAAAACCCTCACTGGAAAATAAAAATCCGGGAAAAAGGTAATTATCTGGTATTTACGCCAATGTTGGAATACGGCGAACAATTAGAGGTAAAGTTGCCGGTGGACAAATGGTTATTTACCAAAAAGAACGATCAAAACATTTATACCATTCCGGAAGAGGACATCGATAAATTTACAAGATTTTTTCTGGAGCAACATGAACAGTTTGAATACAATTTATTTAATCACGGTTCTTTTTTTCTGCATTACAAAGATTATCTGTATGAAAACTGGTTCCTTCAGTTTTTTGAAAAGTGTCGCGATTATGGAATAAGTATTTTTGGTCTGGAAGAACTTGAAAATTACAAAATGAACACCTACAAACCCTCGATTAAAATGGGTTTGTCTTCAGGTATTGACTGGTTTAATGTGGATGTGGATATTTCGTATGGTGACCAGGCTGTGCCGGCTAAAGTCTGGCTCGAGGCTATGAAAAGCAATGAAAAATATATACTTCTTGGTGACGGCAGCCTAGGTTTGATTCCGGATGAGTGGTTTCATTCCTTAAAAAGACTTTCTCTTGTAGCTTACGAAGAAAAGGGTGTAATCAAACTCAATAAATTCCATTTTAACATTGTAGAATCTCTTTTTGATGATGTAAACGATGATGAATTACATAAGGCTATAAAAAGAAAAATAACCATTTTGAGCGAGTATGATTTTGAAAAAAAACATGAACTTCCGCCTCAAAATAAAGCAGAATTGAGAGATTATCAAAAACTGGGTTTTCAATGGCTGAAGTCTTTATCAGAACTTGGGTTTGGTGGGTGTCTGGCGGATGATATGGGACTGGGTAAAACCTTGCAGGTACTCACTTTACTTTCAGACCAGAAGATTTTAGGTAAAATAAGCAGTCTTATTGTGGTTCCAAGAAGTTTGTTATTCAATTGGGCCAATGAGATCAACAAATTTTGCCCTGAGTTGTCGTATATCCATTATCACGGAACAGAAAGAAAGTTGTTACGCCCTTCTCTTCTCCATTACGATATAGTTATTACTACTTACGACACATGTACCAATGATATTGAATTTTTAAAAGATTTAAAATTCAATTATATAATACTTGATGAATCACAGGCTATTAAAAATCCGGAATCCAAGCGTTACAAAGCCATGAGGCTTCTTCAATCTCACAATAAAATTGTCATAACCGGTACACCAATAGAAAATAATACATTTGATTTATACGCGCAATTCAGTTTTGTAAATCCAGGAATTTTTGGAAGTGTTTCGCAGTTTAAAACTAACTTTGCCATTCCAATAGATAAAGAAAGCGATGGTGACTCAGCTTTTATGCTAAAAAAACTTATACATCCTTTTTTGTTAAGACGAACAAAAGCGCAGGTTGCATCAGATTTGCCGGAAAGAAGTGAAAGCCTTTTGTACTGTGAAATGGGAGACACTCAAAGAGCCATGTATGAAGAATTCAGAAGTAAAATTAAATTTGAAATTGAAGAAGGAGTAAAACAGGTCGGTATCAATAAAATGAGAATTCGTGTCATTGAAGGGTTATTGCGCTTACGGCAAATCTGCAATTCACCACAATTAATTGATCAGAATCTGCCCAATCACCTAAGACAATCTGTAAAAATTGAAACCCTGCTTGACATTATTGAAAATGATCTAGGTGATCACCATGCCCTTGTGTATTCCCAATTTACGTCCATGCTTGCCCTGGTCAGACACGAATTGGACAAAAGAAATATTCCCTATGCATATCTGGACGGAAGTACGAAAGACAGACAAGGGGCCGTCAGTGATTTTATGGATAAAAAAGAAGTCAGATTATTTTTAATCAGTCTCAAGGCAGGTAGTACAGGGTTGAATCTGGTAAAGGCAGATTATGTCTATATTCTCGATCCCTGGTGGAATCCTGCGGTGGAGGCCCAGGCAATTGACAGAACACACAGGATTGGACAGGAGAAAAATGTATTTGCCTATAAGATGATTTGCAGAGATACTATTGAAGAAAAAATAGTATTGCTGCAGGAGAAGAAAAAACAATTGGCGACGGATTTAATCATAACCGACGAACATGTGTTTAAGTCTTTAAATAACGATGACCTGATGTCATTATTTAATTAACTGAAAATGAATCATAACCATTATATTGTAATTATGGCGGGGGGAGTCGGAAGCAGATTCTGGCCTGCCAGTACAGAAGAAAAACCAAAACAGTTCCTGGACATTTTGGGAATAGGAAAGTCATTGTTGCGCATGACCTTTGAAAGAAGTATCAGACTGGTTCCGGAAAAAAACATACTGATTTTAACCAATGAAAGGTATAAAGAACTTGTAATATCCCAGTTGCCTGAATTACCTGTTACCAATATACTTTGCGAACCAAGCATGAACAATACTGCTCCGAGCATAGCATATGCAGCACTGCGTTTGAAAGCCTTGAACCCGAATAGTGTTTTTGCGGTATTGCCTTCTGATCATGTCATTTTGAAGGAAGACCTGTATATTCATATAATGAGGCAAAGTTTTGAATTTGCCGAAAAAAATGAAATTCTGGTTACACTAGGAATACAACCGACAAGGCCCGATACCGGATATGGTTATATTAAATTTAAGCTAAATGAAAACCCGGAAACGAGAGACATCCAACCATTTAAAAAGGTGGCTTCATTCAAGGAAAAACCGGATGAAAATACAGCAAAAAAGTATCTTGCGTCTGGAGATTATCTATGGAATGCAGGTATGTTTATATGGAGTCTGAAATCTATCCTTTCGGCATTTGAATTGTATGCAGAAGATATTCTTAAAGTATTGAATACTGATTCTGAGGTATATGGAACGGTATCAGAACAAGAATTTATCAATAAAGTATATCCTGGTACCAGAATAATTTCTATAGATTTTGCCATAATGGAAAATGCTGAAAATGTATATACTATTCCTGCTGACATTGGCTGGAGTGATTTGGGTACATGGAACAGTCTGCATGCTTATCTTGCTGATGATTCCAACCAGGTTGTTATTGGGCCAAATGTCCATTTAATAGAATGTGATCATATCATAGTGAGGTCTGATAATCCAAAGACCATCGTCATAAAAGGGCTTCATGATTATATTGTAGTTGATGAAGAAGATGCATTACTGATTTACCCGAAAAGGGATGAACAGGAAATTAAACAAATCGTGTCGTCGGTATTAACAAATAATAGTTAAAGCAATATACAATAAAAGCAGTTTGTAAATTCCAAACTAGTTCCACATATTTTTGAATAATAGTAAAACCATCTTGTATTAAAACCATAGTTCTTGTTGCCAACTCCACCTGGAATATCTACAATTTCAGACTGAATCTTATAGATGTGCTGATAAAAAATGGCTACTCTGTTGTGGTAATAGCGCCTGTCGATGAATATATCATCTACAAGGAAGCGTATCCAATGGTTAAACATTTTGGCGTCAGGACTTTGGACAGGGATGGAATGAATCCCGTTAAAGATTTATTTCTTATTCTTGAATTGTGGAGGAGATATAAAAAGATTAAGCCTGATCTGATTATCCATTTTACCAACAAACCCAATATTTATGGAACTATTGCAGCAAAACTTGCTGGTATAAAAAATATGTCTGTAGTAACAGGTTTGGGATATACTTTTATTCATAATGGCTGGATGCAAAAAGTTATAACATCCTTATATAAATTTACTGCAAGGTGGATGAACTCTATTATTTTTGAAAATACACGTGATAAAAACTACTTTGTTGCCAATCACCTGGTAGATGCAGATAAAGCCTTATCGGTAAAAGGGTGTGGAGTTGATACTTCTTATTATAAACCTTCGGAATCTTTGTTTCCCAAAGAAAACAAAACCATATTTACTTTTATCGGCAGGTTATTGTATGACAAAAGGAATAAATGAGTTTGTTGAAGCTGCCAAAATATTAAAAGGTAAAAGACAGGATTGTTCATTTTGGATTGTTGGCGAACTAGATCCTGAAAATCCTGCAACTGTCGACAAAGAAGATCTTTTGAAATGGGTGGAGGATGATATTGTATATTATCATGGTTTTATCAAAGATGTCAGACCACTCATTCAGCAATCAGATTGTGTTGTACTCCCCTCCTACAGAGAAGGACTTCCCAGGATTATCATTGAAGGTTTGTCAATGGCAAAACCGGTTATTACCACGCTGACAGCGGGATGTGAAGAGACTGTTGAAGAAGGAAAAAACGGGTATTTAGTTCCTGTAAAGGATGTACATGCTTTAGTTCAGGCTATGGAAAGATTCCTCACATTGACGGAAGATCAAAAAATACAAATGGGTAATTACGGAAGAATCAAGGCAGAAAGTGAATTTGATTCGATACTCATTGCTGAACAGTATTTACGACTGATACAATCAAAAACTACCTGAATAAAATTACATGCAAACGGGGTAACTTTATGATGAAAAATAAAGAAACCTATACTTAGAAATACAAAAAACTATTCAATAAAATATGAATTTTCTGAGTAATTCTTCATTACAGAAATTCATAAATAATTGAAAAACGGATATGACCTTTATCCGGATACTACAAAGTTTCCTTTAGCCATTTAAAAAATTCTCTTTGCCACAAGAGACCATTCTGAGGTTTCATTACCCAGTGATTTTCATCCGGGAGATTGATGAGTCTACTTTTTACTCCTCTTATCTGAGCCGCTGAAAATGCTTCCAGACCCTGTGTGACGGGTATTCTGAAGTCTTTTTCTCCATGGAATATCAGGATAGGTGTTTTCCATTTGTCAACTCTGGTTGCCGGATTAAAGTCGGTGTATGCCCTGCTGTGTTTTTTATCCCAGTAAGGTCCTCCGAAATCATTGTTTACAAAAAATATTTCTTCTGTTGATCCGTACATACTCTGCGTGTTAAAAACTCCGCAATGTGATATAAAACTATTGAATCTTCCCTCATGGATTCCAGCAAGATAAAAAACGGAATACCCACCGTAACTTGCACCAATAGCCCCCCTTCTTTTTTTATCCACAAATGACTCTTTGGACACTGCGTCTATGGCGCTGAGATAATCCTGAATATTCTGTCCTCCCCAGTCAGTGCTGATCTGTTTATTCCATTCCACTCCGAATCCCGGCATACCTCTGCGATTGGGTGCCACTACAATATATCCCTGGGCAGCCATAAGCTGAAAATTCCATCTGAAAGAATAAAACTGGCTTAACGCTGATTGAGGGCCACCCTGACAGTACAGTAAGGTCGGGTATTTTTTCTTTGGGTCAAAATCAGGTGGATAGATTACCCATACCAACATTTGTTTATTGTCAGTTGTCGTAACATATCTTCGTTCTGTTTTCGATTTTGAAATCAGGTTATACTTTGGCGTATTGACAAAAGTAATTTGTTTCCATACACCGGTTTTAACATCATAATTGTATAATTCAGGGGCTGTATTCATATCTGTCCGGGCTACAATAAGATTATCTCCGCTTATTCCGGTAAAAGAAGTAATATCCCAATCTCCTTTGGTAATTTGTTCGACTTTTGAAGCGGGCTTACTACCTGATGGTATTCCAACAGAAAAAATCTGCACTGTTCCATCAATGGGTGCTGTAAAGTATATTTTATCTCCGACTTCTGACCAAATAAATTGGTTGACGGTGCCATCCCAGCTTTTGGTAAGATTGGTAGTTTTTCCTCCCACGACAACGACTATATCTTGTTTGTCCGCCTCATTCCCATCTGTTTTCATACTTAGATAACCCAGATTTCCTTGTTTGCTGAACAATGGATGTGTATCATAACCTTTGTTGGAAGCGGTAAGATTTTTGTGCTCAGCACTTTCCAAAAAATATTGATAGATATCTGTGTTGGTGCTTTGCATAGCTTCTGTACCTCTTTTCTTTTTACAGACATATATAATACTTTTACCATCCGGATGCCATATATAATCTTCATCTCCACCAAAGGGTTGCTGTGGACAATGAAAAGGTTCATTGTTCATAATATCTGTTGTCATATCTGTTCCTTCTGCTGTTGGAGAAAAAAATACATGGTTGTACTTTCCTTCTGTCCACTTATCCCAATGTCTGTGACCGAGTTCGTTGTACACAAGTACATTTGATTTTTTAAGATCAGGGTACAGATCTGACCCCTTTATTTTATCGACCAAAACTTCTTTATGGTCAAGTTTATATTTGCCATCAGGAGATATATTTTTTGAAAGAATATAGTTGTCTAATTTGTCAATATCTTTTGGTTGTCCACCTTGCAGCGGTATCATGAAATATCTGGAGGAGAAAGAATTATCTTCCATTTTGGGTGTTGAAACTTTATAAATAACATTGTTTCCATCTTTAGAAATACCTACTCCTGAGACACGGTCGAGTGACCACAATATTTCGGGGGTAATAGAGACCGTAGCATTTTTTTCACCTGCCTTAAGGGTTTGAGGTTGTTGTTGTCCAAAAAGAAAACCCGTAAATAATGTCATTGAAAATAAAAAAATATATTTCATGATGTAAATATTAGAATACACTGTTAAAAATGATTTTATGAAAGTATTTAAAAAAATTATTCATGTAATGATGAATAAATTTTTTTGCATGGCGAAGTTAAAAAAAATATGAATTGTTTACATAAAAGTATTTTGTTCTAATGAATTAAATGAAATTATTTAATGTTTCGAAGATAGATAAGGTATTTAATGATTGTAAAAAGCTAAAATTGAATTTTATTAATTAATAAAAAAATAAATATGTAAGTCTTTTCCTAAGAATAAATTACACATAAATAATAAAAAATATATTGATTTGCAATAAAATATGTATTATAAATTATTATAATATGTAATCTAATTGTAGCTTTGCGTCGGAAAAAGTATGTCTTTTTTCATACCCAGAGGCAGTAATTAATGATTCGGATTTTTCTCAAAGTAAAAAATTGTTAGTTATGTCTATTTTACAAACATTGCTGAGATCACAAAGTAGTTTCAGATTACTGGTATTTTTAATGCTTTTGGTCTTTAGTCAAAAAAATGAAGTTTTCGGCCAGTGCAGCGACCTGGGATATTCAAGTGCCAGAACCACCGGCAACCAATCCTGGACAGGTCAACTGGCGATGACATTTGCCACTTCCAATGAAATAAGGGTTACCGAACTTGGCGTTTTCGATGATAATGCAGTGGAAGGAATTTCAGGTTCCATTTCTGTCGGTATTATTGATGCCGCCGGAACAACCACACTTGTGGGCCCGATAAGCATTTCTGGAACAACAGGAATACTCAACGGCAGATATCGAATGGTACAATTAGCTAGTCCTGTTATATTGCCGGCAGGAACTTACCACATTAAAGCAGTAGGTTTCGGCGTTGCTGACCCGAATGGTAATGCAGGCCTGGGAGGTGCTGCCTCAACACTTTCAGCGTCTCCTGTGATTTCTTATGGAGGAAACAGTTATAATGGAACTGCTTTATGGGATAATTCTTTACCAGGAACTGCAGATGGGGGACCAACCGGAAGATATCATGCAGGAACCTTCAATTTTGAAGTAGTAACACCGTTGATTACCACAAGTGTACTGGGAACAGCCATTACCAACCCGGGCCCGGTATTACTCACAAGGCAACTTTGTAACAATAATAATCTGGTCACTGCAACCCCAATAATCCAGACCAATACAAGTGATAATGCTTTTGTGATTATAGATATAACAAGCAGTAATAATATAAACTTAGCAGGTGGCGGACCAGGAGCTGATCTTGACAGGCTTGATGATTTGCCATTAGATAATTTTATTACAACTATCGGCCCTAACTGGATGAATTTTATAGATGATATCCGACTTGCTAATGGCGCTCAGGATGGGTTTGTTGTCATCAGAATCCGACCCTATACCGATATGGATGGAAGTGATGATCTGACGGTTGGTGATTGTGTTGGAGCGCAAATTGAATTAAGATTTGAAATTCAACCAATACCGCAAACAATTTCAACTTTTGTCAACCCAATTGCACAAGATGGTGAAGTTTGTTCAGGAGCAACAATTGATGTTGACTTGAGTACAAACAACTTCTTAATGATTGGAGGAACGCCAAGAACACCTGCCGATTATGAATTCGAAATAGTACAAATAAGATATAGTACGGACGGAGGGGCAACCTATCCACCTGCCAATTCCGGGTATCCTGTCGGATTAACCGGAGGGACTTATTCCGTAGGGAATATCATTTCTTCCGGAGTTGCACAAATTAATGAAACACTTATAAATAATAATGCCAGTCCTGTATATTTGAGATATCAGGTTATGGCTCAACTTACTAATACTTTGGCTTGTGCAGATGCGGCGATTAATATTCGTATTGTAATTAACCCTAATCCTTCGGCGGCTATTTCACCGGATCCTGCAGCAGTATGTGAAGGTGTAAATCTTGCATTGGATGGAAATCCGACCGGAGGTTCCGGAACATTTACCACTCATAGCTGGACAGGAGCAGGTGCAACATCATTAAATGTTACGAATGCACAGGCTGTTACATTCAACAATTCGACTGCGGCAAGTTATGCGTTAACATATACAGTAACAGATGATAATGGCTGTACAGGAACTGATGCTATTTCAGTGACAGTCAATGATAATCCAGTAGCCAATATCACCCCGGAACCAGCTGAAGCTTGTATCCTGACTGATATTCAATTGAATGGTAACCCGACAGGTGGGAATGTACCTTTTACACACTTGTGGACAGGAGCAGGATCACCGTATTTATCTAGTACAGCAATAGTTAATCCTATTTTCAATCATAATCAACTTGGGCCATACGAAGTAACTTATACTGTTACTGATGTTAATGGTTGTATAGGTTCTGATGTGCTGACGATTAATCTCACAGATAACGCAGATCCAACCATTACTTGTCCTGTAGGTCCGATAGTAATGAATACGGATGTGGACAGCTGTAACGCTGTGGTTTGTTTTCCAATCACAACAAGCGACGATTGTCCTTTTTATTATCCTCCGACGCTTACAGACCATGTATATATAGGGACTTATGGTGGAAATACTTATTTTTATTCAGTAAATGCTATGTCATGGGAAGCGGCCAATAGTGCTGCGACTGCATTAGGCGGAAATTTAGTAAACATACAATCAGTATTTGAACAAGGCTTCCTTGGAACCAACGTCCCTACACCTTCTAATTTTTGGATTGGTTTACGATATTCAAGAGCATTGGGAGCTTATAAATGGACATCAGGAGCACCAGTTAATTATACAAACTGGGCATTTGGCGAACCAAACTTGTTTGGAAGTCATGACTACGTATTTTATTTGGAAATAAATAGTCCTTTTTTTAACGGGTGGCATGATATACCGTCTGTAGTATTTGGAACACCTATTAATATGCAATATATTATTGAATTTTCAGGTTTACCGGAAACACTCATTGCCGGACTTCCAAGCGGGTCAATTTTCCCTCTGGGAGATACTCAGGTAACTTATGAAACAGAAGATTCAGCAGGGAATACGGATGAATGTACATTTACTGTTACAGTCGTTGACAATCAGAACCCGGTTGTCACCTGTCCGGAAGATGTTTCTATTTACCTTGAGCCACTGGAATGTGAAGGAGTTGGTGAGTACGAAGCCACAGCCACTGACAACTGTTCTATAGCATCTATTGACTATTCAATACCATCAGGTTCATTGTTTCCAATAGGCATCAATCCGGTAATTGTAACGGCAACGGATGGAAGCGGAAATACGGCAGAATGTACTTTCAACGTTTGGATATTTGATTATATCAACCCAAGTCTTGCCTGTAAGCCTGTAAATTTATCTCTTGACGAATTGTGTTCCACTGAAATTGATCCAACCATCTTTCTGACCGGTTGGCAAGGGCCAAATCCGGGAGAAGTACTCATCGGATGTCTTGATAATTTTATTATTATGTTCATGAAAGATGACGGTACTATTATTCCGGTTGATCAGCTAAAACACCACATTGGTAAAACTTTACAGGTTAAAGTTTCCCACACCATGCAAAGTTTTACTTGCTGGAATACCGTTTTGATTGAAGATAAATATCCTCCTGCCATTACATGCAGAGACCTTGAAGTAAGCTGTCTTGCGGCAACGGATAACCTTATAGTTGCCTTTGCCAGTGACAATTGTACAGCTGAACCGGTTTTGGTTAATGAAGTACATGAAATGATTCAGTGTGATGAAGATTATATTGGTAAAATAACAAGAAGATATATTGCTGTAGACAAATTCGGCAATCAAAGTGCTGATACGTGTACGGCGACTATTTATCTCGAAAGATCAAGGTTCGGAGGTATAGTGAGGCCTGCAGACGATAAACTGATTTGTTCAGAAGAATTTGCAGAAGACAATAAAGGTTTTGGTCATCCGTCACCAACGGAGACAGGTGTGCCTACCTACAACCTAATACCGGTATATCCTAATACACAGTTTAATATGTTGTATTGCAATGCTTCTATAGATTACGATGACGTAGTTCTTCTGGACACACCTTGCAAGAAAAAAATAAGAAGAACCTGGAAAATATACGAATGGCACTGCAGTTCTCTGGAGACCTTTATCATAGGAACACCACAAATTATTGATATTGTTGATGATGTAGCCCCGGTTATTCCTGAGGTGGAGGACATATTTTTAACAACCAGAACAAAAGCTTGTACGGGAACAGCCTATCTTCCTGAACTAAAGATTGAGGATAATTGTAATGATTTAAAACACGTATACGTAAATGTTTTTAATGATAATATACCGGTTGGAACTTTGCCAACAAACGGTGGTATTCTTGAATTGCCTGTAGGTGTAAATATAGTTGAATATACAGCCATAGACATATGTGGCAATACAGCAAGCAGAAGATTTATTATAACGGTAAGGGATGACACCAACCCGATTGCCGTTTGTGATCAGTTTACTACAGTAAGTATTAAAACCAATGGATTCACTGAAGTCACGGCTACCGCGGTGGATGATGGAAGTTTTGACGAATGTGGTGATGTTGAGTTGTTGTTAAGAAGAATGGAAGATCCATGTGGTACAAATTTCCATATAGGCTGGCACGAAAAAGTTGGTTTCTGCTGCCTTGACGCCAATCAAACCAGAATGGTTACCTTACTTGTCACAGATAAAGGCGGAAATACCAATATGTGTATGGTCAGTGTCAACGTTCAGGAAAAAGTAAATCCATCAATCGTATGTCCGAACGATCTTACCATAACTGATTGTACGTATACTTTTGACCCAAATAATGCGGACTATTATTTTGGTGCCGCAGATATTATAGATAATTGTCCAGCCAATAATATAGTTGTAAAATCATTGGATGATCAGAGAAATCAATGTGGTATAGGACAAGTGGTCAGAACATTTGAAGTAAAAAGTGGAAATGTTTCTTTTGGAAGTTGTACACAAACCATTACTTTTGAAAATAATGATTCATTTGACGGTTTTGACCCGGCTCAACTTGATTGGCCAGATAACTATACAGCTACAAATCAGTGCAATATATTGAATCTTGAACCTGAAATGCTTCCACCAGGATTTAATTTTCCTGTTATTAATCAGGATGTATGTGATCGAGTTGGATTTACCAAAGAAGATCTGGTTTTTCCATTTACGACTAATGGAGCATGTTTTAAAATCATAAGAAAATGGACTGTCATAGATTGGTGTCAGACCGATATGGACGGTAATTATCTCACCTGGACACACGAACAGGAAATAAAGGTTATGGACAATGTCGATCCTCAGATTACCAGTCCTGATACATCCAGAGTAATCTTTTCCTATGATGCTGCTTGTCTTGGTGGTTTGATAGAACTTACAGCCAGCGCCGAAGATTGTACACCGGAAGAGGAACTTTCATGGACATATACTATTTATGATAGTGCAGGAGCTATTTATGAAACAGGGACTGGAAACGATGCCAGTGGTATTTATCCGTTAGGAGATTATTTAATAGAATTTACCGTAGAAGACAGATGCGGAAATCTGGCTAATACAAGTTATACTTTTGAAATCATCAGTGCCAAATCAGCTACGCCTATTTGTTTTGAAGGATTAAGTACAGATCTGATAGCCATGGATTTGGATAATAACGGAACATTGGATACTGCCATGGTTACTATTCCTGTCACCTTTTTCAACAACCATAGTTATCATGATTGTTATCCGGGATCACCGCTGGTCTTCAGTTATTCTCCGGATATAAATGACAATATCAGGGTATTCGGATGTGATGATTTAGGTCTGCAGCCTATTACCATGTATGTTACAGATATAAATGGCAATCAGTCTTTCTGTACAACTTCCATATTAATAACCAATAATGATCCTGATTATGAATGTCCCGGTCAAATGCTGGTTGGTTCTATTTCCGGAAAAATTGTCACAGAAAAGAATCTGGCTATCGAGGATGTTAATGTGAAGTTGGAAGGCACTGAAATTGATTCGCAGACAACGGAAACAACAGGATCCTATGCCTTTACGGAACTTCCATTGGGCTATAACTACAGTATAGTTCCTGAAAAGGATATTAAACATGATAATGGAGTTTCAACTTTGGACATTGTATTAATACAAAGGCATATTTTAGGTATTCAGAAATTACCTGGTACGTATAAATATATTGCAGCAGATATCAACAATGATAAAAAGATCAATACGGTGGACCTGGTAGAATTAAGAAAACTGGTATTGGGAAGTATTACCAGATTCCCGTCAAATACAAGCTGGAAATTTGTTGAAAAGGATTATCAGTTTATGGATCCGACCAACCCTCTGGCATTATTTATACCGGGAATGTGTGCGATTTCCAATTTACAGCAAAGTATAGAGGCAGACTTTATCGGAATCAAAATCGGTGACGTCAACGAGTCTGCAGAAGTGAATGGAATAAAACAGGAAAAACCAGAAACCAGACATTGTTTTGCCTTTGAAGCAGAAAACAGATCTGTTAAAGCAGGTGAAGAATTTGTACTTAATGTGAAAGCAAACAGTAATGCTTCTTTATTTGGATGGCAACAGAAACTTGTAATGCAGGATGCAGAATGTGTTGAGGTTCTTTCCGGATTTATTGATGGAATCGAAGAGCAGTCTCTCAATAATATCCAGGAAGTGTCTTTCAGCATAGCGATAGCAGACGGTAAGGCTGTCAATAATGGTCAGACTGTTTTTTCAATGACTTTAAAAGCTTTAAAGGATGGACAAATTAAAGACATGATTCATTTTGACAATGAAGGACTTCAGTCAGAAGTATATGCAAACGGAGTTGAAAAACCGGGTCAGTTGAACTGGAAATGGAGAGATGTGGTTGATCAGGTTTTTGACATTACAAAACACCAGCCTAATCCATGGAAAGAAAGCACACTTATTGGTTTCACGATTCCGAAGGATGATATAGTTTCCGTAAAGGTTAAAGACCAGACTGGAAGAACGGTTTATTCTGCTGTTGAATATTATCAGGCCGGTGAGCAACAGGTAGAAATTACCAGAAATGCCATTCAGACTTCAGGTTTATACTTTGTTGAATTAAAATTCAACAATGAAGTGAAGACCGTTAAAACCATAATGATTGATTAATATAAATTCCTATAAACCCTGAGGGGTATTTCAGGAAAAATCATAAAACAACAAAGGGCAACATCGAAAGAAGTTGCCCTTTTTGTTTTAAATATTTTGGGTGAAAATTTAATAATTTGATTAGCTATAACCCTTGTTAATTTTAGAATTCAGTTTCATTTAGGCACTAAAATGGTTCCAGCCCTGACTTGTCAGTTCGTGGATATTACCTCCTGTGGTATGCAGTTTTAATCCGTCTTTTTTATCGGTTATTTCTCCAATAATAAAAACGTCAGGCATGTATTTTATTTTTTCAAGGTCTGATTCCTTTACAGTAAATAATAGTTCGTAATCTTCTCCTCCATGAAGGGCACATGTGATAGGATCCAGCCGAAATTGAAGTGCTGTCATTTCTGTGTCAGGGTGCATGGGCACTTTTCCTTCTTCAATGTATGCTCCAACATTTGATTGTGTACAGATGTGTTTCAAATCGCTTGCAAGACCATCTGAAACATCGATCATGGAAGTAGGAATTATATTATTTTTTTCAAAATATTCTATGGCCTCTTTCTGGGCTTCAGGTTTTAATTGCCTTTCGATGAGATATTGACTCTTTTCCAGATCAGGCTGTACTCCCGGAAGTTCGAGATAAATTTGTTTTTCCCTTTCCAAAACCTGGAGTCCAAGATAAGCCGCTCCCCAGATCTCCGGTCACGCAAATGATGTCACCTGGTCTGGCACCATTACGATACACAATCCTGTTTTCCGGAGCCTGTCCGATAGCGGTAATACATAGGGTCATTCCTTTAGGAGATGAAGTGGTATCTCCTCCTACCAGATCCACCTTGTAATGAGAACATGCCAGTTTTATTCCTTCGTAGAGCTCGGTTAAGGCTTCAACACTGTACTTGCTTGAAATAGCTATTGAAACGGTAATCTGAAGAGGTTTTGCATTCATGGCATAAATGTCAGAAAGGTTGACAACAACGGCTTTATAACCAAGGTGTTTCATCGGTGAATACATTACGTCAAAATGAATACCTTCTACCAGCATATCAGTAGATACTACAGTAACCTCGCCCGTATTTCTGATAACTGCACCATCGTCGCCCACTCCTTTTAATGATTCGGGATGATGATTTTTTATATTTTCGGTAAGATGTTGAATAAGTCCGAATTCACCTAATTCTTTTACATCTGTTGGTTTAAATTCTTTTTGGTCCATCCTTTTAATTAACTGACAGTCTCATTATAATGAAAAAAGTTTATGTCTTTCAGGACCTGTTGAAACCATAGAAATTTTGGTCTGAAGATGTTGTTCCAAAATCGAAATATAATCTTTAGTAAGTTGAGGAAGATTATCATACGTTGACACCATATCCACTGTAGTATTCCAGCCATTATACGTTTTATACTGAGGATCAATGGGAACTCCTACAAGGTCAAATGGTAGCTCTTCAGTGATTTTATTATCATAAGCATAATTTGTACATACTTTGATCTCTTCAAAACTATCAAGGACATCTAGTTTGGTAATGATTACCTGAGTGACGCCATTGAGCATTATAGTGTATTTTAACTGAGGAATGTCAATCCAACCACACCTTCTGGGTCTTCCTGTCGTGGCGCCGAATTCCATTCCTATTCGTCTTAGTTTTTCTCCGGTTTCATCTTCCAGTTCAGTTGGGAAAGGTCCGCTGCCGACCCTTGTACAATAGGCTTTGGCTATACCGATAACTTCCCTGATTTTATTTGGTGCAATACCAAGACCGCTGCATACTCCGGCACTGATAGTATTGGAGGAAGTAACAAAAGGATATGTTCCGAAATCTATATCGAGCATAGAACCCTGTGCACCTTCAGCAAGAACCTTTTTACCTTCTTGAAGTGCATTGTTTACAAAATATTCTCCGTTTACAAGTCTTAAACCCCGGATGATGTCAATACATTCGAAAAATGCAGTTTCCTGATCTTCCAGATCAAAATCCACTTCCGGATACATTTTAATTAATCCCAGATGTTTTTCTTTCAGGGTATTGTACCGGCTTTTAAAATCGGGCAGATCAATATCTCCTATTCTCAAACCGTTTCGGCCGGTTTTATCCATATAGCTTGGTCCTATACCTTTCAGGGTTGAACCTATTTTGGCAGCTCCTTTGGCCGCTTCTGATGCTTTATCAAGGTATCTGTGAGTCGGTATGATAATGTGGGCCTTTCTGGATATTAATAATCTGGAGCGAAATTCAATTCCAGATTTATCAAGAACATTCATTTCCTTAATAAAAGTAATCGGGTCAAGAACCACTCCGTTACCAATGAGATTTATTATATTTTCCCTGAAAATTCCTGAAGGAATAGTATGTAAAACGTATTTGTCGCCTCCGATTTTAATAGTATGCCCGGCATTAGGGCCACCCTGAAACCTGCATACAAGATCATACTGATCCGCAAGATAATCAACAATTTTTCCTTTGCCTTCATCACCCCACTGAAGGCCTAAAATAACATCTACAGACATGTGTTTTGGTTGTGTTAGGTTTTAAGAGGCAAAGGTATAAAAGGAAACCTTAACTTTCAGAGAATCGATTGATTAATTTAAAGGGTTATATAAAACTTATGCCCTAATCAATATCATTTTGTGATCTTTTATAAATTTTGTATAGTTCAAACCACAATACTGAAACGATTCCGCAGATGACTGAAAGGGCAAATTGTTCAGATGAAAGATTGGTCAATTCAAAAAATGATCGCCAGGAAGGTATAAAATATATCATCAAAATGGTCACGATAGTGATACCAGTAATCCAGATCAACAGATTATTTCTAATGGAAAACATAAATAACATGGAATGATAAAATGACCTGTTGGCATAAGTTAAGGTGATATTCGCCGTAATAACCAGAATAAAAATCATGGTACGGATAGTATGTTCACTCCAGTCTTTATGAAGGCCGTATTTATATACTGCAAGGCCGGCTATTGTAATTATTAATCCTTGTATAATGCTGACATTCAGTTTTTTAATAGAGATAAATCCGTCAGTTCGTTTTTTTGGACCTTTTTCCATAATACCGGGTTCTTCGGGTTCATTTTCATAAACAATAGAGCAGGTAGGGCCCATGATGATTTCAAAAAAAATAATATGGATAGGTGAAAAAATGGAAGCATAAGGCCATCCAAAAAATAGTGGAATGGAAACGAGTAAAATAATGGGCACATGTATGGAAATGATGTAACGTATAGCCTTTTGTAGATTACCGTAAATTTTTCTGCCCATCAAAACGGCTTCGGCTATTTTTTCAATTTTATCATCGGTTAAGATGATGGAAGAGGCAAGCCGTGCAATTTCAGTTCCTTTTTTACCCATGGCAATACCTACGTTGGCTGCCTTGAGAGCCAGGCCGTCATTGACACCATCGCCTGTCATTGCGACCAATCCTGATTTTTGAAGGGCATAAATGATTTTTAATTTTACTTCAGGGCTTATTCTTGCAAAAATATCGTATTCTACAACTGTTTTATCAAAAGTAGCATCGTCCATTTGTAATAGTTCGTTTTGGGTAACTGTCAATACCATTTTTCCAAAACCTGCTTTTTCTCCAATATTAATGGCAGTGACAGGGTTGTCACCTGTTATCATTTTTATGTCTATTCCGGCTTTCCTGACGGATTGAATAAATTCGTTGATTTTAGGTTTCGGAGGGTCGTAAAATGCAATCAGCCCTAAAAAGTTCATTGTTATTTCTGAAGCAGCATCAGGAAGCGTAATTGGAATCTTTTGTGCCTTACCGACTCCAAGTATCCGATATCCCAAAGTAGCCATTTTATGTATATTTTTTTCCAATCGTTCAATATCATTTTTGGTAGTTTGCACAAAGTAATCAATGCTTCCGGGGCTCCTTTGCAGGCAATTATAATATCACCGTCTCCATTGCCAAAAACATGTGTCATATAGGGTGGCTTTCCCTCCAGAGGGTATTCCCGTATCATCCTGTATAAAGGCCTTTTATCTTTTTTTGTATTTTTTTTATAAAAATGATGGATACTTTTTTCCATCTGGTCAAAAGGTTCCGTTTCACTGGACCACATGGCATATTCCAGTAATTCGGGTGATTCAACAAACTTTTTTTCCTCTAAAATTTCATCCTTTTCAAAATCATACATCATTACCATTTCCATTTTATTTTGGGTAATAGTGCCTGTTTTATCAAGACATAGATAGCGTATACTTCCTAATGCCTCAACAATGTCTGTTTTTTTTACAATAATTCCTTTCTGAATCAATCTCCATGCTCCCAATGCCATAAATGTGGCGAAAGCAACAGGTATTTCTTCTGGTAAAACAGACATAGCAATGGTGAGTCCTGCCAAAAGACTGGAAGTGAAGTTGAATGTTTTGAAGTAAGTAATCACACAAATACACACAAAAAAAATAAGACCGATCAGGGCCATTTTTGTGACAAAACTATCAATCTCTGTCTGAAGGGGAGATTTTTTATATTCCATTTTATCCAGCTTCATTCCCATTTGTGACAAACGGGTATTTTTACCTATCGAAGCAATCTTCATCACACATTGACCAGATGTGACCTGAGAACCTTGAAATATTTGAGTAAGTTCGGGAGAACTCATATTTTTATAAACAGGTAAACTTTCGCCTGTAAGCAGAGATTCGTTGACTGAAAAATCATTTTGAGACAATATAAAGCCGTCAGCAGGAATGAGGTTGCCTTCGGAACATACAACAAGATCATCACTGACGAGTTCCTCCGTTTTTATTTCAATGATGGCATTATTCCTTATCACTTTTTGTTTTTCCTGTGAATAATCCTGTAAGGCTGCCAACGCTTTTTTTTCTCTGATTTCCTGATAAAAAGAAATGGCTGAAACCAAAATGATGGCCCCTGTCATAAACCATGCTTCATTATATTCTCCAAGGATAAAATAAATGGTGGCAGAAATTACAAGCAAAATAAACATGGGTTCGGAGACCATATTTATAGTTGCTTTGACTTGCGGATTTCCCCACAAAGATTTTTTACTTTCAGAAATGCCTTGAGCTGATTTTATAAAAACCTCTTCATCTGTAAGACCGGCAAATGGATAAGGATTGGACACAGGTTTATTCATTTATACGATTATTGGAAAAACCATGAAAGAGTATAGTAACCATTAATTTATTTATAAAATTTCGTTTACGTTAAAATGGGGTATTATCAGAAATCACAAATAACGAATGTAAGATTATTAAATAAAAAACAAAGATAAAATTTTTATGAAAATAAACAATCTACACATCACACACAGGAGAAATGAAAACCTTATCAAGAAGATAATACTCATTTTGTAGTTTTATAAAGCTGAATTATTCTTGTATCTTTGCCATTTCCTTTTAAACTAAAGTTTGTATTATTTCTTTCAATTTTAGTATAATATCCTTGTATGAAACGAAGAGAATTTTTTGGTAAATCAGTATTAACAGCAGGAGGAATGGGGTTTTTACTTCCAAATCTTCAAGGTAATCATGATTTTATTTCAGATGAATATTTAGGAAAAAACAGGAAAAAGAAAGCAAAAAACATTATTTTTATGGTTAGTGATGGAATGAGCTCGGGAACGCTGACCATGGGGGATCTTCTCATTCAGAAAAAAACGGGGAAAGGAAGTAACTGGTTAAATTTATACAGGGAAAACAAAGTAACACGGGCAGTGATGGATATGGCCTCAGCAGATTCTGTGATTACGGACAATGCAGCTGCAAGTTCCAGTTGGGATGGTGGATTCCGTGTCAAAAACGGGTCTCTCAATATTCGAGAAAGAGGAGAAGTACATTTGCCGATTTGGCAAAAATATAAACAATCAGGAAAAAAAGTAGGGTGTGTTACAACGGTTCCGATAACACATGCCACACCGGCAGGATTTTGTATATCAACCTCTTCGCGGAGTGCCAAAGCAGAAATAGCAAAAATGTACTCAGATATTCAGTTTGATGTAATGATGGGTGGGGGAGAAGATATTTTTGCTCAGCATAAAAATGGCAATCTGCTTGAAATAATGAAAGAAAAGGGGTTTGATATAGTCACTACAAATAAAGAAATGGGTTTGCTGAGTGGCAGTAAACCCGTCCTTGGTGTATTCGACAAGGATGATTTACCTTACGAACTGGACAGATTACACCTGCCGGAAAAAAGAGATAAGGTTCCCTCTCTTGCAGAAATGACAAAAAAAGCAATAACCCTTATGAAGCATCATGACCAAGGATTCTGTTTGCAGGTGGAAGGGGGAAAGGTTGACTGGGCAGCACATGCCAATGACACTTTGGGTTTGTTGTATGATCAGATGGCATTTGATGAAGCTATAGGCGTTGCCATAGAATTTGCAGAAGAAAATAAAGAAACTCTGGTCATCATCACGACGGACCATGGCAATGCCAATCCTGGTTTGTACTATGGAAAGGAAGCGGATAGAAATTTTGAAAGTCTTTTGAAGGCAAAACATACGACAAGTTATCTGCTTAATGATGTAAAAAAAGGAGAAAGCATCTCAAACTTCAGAGACAGGGTAAAAGAATTTCAGGGTTATGAACTGACAGAAGATGAGTGCCGCATATTGCTGAAAAAGTATGAAGATCAGCCGGAAACAGGGGTATACAATGATTATAAACTGCCATTCGAAATGTACGGCAATATCATGAAAAAACATACATCAGTGGCATTCGGGGGTACGGAACATTCTGCGGATTATACAGAACTGGCCATGTTTGGACCAGGTTGTCACAACCTTAAACCCTTTATAAAAAATGTTGATTTACATTATTTTATGCTTGAAATTACAGGAGTAAAAAATCAATTCTAAAACAATTAATGTGAAATTCAGTCAATACCACTTTGTCGATGAGATAAAATGGAACCTGGAAAAGATAGGGTTTAAAAAACCAACTGATATCCAGTTCAAATGTATTCCCAGTGTTTTAAAAGGGGAAGATGTACTTGCCATTGCCCAAACAGGAACCGGTAAAACGGCTGCTTTTGTGCTTCCGATTTTGCATATTCTTCATTCAAAAAGTAACAAAAAAAGAGCCAGTGGTATCAAATGTCTGGTTATGGTTCCAACGCGGGAACTTGCCAAACAAACCTGGGAAACGTTCCAGGCACTTGGTAAAAATACCAGAGTGGTTTCGCTGGCTCTGTATGGAGGTGTCGACCAATTGCCCCAAACACAAAAACTTGAAAACGGAGTTGACGTGTTGATTGCCACACCGGGAAGATTGTTTGATCTGGTAAGTCAGGGATATCTTTTTCTCAATAAAGTTGAAATTCTTGTACTGGACGAAGCTGACCATATGCTGGACAAGGGTTTTATAAAAGATATCCGTGACCTTGTAAAAAAAATACCGAAATTCAGACAGACTTTGTTTTTTTCGGCGACGATTGACGAAGCTATTAAAGATCTTGCCTATTCATTAGTGGTGAATCCCATCAGGATACAAGTTTCTCCTAAAGATCCTGTTTCAAAAAACGTGAATCATTTTCTGATGTACGTCGAAATGGATGATAAAAGATTTTTTCTGGAGCGATTGGTCAAAGAATTTGAAGACAAAAAAATTCTGGTTTTTGTAAGGACCAAGGTGAGGGCAGAAAGAGTGGTTAAAGCCATGGAAAGAGTTGGTATTTCTTCATTTGCTTTACACGGAGGTATGGAACAAAAAGAAAGATTTGAAGTATTAAAAAACTTTGATCTAGGAAAATGCAGGTTATTGGTGGCTACAGATGTCAGTTCCAGAGGTATTGATATTTCAGATGTTCATGTGGTATTAAATTATGACATGCCGGATGTGCTTGAAAATTATGTTCACCGGGTAGGGAGAACGGGACGAGGCACTTCCAAAGGAGTTGCCTATAGTTTTTGTTCTACAGAAGAGAAACCTATTCTGGAAAAACTGGAGTCATATCTCGGATATATGCCAAAAGAAATGGAGATCAAAGATGATATGTACAAAGAAGTGACTTTATTTACGGAAGATAAAAAACCCGAATTGAAAGATGTACTTGAAGAATTTCATTATCTTCAGAAAAAGAAAAAAGGTAAAAAGTAATTAATTATATCCCGGAATCATGCAATATCTCTTACTTGAAAATGTAAGCCGCTCTTATGGTGAGAAGGTGCTTTTTAAAAATGTAAACCTTTCTATTAGCAAGGGAGAAAAAATTGCTCTTGTAGCAAAAAACGGTAGTGGAAAATCAACCTTACTGAGGGTGATTGCAGGAGAAGAAGGAGCGGAAGGAGAAAATGCTAAAATATTTATTTCCAAAGAAATACATTCATCTTTTTTGACGCAGGACCCTCAGTTTGAAAAGGGGGCCACGGTGATTGAATCTGTTTTTGATTCAGAAAATCCTATAGTTCTTGCCGTCAGAGACCATGAAAGGGCGTTACAATCCGGTAATGCCGGGGATCTTGAAAGTAGCGTCAACAGGTTGGATGATCTTAAAGCGTGGGATGCTGAAGCCCGGATCAAAGAAATTCTGGATAAATTAAAAATCAGAGATTTTAATCAGGTAGTGGATGAAATGTCAGGCGGCCAGAAAAAAAGACTGGCACTTGCCAAGATATTGATTGACGAGCCTGATTTTCTCATTTTGGATGAACCTACCAACCATTTGGATCTGGAGATGATAGAATGGCTGGAAAACTTTCTTCAGAACCCTTCGATTACTTTGTTTATGGTCACCCATGACCGTTATTTTCTGGATAATGTATGTAATGAAATTGTTGAATTGGAAAACGGCAATTTTTTTATCTACAGAGGTAATTATTCCTCTTATCTGGAGAAAAAAGATGCGAGAGTTCAGAATGAAGCCTCCAATTACGAAAAAACAAAAAATTGTACAGCCGTGAACTGGAGTGGATGAGAAGACAACCGCAAGCAAGGTCTACCAAAGCCAAATCGAGGATTGATGATTTTTATGAAATCAAAGATAAAGTTTCCAACAAACCAAAACAGGATGAAGTTAATATTCAGATTCAGGCGGCAAGGTTGGGTTCCAAAATCCTCGAATTACATCAGATTTCGAAAAAATATGGCGACAAAATCATTCTGGAACCCTTTTCTTACAAATTCAAACCCGGAGAGAGGATAGGCATCATTGGTCCGAACGGAACAGGAAAATCGAGTTTCCTGAAACTGATAACAAATCAGATAAGCCCTGATACCGGAAAAGTTGTGGTTGGTGATACGGTAGTATTTGGATACTATTCTCAGGATGGTCTGTATGTGAATGAAGACAAAATGGTCATTGATGTCATACGGGATATTGCAGAATTTATTCCCCTTGAAAAAGGGTTTAAACTCACGGCAGAAGCCTTGCTGGAAAGATTTTTATTTCCAAGACCACAACAGAGAGTTTATGTTTCACAGCTTAGTGGTGGTGAAAAAAGAAGATTATATTTGCTGACGGTTCTGATGAAAAATCCGAATTTTTTAATTTTGGACGAACCTACAAATGATTTGGATATTCTCACCTTAAACGTGTTGCAGGATTATTTGATGGATTATCCAGGATGCCTGATTATTGTCACCCATGACAGGTATTTTATGGATAATATGGTTGACCATATTTTTATATTGGAAGGAGAAGGAAAAGTGAAGGATTATAACGGATCTTACAGTGAATATATTTTTGAGAAAAAACAAAAAAAGGGGACGGTTTCAAAAGAAGTTTCAGAGGTGGTCAATACAGCTGAACCTACCGTTAGTAAGATGAGTTATGAACAACGAAAAGAGTTAAACCGGTTGGAAAAAGAGATAGAAAAACTGGAGGAAAAAAAGGCTGACATTGCAAAAAAATTTGATGACCGAGGATTGGGACATGAAGAAATTATAAAGTGGTCTGCCGAACTCGAAAAAATTCAAAACCAACTGGAAGAGAAGGAAATGCGGTGGATGGAATTGGCTGAATAGGGTGACAAAAGTGAGGAATAATTCAGCAATAAAACAAGTACATTAATTTAAATCGTAATATATAATATATTTATATATTGCTTATTGTGTAATTATCGATTATTAATACGTTTGTTTTTTTAAATAAATTACAAATTATTTTTTTTTTTAATGTGTATTGTTTACTTTTGTGACGTCTTTAAGAATTATTTACCTGAGTATTTTTGATAAATGAACCTGGGCCATTCCAGGTTTAGGGTTGCAATGTTATCTCTGACTAGTTTGGTCTTTTAAAATCAAGTTTTGTTTTCAAAGGGATTTTTAAAATCCGTTGGAACCATTGGGATTTTATATTAAAATGTTTGGAAATGATTTTCTCAACATGAACCGAATTCAGAAGAATAACAATCGAATAATATATAAAAATGGATAAGTATTTACATAAAAAGTCGTTCCAAAATGTTTTTTGGTTCTGCATTCTTTTTCTCGTTGTCACACATATGCAAGGGCAGAAATTTAGTCCTCATTCAGGACTTCAAAAACATTTTCATGTTGCCTCCAGCACGTCAGAAATTGAAATGTCGATTTCTTACAATGAAAAAATCCTTTTTGATCCGTATATGGTAACAGAATGGGAGAATTCATCCTGGACCATTCAGGGAGAAGATGAGTTTTTTATTTCCGGTCAAAATTTTGAAGACCTGCGGAATTATATTTTTACTATTCCCGGAGCGTATGTTGTCGAATTGCAAATAAATCCTCCAAATGGTAATCCTCCGGGAAACCAATGCACTCATATATGTTTTCCACCCAGGATTGTTCTTGATGTAAAAAAATACAAACTTACTTTTTTGCCTGAATCTATACTTTTTTCTGATACGATTTTATCAGGTGTGGAAACTAACGGAATGTTCTTAACCATGGATTTGCTTTTTGAGTCTTATGACGGGTCTACTATGGTTTTTCAGGAAATGTTTCAAACAGCAGGTATTCAAACCAGTATTGTTGGAGTATTACCCAATCCGGTCACACTGACACCCGGAGTTAATCAAATTATTTATCCATTAAGTGGTAAGGTAATGTCTTCCAATACCTATATTAGTTTTGATTTTATAAACCCTGTTAATGGATTGAGCTGGTCTTACCCCCTGATGAATCCTATACTGTAATTCATTGGTTTTCAACTACATCACGTGAAGATGATTTTATTTAATCAAATACTTATGAAACAACAAAACACGAACTACTTTGCACTTTTTATTACCACCCGGATGTTGGCTATTAAATTATTAAAAATGAATGTCTCGAACATTAACTATTATACTAACAGGACCTTAATTTTTTGCCTTATTTTTATTTTTTTTAATTCAGAAATGAAGGCTCAATGTGGATTTCAGGCTACCTGTTCCAACACAAATTACCTGAATTTTGGTATGGGTTCCAATGGAGATGCGGCTACCATTGAGTATGACAATTTTGTTTCCATGTTTCACTCAACAGTGGTAAGAACTGCCTATGGATCATATGAAACCTGGGGGCAAAAAATGGCAAATAATGGCGTTGACCATTTGTTGTCACCCACAGAAATTAATAATACAAACTTTCCAAATCTTACAGGAACCATCCTCAAAGCACACCTGGGAAGCGATTTTGTTACGATTGGACAAGGTATCGTTTTAACAACAACCGGTTTGTTTGCCTGGTCAGACCCGGGTGCCATTTTACACACCAGTTTGACATCGTCTGCCGTATTTCAAAAACTCACTATTGATGGTCAATCTGATGGACTTCCAGCCGGAGTTGATCCGCTGGATGTAAAAATGTTGTTTACAACACATGCGTCGATGGCTTTGGTCACATGCAGTGGAGATGTATATGTCATTACTCAAAATTTTAACAATACAGGTAATGGGCATACAGCAGCTCTTTCTGTGGCTGATATGACCAAATGGCACAGGGTAAAAGAAGTGACTCCAGGAAATCCTTTTTTAACGAATGTTATTGCCGTCAGAGGGAACAGGAATACATTATTTGCATTAAAATCAGACGGAACCCTATGGACCTGGGGGGCGGAGACATATTTAGGAAATAATACTGCTCACAGTGCAAGAAACTTTGCCACATCCATGCAATTACCCAGCGCCAATCCTATAAAAATGATTGGGGTCACCAGAGATAATTCAAATTCAAGAGCGAGCTATTACGTTTTAAACTCAAATAAAAATTTATATGCTCTCGGGCATAATAGCAGAAAACAACTAGGTGATTGGACTACAAGTGAAAGATTACAATGGGTACAACCAAGATATAATTCTGCATCAGGACAGGTCATGAATAATATTCACTGGTTGACAGCCAACGAACACGATGCAAGATATGCAGCAGTAAACATACTTACCATAGATTCTACCAATTACAACTGGGGAGATGCCAACGGACTAATGTTGGGAAGAGGAGGGTCAGGCACTTTTGACCCGGGAATACCAAACGGTATAACTGCCTCTGATAAAATTTTGGCAGTAGAAACAGGCGGTCATACTTCTATGCTGATAAAAAAATGTGAGGATTTTTTTGGATATGTCGGACACAGAATAAATGGAAGTATGGGTGATGGTACTAACGCAAGTACTAATGAATCTACGTATACATTTAATACAGCCGTTGTCTATATTTGTGGTGCCACAACAGCGGAAGTAACACTTTCAGGTGCACCTGTATTTGGAAATAATAACCTGTATTGTAATGAAACGGATGTTGAATTGATACCTTTTCCTCCGGGAGGAACTTTATCGGTTATTTCAGGTCCGGGTACTTTAAATAACTCTACACTGACGTTTACAGGAACAGGAAATACCACCGTCAGAATAAGATACGTTGTTACCGTTCCAGGCTGCCCTATTCCTGATACTGCTGAAATTGATTTGTTAACGGAAGATTGTTATTTTCCATCCTGGACATTGACCAAAACAGCACAATTTCCTACCTTTTCCACTGCAGGTCAAATGATGAATTATACCCTTGAACTTGAAAATACAGGAAATGTCAGTATTGGATCCGTGGTTGTTAGTGATGTTCTTGCCACTACAGGACCCACTTACGTAAGTGGGGATACAAATAATAATGATTCGTTGAATGTAAATGAAATATGGATTTATAGTGCTACACGAATGTTAACACAAAGTGATTTAGATTTTGGAAGTTTTACCAATACAGCAAATGCGACAGGAATTCCGTATAGAGGTATTTTGACGGATGCCTTTGATGATGAAACGATCACGGCAGATCAAAACCCATCGGTAGAGATCGTAAAATCTGCCCTTCCGACTATATACTCAACCCTGGGAGAGGAAGTGGAATATACCTTTGTGGTGACCAATACGGGTAATGTTACCCTAAGTAATGTAGAAGTAAACGATCCATTGTTTGGACTTACCTTTGGACCGATCACTCTTGCTCCCAACAGCAGCCAAACCTATAACCACACGTATACAGTTACCCAAATGGCCCTTGACACCGGAAGTGTGTACAATGTAGCCAGTGTTACTTCAGAAGACACGAATGGCAATCCGGTCAATGACAGTGATGATGAAACGATCACGGCAGATCAAAACCCATCGATAGAAATTGTTAAATCAGCCCTTCCAACTACCTACTCAACCTTAGGAGAAGAAGTGGAATATACCTTTGTGGTGACCAATACGGGCAATGTTACCTAAGTAATGTAGAAGTAACAGACCCATTATTTGGACTTACTTTTGGACCGATCACTCTGGCTCCCAACAGCAGCCAAACCTATAACCACACGTATACAGTTACCCAAATGGCCCTTGACACAGGAAGTGTGTACAATGTAGCCAGTGTAACTTCAGAAGACACGAATGGCAATCCGGTCAATGACAGTGATGATGAAACGATCACGGCAGATCAAAACCCATCGATAGAGATCGTTAAATCTGCCCTTCCGACTACCTACTCAACCCTGGGAGAAGAAGTGGAATATACCTTTATGGTCACCAATACGGGCAATGTTACTCTAAGTAATGTAGAAGTTAACGATCCATTGTTTGGACTTACTTTTGGACCAATCACCCTTGCTCCCAACAGCAGCCAAACCTATACCCACACGTATACGGTTACACAAATGGCCCTTGACACCGGAAGCGTGTACAATGTAGCAGTGTTACTTCAGAAGACACGAATGGCAATCCGGTCAATGACAGTGATGATGAAACGATCACTGCCAATCAGAACCCATCGATAGAGATCGTTAAATCGGCACTTCCAACTACCTACTCAACCTTAGGAGAAGAAGTGGAATATACCTTTGTGGTGACCAATACGGGCAATGTTACTCTAAGTAATGTAGAAGTAAACGATCCGTTATTTGGAATTACTTTTGGACCGATCACTCTGGCTCCCAACAGCAGCCAAACCTATACCCATACCTATACCGTTACCCAAATGGCATTGGATACAGGAAGTGTGTACAATGTAGCCAGTGTAACTTCAGAAGACACGAATGGCAATCCGGTAACTGACAGTGATGATGAAACGATCACGGCAGATCAAAACCCATCGATAGAGATCGTTAAATCTGCCCTTCCGACTACCTACTCAACCCTTGGAGAAGAAGTAGAATATACCTTTGTGGTGACCAATACGGGCAATGTTACCCTAAGTAATGTAGAAGTAAACGATCCATTGTTTGGACTTACTTTTGGACCGATCACCCTTGCTCCCAACAGCAGTCAAACCTATACCCACACATATACGGTTACCCAAATGGCTTTGGATACAGGAAGTGTGTACAATGTAGCCAGTGTTACTTCAGAAGACACCAATGGCAATCCGGTAAATGACAGCGATGATGAAACGATCACGGCAGATCAGAACCCGTCTGTTGAGTTGGTAAAGTTTGGACCGATCACCCTTGCTCCCAACAGCAGTCAAACCTATACCCACACGTATACCGTTACCCAAATGGCATTGGATACCGGAAGTGTGTACAATGTAGCCAGTGTTACTTCAGAAGACACCAATGGCAATCCGGTAAATGACAGTGATGATGAAACGATCACCGCCAATCAGAACCCATCGATAGAGATCGTTAAATCAGCCAATCCGACTACCTACTCAACCCTGGGAGAAGAAGTGGAATATACCTTTGTGGTCACCAATACGGGTAATGTTACTTTAAGTAATGTAGAAGTAAACGATCCGTTATTTGGAATTACTTTTGGACCAATTACCCTGGCTCCCAACAGCAGCCAAACCTATACCCACACGTATACAGTTACACAAATGGCATTGGATACCGGCAGTGTGTACAATGTAGCCAGTGTTACTTCAGAAGACACCAATGGCAATCCGGTAAATGACAGTGATGATGAAACGATCACCGCCAATCAGAACCCGTCTGTTGAATTGGTAAAATCTGCCCTTCCAACTACCTACTCAACCTTAGGAGAAGAAGTGGAATATACCTTTGTGGTGACCAATACGGGCAATGTTACTCTAAGTAATGTAGAAGTAAACGATCCATTGTTTGGACTTACTTTTGGACCGATCACCCTTGCTCCCAACAGCAGTCAAACCTATACCCACACGTATACGGTTACCCAAATGGCTTTGGATACCGGAAGTGTGTACAATGTAGCCAGTGTTACTTCAGAAGACACCAATGGCAATCCAATAAATGACACGGATGATGAAACGATCACGGCAGATCAAAACCCATCAATAATACTGGTAAAATCAGCCCTTCCGACTACCTACTCAACCTTAGGAGAGGAAGTGGAATATACCTTTGTGGTCACCAATACGGGTAATGTAACTTTAACCAATGTAGAAGTTAACGATCCATTGTTTGGACTTACTTTTGGACCGATCACCCTTGCTCCCAACAGCAGTCAAACCTATACCCACACATATACCGTTACCCAAATGGCCCTTGACACAGGAAGTGTGTACAATGTAGCCAATGTTACTTCAGAAGACACGAATGGCAATCCGGTAACTGACAGCGATGATGAAACGATCACGGCAGATCAGAACCCGTCTATAGAGTTAGTAAAATCAGCCCTTCCGACTACCTACTCAACCTTAGGAGAAGAAGTGGAATACAGTTTTGTGGTGACCAATACGGGTAATGTAACCCTAAGTAATGTAGAAGTAAACGATCCATTGTTTGGTCTTACCTTTGGACCGATCACCCTGGCTCCCAACAGCAGCCAAACCTATACCCACACGTATACGGTTACACAAATGGCTTTGGATACAGGCAGTGTGTACAATGTAGCCAGTGTTACTTCAGAAGACACCAATGGCAATGCGGTAAATGACAGTGATGATGAAACGATCACGGCAGATCAGAACCCGTCTATAGAGTTAGTAAAATCAGCCCTTCCAACTATATATTCAAACTTAGGAGAAGAAGTGGAATATACCTTTGTGGTCACCAATACGGGTAATGTTACTTTAAGTAATGTAGAAGTAAACGATCCATTGTTTGGTCTTACCTTTGGACCGATCACCCTTGCTCCCAACAGCAGCCAAACCTATACCCACACATATACCGTTACCCAAATGGCTTTGGATACAGGTAGTGTGTACAATGTAGCCAGTGTTACTTCAGAAGACACCAATGGAAATCCGGTAACTGACAGTGATGATGAAACCATCACGGCCAATCAGAACCCGTCTATAGAGTTAGTAAAATCCGCCCTTCCGACTACCTACTCAACCCTTGGAGAAGAAGTGGAATATACCTTTGTGGTGACCAATACGGGCAATGTTACTCTAACCAATGTAGAAGTTAACGATCCTTTGTTTGGTATCACTTTCGGACCAATTACTTTATTGCCAAATACAAGTGCAACCTTTATGCATAACTATGAAATAACCCAGATTGATCTTGATTTGGGAAGCGTTTTTAATGAAGCTGAAGCTATTGGGTTTTTTGATGGCATAGAATATTCTTCAACGGATGATGCAACAATTATTGCCATCCAAAATCCTGCTTTGGATCTGGTTAAATCAGCTTTGCCGCAAATTTTTTCTACACCCGGTGAAGAAATTGAATATACATTCCAAATTACCAATACAGGTAATGTGACTTTAGAAAATATAGACGTTATTGACCCACTATTTTCACTTCATTATATTTCTTTAATACTTCCTCCTGGACAAAGCGAAACATTCACCTATACATATTATGTAACTCAGGAAGCTATTGATTCCGGCTCTGTCCATAATGTTGCATCAGCTCATTTTGTATTTGATTCAAAGGATTACTACGATTCGGATGATGAAACCATCAATGCTATCCAGAACCCATCGATTGAAATAATCAAAACGGCAGTTCCGACTACCTACTCAACCTTAGGAGAAGAAGTGGAATATACCTTTGTAGTCACCAATACGGGCAATGTTACTCTAAGTAATGTAGAAGTTAACGATCCGTTATTTGGTCTTACTTTTGGACCCATCACCCTGGCTCCCAACAGTAGCCAAACTTATAACCACACGTATACGGTTACCCAAATGGCATTGGATACAGGAAGTGTGTACAATGTAGCCAGTGTAACTTCAGAAGACACCAATGGCAATCCAATAACTGACAACGATGATGAAACGATCACCGCCAATCAGAACCCGTCTGTTGAGTTGGTAAAATCGGCACTTCCAACTACCTACACAACCTTAGGAGAAGAAGTGGAATATACCTTTGTGGTGACCAATACGGGCAATGTTACTCTAAGTAATGTAGAAGTAACAGACCCATTATTTGGACTTACTTTTGGACCGATCACTCTGGCTCCCAACAGCAGTCAAACCTATAACCACACGTATACGGTTACACAAATGGCTTTGGATACCGGAAGTGTGTACAATGTAGCGAGTGTTACTTCAGAAGACACGAATGGCAATCCGGTAAATGACAGCGATGATGAAACGATCACGGCAGATCAAAACCCATCGATAGAGATCGTTAAATCTGCCCTTCCAACTACCTACTCAACCCTGGGAGAAGAAGTGGAATATACCTTTGTGGTGACCAATACGGGCAATGTTACCCTAAGTAATGTAGAAGTAAACGATCCATTGTTTGGACTTACTTTTGGACCGATCACTCTGGCTCCCAACAGCAGTCAAACCTATACCCACACGTATACCGTTACCCAAATGGCTTTGGATACCGGAAGTGTGTACAATGTAGCCAGTGTTACTTCAGAAGACACCAATGGCAATCCGGTAAATGACAGTGATGATGAAACGATCACCGCCAATCAGAACCCGTCTGTTGAGTTGGTAAAATCGGCACTTCCAACTACCTACTCAACCTTAGGAGAAGAAGTGGAATATACCTTTGTGGTGACCAATACGGGTAATGTTACCCTAAGTAATGTAGAAGTAAACGATCCATTGTTTGGACTTACTTTTGGACCGATCACTCTGGCTCCCAACAGCAGCCAAACCTATACCCACACGTATACAGTTACACAAATGGCATTGGATACAGGAAGTGTGTACAATGTAGCGAGTGTTACTTCAGAAGACACCAATGGCAATCCGGTAACTGACAGCGATGATGAAACGATCACGGCAGATCAGAATCCATCAATAATACTGGTAAAATCGGCCCTTCCAACTATATATTCAACCTTAGGAGAAGAAGTGGAATATACCTTTGTGGTCACCAATACGGGCAATGTTACTCTAAGTAATGTAGAAGTTAACGATCCGTTATTTGGACTTACCTTTGGACCGATCACCCTGGCTCCCAACAGTAGCCAAACCTATACCCACACCTATACGGTTACCCAAATGGCATTGGATACCGGAAGTGTGTACAATGTAGCCAGTGTTACTTCAGAGGACACCAATGGCAATCCGGTAATGACAGTGATGATGAAACCATCACCGCAGATCAGAATCCATCAATAATACTGGTAAAATCGGCACTTCCAACTATATATTCAACCTTAGGAGAAGAAGTGGAGTATACCTTTGAGGTGACCAATACGGGCAATGTTACTTTAAGTAATGTAGAAGTAAACGATCCATTGTTTGGTCTTACTTTTGGACCGATCACCCTGGCTCCCAACAGTAGCCAAACCTATACCCACACGTATACGGTTACACAAATGGCTTTGGATACAGGAAGTGTGTACAATGTAGCCAGTGTTACTTCAGAAGATACTAATGGCAATCAGATATCTGATACGGATGATGAAGTTATAGTTGCCATTCAATCACCTTATTTGGAGTTGGTAAAATCTGCCCTTCCGACTGCCTACTCAACCCTGGGAGAAGAAGTGGAATATACCTTTGTGGTGACCAATACGGGTAATGTTACCCTAAGTAATGTAGAAGTAAACGATCCATTATTTGGACTTACTTTTGGACCGATCACTCTGGCTCCCAACAGCAGTCAAACCTATAACCACACGTATACGGTTACACAAATGGCATTGGATACCGGAAGTGTGTACAATGTAGCCAGTGTTACTTCAGAAGACACCAATGGCAATCCGGTCAATGACAGTGATGATGAAACGATCACCGCTGATCAGAACCCATCGATTGAAATTATCAAAACGGCCCTTCCTACTACCTACTCAACCTTAGGAGAAGAAGTGGAATACAGTTTTGTGGTTAATAATACGGGTAATGTAACCCTTACAAATATAGAGGTTACTGATCCACTTTTCGGACTGACGTTCGGACCCATCTCGCTGGTACCCAATGAAAGTGAAACTTTCACGTATACCTATACAGTTACCCAAGCAGCTATTGATACCGGTAGTGTATATAACGTAGCAACTGCTACTGCAGAAGACACCAACGGTGGACCGGTAACGGACAGTGATGATGAAACCATTACGGCTGATCAGAACCCATCGATTGAAATTATCAAAACGGCTGTTCCTACTATATACTCTACACTTGGAGAAGAAGTGGAATATACCTTTGTGGTGACCAATACGGGCAATGTAACTTTAACCAATGTAGAAGTTACTGACCCACTTTTCGGACTTACTTTTGGACCGATCACCCTGGCTCCCAACAGCAGTCAAACCTATACCCATACGTATACGGTTACCCAAATGGCTTTGGACACCGGAAGCGTGTACAATGTAGCGAGTGTTACTTCAGAAGACACCAATGGAAATCCAATAAATGACAACGATGATGAAACGATCACTGCCAATCAGAACCCATCGATTGAAATTATCAAAACGGCTGTTCCTACTATATACTCTACACTTGGAGAAGAGGTGGAATATAGTTTTGTGGTTAATAATACGGGTAATGTAACCCTTGCAAACGTAGAGGTTACTGACCCACTTTTCGGACTTACGTTTGGACCGATCACCCTGGCTCCCAACAGCAGTCAAACCTATACCCATACGTATACCGTTACCCAAATGGCTTTGGATACCGGAAGTGTGTACAATGTAGCGAGTGTTACTTCAGAAGACACCAATGGCAATCCGGTCAATGACAGCGATGATGAAACGATCACAGCAGATCAAAACCCGTCTATAGAGTTCGTTAAATCGGCACTTCCAACTACCTACTCAACCCTGGGAGAAGAAGTGGAATATACCTTTGTGGTGACCAATACGGGCAATGTTACTCCTAAGTAATGTAGAAGTAAACGATCCGTTATTTGGACTTACTTTTGGACCGATCACCCTGGCTCCTAACAGCAGTCAAACCTTTACCCACACGCATACGGTTACCTAAATGGCTTGGATACCGGAAGTGTACAATGTAGCCAGTGTTACTCTCAGAAGACACCAATGGCAATCCAATAAATGACAGTGATGATGAAACGATCACGGCAGATCAGAATCCATCAATAATACTGGTAAAATCGGCACTTCCAACTATATATTCAACCTTAGGAGAAGAAGTGGAGTATACCTTTGTGGTGACCAATACGGGCAATGTCACCCTAAGTAATGTAGAAGTAAACGATCCGTTGTTTGGACTTACGTTTGGACCGATCACCCTTGCTCCCAACAGCAGCCAAACCTATACCCACACATATACGGTTACCCAAACGGCATTGGATACCGGAAGTGTGTACAATGTAGCCAGTGTAACTTCAGAAGATACGAATGGCAATCCGGTAACTGACAGTGATGATGAAACGATCACCGCCAATCAGAACCCGTCTGTTGAGTTGGTAAAATCGGCACTTCCAACTACCTACTCAACCCTTGGAGAAGAAGTGGAATATACCTTTGTGGTCACCAATACGGGTAATGTTACTCTAAGTAATGTAGAAGTTAACGATCCATTGTTTGGACTTACTTTTGGACCGATCACCCTGGCTCCCAACAGCAGTCAAACCTATACCCACACGTATACGGTTACCCAAATGGCCCTTGACACAGGAAGTGTGTACAATGTAGCCAATGTTACTTCAGAAGACACCAATGGCAATCCAATAAATGACAGTGATGATGAAACGATCACGGCCAATCAGAACCCGTCTGTTGAGTTAGTAAAATCGGCCCTTCCGACTACCTACTCAACCTTAGGAGAAGAAGTGGAATATACCTTTGTGGTGACCAATACGGGCAATGTAACTTTGACAAATATAGAAGTTAACGATCCGTTATTTGGTCTTACGTTTGGACCTATTACCCTTGCTCCCAACAGCAGCCAAACCTATACCCACACGTATACCGTTACCCAAATGGCTTTGGATACAGGCAGTGTGTACAATGTAGCCAGTGTTACTTCAGAAGACACGAATGGCAATCCAATAAATGACAGTGATGATGAAACGATCACAACCAATCAGAACCCGTCTGTTGAGTTGGTAAAAGCTGCCCTTCCGACTACCTACTCAACCCTGGGAGAAGAAGTAGAATATACCTTTGTGGTCACCAATACGGGTAATGTTACTCTAAGTAATGTAGAAGTTAACGATCCATTGTTTGGACTTACTTTTGGACCTATTCCCTGGCTCCCAACAGCAGCCAAACCTATGAACGATCACGCCAATAGAATCCTCTGTTGAGCAAAATGGCCACTATATATTAACGGAGAAGAACCGGAATACCGGTGTGTACTTTAACCAAGTGAGTTCCACAATGTAGCCAGTGTAACTTCAGAAGACACGAATGGCAATCCGGTAAATGACAGCGATGATGAAACGATCACCGCCAATCAGAACCCGTCTGTTGAGTTGGTAAAATCGGCACTTCCAACTATATATTCAACCTTAGGAGAAGAAGTAGAATATACCTTTGTGGTGACCAATACGGGCAATGTTACTCTAAGTAATGTAGAAGTTAACGATCCATTATTTGGACTTACGTTTGGACCTATTACCCTTGCTCCCAACAGCAGCCAAACCTATACCCATACGTATACGGTTACCCAAATGGCCCTTGATACAGGTAGTGTGTACAATGTAGCCAGTGTTACCTCAGAAGACACCAATGGCAATCCAATAACTGACAACGATGATGAAACGATCACGGCCAATCAGAACCCGTCTATTGAATTGGTAAAAGCTGCCCTTCCGACTATATACTCAACCCTGGGAGAAGAAGTGGAATATACCTTTGTGGTGACCAATACAGGCAATGTTACTCTAAGTAATGTAGAAGTTAACGATCCGTTATTTGGACTTACGTTTGGACCGATCACCCTGGCTCCCAACAGCAGTCAAACCTTTACCCACACCTATACGGTTACCCAAATGGCTTTGGATACCGGAAGTGTGTACAATGTAGCCAGTGTTACCTCAGAAGACACCAATGGCAATCCAATAAATGACAGTGATGATGAAACGATCACGGCAGATCAGAATCCATCAATAATACTGGCAAAATCAGCCCTTCCGACTACCTACTCAACCTTAGGAGAAGAAGCGGAATACAGTTTTGTGGTGACCAATACGGGCAATGTTACCCTAAGTAATGTAGAAGTAAACGATCCGTTGTTTGGACTTACCTTTGGACCTATCACTCTGGCTCCCAACAGCAGCCAAACCTATACCCACACCTATACGGTTACACAAATGGCTTTGGATACCGGAAGTGTGTACAATGTAGCTGGTGTAACTTCAGAAGACACCAATGGCAATCCAATAACTGACAGTGATGATGAAACGATCACGGCAGATCAAAACCCATCGATAGAGATCGTTAAATCTGCCCTTCCGACTACCTACTCAACCCTGGGAGAAGAAGTGGAATATACCTTTGTGGTCACCAATACGGGTAATGTTACTCTAAGTAATGTAGAAGTTAACGATCCATTGTTTGGACTTACTTTTGGACCGATCACCCTGGCTCCCAACAGCAGTCAAACCTATACCCACACGTATACCGTTACCCAAATGGCCCTTGACACAGGAAGTGTGTACAATGTAGCCAGTGTTACTTCAGAAGACACCAATGGCAATCCGGTCAATGACAGTGATGATGAAACGATCACGGCAGATCAAAACCCATCGATAGAGATCGTTAAATCGGCACTTCTGACTACCTACTCAACCCTTGGAGAAGAAGTAGAATATACCTTTGTGGTGACCAATACGGGTAATGTTACTCTAAGTAATGTAGAAGTTAACGATCCATTGTTTGGACTTACTTTTGGACCGATCACCCTGGCTCCCAACAGCAGTCAAACCTATACCCACACGTATACGGTTACCCAAATGGCCCTTGATACAGGAAGTGTGTACAATGTAGCCAGTGTTACTTCAGAAGACACCAATGGCAATCCGGTAACTGACAGCGATGATGAAACCATCATGGCCAATCAGAACCCGTCTGTTGAGTTAGTTAAATCGGCACTTCCAACTACCTACTCAACCTTAGGAGAAGAAGTGGAATATACCTTTGTGGTGACCAATACGGGTAATGTTACCCTAAGTAATGTAGAAGTAACAGACCCATTATTTGGACTTACTTTTGGACCGATCACTCTGGCTCCCAACAGCAGCCAAACCTATACCCACACGTATACCGTTACCCAAATGGCATTGGACACAGGAAGTGTGTACAATGTAGCCAGTGTTACTTCAGAAGACACCAATGGCAATCCGGTCAATGACAGTGATGATGAAACGATCACCGCCAATCAGAACCCGTCTGTTGAGTTAGTAAAATCGGCACTTCCGACTACCTACTCAACCTTAGGAGAAGAAGTGGAATATACCTTTGTGGTGACCAATACGGGTAATATTACCCTAAGTAATGTAGAAGTAACAGACCCATTATTTGGACTTACTTTTGGACCGATCACCCTGGCTCCCAACAGCAGTCAAACCTATACCCATACGTATACGGTTACCCAAATGGCCCTTGACACAGGAAGCGTGTACAATGTAGCGAGTGTTACTTCAGAAGACACCAATGGAAATCCAATAAATGACAACGATGATGAAACGATCACCGCAGATCAAAACCCATCGATAGAGATCGTTAAATCGGCACTTCCGACTACCTACTCAACCCTGGGAGAAGAAGTGGAATATACCTTTGTGGTGACCAATACGGGCAATGTTACTCTAAGTAATGTAGAAGTTAACGATCCATTATTTGGACTTACGTTTGGACCGATCACTCTGGCTCCCAACAGCAGCCAAACCTATACCCATACCTATACGGTTACCCAAATGGCATTAGATACAGGAAGTGTGTACAATGTAGCCAGTGTTACTTCAGAAGACACCAATGGCAATCCGGTAACTGACACGGATGATGCAACGATCACGGCCAATCAGAACCCGTCTGTTGAGCTGGTAAAATCGGCCCTTCCAACTATATATTCAACCTTAGGAGAAGAAGTGGAATATACCTTTGTGGTCACCAATACGGGCAATGTTACTCTAAGTAATGTAGAAGTAAACGATCCGTTATTTGGACTTACCTTCGGACCGATCACCCTGGCTCCCAACAGTAGCCAAACCTATACCCACACCTATACGGTTACCCAAATGGCATTGGATACCGGAAGTGTGTACAATGTAGCCAGTGTTACTTCAGAGGATACGAATGGTAATCCAATAACTGACAGCGATGATGAAACCATCACTGCCAATCAGAACCCTTTACTTCAGTTACTGAAAGAGGGTGTTTTTAATGATGAAAATGGAGATGGATTTGCAGAACCAGGAGAGACAGTAACTTTTTCTTTTTTAGTAACTAACCAAGGGAATGTAACCCTTAACAATTTGTTTATTACCGACCCTGTAATTGGAATTAATTCTTTAGCTGTTACCCCTGGTATTTTGTCGCCAGGTCAATCCGGAGTTGCTAATGCTTCCTATATACTAACACCTGAAGTTATAGAAAGTGGAGGTATATACAACATCGCAGAGGTTACCGGAACAACAAGAAATTCTACGATTGTACGAAGTCCTTCAAATGACCCGACACCATTGGATCCAATGAACCCTGATTACAATGATCAATGTCCAAACTGTACGTTTATAAATCTTAAAAGACCATCTTCCGTTTCCAATTTTGTTTGGCATGACATAGACGGAAATGGGATACAAAATCCTGAAGAACCGGGCATTCCAAATACGTATGTACATTTGTATTTAGCTGATGGTACTTACCTGAGAAGTGTACTTACCAATAGCGGAGGTTTTTATCTGTTTGATTATGTTGTGCCAGGTAATTATCAAATAAGGTTTGATATTCCACCTTCTTATACTCCCACATTCCGCAATGTAGGAAATCTAAACAATGATAGTAATATAGACCAACAGGGATTAACCGGAATTTTCACTCTTGAACCTGAAACTCATTTGTCAGATATAGATGCAGGATTTTATCAATGCGCTTCTATTGGAGAATTGATTTGGTATGATTCAAATAAAAATGATATTGAGGATGATATTGAAAATGGTATTAATGGTTTGCAGGTTTTATTATGGAGAAATCACTTTGGAAGCTGGATTATCTGGGATGACGTAACATCCGGGCATAAACCGGGAACACCTTCTGATGATGGTTACTGGAAGTTTTGTGCTCCTCCCGGACAATATTATGTACAAGTTGTAATGCCGCCTCTTGGTTTGGTAAGAGCAAGACCAAATGTAGGTAACAATCCAAACAAAGACAGTGATTTAAATAATGCAAATGGAGTATTAACAACCTCATCATTTTATATATCATCCGGGCAGACTAAGTTGGATCTTGCCGGCGGATTTTATCCAATGGGAGTCACCGGAAACCTGGTTTGGTTTGACGAAAATCAAAATGGTATTCAGGATCTAAGTGAGTCTGTTGCTGAAGGAGTCGATGTTACGGCATTTGATGTACAAACCGGTATTGCTTTAAGAACAACCACAACAGATCAAAATGGTTTGTATGAATTGGATTATCTTGAAAAAAGGAATATATTTATTAAATTTGATTTACCTGCTAATCTGGGACAATATAATCCGACCATACCGGGAATCGGTACGGATGAATTTGACAGTGATGTGGATGGTTCATTTGGTTTGATGACCACAAGGGCGTTCCAGATGCAGTCAGGAATGATTAAAGAAAACATAGATTTGGGACTTGTTTTGGGACCGCTGCCCGTAGAATGGGGAAAAGTTTTTGTAGAAAAGACGGATGAAGGCCATAATGTACGTTGGTCTACGCTTCAGGAAGTTAATTCAAGTTATTTTGTTGTAGAACGAAAATTTGAAGGACAAAAAGAATTTACAACAGTTTCACCAAAGATTCCTGCAAGAGGCCATAGCAAGGAAAAAAATTGGTATACATATCTTGACACAGATATTTCTGAAAAAGGGTTCTATTATTACAGAATTAAACAATTCGATCTGGATGGAAAAGAAATCGTGAGTGAAATAGTTTCCATAAAAGTAAAAGATGAATTTAATATTGAAGTGTATCCAAATCCGGCTGTCAACGATGTTAACATTGATATGATTCTGGAGGAAGATGTTAAAATTACCCTCTCTCTTTATGATAATGAAGGTAAATTTGTGCGAAACCTATTCGAAGATGTTTTCATTGAAAAGGGTAATTTTAATTATCATTTTACTTTTAAAAACGAAGCGGCAGGATTGTACAATCTGGTATTCCAGACAGAAAATACCAGAGTAGAAAAGAGGTTAATTAAAATAGACAAATAAATAAAAGTGATAAGTGTAAAAAGGTTGAAAAAACTTTTTTACACTTTTTTATGTAAATATCTCTTAAAAATATTTTTTAGATGAAGCAATAAAATAGGGTAGTTTAAGATTTTTTTTGTTGTATTGTAATGGTTTTTTACCGTACAATGTGACCAAAGATCCTCCGGCTTCCTCGATGATGATTTGTCCTGCTGCCATGTCCCATTCGTAGAGATGGGCCAAACGGGGATAAACATCGGCCAAACCTTCTGCAATTGCTAATATTTTTAATGAACTTCCGGTTTCTATTAATATTTTATTTTTAATTTTTTCAAGATAACGGGAAGTATTAATGTCTTTGTGAAAACGACTTACCGTTATTCTTTTTGTTTTTTGTGGGGCTGGATATTTTGAAACGGAAATAAATTCCGGTATGTTGTCTTTGATTTTGTAAGCACCTTTTCCTTTGATGGCAAAATAAGTAATTCCTTGTTCAGGTATGTGTACAAATCCTGCAACCGGAATATGTTTTTGAACCAAAGCGATGTTTAAAGTAAATTCTCCGGTTTGGTTTATAAATTCTCTGGTTCCGTCCAAAGGGTCTACAATCCAACAATAATCCCAGTTTTTTCTGATAGAATAATCAGGAACGTCGGATTCTTCTGAAATGACAGGAATATCTGGAAAATATTCTTTTAATCTTTTTTCAATAATAAAATTAGAGGCTAAATCTGCTTCTGTTACAGGGCTGAAGTCTTTTTTATTTTGTATTTTTGTACCTGGTTTTTTATATAAACCCATTATTACATCTGAAGCTTCGTTGCAAATATTTAAAATCTTTAGAATATCAATATCAACCATATGGCAAAATTACGTTTTATTTCAATTAGCATACGTATTGGAATAAATTAAAGTAATCGTTACCGAATTTTGTACAAACTTCTGATATTAAACCTCAGAAAATAATTCATATAATGACAAAAAAAATTTTAGTTACCGGAGGCACCGGATATATTGGAAGTCATACTTTAATAGATTTAATTGAAAATCAATTTATACCTATATCCGTTGACAATGGATACAACTCTGATGTTTCCGTTTTAAAGAAAGTAGAACAGCTCACAGGTCATAAAATAAAACATTACAATATAGATTTATGTGATGTAAATTTATCTGAACAAATATTTATTGAAAACCCGGATATATCGGGAATCATTCATTTTGCGGCACTTAAAGCTGTCGGAGAATCCACTGAAATCCCTTTAAAGTACTACAAGAATAATTTAATAAGTCTCATGAATATTCTTGAATTATCAGATAAATATAATGTCAAAGCTTTTATTTTCAGTTCTTCATGTACTGTATACGGGGAAGGACAACTGAGTCCTATAGACGAAAATGCATCTCTTGCATGGGCGAGTTCTCCTTATGGCAGTACCAAACAATTCAGCGAACAAATTATAAAGGATTATACTCTGACTACACATTTCCAATCTGTTTTACTAAGATATTTTAATCCAGCCGGTGCTCACCCTTCAGGGTTAATGGGCGAATCGCCCAAAAACATTGCATTAAATTTAGTACCGGTCATTACGGAAACGGCTATTGGAAAAAGGCAAAAGATGACCGTCTACGGAGAGGATTATGACACCAGAGATGGTACCTGTATTCGTGATTATATTCATGTTTGTGATTTGGCAAATGCCCATACACTGGCATTACAATATGTGCTGGATAATCAGCAAATAGAAAAGACAGATGTATTTAACCTGGGTATAGGTGAAGGTTTGACAGTGCTTGAAATGATTAAAGCATTTGAAAAAATAAGCAAAACGTCTCTGAATTATTTCGTAGGAAAAAGAAGACCCGGTGATATTCAGGCTATTTATGCTGATAATAAAAAAGCCAGGGATATATTGGGGTGGAAACCAAAAAACAATGTTGAAGACATTATGCGTTCGGCATGGATCTGGGAGCAAAACAAAAGTAAAAATTTATAAAAAACTTGAATCAAAACTTAGGGGTAAAATATCCTGTACGGAATTAAGTTCGTATATGGTTTTGCTGTCAGAAGTCAATAAAATACGAATCGGATTTTTGAATCTTTGTTCGAATTCTGCAATAACCTGCCGGCAAGCTCCACAAGGAGAAACAGGAGTTGTTATGGCTTTTTTTTCATTTTTTATAACAATGGCAAGCGTCTCAGGTGCTACGTATGGAGAATAAACTGCGGCATTATACAGTGCTACTCTTTCACCACACATACAAAGCGGGTAACTTGCATTTTCCTGATTACATCCGGCATAAGTGGAACCGTCCTTTAATCTTACAGCGGCGCCAACCTTGAACTGTGAATAGGGAGCATATGCATGATCGAGTTGTGTTATGGCGTATGCTATCAAATTTTGGTCTACTTGTGGAAGACTTTCCAACCCATGGTGAATAATATAGCTTGACTCTATCTTTTTTATTTCCATTAATAATTATCGTTATAGTTTGTATTAAACAAAAATCTTACCATTAATTTGTCAACAAGAAACGGAAGCAGTTAAATTTTATAAAAAACAGGTAGTCAATAAATATGTAAGTTTACTGTTTTTAAAATACCTAATTCTTTCTTGAAAAAAATTATTCCACAAAATACATTATTTTCAAAATTTATTCTAACAATTGTTTTAAAGTATTGATAGAAAACTTAATATATATTTAATTTTCTCTCTTTATTATCAAAAGTTAAAATCACTCCGAATTTTTATTTTTTAACCATTTCTGTCTAAAGTATCATTGTTTTTTAATTCAAAAAAAAGTTTGGATAATCAGAATAAACTGATTACATTTGCCATATTAAATTTATTTATTATATGTAAATATATAAAAATTAGATTTATGTGATTACTTTTTTGACGTATTTCTTTTTTTATTATACAATTATAATTTTTTTTTGCGCAATAAAAAGGAATTTGTCCTTTGAAAATAGGTGTTTGTTTTAAAATGATTGTCTATATAGTTACCCGTTCTTATTCAATTTTATTTTTACTGATAAACCCTATATTAAAAAAGTATTAGTTTCGGAATTATAGTTTAATACGGATTCCATTTTGGTGGTACTTAATAATATAAAAATGCTTGCGAAAAGCAAAAAGAGTATTGAACGGTTTTTTACACTCTGTAAATTTTCAAAGTTTACACTCTCCTTTATATTTTTTTTAGGGACAGGATGCTGTAATTTTAGTTTTGCAAAACATACATCAGCTTCAACACCCAGACCTCCTTTTCAGATTACACGTTCATTTACTGTTCCGGGAAATCATACCTTTACCGTACCTGTTGGTGTAACAAGTATCACCGTTGAAGTTTGGGGTGGAGGTGGAAGAGGAGGTTCCCGAACATCTGGTTCCAATGGATCAGGAGGAGGTGGAGGAGGTGCGTATTCAAGACAAACTGTTAATGTAATTCCGGGAGAATCATTTGTTTTGGAGGTAGGTGCGGGAAGTAGTTCGAATTCAATAAACGGAGGAAATTCATGGGTATCTACTTCAACACAAGGTGATGCATTTGTATTGGCATTGGGGGGAGTGACTGTTCCCAACAACAGTACAACCGGTGGTACCGGAGGAAATGCGGCATTTGGAATTGGCACTGTCAGATATTCCGGAGGAAATGGTGCAAATGCTTTAAATTCTACCACTTCAGGTGGAGGCGGATCTTCCGGAGGAATTAGTTTTAATGGAAACAATGCAAATAATAATCTTGGAGGAATTGCTCCTGCCGGAGGTGGTAACGGAGGAAACGGAAGAACTTCGGCGGGTAGCGGAAGTGCAGGTTCGGTTCCAGGGGGCGGAGGAGGAGGTGCCGTCAGAGGATCTTCCGGAAGTCCAAGTGGTGGTAATGGTGCCAAAGGGCAGGTTTCAATAACATATTCCTATTCAGTAGATGCCGGTCCTGATATAACGAATTGCCAAAATTCTTTCTTTACATTGTCAACTTCAACACCACCTACCGGTTTTATGGCAGAGTGGGAAATAATCAATGGTACCGGTTATATTTTTAATCCTGTTGCCAATACCAGTTCAATTCACATTCCTTCCGGTTCTTCAGCCACTATAAGACTTACGGTTTCTGATGGTGTAACATCCGGTACAGATGAAGTTGTTCTCATCAATAATTCAAATTGTACGTCCGCTTGTGAAAATTCCCTGCACATAAACGGGGACCTGGAATTGGCCGGTTCCGCTATTCTTAATAACCTTTCTTTTCAAGGTACCAATGCCACTTTGATACAGGCTAATTCAAATCCTGTATTCATCTCCCCGGACTATGCCTCCAATGTACCCAACACGACAAATTTTACAGGAGCATATTATCTACACAAAACAGGTGCCCAAAGCGACCCACATTCCGGAAATAAAATGATATACCTCGGAGGAAATGGTTTTGGTATTTCTGCTTTCGAAAGTGATGAATATTTTCAATGCGGTCGTTCATACAGGATATCTGCATGGGTGGCAGCCTATACAAATGCTGCATCTCAGCAGAATACAAATTACCAGGTATCATTTCTGGCAAACGGTAATTTGATTTCACCATATCAGGTTATACACCATCTTATGGCACCTGCCAGCAATTCGTGGAACAATGTAAACTGGCAAAAAATAAGTTTTGAAGTTACCATACCTTCCAACGGGTATGAATGGTCAAAAGTAATTTTCAAGACCCTCCATAACACGCAAGGTATACTTATCGATGATATTTGTATTGAAGAAGTTTTTCAGGGAGCCTTTGCTGATGCAGGACCTGATATCTTAAACTGTTCCAATGATTTTTATATGACCGCAAATAGTCCTGATCCCGGATATTCGGCTTCCTGGAGTACCCACGGCGGAAATGTAAATTTTTCAAATGCGACATCTCCCACAAGTAATACGACTATAAATAATGGCGATGTTGCTCATGCCAGATGGACGGTGACAAATAATTCAGGACCCAATACAATAACATTGATTGATCCGGATAAAGACGGGGGTTTTGAAAATGGTGCCACCTTTGCTTCAAATGGTTGGACAGCAGTTAATTCTTTTTTAAATACCTGGAATATGGGTAACCTTGCAAGCCCTACTTCAGGACAACGTGCCGCTTATATTTCATTCTACAACAATGCAAATTACGGTTATTATACCGGCTTTGATCAAACGGTACATATCTACAAAGATGTTATTTTCCATCCCGATGCTGACAATATTGAATTATCCTTCAAATGGAAAGGTGTTGGTGAATCCGGCCATGATCGCCTTTTAGTATATACAGCTCCGGTTTCCGTAACACCTTCTAACGGTGTTCCATCTTCTCCTTTGACGACCTTGTCCGGTGCAACACTGGTAAGTTCTCTGAATTTACATTCTTCAGTTAATTTTCAGACGACCAATATAAATTTACCAAATACGCTTGCAGGCACGTCATGTCGTCTTATTTTTACATGGCAAAACGATGATGCTGACGGAACATTGCCACCTGCTTCTATTGACGAAGTATCCCTCACTCATACAGTACCTGCTTGTAGTAGTTTTGATGATGTTGTCATTGGATACTTTCCTTCTGATCTGACTGTAATAAATGATACCATATGTATTGGTGAAGAAGCAGCTTTGGTGGTTACCGGTTGCGATAATGGATCATTGTTATGGTCTACAGGAGCAACTTCAGATACGACCAGGATTACGCCAACAGTGACTACATCGTATTCTGTTACCTGTACACCTGACCTGCCGGCAAATCAACTTTTAAATCCCGGTTTTGAATCCGTTACCAATTTACAATTCTGGACAGTACAGGGTATTGCACCGGTGATAACCAGTCAACCTTCAGAAGTAAGATCCGGATTAAAAGCGGTAAAAATTGACGGCACCAATGGTTTGAGCAGAATAACCCAGTTTGCTGATGTACTTCCCGGAGATAAATATGTTTTAAAAGCATGGGCAAAAACCTCCACCACCAATAAAAACCCAAAAATATCTTTTACCATATTCACCAGCGGATATGGTTCAGAATTGATTTCAGGTAAAGCACAAAGAATAACCAGCTCTGATTTTCAAGAGTATACCATGGAATTTATGATTCCTCCCAACGGTGCGCATATAAGTATTTTTGCCGAAACTGATGGAGGTATTCTATTTGTTGATGATTGGGCATTATACAAATACACGCAATGTACTGCCAGTGTTCAGGGAACTGTGGCCGTACATCCCCTGCCTTCTTCACCTGTGGTAGGGGAAATAACACAGCCGACCTGTATTGTTCCTTCCGGAAGTGTGTTAATGACAGGACTTCCCTCTACCGGTGGTTGGATAATTCATCAATCTCCGGGAAATAATTCATACACAGGGACGGGTGTTAATCACCTGATAACAGGTTTGATACCCAACACTACTTTTACCTTTACCGTGACCAATCAAAACGGATGTACTTCTTTGTTTTCCCAGCCTGTGATAATCAATCCGATTCCTTCTAATCCTATTTTATCAGGAGCTGATTATGCATGTGCAGGTACTACCTTAAATATACAACCTGAAACAGGCGGAACCTGGACCAGCAGTAATTCTGCTATTGCAAATATTTACAATAATGCTTCAATCACCGCCAATTCTCCAGGATCCGTAACTTTTACATACGTCAGATCTTTAGACGGGTGTTCCAATTCTACATCATTTACGGTACGTGGTAATCCTTCTGCCCCTTTTGTCGGAGCTATTACACAACCTACATGTAACACCCCATTTGGAAATGTTGAATTATCAAATTTGCCAAATTATCTCACATGGAAGGTTAAAAGATCCGTGGACTATTATCCTTATTATGGCAGTGGAACCGGATTATCGGCGGATAGCCTTCCTCCCAATAACTCTTATGAATTTATTGTTGAAGATTTTTACGGATGTTTTTCCCCTCCTTCTGCTATGGCGGTAATTAGTTCTTTACCTGAAAATCCGGTTTTGGGAGGTAGCGATTACGTTTGTTTGGGCAATAATACTCAAATCACTCCTTCAACAAACGGAACCTGGACAAGTTCTGACACAACCATTTTAAAGGTCAGTAATTTGGGATTGGTACAAGGTCTTGCATTTGGAACTGCTCAATTAACTTATCAAAGAAATACAGATGGCTGTAGCAGCCAGGTTGATTTTTATGTATTTGAAAATCCCGCGCCGCCAACCATCGGAGAAATTATTCAACCTACTTGTATTACTCCATCGGGTAGTGTCAATTTACTAAATTTGCCTGAAACAGGAACGTACTCTGTTTTTGTTTATCCGGATAATATTTCATTACAGGGTACAAATAACACCTTTATTGTATCAGGTTTATCACCAGATTCTTCTTATTTTTTTAAAGTTATCGATACCTTCGGGTGTACATCATACATTTCTGACACCATTTACATTTTTCCCATCCCTTCTGATCCTGTCATTTCAGGTGATACTGTGGTTTGTGCAGGCAGTACGGCTCAGGTGTTCCCTTCCAATTCAGGAATATGGACATCAGACAATGAATCCCTGGCGAGTGTCAATAATAATGGTATTCTAAACGGCATATTGCCGGGAGTCGTAGAATTAACTTACATCCGTGCTATTGATGGTTGTGACCAAACAGTTTTATTTGAAGTAAGATCAAATCCGGTTTCTCCTTCTGTTGGAATAATAACCCCGCCAACCTGTATCAATCCTTCAGGAAGTGTAATTTTATATGATTTACCGGCTGCAGGCGCCTGGACATTGGTTTCAAACCCTTCCAACATCAATTATTCAGGAATTGGAGCGATTGACACTGTTCTTTCTTTAAATCCAAATACAACATATACTTTCACTGTGCAGGATACCAACCAATGTTTTTCATCCCCTTCAGCCAATGTAGTTGTGTTGCCTATACCCAATAACCCTGTCATTGGTGGAGATTCTTTGGTTTGTGAAGGCGGTACTGCACAGGTGACACCGGCTTCAGGAGGTGTTTGGAGTACTCAAAATTCAAATATTGCACAAATACAAAATAATGGCATCATCAACGGAATTAGTCCCGATACTGTAATGGTTACATTTATCAGAAATATCGATGGTTGCCAGTCCGAAAAAAACATTATTGTTCAACCCAGACCTAATCTTCCTGTTATAAACAATATTGTACAACCTACATGTATTCACCCTTTTGGAATTGTTGAAATCAATGGATTGCCCGTTTCAGGTGATTGGATCATTACAGTTCAACCCGGGAATATGGTTTTTAATGGCAACGGTTCTAACTTTACTATACATTCTTTACCCCCGAACAATACCTTTTCAATATTTGTGACGGACCATTTCGGATGTTTTTCTTTACCAATAAATCAGATTTCAATTTCGGATATCCCGTCAGACCCCGTTTTGAGTGGCGACACTTTGGTATGTATTGGATCTGCTGTACAATTATCTCCAATGTCCGGAGGTCAATGGGTAAGTAACAATACCTCAGTTGCCACTGTTTCGTCTACAGGAATGGTAACAGGTATTGCAGCCAGTGGGGTGGTTTTAACCTATACAAGAGATAATGACGGATGTTCAAGCGATTTTTTAATTACCGTTTTACCATTACCTCTATCACCTTCAGTCTCAACCATTACACAACCAACTTGTATTGTTCCCACAGGAAGTGTATTATTAACCAATTTACCATCAAATGGTGATTGGAATATTATTCGTCTTCCCGGAAACGTCATATATTCAGGCAATGGAACAGAATTTTTAGTTACAGATTTACCTCCGAATGCAACCTATACCTTTTTTCTCCAGAATCAATATAATTGTTTATCTGCTGCTTCTGCAAATGTTGTAATTAACGTTATACCTTCAGACCCTGTGATTTCGGGATCATTCAGTGCCTGTGAAGGGACTGTAACCAATGTTTTTCCTTCTTCAGGAGGTTTATGGTCCAGCAGTAATTCCTCACTGGTAAACATTGCGAATTCAGGATTAGTAGAAGCCATATTTCCGGGCACCTCCACCCTGACATTTACCCGTTCAACTGATGGTTGTTTTGCCAGTGTTATTTTTGAGGTTTTTGCAAGTCCTGAAGTACAATTGACATCGATGGAAACTTGTCAGAATAAGACGTTAGATATTCAAACTACAACTATTTCAGGATTATTACCTTTTACGTATTCATGGACCGGACCAAACGGTTTTACAGGTAGTGACAGTACTGTTGTAAGACAAAAATGCTGATTTATCAATGAGCGGCTTGTATTCAGTAAATATAACAGATAGTAATGGTTGTGTCAACAATGCAGATATTATGGTTGTTGTCCATCAAAATCCAACGTTTACGGCTGTGATTCAGGAAGTTACTACTTTCAATGGTTTAGATGGAATCATTAATATATCGGTTTCAGGAGGAAGTCCAACCTATCAATTTTTGTGGTCCAATGGTGCGGTTTCTGAAGACCTTGGCAACATTCAACATGGATTGTATCAGGTCACTGTAACAGATATAAATGGTTGTACCGCATTTAATGAGACTGAATATTCAGTAGGGCATCCTGCCGATTGTTCAGGCTACAGAACACATACACAATCAGGATGGGGAGAAGTTGCATTTGAAAATAATGCAGGATCTTACCGGGATCTGCATTTTAGTACAGCATTTCCGGATGGTTTGACCATAGGATGTGATAATAAGTTGATATTGACGTCGGCATCGGCTGTGGATGTTTTTTTACCTACTAACGGTATAGATACACTGTTACCGACAGGTACCCTTACAGATCCGGAGGGGTTTAACAATAATTTTGCCGCACAATTGGTGGCCTTAACGTTAAGTTATGAATTTGATTTATATGATGGTGACTTTTCAGCTTCAACAGAACCTTTTGGCAAATTGAGAATCGGTTCGGGACCTCTTTTAGGAATGACGATTGATGATTTATTAATGGAAGCCAACTATCTTATTGGCGGTTGTTCATCATCTTATTCTATTTCAGACATTGTAAACGCATTAACTCTGGCTAATGAAAATTATGTCGACGGAAAAGTAACAGGTGATTTTTTAGTTTGTTGTCAGATGGTTGTCATGACAACCGGAGGTACTATTTGTTCCGGAGACTCTATTGAAATAATTTCTGCGGGAACCAATGGAAGGGTTCCATATTCATATAATTGGAGTGATGGTTTGGGTGTTGATAGTATTAAAGTAGTGAGTCCTCTTTCAACCTACACTTATTTTGTCACGGTGACCGACTTGGTAGGGTGTACGGCAACGGAAGATATCATCGTAAATGTAAACCCTTCACCTGTGGTAAATATTTTTGCGCCCGCCGTTTGTGAAGGTAATAAACTTACCTTGTCAACTTTTTTGAGCTCAGGTACACCTTCATATAGTTATTCATGGACAGGACCTCAAGGATTTGTAGCTACCATTTCTCCGGTTTCTATTAATAATGCCAATCAATCTATGGTCGGATTATATTATGTTACTGTTACCGATCAAAATGGATGTATTGACTCAACAAGTACTTATACAACCATATACATTAAACCAAATACACCTGTCATAGATACAGTGCATCAACCTCTTTGTGTTCCTCCTACCGGAAGCGTATTTTTAAGTGATTTGCCTCCATCAGGAGTTTGGGAAATTACCGTTTACCCAGACGGAAATACAGTAAACGGTTCAGGATCAACTGCCATTATCAATGACCTTTTGCCGGAACAGGAATACACTTTTATTGTAAAAGATGATTTTTCCTGTGAATCAGAAATAAGTATGTCCGCAACGTTGGGAAGTATTCCGGAAGACCCTGAGGTCGGAGGTACTGTTGAAACCTGTATAGGAAGTTCAACGTATATGACACCATCTGAAAACGGACTGTGGACAAGCAGTAATCCTTCCGTAGCTTCTGTGAATAATAATGGTTTTGTTCTGGCATCAAATCCTGGTTCGACCATTTTAACTTATGAGCGCAATATCGATGGTTGCAGTAATACCCTGTATTATACGGTACACTCAAAACCTATACCTCCGGTAATTGGATTGGTTACACAGCCTACATGTTATACACCTACAGGAAGTATAGAACTGACCGATTTGCCGGAAAATGAAAACTGGACAATCATAAGATATCCCGGGGCCATCCCTTACAATGGAATGGATGAAAACTTTACCATAAACGGTCTTCCTATCCAAAAAAGATACAGATTCAGAGTATTAAACAGTAATTATTGTATGTCTGATTCTTCAGCTGTGGTTTATATAAATGAAATGCCGGTTAATCCTGTTTTGAATGGGGTCACTGAGATATGTTTAGGAGATTCTACTCAACTTTCTCCTTCTTCAGCAGGTGTATGGAATGTTGAATTGTCAGGGGTTGTTAATGTGAATTCTAATGGTAATGTTACTTCAGTAGCACCTGGAAATACAATATTAACATATACCAGAGATTCAGACGGATGTAAAAATTCAATTCCTTTTACCGTTTATTCAAATCCTATAAAACCTTTGGTGAGCAATATTGTCCAACCCACGTGTATTGTGCCAACAGGCAGTGTAACACTTAGCGGTCTTCCGGTTTCAGGTACCTGGACAGTGACAGCTATGCCTGGAAATCTTACCTTTTCCGGAAGCGGACAAACCTTACATATCAATGGGCTGATACCAGACAATTTGTTTACCTTTTTTGTCCGGGATGAAAATAATTGTATGTCTCTTATCTCTGATGGTGTTTATATAAATGCTATTCCTGCCAATCCGGTTTTAGATGGACTACCATCGTTATGTATTGGAAATACCACTCAAATGATACCTTCATCCGGTGGAAACTGGACAAGTTCAAACACATCGATTGCTGGAATCACTTCAAATGGTTTGGTATCAGGCATTGGCTCCGGTATAGCAACACTCAGATATACAAGAAGTGCCGATGGGTGTTTTTCTGAAAAGGTGATTGCGATAAATTCTAATCCAGCCGTTCCATTTGTAAATATTCCGGTTCAACCTACATGTTATAACCCTTCAGGAAGTGTAATGCTTCAAAATCTTCCGTCTACCGAAAATTGGACAATTACTCGTAGTCCGGGTGGAAATGTGTATTCAGGTTCAGGAAATTCCTTTCTTATTTCTGATTTACCCATCCTTCAAAGCTACCGTTTTGTCGTGGTAAATCAAGCCGGATGTACTTCTTTGCCTTCGGCTCAGATTTTGATTGGTAATATTCCGACTGATCCGGTAATTTCCGGAGATTCTTCCTTATGTGTTGGAACTACAGCTACCATTTCACCCGGTAACCATGGTTTTTGGACCAGCTCTGATAACAATGTGGCAACAATTTCCAATCAGGGTATTGTATCAGGAATTTCTCAGGGATCAGTACTTTTAACGTATACCAGAGTGGCTGATGGATGTGATCAATCCCGAATTTTTAATGTATTTTCCAATCCAAATGCACCTGTGGTTTCCGATGTTTATCAACCTACGTGTTATGAACCTTCCGGTAGTGTCAGTCTTACTGGATTACCAGTTTCAGGTTCATGGATATTGTACCGTAATCCTGGTGCCGTACCCTATAATGGAAGTGGAATTGAATACGATGTAACAAATCTTTCATTAAATCAAAGTTATTTTTTTACCATAAGAGATGGAAACGGTTGTACATCTTTGCAAAGTGCAGAGGTTGTTATTCAGGACATTCCGGATGATCCTCAAATCGATGGAGAGGATCGGGTTTGCGTCGGTAATTATACAAGTGTTTCTTCATCTGACACAGGTCTTTGGTCTACAGCTAACTCTTCCATTGCCACCATTAACGAAGCAGGAAATATTTACGGAGTGGCTACAGGGATAGTTAAAATTTCGTTTACCCGTTCCATTGATGGATGTGACACAGAAAAAACCATAACCGTTTATCCAAACCCATCAACATTGTTTGTCGGTACCATAGTACATCCAACATGTATCCTTCCTACAGGAAGTGTTTTGTTAAATGGGTTACCTAATGGGAACTGGACAGTCACCTCTTCTCCATCCGGTAATGAATATTTAGGGAACACCTCAACTCTTTTAGTTGGTAATCTCTCAGGCGGAAGTACAAATGCTTTTTTTGTTACAAATGCGTTTGGTTGCTCTTCAGGATTATCGGCCAATGCACATATAAATGAAATTCCTGCTAACCCGGTACTTACCGGTGCTTCAAATGTATGTATTGGGGATAATATACATTTACTTCCATCTTCCAGTGGAGTCTGGACTGCTGTAAATCAATCTATTGCAACTATTTCCTCAACGGGAATAGTGACTGGAATATCGGAAGGTGTTGCTACGATGACGTATATCAGGTCTTCGGATGGTTGTAGTTCCTCAAAAGAAATTCAGGTGTTTCCGAATCCAATAAAACCAACCATAGGGTTCATAACTAATCCCGATTGTATTAACAGGACGGGTAGTGTGGTTTTACACAATTTGCCATCTGTGGGTACATGGATGTTAAAAAGATATCCGGGAAATGTAACTTACACCGGGACAGGTACAAGTTTTGTGATTCAAAATCTGTCTCCGGATAAAAGTTATTATTTCACGGTTGAAAACAGTAATCAATGTGTGTCAGAATCTACGGAAATGGTATATATTGCTCCTATACCGAATGATCCGGTTTTAAGTGGAACGGATATGGTGTGTTTAGGAGGAACATCACAATTATCTCCGGCAACCGAAGGTTCATGGGTAAGTAGTGAACCTTATATAATTGAAGTTTCCAATACAGGATTTGTAAATTCAATTGAGGCAGGCTCTGCGGTATTAACCTACACCAGGGCTTCAGATGGTTGCAGTGCTTCCATGAATTTTTATTCAAATCCTAACCCGGTCGCTGATATACAGGGGACGGCAGTGGTATGTTCAGGAGGACTTGGATTTTTGGAAGCAAGAGGAGGTGTATTATTTGAATGGAGCACAGGCTCTGCCAATTCAACGATTTTTATCAGTAACTCAGGAACATATTACGTTACCGTCACAAATAGTTTTGGTTGTACTTCATCGGCTGAACAAATAGTTACGATAAGTTCTAACCTGAATGTGAATATAGATTATAATGGTTCAGTTTGTTATGTGCCAGGAAAAGAACTTTCAGCTGTTGTCACAAATGGGATATCACCCTATACCTATTATTGGACTGGGCCATCAGGAATGACCAGCAACGCTCCTTCTATTGTCATTGCAAATAACGGCAACTATTCCGTGACAGTTACGGATTCGGCCGGATGTACCGCGGCAAGTACCGGTTTTATATTTCAAAATTATGAGCCGTTTATTGTCGTGCTTAATACTACCGTTTGTGAAGGACAAAGTGTTTTACTCGAGGTAGATAGTCCTTCAGCAGTAAGTTATCTTTGGAGCTCCAATGCAGGAAATGCGACTACAAGATCCGTTTTGGTGAATCCTGAAATTCCTTCATCTCTGTATACAGTTACAGTAACAAACGAGATTGGATGTACAGCAGTTCCATCTGTATTAATTGGTGTTATACCTAAACCTCAGCTCATATTATCAGGAAGCAATGCCGTCTGTTTGGGTGAGACGACCTCCTTCACGCCTTCCGTTCCCGGTTATTGGCAAAATCTCAATCCCGGCGTTGCAGTAATAAACAGTCAGGGAGTTGTCACCGGAATAAGTGAAGGTACAGCCAGATTTTTATATACCTCTCTTATTGGAAATTGTCTTTCAGATACTTCAGAAACTATAACTGTTAATAATTTACCTGTTGCGACAATGACGGATCCAGGACAAATTTGTATTGGCTATCATGTCCAACTACAACCTGCAACGGGAGGAACCTGGACAAGTACCAATCCATTAGTTGCAAGTATAAATAATAACGGATATGTGACAGGATTGATTCCTGGAACATCAAGATTTATGTTTACCAGTTCCACAACAGGATGTACTTCCTATCCTTCACCCGAAATTACGGTTGAATCCATTTCAAATACAGTACTTTCAGGACCGGATCAGGTTTGTGTCGGATCCAATATTTTGTTGGAGGCAGATTTCCAGGGAGGGATTTGGCAGACTTCCAACCCATCTATAGCAATGGTAAATAATTCTGGCATAGTAACCGGTGTGGCTTTTGGTACCGTTGACATTATTTATACGTTAATTCTTGGTTCCTGTGTTGAATCAACTTCAAAAACCATTTCAGTTTTATCGAAACCTGTAATAACCTTTGAAGGGCTAACCACAGCCTGTGCAGGGGAAACCACAACATTATTTCCTTCTTCCGGGGGTATATGGACGAGTTCCAATAATGCCATTGCTGCTGTCAATAATCAAGGCCTCGTCACTGCCATTCAAGAGGGAACTGCCACATTCAGATTTCTTGAAACAGCTACCGGTTGTTATTCGGATTATTCGCAAAACTTTACGGTAAAACCTTTACCGAATATTAACTTCTCAGGATTATCACAGATTTGTGCAGGACACAACACAAATGTAATTCCATCTTCCGGTGGCATATGGGTAAGTTCAAACCCTTCCGTCGCCATTATTTCAGAAAATGGTCTGATTACAGGTATTACTGAGGGAACTTCTAATTTGACATTTACCCAAACCGCAACTGGTTGTTCAGCTACCTTATCTTCTCCGATAGAAGTATTTTCAAACCCTGCTCTTCAAATCAATTTTCACGGTTCTATCTGCCTTCATGATAGTTCTCAATTAAGTGCATTAATTACTGGAGGAAGTCCTGAATTTGCCTTTGCATGGAGTGGACCGAATGGATTTGAAGCGAATACGGAAAACATTTTTATTCATGAAAATGGAAATTATTATTTAACCATTACCGACAATAATGGATGTAGTGCATATGTTTCCGGTTTTGTCCATGAAGCTTTTGAACCGATAGTAAATTACTCAGAATCCGTTGTTTGTGAAGAAGATACAGTAACCTTGGGAGTTCAGTCAAATCAGGCAGTCTCTTATGTATGGAGTTCTAACGCTCAGAATTCTACAAATAATGAAGTTATCGTTGTACCGGAATTTCCGGCTTCTGACTATTATGTTACCGTAACCAATGTTATTGGTTGTTCTGTTGTAGCCGAAGCAAACATTTTGGTAAATGCAAAACCAGAGATTGAATATTCAGGTGCTCAAAGTATTTGTGTTGGTGAACTATCGTATATTTCCCCGGGAACAGGAGGCATTTGGACCAGCATCAACCCTTCAGTGGCAGTGGTTTCAAATACCGGTCTTATTACAGGTTTACAACCGGGAATAACAGGATTTTTTTATACTGATGCCACAACATTTTGTGTTTCAGATACCTCTGAAATTTTTGAAGTAAAAGCGAAAACTTCCATTGTTTACCAAGGCCCTGAAGAAATTTGTCAAGGTGAACTGATACAGCTTGTACCTACAACAAATGGTTGGACATCAAATAATTCGGGAGTTGCGACTGTTGATAATAACGGTTGGATTACTTCTTATGCCGGGGGAATTGTCATTTTTACCTATACGAATAGTCTTGGTTGTATATCAGATGAAACCGTTTCTGTCACCGTCCACAGTAAACCCGATATTGTTTTAAATGGCAACCAGTTTTTATGTTTGGAGGGTACCACACAGTATTTACCATCCTCAGGAGGTACGTGGACGAGTTTGAATCCTGACGTGGCAACTATCCTTAATAATGGAGAAATAACGGCGATTGCGGAAGGTCAGGCCAGATTTTTATTTACCAATCAAAACAATGGGTGTATTTCTGACACTTCTCAAATAATTTATGTCCTTGATTCTCTGACAGTTGAACTTAATGGTGGCTTAGAAATCTGCACCGGTGAAACAACCAGTCTTCTACCTTCTTCCGGGGGTCTTTGGATAAGCAATAATCCTTCCTTAGCCATTATTTCCAGCAGCGGCATCGTCACCGGACTTCAACCAGGTACAGCGACATTTACATTCATAAGTAACACTGTAGATTGTTTTTCCGGAAGTTCTCTGCCCATAACTATTCATGCTCGTCCCACAGTTGCATTTACCGGGCCAACTCAATTATGTATTGGTGACAGTACTTACGTCACCCCTTCCTCGAATGGAACCTGGGAATCTTCTAATCCTGATGTTGCTCAGATCTTTGATAATGGAAAAATTTATGCCATAGGAAGCGGAACCTCGGATTTTGTTTTTACACATACCTTAACAGGCTGTGCTTCAGTACCCACAAGTGCAGTATCTGTATTATCCAGACCCAATGTTGCCCTCACAGGACCCAACAGTATTTGTGAAGATGGATTTACAAGTCTTTCTCCATCCACAGGTGGAATATGGTATTCTTCAAATACAGATATTGCCACCGTGAACAGTACAGGTATTGTGACGGGTCATCAGGCAGGAGAAGTTAACTTTATGTTCATGGAAAATGGTTCGGGTTGCGTTTCATTACCAACTGAAAATGTAAGTGTGATATCTCAACCAGCAGTTTATATAACCGGATCACAACAAATTTGTATCAACAGCACAACACAATTATTTCCGGTTACTGGCGGTTCATGGGTTTCCCTTCAGCCTTCTGTTGCTTCGGTCACCAATACGGGTTTGGTCACCGGACATGTTTCAGGCATGGCCCGATTTGTTTTTACAAATCAAATCGGATGTGTTTCTTTACCGTCTGAATGGGTAACTGTTCATGGAAAACCGCAGGCAGTAATTACCGGATCATCACAGATTTGTATTAACGGAAATACACAGATAATACCAGCATCAGGAGGAACATGGTTGTCATCAAGACCATCTGTACTTGGAATAAACAATTCAGGATTGATTACAGGTATAGCCTCTGGTAATGCCAAATTTGTTTTTACGGATACTTTAACAGGGTGTCGTTCGGATTCGAGTAATGTCGTAAACGTTTTCCCTAACCCGGAAGTTACATTGAGTGGTTCAGGTTCTATTTGCGTCGGTCAAAACACGTTACTTCACCCCACCACCGGTGGTCAGTGGGTTTCATTACAACCATCTATTGCAGCAGTCAACAGCAACGGAACCGTAAATGGACTGAGTCCGGGATGGGCAGGATTTAAATTTACGAACATTACTACAGGATGTTCGGCAGAGTTAAATAATATAGTACAAGTAAAATCGAGACCTGTTATTTCTTTAGCGGGGCCGGGTGTCATATGTGGTGGCAGTACTACAAATTTATTACCTTCAACCGGCGGAACATGGTTATCGCTTGATCCTGCTATTGCCTTAGTGAATAACAATGGCATTGTAACAGGTATGAATATTGGAAATGCCAGATTCAGATTTACTGATTTTACAACAGGCTGCACCTCTTCGCAAAATATTCAGATTACTGTGATTTCTGATCCTACCATTACGCTGGACGGACCTGATAAAATTTGTATTGGTGGTCATACCCAGCTACTCCCCAATACGGGTGGTGTATGGGAATCAACAAATCCCTCAGTGCTTACGGTTACCAATGAAGGTTTAGTAACAGGAGTCGGATATGGAGTCGCACAATGCAGATTTTTACATCAAAATACAGGTTGTTATTCAAATGTATCAATTCCTATAGAAGTTACCCAAACAGCAAGTTTATCATTGGATGGAAATACCGACATCTGTGTTGGATATTGCACCAGACTCACCAGTGATAAAGAAGGAATATGGTTTAGCAGAGATATTAACAAAGCTGTGATTACCAGTGATGGTAAAGTAACAGCAAAAGCACCTGGCAAAGCAAATTTTTATTTTATTGAATCGGCTTCCGGATGTATGAATGATTTTACCACGGATCTTATTAATATTAATAATTGTGTAAATCCGGATTTTAATGTTACTTCTGTAAATATTCCGGTTTCAGGAAATCTGAGCACCAATGACGAAATACAAAGTGGTTCCATTTATGTTTCCAATCCGATTTTAATATCAAAACCGGAAGGTTCTACTTACAATCTTATTATTTTCAATAATGGAAATTATATATTTACAGCAAATACGCCTGGAAGATATAGGTATTATATTAAGGTGTGTACTCCGGATATGTCGGACAATTGCCCTCAGTTTCCATTGACCATTACCGTAGTGGAACCAAAAAAAATGGAACATTGTATAGCAGCCAATCTTGATTTGGCAACAACCTATATAAATACGCCTGTAATCGTATCCGTTCTGGACAATGACAAGTGTATTAACTCCACTACCTGTCATATTGATTCATCATTGGTAACAGTCCACAGTCAGGGGAATTCTGGAACTGCAATTTTTAATACTAATAAAAAACTGCAATATACTCCACTGCCAGGTTTTATTGGATCTGATACGGTAATGTATAAAATTTGTTCCTCTGATGATGTTTTAAATTGTGTTATAAATCGTGTTATTGTTGTCGTTAAAGACTCTAGTGCAGATAATTCTCTTTCGGCATCGGACGATTTTTATTTTACCGATAAAAATATTTCACTTCAGGCTTTATTACCCATAACCAATGACTTGGACCCTGAATCTGATGAACTTATCATTACACCACAGGGAAGTTCTGTTTCACCAATAATGAACTCAGGCGGAAGTTATCATATAGTCAACGATGGAAGTTTATACTTTACTCCGGCCACAAATTTTGTAGGCCCCGTTGATATAATTTATGAATTATGCGATAATACGGGTAATTGTGTATACGCCACAGTCCATATTTTGGTTCTTGACAATTTGCGTATCAGAATACGGGCCTATCTGGAAGGCGCTTTGATTAATAACGGAGGAATGGTTGGTCCGGGCAACAGAACATTGATGAGAGACGAGCTTAGAACAAGTAGTTTTACCAATAAAAATGAAATTCCTGCCCGTGATCCATACTCTTATCCTATGCCTCTTATGGATTTGACAAATATTTACAAACATGTAGGTTTGGGAGGAAATCAGAATTTCAGACAAATTCCTGATTCGGCAGCTGTATTTTCAGTAAATGGCCCTAATGCAATTGTAGACTGGGTTTTTATTGAATTGAGAAATGTTGCTGATTCCACCGAAGTATTAGCTACCCGTTCAGGGCTTATTCAAAGAGATGGAGACATTGTTGACCTTGATGGAATTTCTGCGTTGGAATTTCCGGGAACAAGACTTGATTCCTGTTATGTTGTGGTAAGGCATAGAAACCATCTTGGTGTCATGTCACAAAAAATTTCAACGCACATTGAACTGGATTTTACAGATATTAATACACCTGTTTTTGATTTTGGCAACCGATTGCAAAATGGATTTAACTATTCAGGCCTTGCCATGAAAATTGAAGAAATAACACAACAAAGATGTTTATGGGCAGGTGATGCTGATGCAAACGGGGCACTAAAATTTATCAACCCGAATGATGATCAGAATATGATGTTTTTTGAAGTTATTTCGTTTCCTTCAAATGAAGGGTTTTTTGCCAATTATAATTATGGTCATGGTTACATGCAGGGAGATTTTGACTTGAATGGGAAAGTAAAATATGACAATCCCAACGATGATAAAAACTTTTTATTTTATCAGGTACTATTTTATCCTTTAAATGTGGAATTTATATCTAATTTCAGTGCCATTATAGAACAGGTACCGCATTCAAAATAATATTATTACTTTTTGTAAAAAGAGTTCGGGGAGTGTGAATTTTATTTTATTTTCTTGCAGGTTATTGATTCTGAATTTACACCAATAAGTCATTTTCCAATGCAATTCGTACAAGTCCTACACTATTCCGGGCATTCAGTTTGGATAATAAACTACTTCTATGAGATTCCACTGTTTTTAAACTGATAAATAAATTATCTGCAATTTCCTGGGTGGTAAATTCCTGAGCAATCAATTTTAAAACTTCTTTTTCCCTTCTTGATAATTTTGGTATGGACGAGTTTGTTTTTGAAGAGGCTTTCCTCGAATTCATAAGTCCTTTCATTATGGTTTCTGTGACTTCCTTTGAAAAATAGGAATCACCATTACTTACGGTCCGGATGGCTTTAAACAATTCTTCTCTTCCCGTATTTTTTAAAATATATCCTTTTGCTCCGTTGTTTAATATTTCTGAAACAAAACTTTCTTCATTAAACATCGAAATGGCCAGAACTTTTAATTTAGGATGGCTTACAGATAACTCTTTACAAACATCGATTCCATTTTTTCCCGGAAGATTGACATCCAGCAACAAAATGTCAGGTTCGTTTTGGTTTACAAATTGTAAAACTTCAGGACCTGTGTAACATCGGCCGATAATTTTAAAATCATTTTCGGATGTTAATATAGATTCTATCCCATCCACAAACATAGTGTGGTCATCTGCTATAAGTATTCTGATCATTTTGTGTCAAGTAAAAGTTTAAAAACAAAGGTATTATAAATATATTTTTTTTGTTTCGTTTTACCGTTACAAAGATACGGATATTTCCCTGAGCAAAATTAGGTGAAAACCCTGTATAAAAAAATCGGTGAATTCAATGATGTTTTGTATTTTAAAAGACCTGACCTTTGTATTATCAAAATGATTAAATAAAATGATTCTTGAGAAACAAATAATATTACATTCTATGACAGAAAAATGGGTTGTTTATCTGCTCTCTTCTGTTTTGGTATATGTGAGTTTATTTGTTTCACCGGTATAACGTACCGGGAAAATTTGAAATGGTTGTTTAGATAGGTGTCGCATTAAAGAATGTTTCGCCATACAAAATTCTCTTATTAGGTTTACGGTATCGACAAAGTAAGGTCGGTTTGGCATAAATAGGCTGCCGACCTCACTTTTGTCAAAATAATCTGTATTCGTCAACATTGACCTGACAACGTGTTTTTTATAGTAAAGGTTTTTAGAAGGAGATCTTACCCATTACCGATTTTTTTTTGAAATAATTAATATCAAAATATAGAGGCTAAGGCTTCACCACACTACGTAAAAGTTGTTGAAACCTTAGCCAAAAGATGTAAATACTCATTGGGATTTGACTGTTGCATAAAGAAACGCCTCCAAAAAGTTGGGGGCTTTTCTTTTTTTTGGTTGAGTGGTTGAAAGTGGTCTGCTCAGTGTGGCGGCAATATTTCCTGAAATAATTTTCTGATTTCCCTTAATGCCAGAACGGCATTACTTTTTTTGTTTTTAATATTCTCCGTAATCTCTTCAAAATGATTTTTAAATGTAAACCTGGATAAAATCATTTCAAGCAACAGCACAGGCACCTGTTTTTGGAACCAAATTTTTTCCTGTTCATCTCGTCTGTGGGTAAATATTCCTTTGCTTTGTACTATTTTTTTATACATGTCCAATGATTCCAGAACAGAGGATATTCCTGTGTTTTCAATAGAGGAAACCAACAGGACAGGAACTTTCCAGTCAACAATAGAATGGTGAAACATAACAAATGACTGTTTATAGAATCTTGCCGTTTCATTGGCTGCCTTGCTTAAATGGCCATCGTTTTTATTGACAACTGCAAGATCAGCACTTTCGACTATTCCCCTTTTTATACCTTGAAGGTCATCGCCGGCACCAGGCTGAAGAATCAATATATTTACATCTGAAAGATCAGAGACCTCCGTTTCACTTTGTCCGACTCCAACAGTCTCAATAATAATTCTGTCATAACCTGCAGCTTCGCAAAGAAGGATAGCTTCCTTTGTATTTGGTCCCACACCTCCCAGAATATTTCCTGAAGGAGAAGGACGAATAAAAACAGACTCTAATCCGGATAATTTTTCCATCCTGGTTTTATCACCCAGAATACTTACTTTGGTTGTGGAACTGGAAGGGTCAATTGTCAACACGGCAATACGGTAACCTTTTTGAGCTAATGAAGAACCCAAATAATCAATGAAAGTACTTTTTCCCGCTCCCGGACTGCCTGTAATCGCTATTCTGAAGGAATTTACCTCATTGTTTTCATACGCCCAGGTCAGGAGATTTTCAGAAATGGACTTTTTTTCTTCTTTGTTATTTTCTATGAGGGTAATAGCTTCAGCAAGCACAAATTTATTGCCGGCACTAATGCCATTCTGGTAGTAAGCAAGGTCTCTGATTTGTTTTTTATAAAATGCCGGATTTGGTTCCATGTGTGTTTTTGTACTCTTTTGACCACAAAATACAAAGGTAATAACAATTCTTGTTAATTAATTCTTTGATTTCGGAAGTATTCAAAAAAGATGGCACCAACTTTTTTATCAAACAATAGGGGTTTTACATTGATAGAAAAAAAAGATCTACGATAAATCAATAAATTTTTTTTAATGACAAAAATCATCAAAAGTTAAAATAAAAAAGTGGAATACCGCTGAACATTTTCCTTCAAAATTGCTTATTAAAGTAAATAAAATTTACAATATATGGATGATAATAATAATTCAGTACATGGCGGTACTACTCCGACAGATAGTAAATGCCCTTATTCCGGAGCTACTTTAAAAAAGGGAGCAGGGCACGGTACAGGTAACCGTGATTGGTGGCCAAACCAATTAAAATTAAACATTCTCAGGCAAAATTCTTCCTTGTCCAATCCTATGGAGAAAGATTTTGATTACGCCAAAGCATTTTCTTCTCTTGACCTGAATGCCATTAAAAAAGATATTTTTGAACTGATGACGGATTCTCAGGATTGGTGGCCTGCGGATTACGGACATTATGGACCTTTATTTATCAGAATGGCCTGGCACAGTGCAGGTACCTACCGTATTCATGACGGTCGTGGTGGCGGAGGTTCCGGAACGCAAAGATTTGCACCGTTAAATTCATGGCCTGACAACACAAATCTGGACAAAGCGCGATTATTGTTATGGCCGGTTAAAAAGAAATACGGTAAAAAAATCTCATGGGCTGACCTGATGATTTTGGCTGGTAATTGCGCACTTGAATCCATGGGATTTAAAACATTTGGATTTGCCGGAGGAAGAGAAGACGTATGGGAGCCGGAAGAAGATATTTATTGGGGATCAGAAAAAGAATGGCTGGGAGACAATCGTTATACAGGAAATAGAGAACTTGAAAATCCTTTGGGTGCGGTTCAGATGGGTTTGATTTACGTAAATCCCGAAGGACCTAACGGAAATCCCGACCCTATTGCTGCCGCCAGAGATATTAGGGAAACCTTTGCCCGTATGGCCATGAATGATGAAGAAACGGTTGCACTGATTGCCGGTGGACATACCTTCGGGAAAACACACGGTGCTGCTGATCCGGGCAAATATGTTGGGAAAGAGCCCGCAGGAGCAAGTATTGAAGAACAAGGACTCGGGTGGAAAAATACCTTCGGAAAAGGCCATTCAGGAGACACCATTACCAGCGGACTGGAAGGAGCATGGACTACGACTCCGACCAAATGGAGTAATAACTTCTTTTGGAATCTTTTTGGTTATGAATGGGAATTGACAAAAAGTCCGGCCGGGGCCAATCAATGGATTCCAAAACACGGAATGGGAGCAGGAACGGTGCCGGATGCCCACGATCCGAATAAAAAACATACACCGGTAATGCTTACAACAGACCTTTCTCTCAGGTTTGATCCCGCATATGAAAAAATATCAAGAAGATTTTTCGAAAACCCTGATGAGTTTGCCGACGCTTTTGCAAAAGCATGGTTCAAACTTACACACCGGGACATGGGTCCTAAAAGTCGATACCTAGGTCCAGAAGTTCCTAACGAAGAACTGATATGGCAGGATCCGGTCCCAGCTGTAAATTTTGAACTCATCAATCAGCAGGATAGTGAACAGTTGAAAAACAAAATTCTTAACTCAGGTTTGAGTGTTGCCCAGTTGGTGACAACAGCATGGGCTTCCGCATCAACTTTCAGGGGGTCTGATAAAAGAGGTGGCGCCAATGGAGCCAGAATCCGTTTGACACCACAACGTCACTGGGAGGTAAACAATCCAACTCAATTATCAGCTGTATTGGATGTGCTTGAAAAAATTCAAATAGAATTTAACAGTAGCCAATCAGGAAATAAAAAAGTGTCTTTAGCTGATGTTATTGTATTGGGTGGATGTGTCGGTGTAGAACAAGCTGCAAAAAATGCAGGTTTCAGTATATCCATTCCTTTTACTGCGGGAAGAACCGATGCAACACAGGAACAAACCGATGTTGAGTCGTTCAGTGTGCTTGAGCCGAAAGGCGACGGATTCCGGAATTATTGCAAAAAAAATGCCACTACAACAGCAGAAGAAATGTTGATTGACAAAGCACAGTTACTCACGTTGACGGCACCTGAAATGACAGTGTTGGTGGGAGGTATGAGAGCCATGAATGCCAATTACAATCAATCTGAATATGGTGTTTTTACAAAGCGACCCGGAGCACTTTCAAATGATTTTTTTGTACATCTTCTTGACTTCGGAACAAAATGGAATGCGGTTTCAAGTGTAGAAGATGTTTTTGAAGGAAAAAGCAGAAGTTCAGGTGAGGTTCTTTGGAAAGGGACAAGGGTTGACCTGATTTTTGGTTCAAATTCTGAGTTGCGCGCCATTGCTGAAAGATATGCCTGTGAAGACGCCAATGAAACGTTTGTTAAAGACTTTGCAGCCGCATGGAACAAAGTGATGAATCTGGACCGGTTTGACATTTAGCAGAAAGTAAGTTCATTCGGTTTTATTTTATAAAAAAGGTGACGATACATCATATTGTCACCTTTTTTATAATTTAGAAAAAATTAAACGCGTATTTTCCGGCTTATTTGTAGTAAAACCATCATCAGGAATAAAAATTATTCATATCTCAAAGCGTCGATAGGATCGAGTTTGGAAGCTTTTAAAGCAGGGTATAAACCTGATGCCAGACCCACTACAATACATACAATAATGGCGAGTAACATCCAGTTCCAGGGAATAAAAAACCGGCCTTTTACAATGATGGTGACAATAGCGCCAAATCCCATTCCCAAAATGATTCCAACCACACCGCCTAAAAGACAAATCATCAGTGCTTCCATAAGAAATTGACGAAGTATCACTTTCCTCGAAGCACCGATAGCTTTTCTTATTCCGATTTCTTTGGTTCTTTCGGTGACAATCACCAGCATAATATTCATCAATCCAATAGAGGCGCCCAGAAGTGTCAGTGAAGCAATAATGAGCGTTCCCAGTCTTAGATTTGTCGTCATTTCTTTAAGCTGCTTTAAAATTCCATCACTTTTTTTGATTTCAAAATCATTTTCTACCCCGATTTTGAGTCGTCTGACATTTCTTAAGACACCTATGGCTTCATCTATGGCATCATCAATCCTGTTTGCCTGAGCTACAGAAACACTGAGGTTGTAATTTTTGTCTGCATATCCATACAGTGTTTTAGCATTGTAAAGAGGAATAAAAACAGCTTTTTCTTTTAATACGCCAACCACCACATATTTATTGGCATTTAGATATACAGTTTTCTGTATGGCCTTATCAGGACTTTTTCCAAAAAGTTTTTCAGCGATTTCACTACCTATAATGACCTTAAAACTATTGGAATACACTTCACTAGGTGTGAAGTTTCTACCATACTCAACCTCAAAGGCCGTTGTTATTATGTAGTTTTCATCGATGCCCTGAACCCTGGTATTTGGATTGGTTTTCTTAGATTCATATCTTACGGTCACATTGTCAGCACATTTGGTTTCAGAACTTACCGTATATCCCTTTTGCTGGAAAAATTCTTTAAACTCGAAGGCTTGGTCGAAGTCAATAGGATCACTTATTTTTTCAGTCCTCTGACCTATAGACCGAATTGTTTCTGACTTGGGTCTTATATAAAAGGAATTGGCGCCTAATCGGTTAAAGTTGTCGCTCATGGAAAATAAAATACTATCTATAGCTGTCAGAATACCGACAAGACAAGCTATACCGACGGCAATGATAAGTAAGGTCAAAAAAGATCTTAAAAAATTTGCCTTGATAGAGCCGATGGCTAATTGTAAATTTTCCAGAAAATCCATGGAATTATTTTTGAAAAGTAAAAATAGGAATTCCAATGGTTTTTAACTTCTAAAAATAGAATTAAATAGGTTTTTTATAGATGAAATGATATATTCTTTATGTTAATACAGCCGGAACAAGCATTAATAATTGTTCCGGCTGATCATTTAATTTAAAATGTAAATCCTAATCTGGCAAAAAGATATCTGCCATCAGATCCCATTTGAACAGAATCATTAAAACCTCCCTGGTCGGTCCAACCATCAAATTGAGGCGTTGGGTAAGTGTTTAAAATATTGTTTCCTCCCAAAGTCACTTTAAATTGACCTGTAATATTGTAGGAAACAGAAAGGTCCAGTGTACCGGCAGCTTTGTATGTATCCGTTGCTGTTTTAAATAGTTCATCTGCTTCTGATTGCGTGCTCGGTGGTGAATCAACCCATTGAAAATCCTGCAGAACTACCTGACTGAATTGTGTATACGTAAGCATGGCATCAAATTTATTAACCTGATACATAAGGTTGACACCAACCTTATAATCCGGTGCTGCTGCCTTCAGATAGGCCTGAGAAAAAGGTCCGTAAAAAGTAAAGGGATTCAGATTTCCGTTGTTGATTTTTTGTATTTCCTTTTTATTAAAATTACCGGCAATACCCCCTGTAAGGCTGGATTTTTTGCTAAGATTATATTTATAATTGAGAATAACGTCCAAACCTGTAGTTCGTGTGTTAACACCATTCGCAAAAAATTGTGCTGCTTCTGCACCAACATTCAATTCTGAGACATCAAAAACATCTGTCAGTATAATCCTGTCCTTCACATCTATGATATATCCGTCAACCGTCACCGTAAAACCACCTTTTTTATAAGTAAGACCAGCGGCCAGATTGTTGGCTTTTTCTTCTTGTAATGATTCAATACCAAAACTTTTGGCTACCGTACTTGTGTTGGAAGCCAGCAGTGTCTGGAGAGATTTGCCTGCCACTATATTAGTGAAAATCAGATTGTAATGAATCTGAGCCAAAGAAGGTGCTCTGAATCCGGAAGATACTGAAGCCCTGATGGCAAGGTCATCAAAAATATTGTAACGGCTGGCCACTTTGTAATTAAGGGTATTGCCAAAGTCACTGTAGTTTTCATATCGCAGAGCACCGGAAATAAGCCATTTGGACGTGACATTTAATTCTGCATCACCGTAAAATCCAATATTGGAGCGGGATTTGTTTACTTCATTTCCCGGGCTATAACCAGGGAAACCTTGTGAACCTCCTCCCGGACTTACACCAAATTCATTGACAAAAGGCTGCTGTGATGCCGGATTGGTAATGGCAATTCCATTTACATCATATGTGGCATAGGAACCCGTTTCGCCGGCAAAAATCTGAAAGTTTTCAGTTCTGTATTCTGTACCAAAAGCCAGGTTAAGACCGGAAGCGATTTTTTTATAATATTTTGAAAAATTAAGACCTGTAATATTCATGGCCAGACTATGGCTACCTGCATCAAATTCGCGGGGAGAAGCTGATCCAAGTGACGCATTATTGGTGTTTTTTATCAAATAATGAAAGTTGTTGAAGCCATAATTATGACTGAAATCTGCTTGCCACCCATTTGACATTTCATGCCGTAAACCTCCGGTAAAAGACTGATCGATTATATTGGAAGTGATACGTGGTGTGAAGCCATTGGGATATAAGGCCGCAACAGTCCTGGGTTCATCTGCGGAAGGCTCGGATCTCGAAAATGCAAATGCGTCCGTGTCCCGATTGCCTCTGCCGCCAAATATATACAATTCTGATTTTTCTCCCAGAGGATAGGCCGAATTGACAAAAAACTGAAACTGGTCAACTGCGGCAGAACCATATCCCTTCCTCCATGAATATCCTGGTCTCAGCGTTCTGTCTTTGGTCAGATATTCTGCCGTAAAATTGGCAAATCCACCTTTGTTTCCAAGACTGACACCATAGTTGAGATCGACTCTAGTGGTATTGCCATCATATTTTTTATCTCCGTCAGGATCCAGTGCTCTGTTTTTCCCGTTCGTATTAAAAATTTCTTCCCCTGATTTTTCTGCATAGTCACCACCGACATCTGTACTGTATAATCCATAGGTCACACCACCGGTAAGACCATATGTTTTATCTTTTAGGACAACATTTATAACCCCGGCTATAGCATCAGAACCGTATTGAGCAGAAGCCCCATCCCTCAGGATCTCAATCCTTTTGATGGCAGCTGCAGGAATGGCATTCAGGTCAGTTCCTGTATTTCCGCGACCTCTTGTTCCAAAAATATTTACAAGGGAAGATTGATGTCTTCGTTTGCCATTGATAAGAACGAGGGTCTGATCAGGTCCAAGACCTCTCAAGGAAGCAGGATCAATATGGTCTGCCCCGTCAGAACCTGATTGTTTGGTGGCATTAAAGGAAGGTGCTGAAAACTGAAGAATCTGGTTAACTTCCACACGACCGGTGGTATTGGCAAGCTGGGCTATTTCTATCACATCTACAGCAACCGGAGAATTTGTAGAGCTCCTGTTGTAAGACCGGGAACCGACAACCTGTACTTCGCCGAGGAGGATGCCTTCTTCCATTACGATATTGAGCGTTGTAATACCTTCTACACTTCGCTCGATACTGGTATATCCTGTATAACTGAAAATCAAAACCGGATTTTTGGTTCTGGTTTCCAAAAAATACATTCCGTCAATGTCTGTTATTGTACCATTAGAGGTTCCTTTTTCAGATACACTGACACCAATAAGAGGAAGCCCGGTATTGTCCTGAACAAGACCGCTGACAACCTGCGAAGAGAGAGGGAAGTAAAAAATAATGAATACTAGAAGAATCAGGTTTTTCATTTTTAGTGTTTTGATGGTTAATAATGATTTCGTTTATTGATGATTTAATATTATAAAAAATTTAAAATTTTATATTTTGCGATACTTTTACATGTATTGTATTAAATTATTACAATTATCCGACAAGTATACATATTATATTTTAATTTGAATAAACTACATATATAATATTTTACAAAATAAGTTTTAAACAAATTCGGGAGGAGAACCGGTTTCTGGAAAACGTTTTAAAATTTATATTATTTTTTATGTTTTGTGAGAACCTCCTCAACTCTGAACTGAACAATTTTTGCAATTAAATCGTATGGGATATCTTTGTCTAAAGGAAATTGCACGGAACCTTTTCCCTGTTTGTATTTTGACAATTCTTTTTTAAAATTTTCATGTCCTGAAGGCGTAGCATATAAACCAATATGTTTATCATAGCCTGCAAAATAGAGCAATGGTTTATTTTTTAACTTGTAGGCGGGCATATTATAAGCGATCAATTCAGAAGCATCAGGAGCATTTTGACGGATGACGTCTCTGATTTTTTCCAGCATCAGTTTTGTTTCTGAAGGGAATAAATCAATGTATTTGTCGACAGATTCGGATTTGATGTTCATGGTCTATTTTTTATTTAAAGGTGCCAAAATATTATGTTGCGATGGTCAATGATATGGTTTTGTGTTTTGAAATACGTTATGTAACCTTTTTATTTGCAAATATAAAATATTTGTTTCGGATGCAAACAGCACATGATGGAAGTTTACCCAATGCAAAACCTTTTATTTCTTTTAAAATCTTTAGTTTCCATGATGACATTGCAAAAAAAATAGCGGGTTAACACCAAAATCCAAATTCTTTATATCTTTGCGTCCATTTTACAAAGACATATTATATTTAATTCTTTTCAAAACCACAATAACCGAGAATAAAAATAACCAATTGATGTCAAAAATCAGAGCAGTCATCACCGCAGTAGGAGGATTTGTTCCAGAGGATGTCCTCACTAATTTTGATCTTGAAAAAATGGTCGACACTACTGATGAATGGATAACAACAAGGACAGGAATCAAAGAAAGAAGGATATTAAAAGGAGAAGGAAAAGCAACCTCCTACATGGGCGTTAAGGTGGTTGAAGAAATTCTTAAAAAAAGAGGTATTTCACCGGATGAAATAGATATGCTGATTTGTGCCACGGTGACGGGTGATATGGTTTTTCCGGATACTGCCAACACCATTCTCGATAAGGTAGGTGCCAAAAACGCTTTTGGTTATGATATAAATGCAGCCTGTTCAGGGTTTTTATATGCACTGACCACAGGTTCCAAATTTATTGAGTCAGGTACATACAAAAAGGTTATTGTTGTAGGCGCTGACATGATGTCTTCCATTGTTAATTATAATGACAGGACAACTTGTATCATTTTTGGAGATGGAGGCGGAGGTTTTTTATTGGAACCTTCTGTGGAAGAAGGATATGGAGTTATAGATTCTATTCTGAAGGCGGATGGATCAGGACGAGCTTATCTCCACATGAAAGCCGGAGGTTCTTTGAAACCGGCTTCCTCCGATAGTGTCAACAACATGGAACATTATGTCTATCAGGATGGGAAACCTGTATTTAAAGCTGCAGTGACCGGTATGGTGAGTACGATTAAGGATCTGCTGGAGAGAAATCAACTCTCTATCGAAGATATTGATTGGCTTGTTCCTCATCAGGCTAATATGCGTATCATAAATTCTGTTGCTGAAATGCTTGATTTTCCAAAAGAAAAAGTAATGATCAACATTCATAAATTCGGAAATACCACAGCTGGAACACTTCCTCTTTGTATTTGGGAGTATGAAAACAGGTTAAAAAAAGGAGATAAAATTATCCTGACTGCTTTCGGAGGTGGATTTACATGGGGAAGTACCTATCTCGTTTGGAACAAATAAAAATTAATTTAGCTAAAACAACTTTTTAATTCACTAATTCATTAATTTTGTAGTAAGAAAATTTTATGGCAAATACATCAGATATCAGAAACGGACTTTGTCTGAACTACAACGGAGACGTTTATTCCATTGTGGAATTTTTACACGTCAAACCGGGGAAAGGCAATGCCTTTGTGAGAACTAAGATAAAAAGTCTTACGACAGGAAAGGTGATTGAAGCCACTTTTCCGGCTGGTCATAAAATTGATGATGTAAGGGTAGAAAGAAGGAAGTATCAGTATCTTTACAAAGATGAAACGGGATACAATTTTATGGATAATGAAACCTTTGATCAGGTTACCATTGCGGAAGCCATGCTTGACAGTCCTCAGTTTTTAAAAGAAGGAAGTGATATAGACATTTTGTTTCATGCAGAAAAAGATATACCACTTACCACAGAATTTCCTGCCGCTATCATTCTGGAAGTTACCTATACAGAACCGGGAGTAAGAGGAGATACCGCCACAAATGTAACGAAACCTGCCACAGTAGAAACAGGAGCTGAAGTAAAAGTTCCTATATTTATCAATCAGGGAGATAAAATTAAAATTGATACGAAGACCGGAGCTTATCTGGAAAGAGTAAAAGCATAACCTTAAAACAATTTACCATGGATTTCAACGAAATACAAGAACTTATTAAACTTGTCAACAAATCCAATCTTACAGAATTTAAACTGAAAGACAAGGATTTTGAAATACAAATCAGAACCAAACAGCATCATAAAGGCGGTGATGTACAATATGTTCAGGCGCCTTCGGTTATTACCAGTGTTCCGGTTCAAAGCCCGGTATCTCATGCTGCACCGGTTCAGGTTGCTGCTCCAGTATCAGAATCTGAGAAACCAGTAGCAACACCTTCAGGAGGTAAAAAAACCATTGAAATAAAATCACCGATTGTTGGTACATTTTACAGATCATCCGGACCTGACAAACCTGTTTTTGTTAAAGTCGGGGACACGATTTCTTCAGGAACCGTGGTTTGTATCATTGAAGCTATGAAACTTTTTAATGAAATAGAAAGTGATACAGCGGGAACAATTGTAAAAATACTGGTAGAAGATGCAACACCGGTAGAATATGATCAGGTATTATTCCTCGTAGAAGTTTGATGTTGACTGATCAAACAGCATTTTATTTATTACTAACGAAATTTATCTCTGGATATGTTTAATAAAATCCTTATAGCCAACAGAGGAGAAATCGCATTGCGTATCATTCGGACATGCAAAGAAATGGGCATCAAAACAGTAGCCATTTATTCTACAGCTGACAAAGAAAGTCTTCATGTTCGATTTGCGGACGAAGCGGTTTGTATAGGTCCTCCGGCCTCCTCAGAATCTTATCTGAATATTCCCAGAATTATGGCAGCTGTTGAAATTACCAATTCGGATGCGGTACATCCCGGATATGGATTTCTGGCTGAAAATGATAAGTTTGCGGAAATTTGCCAGCAATATGGAGTGAAGTTTATCGGACCAACTGCTGAAATGATCAGAAAAATGGGGGATAAAGTCACTGCAAAAGAAACCATGATCAAAGCAGGTGTGCCTGTGGTGCCTGGATCAGGTGGCCTGGTAAAGGATGTTCAGAATGGGCTTAAAATAGCCAAAACTATTGGTTATCCGGTTATGATTAAAGCTACCGCCGGTGGAGGTGGAAAAGGTATGCGGGTTGTCTCTAAAGAAGAAGATTTTGAAAACCTATGGAACAGTGCCAAACAAGAAGCTAAAGCTGCTTTCGGCAACGATGGTATGTATATTGAAAAGTTTGTTGAAGAACCTCGCCATATAGAGTTTCAGATTGTTGGTGATCAGTTTGGAAGGGTCATTCACCTTTCAGAAAGAGAATGTTCCATCCAGAGAAGACATCAGAAATTACTGGAAGAAAGCCCTTCACCGTTTCTTGATCAGGAATTAAGGGAGAAAATGGGAGAGGCAGCCATAAAAGCAGGTAAATCTATTAATTATGAAGGGGTAGGAACAATTGAGTTTTTGGTAGATAAGTATAAAAATTTCTACTTTATGGAAATGAATACCAGAATTCAGGTAGAACATCCTGTGACCGAAGAAGTAATCGATCACGATCTGATCAAAGAACAAATCAAAGTGGCAGCAGGTATTCCGATATCAGGAAAAAATTATTACCCTACGATGCATGCCATGGAATGCAGAATCAATGCCGAAGACCCTTTAAATGGTTTCAGACCAAGCCCCGGAAAAATCACTTCTTTTCACAGTGCCAAGGGTCATGGCGTCAGAGTGGATACACATGTGTATGCAGGCTACTCTGTCCCTCCGTTTTATGATTCTATGATAGCCAAGCTCATTTGTAAAGCACAGACCAGAGAAGAATGTATTAAAAAAATGCAAAGAGCCCTTGATGAATTTGTGGTGGAAGGCATCAAAACGACGGTTCCTTTTCATAAAGCATTGCTCAAAAACGAAGACTTCAGATCGGGAAAATTCGATACCAGTTTTTTAAATAATTTTGATTTCAACCTTTGTGCTGAATCTTAAATACATTTCATGAGCGCTTTTATCAGGCTCATTTCAAGGGTAAAGAGCTATAAAAATCTTTTTATAGCCAGTATTATTTCCAATATTTTATTATCTGTTTTTACAGTAGCCAGTATACCTTTGCTGATACCTTTTTTTCAGATGCTGTTTGAAAAAAGTGTTCCGGTATCTTCACCTCCGGTTACAAATGATTTGGACTTATGGATAAATTATTATCTGAGTACATTAATTGCAGATGTTGGGAAAACCAAAGCATTAATGCTGGTTTGTGGCACCATGATCGTGGTATTTTTTCTAAAGAATTTATTCCGGTATCTTGCTTTATACTTTATGGCACCCGTGCGTAATGGAATTATCTACGACATCCGAAAAGAATTGTTTAACAAGTTTCTTGAATTACCCCTGAGTTTTTATTCTGGTGAAAAAAAGGGCAAATTGCTTTCAGGTATGACAACGGATGTACAGGAAATTGAATGGTCCATTTTAAATGTGCTTGAAGCTATTTTTAAGGCTCCGATTATTATGGTAGGCAGTATATTTTTTATGATTTATATCAGTCCGCAACTGACACTTTTTGTTTTATTTTTACTTTTGTTTACAGCGGTTATAATTGGGGGTATTTCCAAAAATCTTAAGAAACAATCTTCCATAGTTCAGGAAAAAGTCGGAGAATTGACCAGTACACTTGAAGAAACTATCGGAGGAATTCGCATCATTAAGGGATTTGGAGCAGAAAACTATCAGGCAAAAAAGTTTGGAGCAGAAAACATTGGGTTTAAAGATATTCTGACGCGGTTACTCTGGCGTCGGGATATGTCAGCCCCCCTTTCAGAATTTTTAGGTATTACAGTCGTGACCGTTTTGCTTTATTATGGAAGTATTCTGGTTTTTGACGATTTACTCCAACCGGAAACATTTTTTACTTTTGTTTTTGCTTTTTATCAGGTCATTGAACCGTCCAAATCGTTTGCGTCTGCATATTACAATATCCAGAAGGGAATGGGCGCTTTGGAAAGAATTGAAAATATATTAAATACCCCCAACCCTATACAAGAAAAAGAAAACGCTGAAGTGGTAAATGACTTTTCGGAAAGTATTATATTTGACAACGTTTCTTTTGTGTACAAAGATTCCAGTGAAAAGGTTCTTGATGAAGTAAATCTTACCATCCCGAAGGGAAGTGTTTTAGCCATTGTAGGGCCTTCAGGAGCCGGAAAATCTACCCTTGCAGATATGCTGCCCAGGTTTTATGATCCTGTGTCAGGTTCCATACGAATTGATGGAAAAGATATACGCAATGTAACACTTTCCTCTCTTCGTGATGTATTTGGAATGGTGAGTCAGGAAGCCATCTTGTTTCACGACACGATCAGAAATAATATTACATTTGGAAAAGATGCATCTGAAGAAGCTATTATGGCTGCGTCTAAGGTTGCCAATGCACACGATTTTATTTCGGCCATGCCCGACGGTTATGACACTGTCATAGGAGACAGAGGAATGAAACTTAGTGGTGGGCAAAGACAAAGACTTACTATTGCCCGGGCTATTTTAAGAAACCCTCCGGTTCTTATTCTGGATGAAGCAACTTCAGCACTGGATTCAGAATCTGAAAAACTCGTCCAGGAAGCGCTTACCAAACTGATGGAAGGAAGGACATCTGTCGTCATAGCCCATAGATTGTCCACTATACAGAATGCAGACATAATTGTCGTCATGGAAAAAGGGAAAATTATCCAGCAGGGTAGTCATGCTGAATTAATTAAAGACGACAACATGTATAAAAAGCTGGTGAATTTGCAGAATATGTTGTAGAACGATAAAAAATATACAAAAAAACTGCATACTCCGACCTAGAGATGGGTGACCTTTTCTTTTTATTTTCAGGTTAAATTATTTTTCCTCCAACCTCAGAATAATTCTGTTCGTGAAGAAGAGATTTTCATCATGTTTATAAACTATTTCACCTGTTTTGTTTTTAGGTGTATAGAAATATTTTTACCTTCGTCGTTCCATTATTAACTCATCAGACCTGACCTAAAATGATCAATCAAACACCCAATCAATTTATAAAAAGACATATCGGAATTACTCCTACAGAAGAAAAAGAAATGCTGAAAACAATAGGAGTTAATAGTATTGATCAACTGATTGATGAGACGGTACCGACAAATATCATGATGCATGGAAAACTGAATATTCCTTCAGCCTTATCTGAATTTGAATACCTGAAAAATCTTCAGAAAACAGCTTCAAAAAACAAAGTTTTCCGCACCTTTATTGGTCAGGGATATTATAATACCATTACCCCTTCAGTTATTGCCAGAAACATTTTTCATAATCCGGGATGGTACACACAGTATACTCCCTACCAAGCTGAAATAGCACAGGGCAGGCTGGAAGCATTATTGAATTTTCAAACTATGGTTTCCGATCTGACAGGGCTGCCTATTGCCAATGCGTCTCTTCTGGATGAAGGAACAGCAGCTGCAGAAGCTATGGCCATGTGCGAAGGGATACGCAATAAAAAAAGGAAAAATGACCCTTCGAAAAAGTTTTTTGTGGATCGCCATGTTTTTAAACAAACGCTGGATGTTGTCCAGACAAGGGCTATTCCGCTGTTTATTGAAGTATTGGTCGGGGATATTCATAGTTTTGATTTTAATGAAGATTATATTGGAGTTTTGATTCAATACCCCAATGGGGAAGGAAAAGTGGAAGATTTTCAGGCGCTTACAAGTAAATGTAATGAACTTGAAATTCAGGTAATCGTTTGTGCAGATCTGTTAAGCCTTACCTTGCTGAAACCTCCGGGAGAATGGGGTGCCGATGTGGTTATAGGAAATTCACAAAGGTTGGGCGTTCCCATGGGATTTGGAGGTCCTCATGCTGCTTTTTTCGCTACCAGGGACGAACATAAACGTATTATTCCCGGAAGGATTATCGGCGTTTCTGTTGATCATTACGGAAAACCTGCATTAAGGATGGCTCTTCAGACAAGAGAACAACATATACGAAGGGAAAAGGCTACTTCCAATATCTGTACAGCTCAGGCACTTCTGGCGGTCATGGCAAGCATGTATGCCGTTTATCATGGACCTGATGGATTAAAAGATATTGCCCTTCAAATCCATAAGAAAGCTAAAGAGCTGGCGGAAAGATTAGGGGGAATGGGTATACACGTACTTCATCAACATTATTTTGATACCATTACCATTTCGGCCGATGAATCTGTTCAAATCGCTGCTCAAAAAGCAAGTAGTGAAGCAGAAATCAACTTTTATTATGGGCAAGGCACGATTGGTATCTCTCTGGATGAAACCACATTGCCGGAAGATCTGGATGACATAGTAATGATATTTGCCAAAGTTTTTGGTAAGGAATCCAAACCATCATCTGTTTCAGATTCATCTTTTCATTGGGGTGATTTGACAAGAACCACTACATTTCTTGAACATCCGGTATTTTCAGGCCATCATTCGGAGTCTAAAATGATGAGGTATATAAAGAGTCTTGAAAACAAAGATTTATCACTGGTGCATTCAATGATTTCATTAGGTTCCTGTACCATGAAACTCAATGCGGCCTCTGAAATGTTTCCGGTTTCCTGGCCGGAATTTGCCAATATTCACCCATTTGCGCCTGAATCTCAAACGTTGGGCTACAAGCAGATTTTTGATGAATTATCCGCTTATTTGTGCGAAATTACAGGATTTCAGGCTTGTTCTCTTCAACCCAATTCGGGAGCTCAGGGAGAGTATGCAGGATTATTGACCATACGCTCTTATCACTATGCACATAATAATTCTCACCGTGATATTGCCCTAATACCATCATCAGCACATGGTACTAATCCTGCCAGTGCGGTAATGTGCGGCATGCAGGTTGTAGTGGTTGCCTGTGATGAAAAAGGCAACATCGACATGGAAGATTTAAGGAATAAATCAACTGAACATAAAGACAATCTTTCTTGTCTGATGGTTACTTATCCTAGTACCCACGGCGTGTTTGAAACGTCAATAAAGGAAATTTGTAACATCATCCATGATAACGGAGGATTGGTATATATGGATGGAGCCAACATGAATGCACAGGTGGGATTAACCAGTCCGGGACTCATCGGAGCAGATGTATGTCATTTGAACTTACATAAAACCTTTGCCATTCCTCACGGTGGAGGAGGACCTGGAATGGGACCTATTTGTGTGAATGATAAACTTGCCCCATTTTTACCGGGACATGTTTTTGCAAAGACAGGTGGAAAAAATGCCATTAAAGCAGTTTCGTCCGCTCCTTGGGGTAGTGCCTCAATATTGCTGATATCTTATGGGTATATAAAAATGCTGGGAAGCGAAGGAGTAACCTTAGCGACCAAATATGCCATTTTAAATGCCAATTATATGAAAGCAAGGCTGGAAGGTAAATATGAAATTTTATATTCAGGTGAAAAAGGCAGAGCTGCCCATGAAATGATTATTGATTTACGTCCGTTCAAAGCGTTGGTGAGTGCAGAAGATGTGGCCAAGAGATTGATGGATTACGGATTTCATGCACCTACATTGTCTTTCCCGGTGGCTGGAACCATTATGGTTGAACCTACAGAAAGTGAAGACAAAGATGAGTTGGATAGATTTTGTGATGCCCTTTTGATGATCAGAGAAGAAATTGACCAGATTGCCAGAGGAGAAATGTCTGCAGAATCAAATGTATTGTCTAATGCACCGCATACCCAGGAGATTATCATGTCAGATGCCTGGACATTTACCTACAGCAGAGAAAAAGCGGCCTTTCCGATTTCCTATTTAAAAGAAAGATTCAAGTTCTGGCCGACGGTTTCCAGGATAGACGGAGCCTATGGAGATAGAAATTTGGTTTGTATCTGTCCTCCGATCGAAGAGTACATGAAATAATAATAAAATGCTTTTAAACTTGTGTTAATTTAAGCGGTTTTTCCTGAAGGTTATAAGTTTGGCTGATAAGCACTAGTGACAGAAACTTATGTTATACACTTCTTTAGCAGAAGCATGGCTTTCGAAAGAAGCAATTCAGACGTAAAATTGTTTCGTGATTGACAGAAGAAAAACAGACTATGTATAAAAATGCAAGGCAGTAATTTATTTAATTACTGCCTTATACTTTTTCAGGATGAAAAGTTTATAAAAATAAACTTCTCTGATTTAAAAAGTTTTAATTTTTTTTAATGTTAGCGATTTGTACTTCAAGGGCTTCCATTTGAATAAGTAAATGGTCAATAATCTTTTGTTGTTTATTAATCATTTCTTGCTGCTCTTGTACTGCTTTCACTAAAGGAACTACAAACTCCGCGTATCGTAAACCATAGAAATCTTTATTGTTCTGAGGTTTGTCCACACCGCTGAAGTTGTACTGAATTTCTTTTCCCGCAGCTTCTACTTCCTGGGCAATAAATCCGGTTTGTCTGCTTTGTGTTACTTCTGTGGTATTAATACCGTTCTTTTCAGCCGTATGACGTATACCTAATGATTCTTCTAAAGCCGAAATATCTATTTGATAAGTTACAGGTCTGAGCTTAAGAATAAAATCAAGACCCCTGACGTCCTCCCTGATATCCTGTTTGTACCTTGCATCTGAAAGATTGCTCCAGGCTTTATACCCTCCAATGGAGGCAACATTGGGATCACCGATTCTGACTTGGTTATTGGCCGTTAATCTTGAGTTTGCTCCGATCGCAGTGGAATTTGAATAGCTTGCACTGGTACTGTTTTTTGAATCATTTCCAAGGTAGGTACAGTTTTGGTTCAGAGTTCCCAAGCCACCGGCGTAATGCCCTATTGCTGTATTCAGTGAACCGGATGTATTATCATACAAAGTAAAACTGCCAAGACAAATATTAAAAGCTCCATTTTCGCTATTACGCATGGCTTCAGTACCCATAGCGACATTGTTAATTCCAAGGGTGTTTCCACTCAGGGCATCAAATCCCACTGCCACATTATGAGTGCCGCTTTCATTTGAAAACATGGCCCCTGTCCCAATTGCTGTATTAAAATTACCTCCTGTATTCCCGAACATAGCTGTTGATCCTATGGCAACATTGCCAAAACCTTCAAAATTGGCACTCAGGCTGTTGGTACCTATAGCTACATTGGAATGACCTGTTTCATTGGCAAACAGGGCATGATAGCCCAAGCCTGTATTGGAATGGCCGGAAATATTGCTGAACATCGAAGCAAGACCGACCGTCGTATTACGGTCCCCTGATATATTATAAAACAAGGTTTGATTACCTATAGCAAGATTTTCAGATCCCATGGTGTTGGAGTACATGGACTTGGATCCGATTGCAAGATTGTCTATTGCTTTGTTTACATCATTAATATCAAATCCATTAACCATAAGAGATGAATCACCTATTGCAATTGTATAGCTTCTTTTTTTTGCAAACGCCTGTGCATAGCTGCCTATGGCAATATTATTGGATCCTCCATTAATGACACCTAATGAAGCATGACCAACTGCTACATTATTATTTCCGGAAATGAAATTCATTAAAGCCCGGGAACCTACAGCGACATTATACTTACTATCGGTTCCTAAAGATAGAGCATTAAAACCAACAGCCACATTGTCATTGCCCGTAGTATTTAAGTTTAGAGAACGATATCCAAGGCTTGTATTGTAAAAGCCACTCAGATTGCCTGCCCCACTTAATTGTCCGACAAATGTATTCGCATAGCCTTTAAGGTTGATTATATCAAGGCTGTTTGCAATCCCAGCCTCTTCTCCAATAAACAAGTTACCTCCTTGTTTTTCCTGTTTTGTAAAATGTAACATAGAATTTCCTGAAAAATTTTTTCTGATAACCAATACCTCATCCCCCGCCAAATTAAACCGGATTTTATCGTCATTTACTGTTTTTTCTGCGTCAATAGACGTATTCCCATCAATATCAGAAATTTTTGACAGATTGAGTGCCGGAAACTGAATGGTATTACCATTGCTGATAGATAATTTTCTTTCATTTGCATCATAGGATAAATTTTGAAATTCATTTGTTGTGCTTAAATCACCCGTGTTTTGAATGACACCATTTTGAATTGCTATACCATTTCCTGCCATATAATCCGGAATAACGCCGTTAGCGATATCTTCTTTTAAAACGGAACCATTCTGAATATGAACAGACCGAACAGATTCATTTTCCAGATCAAGAGGACTGGCAGTGGTTCCATTACCTTTCATGGTTGAATTGGTTATTACGACCTGCGTTCCCCAATTGTCTGGTCCTGAACCTGTTGGCAATGTCACGGTGCCACCTCCTTTAGATAAACTCAACACATTATTTGATAATGATATATTTTGTATTTCATTACTGTTTTCCAAGTCACCTGTGTTTTGAATGACTCCGTTTTGAATAGAAACGCCATTGCCGGCTGTATAATCAGTAATGACGCCGGAGGAAATATCTTCTTTTAAGATGGTCCCGTTCTGGATATGAACAGAACGAATGGATTCATTTTCCAGGTCAAGGGGATTGCCAGCGGTTCCATTTCCTTTAAGAGAAGGGGTGGTGACCACAACCTGATTTCCCCAATTGTCACCTAAAGAACCTGTTGGTATGGTAACGGTTCCGCCTCCTTTGGACAAAGTCAATTGATTATTGTTAATAGTTATTGTTTGCAGTTCATTTAAAGCACTTGAATCCAGAGCCGTAATAATATTATTGCTGAGGGTAATACCATCTCCTGCTTTTAGGTTTGTATTTTCCGAGTACAAGGCATAAGGCACTGCCAGCATTGACTGAGTTGAACTAAGGCTATAATTTGTGCCCCCTTCCGGATCCATTTCGACTTTTAAAAAGTATGAATCATCGGACCATTGGATAAGGCCCAAACTACCTGTGATTACAGAACCCCTTCCTATCATAAGATTGGTTAATCCAAAATCATTTGTCTTCGTTGCATGTGTTTCTGAAAAAACAATCATACCGCTTTCACTTCCCCGTAAAATACTGATTTTAATGCCAAGTTCCTGTTGACTTAACACCTTTCCGTCTTTATCCCTGACAATGGTTTGAAAATTGAAAGCAGATGGTGTTTGGGTTATTGCAAAAAAAGGAAATAAACAAAATATAAACCATTTCATATTTTAATAAATTTTATGGATGTTGAAAATGAAGTTTTAGTATTGAAAATGCGTACCACATAAAAACCGGATAAAAGGATTTCCACTGAAACTGGTTTGTTTTCCCATTCTCCTTCTTTTATCAATTGATTGTCTACACTAAAAATCTGATAATGCAAGGGAACTGGAAAATCTCCTGAAAAATCAATATAATTTGATGCTGGATTAGGAAATAAACTAATCTTTTTACGTTCAGGATCAAGACTAAATACTATCGTCATAGGATCCGGTTGAAGGATACCACTTGTAGCAAAAAATACCTGACTTGGATGATTCATGGTTTTTGTTCCCAACTCACCCAAAGAATAGGAAAAACTGTATCCATTACTTTCCGTATGACTTCCTAAACTATTGATTGTGCTTTGTGACAAAACCCTGCTTTTTAATAAGCACACAAGAATCAAAATCATCCAAATTTTTTGCATCTGAAAAAAGATTTAGTGAATAAATTACTAATTACTTATAAAATTTTAACATCCATTATTATAAATGAGTTCCTCAAATGGTGTTGATCTTAATCATTCCAAAACAATAATAATCCGCAAAATCCCAAAATATTTTTCACCCAACCATTAAAATCTTTTAGTTACTTATTTTAAAAAGTATTCCTCTTTTTTCCATGTGTACTAAGTTGATTTTACTGCAATAAATACATTTTTTTCTTTTTAGTTTTAGAAAAATTTTGAATAGTCAGGTTGCTTGAGGTATTCATGTTTTTCATAGTTTAGATGTCGTTTTTACATTGATTTTCAGACATTATTTTATTCAATTTTTACCAAACCGAAATTAATAGCAAAACCAACAGACGCCCACGTTTATAAATTTATTGATATATTTAATATTACAGGAATTTAAATTTAGAAAAAAGAGCTTTCCAAAACAGGGTTGGGAAATAGTACTTACCATCTGAAAGGAGCCGATATGAAGGATAATGGTTGATTGTCGGTGATTCCACTTGAAAAACAACTATTTTCTATTACATGTAAAATTCAAATCAAAAGCACGAATATTATGAGCTTCTCTCAGAAAAAGTAAATGGAGTACATTTTGTACCTGTAAAACAAACATATCAGCTATCAACAGGGGGAGCTGATATGTCTGGTGGCTTATATGATTTTATTACCTGTAAACCTTTTGTATTGGAATGTAAAAAAATCAAAAAAGTGCGTTATCAGATCAAAGCAGATTTGTTACTTATCAGAACATAATTGCCTTTTACAGGATTAAAAGTTGCATTTGGGAAAACAGGTAAAAAGACATGATTAATATATTTTTCTGTAGCTTCTATTTCAGTTTTGGTTTTTGCCAGCCGGTTAAATAACAAAATGCCGCTATCTGTTAGATTCTTTTGAAGGTTTTCTAAAAATTCTTTTGTTTCAAAAGGTGCCGGTATTTTTTCGCTGATGAAAATATCCATGGCAATGATATCATATCGGTTTGTATCCTGATGAACATAGGAACAGGCATCTGCCTGAATAAGGTGGATATCGCTAATTACATCAGGTAAAACATATTTGCTGGCTAAATATATAACAGCATCATCAATTTCCACACCTGTATAGGAATACATTTTATGAAATTTTTTTTCCAACATAAAAGGAATACTGCCAAGACCAAAACCAAGTAAGAGTACCTGAGCTTCGTCCGGTAATTTCATTTTTTGAAAAGTCTCCCTGAAATTATCGTATTTGTCGGCATAAGAATAAATGGCTTCCCGGGTGGATAGTTGCAATCTTCCTTTACTTAGCGTAACCTCCAGAAATTCATTATAATCAGATGAAGATGTCTCTACATGAATTTCTGTAACGTAACTCATCCATTTTTTCCAAAAAGGAAATGTAACTTTTGGCATCAATAGTACGTAATTGAAAAATTTAATAAAGTACAAATGTAATCAAAAAGATATTTCAATTTGCATTTCTGTTTTTTGCTGCATTAATATTACCTTTGCACCCTGATTTCATTTATGGTTTAAAACAGAAATATGTATCGTAGTAAAAATTGTGGGGAATTGCGTCTTAAAGATGTCGGACAAAAAATTACTTTGAGTGGTTGGATTCAGAAAAGCCGTGATCTCGGTGGTTTGACATTTACAGATGTACGAGACCGTTATGGCATTACCCAATTGGTATTTAACATGGATGAAAATCCTGAATTGTGCGAAAAAGCCCGCAGGTTGGGAAGGGAATTTGTCATTCAGGCTTCCGGAACGGTAAGAGAAAGATCCAGCAAAAATGCTTCAAGATCTACAGGTGATATTGAAATAGAGGTCAACGAACTGACAGTCCTGAATGAATCAAAAGTTCCGCCTTTTACTATTGAAGATGAAACGGATGGTGGAGATGATTTGCGTATGAAATACCGTTACCTGGATCTGAGAAGAACTCCTTTGCAGCAAAATATAATTTTCAGATCCAAACTGGCTTTGGAGACCAGAAAATATCTCGACAGTCAGGATTTTGTGGAGGTAGAAACCCCGTTTCTCATCAAGAGTACCCCGGAAGGAGCGCGAGACTTTGTGGTTCCAAGCCGTTTGAATCAGGGTCAGTTTTATGCACTGCCTCAAAGTCCACAAACCTTTAAACCAACTCTTATGCTAGGTGGACTTGACAAACATTTTCAGATTCTAAAGTGTTTTCGGGATGAAGACCTGAGGGCAGACCGCCAACCTGAATTCACTCAGATTGACTGCGAAATGTCTTTCGTCCATATTGAAGATATTCTCAATACCTTTGAAGGTTTGGCCAAACATCTTTTTAAAACCACATTACAAATAGAGCTGCCTGATTTTCCGAGAATGTCATATGATGAAGCTTTGGAAAAATACGGATCTGACAAACCGGATCTTCGTTTTGGAATGGCTTTTACAGAATTAAATGAACAGGCCAAAGGAAAAGATTTTTCCGTCTTTGACCAGGCCGAGATTATCGTCGGTTTTGTCGCAGAAGGAATCGCAGAAACCTATTCCAACAAAGATATGAAAGACCTTACCGAATGGGTTCAAAGACCGCAAATAGGCGCAAAGGGATTGGTCTACATCAAGTGGATGGATGACGACAGTATCAAATCCACCATCGGCAAGTTTTATAATGATGATACCCTGAAATCCTGGTTTGCCCTCATGGGAGGTAAAAAAGGAGATGTCATATTTATTATGTCGGGTGAAACCGACAAAACGCGCAAACAGCTCAATGAATTGCGCCTTGAAATGGGTAAAAAACTGAACCTTATCAAACCCGGATACTTCAAACCTTTATGGGTAATAGATTTTCCATTGCTGGAATGGGATGAAGAATCAGGACGTTTCCACGCGATGCACCACCCGTTCACTTCCCCTAAAAAAGAAGATATTCCCCGTATGTTGAACGGTGACCATGAAACGATGAAAAACCTTCGGGCGGATGCATACGACTTGGTAATCAATGGCTCTGAAATCGGTGGCGGTTCTATAAGAATTCACGACAGGGCGTTACAAAGCCGCAACTTTGACCTTCTTGGTTTTACAAAAGAGGAAGCCGAATATCAGTTTGGTTTTCTTATGGGCGCCTTTGAATATGGTGCTCCGCCACACGGTGGAATAGCATTTGGGTTTGACCGGCTATGTGCTGTAATGAATGGACAATCGTCTATCCGTGATTTTATTGCTTTTCCTAAAAATAACCAGGGACGGGATATGATGATAGATGCACCTTCTTTGATTCACGAACAACAACTCATTGAATCAGGGATAAAACTTGCCGATCCGAAAAAGTAAAATACAGAAAAAACAGGAATTTGACCTGATAACCACTAATAAAATCTCTATTAATTTGCTTTCTATCAGTTTTTGGGAATGTAGAGAAACTGAGCGCCCAATTCGCTAAGGGAAAACAAACATAAATACAATTCAGGATTTTTATAATCTTTTCTGAATTCGTCGATTTTGTCTTCAAAGATGATTCCTTTGGTTACAAACTCTTCCAATGTGGATATATTTACCGACCATTTGTGATTTTTTCCATCGGATTCGATGAGTGGAATTCCCATTTCCAATTCCTGCTGATGTATAATAAAAATAGGATACTTTGAAACATTTTCATCCATAACCACTTCAGCAGCCTGCGCCAGTATTTTTTTATACGGGCGAATCTGGTATTCCAGCATTAAAAATTTTTCACCTTCTTCCATGGTTTATTTTTTTAGGTCCAGCCTGGCAACACATTCTATATGATGCGTGTGAGGAAACATATCAACCGGTTGTATGGCAGTAACTTCATACTTTTCCTTCAGTAAAAACAAATCCCGTGCCTGGGTTGCAGGATTGCAGCTGATATAAATTATTTTGCTTGCTTCGAGCAAGAGCAGCGTATTTACCACATCTTCATGCATACCTGCTCTGGGCGGATCCGTAAAAACAACATCCGGTTTGCCGTGTTTTTTGATAAAATCCGGATTTAAAAGGTCCCTGACATCACCTGTATAAAAATCAGCATTTCCGATACCATTCAGTTCTTTGTTTATATTGGCATCATCAATGGCCTCTTTTATCTCTTCTATGCCAACTACTTTTTTGACTTTATCTGCTATATAAAGGGCAATACTTCCCAATCCTGTATATAAATCGAAAACATTGTCTGTGGCTTTACATTCTGCAAAACCTGAGGCAATATCAAACAGTCGTATAGCCTGGCGGGTGTTGGTTTGGAAAAATGACTTGGGACCAATGCGGTAAGTTACTTTTCCAAGAGATTCTTCAATGTATTCCTTTCCTTTATACAAGATCATTTGCTGGTCAAAAAGCGTGTCATTTTTTTTAGTATTGACCACATAAAAAAGGGAATCAATTTCGGGAAATCTTTTGGCAATGGCATCCATAAGATGTACTATATTGTTGTCTTTTTCTCTTCCGAAAACGACGATGACCATCCATTGTCCGGTGGTGGTATTTCGAACCACCATATTGCGCATATCGCCTTCATGAAAAAATGTGCTGTAGTAAGTATATCCATTTTCTAGAGTATATTCTCTGACAAAATTTCTGATTTCGTTGGTCTTGTTATTTTGTAGCAAACATTCTTCAATGTCAACAATTTTGTCGAAATATCCGGGACGGTGAAAACCAAGCGCAGGATTTTTATTAATAATTTTTTCAGAAGCAGCTTCCTCATTGGTAATCCAGCGTTTATCTGAAAAACTGTATTCAAGTTTATTCCTGTAGTAAAAAACATCATCACATCCTATAATAGGCAACAAAACTGAAACATCCAGTTTTGCTATTCTTTGCATGACATCCCGAACTACAATGTGTTTATGTTCCAGTTGTTTTTCATAAGACAGGTTTTGCCATTTACAACCACCACACACTCCGAAATGCTGGCATGCGGGTTGAATTCTGTCATTTGACAAAGATTTGATTTCCAAAGGAATAGCTTCGTAAAAGGACTTCTTTTTCTGAGGACCAATACATCGGCAATATCGCCGGGCACGACGGATTCCACAAAAACAACATGTCCTTCATGGTTTCTTCCAATGGCCTTTCCCTTGTCAGCAATACCTGTGATCAATAAGTTGGTAATAATCTGTTTTTTTCTCTTCCCCATGAAATTAAGCAGCTTTCTTTTTTTTCTTTTTCCCTTTTGGATGCACGAGCTTCATTTCGTCAACCAGATGACCTGCGTCAGCAAATACATCGACAACCCATAAAATATACCTGACATCCACCATAATATTTCGGCAAATGGAGGCATCGTAATTGATATCACTCATCGTACCTTCCCAAACCCGGTCAAAATTAATTCCGATTAAATTGCCATGTGCGTCAATTCCGGGACTTCCGCTGTTTCCCCCTGTGGTATGATTGGAAGCGATAAAACAAACCGGCAATTTTCCATTTTTATCAGCATAACGGTCAAATTCCTTTTTATTGTACAGTTCAATATATTTTTTCGGCAGATCAAATTCATAGTCGCCTGGCTTATACTTTTCAAGTACACCGTCAAGGTAGGTCACGTGGTGATAGTTGACAGCATCCTGAGCACTATAACCATTTACCTGTCCGTAGGTGACCCTCAATGTACTGTTGGCATCAGGATAGAATCTTTTTTCGGGAAACTTTTCAAGTTGTGCTCTGGTGTACATTGCCTGCTTCAGGTCAATATCCGCTTTTAAGGAATTATAGGGAGTTAAAAAGGTTTTATTGGCAAATACGGACCATTCAAAAATAGTAGCGTATAAGGGATCTTTTTTGATAAGATCCGTTATTGTTTTAGGGTCTTTGGAAAATATCTCCGAAATCTCATTGTACGTTGTCAGGGAAGACTGCTTGTATAAATCCGATATCATCGAGTGATAACTCTCATCTTTGTTGATGCCTAGGCTTTCTCTCCGGAGTAATTCAGGAACAAATCCGGCAGGAAGTCGGTCAACATAAAGGGTGAGAAGGGCTCCAAATTTTTCGATATCAATTTTAAGATCAACATCCTTGTAAAATACTTCCGCTCCTGATTTAATGCCGGGGAAAATTTTCTGAAAACCGGCTTCTCCATTGTTTTCATAAGCAGAGACAAGTCTTTGTAATGTAAACATATATGATGTCAAGTCGACATTTCTCTGCAATATTTCAGCGTAATATTCCCTTGCCAGCGCATATCCGCTAATAGAATCGTATAGTCTGTTTACATCGTTTAATAATCCTGTGTAGGGCGAATTTTTTTCAAGTCTCGAAGTAAACGTGTTTTCATATTTTTCTTTTTTGGCCAGTGCTTTTGATTTTTTAAGACCCAGGTTTTCACCAATCCATTTTTTGTATGCATTGGCTAAAGAAGCATATTTTGCAGCGTATTGTATTTTTATTTTTTCATCTTTTCTCATGTACTTATCCATGATTTGCAGTGACGTCTCTCTGATGTTTATCCGGGCAGGATTGAGGGAGTTTAAAATCTGATCTACCGCAACTTCTGGAAGGTATTGGGTAGTCCTTCCCGGAAATCCGAATACCATAGTGAAATCTCCGGGTTCCACACCATCCATGGAAATGGGCAGGAAATGTTTTGGAGTGAAAGGCACATTGTCTTTGGAATATTCTGCAGGCTGATTGTTTTTGTCGGCATATATTCTGAAAAAGGAAAAATCACCAGTATGTCTTGGCCATACCCAGTTGTCCGTATCTGCACCAAATTTTCCGATGGATTCAGGAGGGGTGCCCACCAGTCTGACATCCAGAAAAGTTGTGGTGACAAAAGCATAATAATTATTGCCGTCGAAGAAAGAACGGATCATTACTTTCTGGTGTTTGCCAAGAGAATAGTTTTTACTTATTTTATCTATGTTTTTGTCTATCAGGCTTTGTCGTGCAGCAGCTGTCAATTCTGAACCAACACCATCAAGAACTTTTGATGTTACATCATCAATATAATCGATAAAAGTAGCGGTAAGTCCCTTGTTTGGCAATTCATCAGCAAATGATTTTGCCCAGAATCCATTTTTTATCAAGTTGTTTTCTACGGTAGAATGATTTTGAATCTGTCCAAACCCACAATGATGGTTGGTCAGCAATAGTCCTTTTGAAGAAATCACTTCTGACGTACAAAATCCGCCGAAATGTACGATGGCATCCTTTAGCGAACCTTTATTTACGCTGTAGATATCTTCAGCAGAAATTTTCATTCCCATGCTTTTCATTTCTTTTTCATTCAATGCTTTTAAAAGCTGAGGAAGCCACATTCCTTCACCGGCGAAGGAGAAGGTCGAATTCAAGAGGACAATAAAAACCGGGAAGACCAAACGATTCAAATGACAAAGTATCGACATAACACGAATTTTCTGATGTTTGAAAAAAGAACACAAAGGTAAAAAAAATGAGGAACTCCATTTCAGTATTTTTTCTTTTACATTTTTTTTAACTTGATATTATCATGTCAGCTCTAAGTATAAAAAAATTATTTTCACGTCGTCAAAGTGGTTCCGGCTACCCACGCAGGTGCATATATTATCTCGTTATGATAACCGGATATTTTTGCTTCCCGCTGTTGCAGGCGGACCACATCAAAATCATGTAAATGGTTTTTCAGGAATTGATTGCTGTTATTTATAAACATTACTCACAACAAAATTTCCGAAAGCCTGCCAAACATCAGAATATCGGGCATGATACACCAGGTCTGAAAATAAAAAAGTTAGAAGCATAATTAAGTAGGACGTCCAATTTTTATTTTTTACAAAGTCGCTTAAAAAAAGTACAGCAATTATTGCGGTTTTTACGTATAAAACAATGGGAAGTATATTAGCAACGCCTATTTCAGGAAAATAAATAAACAAGATTCTGTTTAACGGTGGACCTATCATGAGGATCGCTGTTCCAATGATGAAACGCATATGTTTATAGGTAAATTTTCTGTAGTAGACAGCCAGAGAATAAAAAAAGACAAACATGAATAGTTGCATCCATGTTATTGATTGATTGGCCATTACATCGATGGATGCTTTTTCAAGAATACCTGTTTGATAATTCTGCTTTGCAACAAGAAACATAGATATAATAATTAAAGGCGCAATGACATATGTCAGTTTCCCAAAAAAACGATGAACAGTAAAGCGTCTTTTGTAGATTAATACAGGTTGTAAGACTAATAATATAACCCATGAACCCATTAACGCTCCATGAATATGGTGTATCCATGAAAATTCGGTAAATTCAGGAAAATGTTTGATATACGTTGCATGAAAACCAATATGTACTATTAAAAATACAAGTATCATTCCGGTTATGATAGCTTTAATGTTTGTTGGTGGTGCATGAGTTATGTTGTCTTGTAACATTGTTTATATCATTTTGAAATTCAAAGGTAGCTATTACTCAATAATTTACCATATAAAGTTCTGGCATAAGAATATATGTCAAATCCCAGACTGTGTCGAAGAGCCTTATTTAAAACCTTAAAAAAATGTATCTAAAGTTTGGGACTAAAAACACTATCGATACATTCATACGAGGTAAAGTTAAATAAAATATTTTTAGCTTGGGAGAATATGGGTGCCCAAATATATGAACCATTTAGTTGGGCAAACCTTATAGGAAATTATATTTCGTTTTGAATATAATAGACTTGGAAGCATAAAGGAGAAATAATCAGAAGCACGTTTGACTTTTGTTTTCTGATTTTTGGTTCAGTTCAAGGGATTTTGTTTATACGACTTAATGTTAGCGGTTCTTTGTTTTTAATCAATACCAATTACTTTACTTCTTCGTTCTAATAATATGGCATCTCGCCACATTCCATTCATTTTACCTATTTTTTCTCTAATTCCTATTTTCCTGAATCCGAGTTCTTCGTGAATTTTTAAGCTTGCACTGTTTTCAGGAGATATTCCTGCTTGTAATGTTCAAAGTTTTTCGTTCTCGCTTTCAAAAATTAATTTATCAGGTAATGTAGTTCCTATTTTCTGTCCATTATATTTATGAGAAACAGAAACTGTCAACCTACCACCAAACTTTATTAGAAGCACTACTGTTCGTTTTAGCACGTCACCTGTCATTTCTTTAAACCCCTTGTTAGCGGTTAGTTGTTTTCTCGTCAAGTAATTGTTTCATTATTCATTTCTAATTTCCAATTGAATAGCTTTTCTGTCTCTCCAATTTTAATGAAATTATTTTTTTGAAGAACTTTGAAAGATGCTGTATTTGTTTTGTCTGTCGAAGCAATAATTGATTTTACAAATGGTTGAGTTTTAGTCCACATAATAATTCCATCTACAATTTCTGTCATAAATCCATTTCCTTGAAACTCGTCATAAGTTCCATAACCAATTTCTATTTCTCCGTCTGCGTTTGGTTCTCCAACTATACATATGTCGCCAATCATTTTGTTTTCAGCTTTTGAAATTGCTGTCCAAAGTGTCGAATACAAATAGTTTTTTGTTTTGTCTGCTACATTCGGTAAAATTGTTTGTTCAAATGCTTCTTTTAGTTCTGGCGAAATTGTTCTTGAAGTTTCATTCAAGTTCAGTTCTTCTTCCAAAGAGTTGTCGCATTTAGTGTATTTTACTAACTGCTCATAAGTCAATGGTTTTAAAAAAAGCCTTTCTGTTTCTATCATTTTGTTAAATTTTTTTTCAATTCTGAAATTGCTAGCCAATTTATCTTTGGTAATGCAATTTTCATATATTTTCTATTTACTTGATTTCATTGCTTTAACAACTTTCAGTGATTTGTCTTTTGAGAATTTTTTATACTCGGCACTTTCAGCACCAAAGATTGCCATTTTTCCGTCCTTGTCGTTATGAACGCCCCAACCATAACGCTTTGTCAACGGTGATGCACGAAAACAAGGTTGTCCTTTTGAAAAAAACTGTTCTCTTGCTTCTTTATATTCACTTTTTGTTAGGTCGTTACGGTCAGCATACACTTGAAATAAAATGTCGTCCGAAGTGAATTTATAAGGATTCTTTTTTACCATTTCAAATTGAATATTTGCCACAGTTTTTGAGTCTCCTTTTGTTGGTGGAACTTCTCCGTTTGTCGTTGGGCAGTCGTCCGCAATTTCTATAAAAGTGTCTTTGTAATTTGTTGTATGTATTTTCATTTTGTAAAATGTTTATTGTTTAAGGGGTCTCCTTACATTGACCGCTAACTATTTAATCTGCTATACAAATAAATATACATTATCACAATATTTCAATTATTTTTTATTTATTATCCTTTAATCCCTCTTTTTCAGCTTTTCCAACAAAGGGATATCCGGCATGTATTTAAACAACAAAACGCCCAGAACCAGTGATGGAAGTAAATTTTCAACGGCTACGTCTCCGATGTTGAGCAAATTAATGGAAATGCCAATGATTAATGCGCCGCCAATACCTGACACAATATCCACCGTCTCCGGGTCAAAAAAAGATTTTCCTTTTTTAGCGAGTAGCGTCAGACTACCCTGAAAAATAAAAAGAGGAATTACAGAAAAAGCCACTCCGATACCATACGTTCCTGTGAGGGCTATAGCAGCAAAACCATCGAGAATGGATTTTATTACCAATAAATCCCGATTGCCTGAAATGCCTTCTTCAAGTGAACCTACAATGGTCATGGATCCGACACAAAAAAGCAAAAAGGCGGTGATAAGTCCTTCAGAAAAAGTGGAATCCTGATTTCCAATACCGGCTTTCAGCCATTCTGATATATTTTCAAAAAAAGTGCCGAGACCGGAGACAACACCGAGAATACCCCCAAAAATCAGTGCAAACAAAAAAAGTAAAGTTTTACCTTCCGGCAGTCTCCACATCATTTTTATTCCTATAAGAATGGTGCCCAACCCAACCGCCTGAAATACAATTTTCTGAATCTCTTCGGTAAAAATATGTTGGAGCAGCATTCCAATAATGGATCCTGTCAATACCGTAAATACATTAAAAATAGTGCCTAAAGGGAGTTTTTTGACCATCATTTTTTATGCATAATATTCCAAAAGAATTGTCAAAAATAGTTAAAATATGGTGAACACACATCAAAACAGCTTAATATCATGTTTATAACTGATAATTCATGAAATCAAATCCCTCTCATGCAAAAAAAGCTTATCCAAATTCTTCTGCTACCTTTGGCATTATTGTACGGTGGGATTATTTCATTGCGCGATATGTTTTATGAAACCGGTCTCATGAAGTCAAGCAAATTTAACTTACCTGTCATCAGCGTGGGCAATCTGAGTATAGGAGGAGCAGGAAAATCGCCTCATATTGAATATCTGGTTCGTTTGCTGAAAGATTACATTGACGTAGGAATTTTAAGCCGGGGATATAAAAGAGAAACGTCCGGTTTTCGATTGGTTACCGTAAGTGACACGGCAAAAACAGTGGGGGACGAACCCAAACAATTCAAAAATAAATTTAAAGATGTAGTGGTCGCTGTAGATGAAAACCGCGCCTTCGGTATTCCAATGATGGTGGGACAATTTCCCGGACTTCAGGCAATTTTACTCGACGATGCTTTTCAACACAGACAGGTACAACCAGGATTAAATATTTTACTGACACAGTATGGGGAGTTGTTTACCAGAGATTTTTTATTGCCTGCCGGCCGTTTGAGGGAGTGGCGTTCTGCTTACAAAAGGGCAGATATTATTATTGTGACCAAGTGTCCTGAAGAACTATCGGATATAGAAAAAGATAAAATAAGAAAGGAAATTAATCCTTTTGATTACCAGAAGATGTATTTCTCAAAGTTTGAATATGATTACCCCTATCCGATGTATGACCCGAGGTATCGCATCAAACTGGACAAAGATATCGATGTCATTTTACTGAGTGCGATCGCCAATACTTCCTACCTAAAACAGTATGTAGAAGGATTAGTAAAAAATGTTTTTCCTTTGGAATATGAAGATCATCATCATTTTACCAAAGAAGACATAGACTACATCATTCAGAAATATAATTCCATTCCTTCCAAAAGAAAATTAATACTCACTACAGAGAAGGATGCCACCCGGCTGGAATTGTTCAGAAATGCCTTTTACGAAAAACAGATACCGTTGTTTGTTCAACCCGCAAAAGTGGTTTTTCTGGATAATGGAAATAGGGACTTTGATGAATATATCAAAAATTATCTGCTGCAATTTACAGATTAATAGGGGTTACATTGATGGTGTTATGTCCGCAAAAGAAAAAAAGGGTTTTTTGAAAAAAAGAATAGAAATCACTTTTACTTTCTGACCAGCCACTTTTCAGGATCCTGTTTGGTTTTATCTTTCCAGAGTTCAAAATGCAGTTGACTTTTGCCGTTTGATTCGGCGAGGGTATATCCGAGGACAGTTCCTTTTTTTACTTTTTCACCTTTGCTGACGACGACGTCATCGAGTTTTGAATATACGGTTGAATAACTTCCATGCTGGACGATGACAATTTTTTTGTACCCTGATATTTCCATATAACCGATGACTTCCCCATCAAATACACTTTTGACAGTGCCTTTACCCTGAATGGTAAAATCCACACCGGAATTGGAAATAGTCACGTTTTTTACAGTTGGGTGAGGTTGTGTGCCAAATCTTGCCGAAACGATGGCATTTTGAACCGGCCATGCAAGACCTCCTTTATTATTGGCAAAACCTATATTGTCCGTTTCAGCAGCTTTAGCTTCTTTAGTACTTTTTTTGGCCTTCTCTTTGGCTTTGGCAAGTTCATCCGTAATTATTTTTTCAATTGCGGCATTAAGTTTTTCTCTTTCCCTTTGTTTTTTCTTCAAATCATCCGCCAGTGTTTTTTCCTTTATACCCAACTTTTTAACCAATTCATCTTTTTCTTTCTGCTCTTTTGCCAGGGTCTTCAGATTTTCTTCCGTCTGATTTACCAATAATTTTTTCTCTTCCTGAATTTTTAAAATTTCTTCGTTGCTTGCTTTAATTTCGGATGATATATTTGAAATGGTTTCGAGTTTTCGTTTGGTAAATTCTTCCAGTTGGTTGAGATAAATCCAACGCAACATCAGATTGTTCAGGTTTTTGGAAGACAACAGATAAGACCATTTTGAGTGACTCATTTTTTTTAAATAATTCATTCGCAACATCTGACTATATTGTTGTTTCAGGGTTCCTTGTTTAATTCCCAGGGAGTCAAGCGTTTCTGTATTGGTCTCCAGTCTTTTTTCCTGGATGACTACTTCATAACTGAGATTTTGTATTAGTTTTTCCCTTTGTGCAATTTGTTGTTCCAGTAGTTTGAGTTTTTCAGCATTTTCCTGTTTTTTCTTTTTGGTGTTTTCGAGGTTTTTATTTGTTTTTTCAATGTTTTTAATAATCTCCAGTCTTTTGGACTCCAGATCTTTCCGGCTTTGACCAAAAAGGACAGCTCCGGACATCATAATACATAAAAACAGAATATATTTATTACTCAAATTCACGATAATGCGAAGGTATAACAAATTTTAATTCTTTGGGAATATTTACTTCGATTTCAGAAAATTTCAGTTTTACAGAGCCGGTTGCCCCAGATCCTTCAGGAAATAAAAAAGATCTTGTAAAAGCGACGTAAGTGCCGTTTTTCAGCTTTTTATAATGATCATAAAGAATCGTCATCTCTCTCTTTGTTTCATCCAGTACACTTGCTTTTTTTACGGTGAGATTTGTATTGTCCAAAACGTATTTAATCGACCAATTGCCGGAGGTAAAGGCCACTGTAATATCATTTTCGTTTTGTACCACGTCAATGGAATCGTTTTCAGGGAGGATAATATTTCCAAACATCCATTGCTGGACATCGGCAAAACCAATATTGATACCGACCATATTTCTGATTTTATCGAAAGATGCTTTTTGATATACATCTTCAAGTCGCAACAAAAGGGTGTATTCCTCAGGGGTTATCAGCATTCTGGCCGCTTCTACTTCATATTTTTTTACCACAACCCATACGGCACTGTCATGTCTCATTCTCAAAACCATATGTACATCGCGAGATTCTGCAGTGGTTCGAATTTCTGCGGAAGCTTTACCGTGAAACCATGTAAAATCCTGGTTGTGGTTTTCCAGGGCTTTGAGAATGTCTGAAGTGGTATAGTCCTTTTTTAAAATCCTTAATTTTTTACCGGAAGCACATGATACAAAACAGACCAGTAATACTATTATAAAAAGAGAATTGTATTTCATTTACATTTGGATATTTTTTCCTGAATAGATGTAGAATTGCCGGCAAGGGATAACGCTTTTTGATATTGGTTTAACGCTTCGGTTTTATTACCTGAGGCTAAAAACATATCACCTTTCCATTCGATGGGAGCAAGCCATAATGCATTGCTCAATTTTATAGCTTCATCTGCAGCCTTGTGGGCTTCGCTTGTTTTATTTTCAGCATACATAATTTTAGACTCCAGATAATGTACTTTGGCAAGAATGACCGGATTTTTACCGGCAATGAGAAAGGCTTCACTTTTGTATTCTTTGGCCATTTTCAGATTGTTTTGATCCAGATAGGACAAGGAAGCAAAATAATAAGATATAGCCTGGTTCGGAAAATAATTGATGGCTTGTTCAGCTGTTTTTCCCAATGTCGGAAGATCTTTAACAGATTCCAGACCATACATCAATTGTTCCCAGACGAGAAAATTGTTTTTATTGATTTCGAGCGTGCGCTGATATTGGCGGATGGCCTGTACTTCCTTTTTATCATTCATCAACACATCACCATACATGGCGTGAACCTTAGCGTCTTCAGGATGGGTATTGGCTAAAATTTCACATACATTGATCAAAGCCGATGCGAAAGGGACTGTTGGTTTTTTTGCGTGCATTTCAACAAAAGGAAGTAGCTCCAAAATTTTATTTTCTGAAGGAATGGATCGGTTTTGCATTAATGGCTGGAGTGAAATAAGAAAACTGGTTTCATCAATTTTGCCATTTTCTTTTTCCATTTTGTCAAGCATAACTTCAACATCATTCGGATCAAGGGCAAATATTTTTTCCTGGAGTTCTTTGACTCTTTGAGAATTACCTGTCTTTTTATACAAATGTACTCCCATTTTAAGGTGTTGTAGTTTAGGCTGTTTTTTTTTGCAGTAATTTTTCAATCTCCCCGGCAGCAACATCGTATTGCTGAATGTCCATAGCAACATCAAAAATTTTAGTACTGTTGCTTTCAGAAAAACCATTCTGGGCTTCCTTTTTTTGCAGTAAAACTATGGCTTCATTATGTTTGTTGGATAGCAGATATAAATCCGCAGCTTCGTCGTAATATTTGGAGGATTTGGGTTTTAAGCTAATCATGGAAAGATAACAATCAATGGCTTTATCAAGCGCTTTCAGTTCTGTCTGCACCATTGCCATTTTTTCAAGGTACCAGAAATTATTATTTTCAAGAGCCAGGGCTTTATCCAGTTTTTCCATGGCAGCGGTATAATTTTTCTGTTCCAGATGTAGCGTTGCTATTTCGTAATAAATGGTGCTTCGGTTGCGGTGTTCCCTGGACAATGAATCAAGAATTTTGAAAGCTTTTTCGTAATGTCCTGCAATAGATTCCAGTTTAGCGGCAAGAAAAGCCTCCTGGATTTTGTTTTCCGTATTTGTTATTTGTTTTGGTTCCTGCGTTATTGCCTGATGACTTAAGGTCAAAAACAATAAAAAAAGAGAACTAACTAAAAAATTTCTTTTCAACATGAATAGTGATGTGTACATTGAGGTGCTTTTCCGAATTTTAATAACGGAATTGGTGGCGTTATTGTTTCATTACAGAGCAGCTAAAAAATCTTTGTTTTATCTTACGATGACTTCAACCATATCTTTTTTGTCCAGGTATTTTTGGGCACATCTTCTGACTTCTTCCGGTGTAATATCCATGATATTTTGAATCCAATCCTGCAAAGCCGAAAATGGCAATCCGATAAGGGCAAGTGTTTTGGCCACAACGGATAGATTGAGCGGTCCGTCCACCATGTGAAGAAAAGTCCCGGAGAGATAATTTTTTACCATCTCAAGTTCTTTGGCCGAAACCTTTTTTTGCTGAAGCATATCCATCTGGTGATAAATTTCCTGTATGGTTTCGTCCAGGTTTTCCCCACTCAATTCTGTAGTGACGTAAAAACAACCATCGTACAACATCTGGTCCATCTGACTTGAAATGTCATAGGTAAATCCTTTTTCTTCTCTGAGTACATCCATCAGTCTCGACCCAAAATATCCGCCAAGAATGGTATTCAGAACAAAAAAAACAGATTGATCTTCATGGGTTCTGTCAAATAATTTTCTGCCCAATTTCAGAGAACATTGAAAATCGGCGGGTGCTTTTTCAATAAATCTTTTATGGAATGGAGGAATATCACAGGACGTGTATGTTTTCTGGTGTGTTAGTTTTTGGTTTTGACCAAAATGTTCGTTTACAGTTTTGATAATGGAATCCGTAATTTTGCCACTGAGAAAAACATACATATTGTCGGTGCCAATGTAGCCTTGAAAATGATCTTTTACATCATGTATTGTTACATTTTTATAGTCTTCCGGATAACTGTTGTACCCATACGGATGGGAACTGCCAAAAATGGATTCTGTAATCAGACGATAAGAAAGTACTTCGTTTTTGGTGAGTTCTTCCTTTAGTTTCTGAATATTTACATTGGTAAAATTTTCGAGTTCTGATTCCTCAAACCTTGGTTCACGGTACATCAAGGAAAGCGGCTCTATGATATGAGGGATATATTTTCCTATCGTATATACGGAGGAATATAAAAAATCCATATTGGAGGCCGTTTTCATTCCGGCCCCGTAAAAGTCAAACTTTTCAGCAAAGGTTTCGGCATCCCATGGACCGCAACCTTCTTTCAGGAGAGAAGCTGTAACCCGACTGACTAACTTTTTGTCTTCAACGGATTTTCCGGCTTTGTGGACGATCTCGATTTTGACAATATCTTCCGTACCCGTATTAGTGATAACGACGGGTACGCCATTATCCAGGTAAATTTTTTCAATATCGGGAATATCAATATTTCTGATCTGCCGTATTTCCGGCTGAACTTTCCTGTTTAGCATTAGCTCTTTAGATTTGGAAGATTCCTGGTTTTTTACATTCTTTGCAATAAGCTCGCCGTAATACGTAAAAATTCTGTTTCTGAAATTAAACCAACCAATTCTGTGCCGTTTACGACGGGAAGGCAGCCTATTTTGTTTTCCCGCATCAACTTCATGGCTTCCATTATATTGGCATCCTGATCTATGGTGACAGGTTTTTCTATCATGATATCTGAAACCACAGTTGTTTTTTTAGAATTTTTACTTTTGATATAATGCCGCAAGATAAGCCGGGCAGTAACCAGGCCCACCAGGTTGCCTTTGCTGTCTTCAACAGGAGTGTAGCGGATGGTGTTCCAGTCCATGAGATCTGCTACAAGTTCGACGATATCGTCTTTCTGCACTGTAAACAAATCTGTCAGCATAAACTCCGAAACCTTGAGGTGAGATGGTCTGTAAATTTTAAGGTCTTCCTTATCCGGTAATACCCATTCGTGAACGGGTGTATTGGTCATCTGATTTTGAATCATGGAAGCCGTGAGAACACTTAATGCCTCGTCAGTATTTGTATTGTCGTGGAGTTTTGTAAAGGCACGAAGCATCCACCTCGCTCCTGTCATATGGTTTTGGGCTCTTTTTTCAATGATATTAAGGTATTTGTCAATATCTGCAGTATCGACTTTTTGTTTTTCGAGGCCTTTTCTGGCGATGGGAAGAAGCCGCATTACCAATTCCACTGCATTGATTTTTTCATCATTAAACCAGGTGAATTTAGTGTCTAAACCAAATTTGGCGGCTTTGCCAAAATTATCCCTTGCATCCACAAAAGACATTTTGGTTTTGATATCTTCAACTTCTTCGGATAATCCAATCATACATCCGAGCCAGAAACAAGCATTGGCCACTTCATCAATCACAGTGGGTCCGGAAGGTAAAACCCTGTTTTCAATTCGCAAATGAGGTTTTCCGTTGTCACTTATGCCATAACAGGGGCGATTCCAGCGATACACGGTTGAATTGTGAACCTGCAATGCTCTTAACTTAGGCACCTGATTGTTTTTTATAGCGGCCATAGAATCTTCTTCTATATCTGAACTCAACAGAACTCTGAAACGGGCGATATCTTCGCGGTAAATTTCCAGAATAGAATCATGGATCCAGTCTTTTCCGAAACTAACCCTTGGACTTCTTTCTCTCATGTGATCATGGGTAGTTCTGGTATCCAGGGATTGCTGGAATAAGGCTATTCTTGTTTCGTGCCAGAGTCGTTTTCCAAAGACGATGGGGCTGTTGGCAGAAATAGCCATGATAGGTGCTGCCAGACCAAGGGAGATATTGTACATTTTTACAAAATCTTTTGGAGCCACCTGGAGGTGAACCTGAAAACTTGTATTACACGCTTCCAGTAGGGGAGAGTCATGTTTGACAAGGAGTTCGTCGATACCTAAAATCCTCAACTCATATGACTGACCAATAAGCTGTTTATTGATGGCTTCCATGAGGGCATAATACCTTTTTTTAGGCGTTAAGTTTTCCATATTGAGGTGGTATTTGCGCAGGGTAGGGCAGATACCTGTCAGTAAAATGGATGTATCCAGTGTATCCAGTACTTCCTGAATCTTGTCCAGTTTATATGTATTTTCTTTATCGAGTTCAGAAAAACAATTTCCTGTAAAAACCCTTGGTTCCAGATTGGTTTCCAAATTAAATTTTCCCAGTTCAGTTTCAACCCATGGATATTCTGTCATTTTTTCAAGAGCTTCCATAGCGACAAGGGAAGGTTTGAAGGTTTTTTTATCAACCATAACGATTTCCTGTTCTGCCCCGATACGAATGACATCTGATTCAAACCATTCATTTTCAAGCATGTATTCAAGTGCGCTTACATCATTTAGCAATGCTTTGACAAATTTTTGCATTTGTTTGTTGTCATTGACCAATGAAACTCTTTGTTCTCCCATTTTCCTTTTTTCTATTTTAGATTACCAAAATTAATCCAAAAGTATAAAATCAGACAATTTTTATCATTATTTTAAAAAAAAAGTCCTGCTTCCACCCCATGAAGCAGGACTTTTTACCAATATATATTTTTAATGAAATTACTTTTGAGCTATACCGGCATTCAGATTTATCTGAAGTTTTACCTCATCATTTATAAATTCATCTTTTAAAGCGCCGAAATTTTTGGATTGATATTTTAAACCCCAGTCTGTTCTGTTGATTTGAAATATCGGAGTAGTAACGGTTACATTATTTTCAAGAATATTGATATTAGCTTTGAAACTGACTTCTTTAGTTACCGTCAAAATCGTAAGGTTGCCATATACAAGTGCATTTCCTTCTTTGTCATTTGCCAGACCGGTAACTTTTGTAATTTCAAATGATGATGAAGGATATTTTGTCACATTAAAAAAGTCTTCCTGACCTTTGCCGCCTGTACCTTTAAGATGAGATTCAAGGTTAGATTTATCTTCACCGGATAAGTCGTCAACCGTTAATTTTGTTAGATCAATGGTAAATTTACCTGAAGTGATTACGCCATTGTCGACGGTCAGGCTTCCATCAGCAACTGGGAAAGTACCATTGTGACCTCCACCCGGGCTATTGGCAAACCATAAGACTTTTGACGTTGCAGAAGATACCATAAATGATTTTCCACTGGCTTCTGCCACTGACTGAGCTTCATTGACCTGAACAGATTCGCTTTTATTTTTACATGAAATCAAAAAAGCGGAAGTGATAAATAGGACGAAAAAAATTTGTTTCATTTGTGTTAATTTATGTTTGTTTTAAAAAAATACATTATGGTTAATATTGTAAAGAAACGTCGGTTTATAACATATGTTATATAATAAATGCAAATGATATGTTAAGGTTTTATCATCAGGTCTGCTATTAAAATTACAAGGGAAAGGAGCGTAAAAAATTCCTGTTTTATGGTTGGGTTATAAAAGATTTAACATCCGTTATGCTGTAAAGAATTTTTGATTTGGAGGGTAGTTTAATATTCTGGCTGGTCGTTTGAAATCCTGAAATCAGCACATGGCTGTCCGGGCAATTTTTTACCAATTCGTCAATATATGGCTGGAGTGGTGTTTCTGCAAAACTATCATTGAAGATGCTGAATATATTTTGGTCTGAAAATGGTGTAGGCATCAATAACATCGTAAATAGAAACATTGATACCCAGATTTAAAACTTTTATGCCGGCAGATGCCAAAATATAATGTAAAAACAATAAACTCAATTCATGACTTTCATTTTCAGGAAGAAAAATGAGATATCTCATTTCCGGCTTACATTCTTTACATTTTAAGTTCTCAATGGCAACGATGGTTTTTTTTCGAATGATATTGACCACAAAATTTTCATGAACTCCTTTGATACTTCCGGCGAGCCACATCATACTCAATTTGTCAAGCAGCGGATAAACCACATTTTGCATAGTCATTTCAAATCCTTTTGATTCTATCTGATGGTCCAGGATCAACGTAAATTTAGACTCTTCCAGATCAAACATGGCCAGCATAAGAGAATCGAGCTGATCTTCAAAAGCTGATCCAACCTGTATGGTTTCCGCTACCCTTGTTTTTAGCTCTTCATTCGTTAGATTGGCAATTTTTGAAATTTTCAAACCATGACGGTTGAGCAGCGAAATGTTGAGGATTTTTTGAAGTTCACTTTCGTGATAATAGCGGATATTTGTGTCCGTTCGGGCCGGTTGTATAATTCCATACCGCTTTTCCCAAATACGCAGGGTATGCGCTTTGACACCGGACAAACTTTCCAAGTCTTTTATAGAATATGCGACCATTTTTGCATTAAGAATATGATACAAGGGCAAGAAACAAACAATAGTTGATTTTGTTTAAACTTTATGTCAATTAGTATCCACATTTTAATTAATGTACCTTATGATCACATATGACTATCCTTCAGAAAATATATCTTATTAATTTTGATTCATATTAAAGATTGAAAAAACCTGAAACTGACTCATTATGGCCATAATGATAACCAGGATGAGCAAGCGGTACGCCCATACATTTATATTTTTCATTTTGGATAAATATCTGGCTGTAATATAACCCGAAGCCGTTTGTCCAATAGCCATCAGAAGGCCGATTTCCCAATGAATGAGATTATTTGATTGGAATACAAAAAGAACGACAGTAGTCATGATAATGACAATCACAGTTTTTAAAGCATTGGCCATCATTATTGTATAACCTGAAAAAAGGACAAAAACGACAAGCATAAAAATTCCAACACCCATTTGTATAAATCCGCCATAAAAACCGATGAAGAAAAAAAGTGGGATTTGAACCCACAGATTGACTTTTATGAGAGAGGGATGTTCTTTTATCCATTTTTCCGGATTGAGCAAAACCAAAACCAGCATGACCAGCATCATATATTTAAAAACAAAAAGAAAGTCCTCATTGGATGTGTTGACGACGGTCCATACGCCGGCTACCGCACCAAATATACAAGAAATTATGATGACCCAGTTTTTTTCTGTTTGAAACATATTGTTTTTTACAAAACCCGTTGCGGAACCAAGGGATTGGAACAAGACACCCACTCTATTGGTCGCATTGGCTACACCTGCATCCAGTCGTAGAAGGTCAGTCAGAATGGTTAAGGTGATGACAGAACCATTTCCTGCAAGTGTATTGATCATTCCAGCCAGAAAACTACCTAAAAAAGCCAATATGTATTGATAAATACTAAAATCCATCTTCAGTATCCCGGATATCCTGACACAATTCTATAAGTACACTGTTGGTGCCTTTTGGATGAAGAAAACAAACCCATTTACCATCTGCCCCTTTTTTCGGGTATTCATTCAGAAGAATAAATCCTTCTTCCCTGAGCCTGTTCATTTCTTCCTTTATATTATCTACGGCAAAGGCAATATGGTGGATACCTTCACCTTTTTTGTCAAGGAATTTTTGAATGGGGCTCTCTTCGGACGTTGGATGGAGAAGTTCAATTTTGTTGGGACCTGCCTGGAAAAAGGAAGTAAGTACGGATTCAGACGCTACAACTTCTCGCTTATAAGATTTGACATTAAGGATTTTTGTAAAAAGTTGTTCGCTTAGATCCATATTTTTTACAGCAATACCAATGTGTTCGATTTTATTCATGGATTTGAAATAAGATGCTAAGGTAATAAATTTTAAAAACGAATACGATTTATTAATAATGACAAAACTCAATAAGATTAATCAAAATGTATTAATTTTTTTGTTAATATATAAAATATAGGGTAAACCATTACATTTTATATATTAATATTGCCATATATTCGCATTTATTAATATTAAAGTGGTGAAAATGAGAAATATTTTAACTTTTATTCTATTTGTTGGTGCTTTTTTAAATTCTATTTCTGCACAGGAAATTCTTCTTCTTAAGTCTTCCGGTAAGGTTGTCATAGGAGACACTTCCCAGATTATGACACCTGGAGATTACAATCTTTATGTCCAGAATGGTATTCTTACAGAAAGGGTAAAAGTAGCCTTGAAGTCATCTGCAGATTGGGCGGATCATGCTTTTGAAGAGACGCCAAAATTGCGACAAGTTGAAGAATCCATTCAAAATCACAAACATCTGTTTGAAATGCCTTCTGCAGAAACACTCGTTAAAAATGGCTACGAACTAAAGGAAATGGATGCCCGGCTCCTCAAGCAGATTGAATGGTTGTGGCAACATGTCCTCATTTTGTCCAAACAAAATGAAGAAATGGCCATTAAAATAGAGGATCTGCAAAAAGAATTAAAAAACAAATCTTCAGAGGATATTCAAAAATAAACCGATGAACGACCAAAAAATCCGGCATATTATTCCGATTGCCATTGGCTTATTATGGTTTATCGGTTTGTCAGCACAAAGGGATACCATAACCCTCGGTTACGGTGGACAAGGCGTGATGATTTCAGCAAGCAGTAATACCCATCCGGGCCATCCAGACAATACAATGAATCAGGATGGTTTCCTTCCCAATCAAAACGCAGCTTCCCGATTTTTACAGCATGCAAGTCTCGGACATAATGAATCTGAAATAGAAGCTGTGGCCACTGCAGGATACGAAACATGGATTGACAGTCAACTTGTGGTTCCCAAAGCGTTTTCTGTGCTTCAAAAAATCAGAGACTATCACCGAATCATCAAAGATTCAACTGCCAATCCTGCCGCTACTGTCGGATCACGACCCTGGCGTTATGCGTGGTGGCAATATTTTATGAACTCTCCGGATCTCCTTCGACAGCGTGTTGCTCTTGCCTTGAGTGAAATTTGTGTTATTTCTGAGAATTCCGGATTTGGAGGCAATGCCTATGCCATGGGACCCTACTATGACATTCTTCTTGATCGTGCCTTTGGCAATTATAAAGACCTGCTTCGGGACATTACCTACAATGCTGCCATGTCGGTGTATCTTACGCATCTTAATAATCCAAAATCCAATCCCGCGACTAATACCTACCCGGATGAAAATTATGCGCGTGAGCTCATGCAACTGTTTACGATAGGTACCGTACTACTCAATAATAACGGCACTGAAATTCTTGACAATGAAGGCAGGCCCATCGATGCCTATGATAATGATGATATACTGGAGTATTCAAAAATATTCACCGGATTGACATGGGCAGACAGAACACAGTTCGGACGGGGGGCACTCAATGATACCAGCTACATTCCCGACCTGGTGATGTGGAATTCTTTTCACGAGCCCGGAGTTAAAAATCTTTTAAACGGTTTTCAGGTACCTGACCGGAATCCTGTTGATGGTGTTGCAGATATAGAAGATGCGTTGCAGAATCTTTTTGACCACCCCAATACACCTCCTTTTGTCTGCAAAAGACTTATACAGAGGATGGTTACGTCCAATCCTTCTCCGGCTTATGTAAATGATGTAGCCAATGTTTTTATCAACAATGGATCGGGTGTCCGGGGTGACCTTTCCAAAGTAATTAAAGCCATTTTACTACATCAGGAAGCAAGAGGATGTGAAAATTGTGATGTCCCGGTATATGGAATGCTTCGTGAACCCATGGTGCGGTATTTTCAGATACATAAAGCCTTTAATGCCTTTTCTACCAGTGGGAATTACCGGAATGACCTGAGTTATATTTATACTTTAACAGGACAGAGACCATTGGCATCGCCAAGTGTATTTAATTTTTTCCAATCGGATTTTCAACCCATCGGGCCGATTGCTGAAGGAGATTTATTCGCACCTGAATTTCAGATTACCAATGCCCAGACAATTCAGGGATTTGTCAATGGCTTGTACCGATGGTTGTTTGATGGAGATATTTCAGACGAATATAGTTTGTATAACAATGAACCTGCTGGTAATTACAGCAACCAGATTGCCAATCTTGACCTTTCGGAAGAATTGGTTTTGACACAAAACGACTGGTTGCATGTGTTATTAGACCGACTGAATTTACTTCTTGCAAATGGTTCTCTGACACAGCCGACATTACAAACCATCAAAACGGTACTGCAACAATTTCCAAATCAAACAGAAACTGAAAGGAGACAAAAAGTTACCCTGGCCATATATCTGGTCATGACTTCACCTGATTACCAGATTAAACGATAAAACATGGGCAAAAAACATATATCCAGACGACAGTTTATTCAGGATGGTGGTTGTGCCGCCCTGGGTTCGCTGACGTTTTTATCCAGTGTACTGAATCTTGGAGCTATTGCTACCGCAGCCGCCAGACCACATATTATTAATATGCCCGGAGATTATAAAGCGATGGTCTGCATCTTACTTTCAGGAGGATGGGATTCACATAATATCCTGGTCCCTACGGATACGGTACATTACAACCATTATACCGCATCCAGAGGAAGCCTTGCTTTGGATAAAAATGCTTCACCTGCCCAACTACTGCCATTGGATTTTAACGATAATGGGAAAACCTATTCGGTTCATGCAGCAATGCCACAGGTCAGAAATCTTTTCGACAACCAACATTTATCTTTTCTTGCCAATATTGGAACCCTCATCGAACCCATTGCTAACGTCACTGAATACAATTCAGGAATGAAAAAATTGCCTTTGGGTTTATATTCACATTCTGATCAGATAATGCATTGGCAAACTTCTGTACCTCAATCAAGATCAGCTGTGGGTGTAGCGGGAAGAATCGCTGATTTACTAAACGATATGAATACGATTCCGGAAGTATCCTTTAATATATCTCTGAGTGGTAAAAATCGTTTTCAGGCGGGTAATGAAACCAACGAATTTTCACTTTCACGTACGACAACAGCAGCTAATATTGGTTTTACCTCTTTTCCTTCATGGTGGAGTGATTTCGGGTATAAAACGCAAATCCGCAATCAGGCTATAGGAAGTATGATGGAACAGGAATACAATAATATATTCCAGCAAACCCTTGGAACCTTAGGGAAAAACAGTATTGAAAGTATTGAAAAATTCAGGGTTGCCCTTGCCAATGTGACGCCTTTAACGACTACATTTTCTACATCCGGTTTGTCACAGGATTTGTTGAAAATTGCAGAACTCATTAAAGTGAGAAGTTTTCTGGGTACCAGCCGGCAGATATTTTTTATCAACTACGGAGGATGGGATCACCATGACAACCTGTTGGGAAATATGAATACCATGTTGCCCGTCGTAAGTGCGGCCCTCAATGAATTTAATTCTGCACTTACCGAACTCGGAGTTTATGATAAGGTGGTAACTTTTACCATTTCTGATTTTGCAAGGACACTGACCTCCAACGGTAATGGTACCGATCATGCATGGGGAAGTAATCAAATGATTATGGGTGGACCAATACAAGGTAAGCAGGTTTTTGGAGCATATCCTTCTCTTGCCCTTAACAATAATCCACTGAATGTAAGTAATCGGGGGCGTATGATACCCACCACATCTGTAGATGAAATGTTTGCCGAACTTGCATTGTGGTTTGGTGTATCGCCCAATGATTTGTCCTACATTCTTCCGAATATTTGTAATTTTTATTCCACCTCTTGTCCGGCTGATCCGCCTGCGGGTTATATGCCGATAGGAATGTTTAATTGATAGGGTATGAGAAAAAATATTTTATATATCATATTGTTTGTCCTGATACAAACTTCTTGGTAGCACAAATATGTCCAGGAACGCAAGGTTCGGTTAAATGGCAATGCTGGAGAAATTTGTACGACGCGTCGCTGAGTGAACTGAGTGCACATGAATTTTTTCCGAATACACCTGATGTTGTACAGACTATTTACAGTATCGACGCACCGATTAACTATGACAATTATATTGGAGGACGTATAGCGGGGTATATTAAAATCAACACAACAGATAGTGTGCAGTTTAATATGACTTGTAATGAACGAGGTCAGTTCAGACTCAGTACCAATGACAATCCTGCCAATCTCGTGACCATTGCTTCTGTTCCTGCCTTTACCAATATCAGCGAACATACAAAATATTCGGAACAGACGTCAGCGAAAATACAACTTGTGGGTGGTCAATATTATTATTTTGAACTGACGTACGTCGAAAGTACCGGAAGTGACCATTGCCGTATACACTGGAAAAACAGTTTTATCAGTAATACAACCTGGAACATCATTTCTGCCCAATATATTATGATATGGTTGTCAGGCGAGCAGCCTGTCCTGCACGAGGAACAGCTTGTGATGACGGAAATGCAAATACAACAGGAGATCAGGAAGATGGCCATTGTAATTGTGTGGGAAAAGCAAATACAAGCCTTACCTGCATCGGAGACAGAGGAAGAATTGAAAGATATCGCTATGACAATATTGCAGGATCTACACTTAATGATTTATACGCTGCAGCAAATTTTCCGGGAACACCTCAATTCAGCGCTGCTATGAATGTCATGGGACTTCCATCTACCAGCGGACTGAATAATTTCGGACAATTAGTGTCAGCTTTTATTTCTGTACCTGTCAGTGGTAACTACAGATTTAATATAACGGGAGATGACCAGACTGCCTTGTTCCTCAGTAACAATCACGACCCTGCAAATAAACAATCAACCCTGGCAATTGTACTTGCTTTTTCCAATATGACGGAACATAACAAATACGTTTTCCAGTCAACAGCCAATGTATATCTCCAGGCCGGACAATATTACTATATTGAGATAAATCAAAAACAAGGAACTGGCTCCAGTCATTTTGGTTTGTTCTGGCAGACACCATTTACACCACCAAATGTATGGAAAAGGATTCCTTCTTATTATTTTTATGATTACAATTGTGATGTTGCCTGTATTCCGCAGGGCACACCATGTGATGATGGAAATCCTTTTACCAATGCCGATCAGTACAACGAAAATTGTGAATGTATGGGAACACCTTGTACCGGAGACGATTGTGATAGTCCTTTGGCCAGCTATATTCCCTTTGCTCCTTGTGGGCTGACCGATCAATTGACCAACAGGAGAGAAAATTCATGGTTGTCCTGTCAGGTAAAAAACAATCCCAATCCAAGTAGAGAAAGAGGTCACTGGATTTTGTACGATCTTGGACAAAGATATGAAATGATTTCAAGTCAGATTTGGAATTACAATGCAGCCGGGCAAACACAAAACGGGTTTGAGGTGGTCACCATTGATTATTCAGAAGACGGAAACCAATGGCAAACTTTGGGGACTTACAATTGGCCACTGGCGCCCGGTGAAAACGGATATGGAGGTTTTAACGGGCCGGAATTTAATAACATAAAAGCCCGCTATATTTTGATAAATTCCTTGGATGATACAACAACCTGCAGGGGATTGAGCAAGGTAGCTTTCCATGCGGTGGTATGTCCGGAAATGAATACGGTTTGCGACGATGGTAATGAAAATACGGTTGATGACAAATTCAATGATAATTGTGAATGTACGGGTAGAGATTTGTCAATAAATCCATGCAGCGAAACAGTGATATTTTTGCAGGATACCACTTTGAATGCACAAGTAATCGGTGCTGAAATAAGTATTACATCCGGTGATACGGTCTGGGTTAGTGGGGTTGCCGGTTTGGTGGCCGGTAGTTATATTGAGTTGAATCCCGGTTTTGCGTCAGAACCAAATTCCATTTTTATGGCATCCATCAGCCCATGTGATGAAATTGGTTTGACGGCTCCAGTCAATGCAGAAGAAAGAAGATCATCTCCGGCCCGAAATCCTGAAGAACTTCCTTATCTTTTTGTAAAAAAAGTGAAAGAAAGTGAAAGTATCGATATATATTTCCGAATGGATGGAAAAGGACAAGCCAAATTATTATTGAAGGATGTTGGATCAGGAATAACGTATTATCTTCTGGACAATGAGTTATTGAATCAGGGTTTGTACCGCAAGAGAATACCTTCAAGAAAGTTGTCCGAAGAACATAATCTGAATTTTGAGTATTTTTATAAAGGAGAAAAATATGAGGCAAAATTCGGACAATAGGTTGTTCGAAAATTTATATAAATTTGAAAATTTACATAACATATTTTTTTTATTAGGATTAAAAAAAAATAAGGTAGTCAATTTTGGCTACCTTATTTTTTGTAAGAGATTTTTACTGTTGTATCCGGGTTAAAACGCTTTGTATTTGCGTTTTGCTTCCTTACCCCAGAAGTGAAATGATATTCTTGATTTTTTTTCAAGGGAGGTTCCGGTGGTTTCTTCAAAAATTCTTTTGTATTTGTTCCAGATATTTGAAGGTTGTTTTTCTCCGTTGATCTTAAGCGTTTTGCCGGTGAGTTCCACCTTATTTTCTTTGTTGGGTATCAGCAAACCGTCTTTGTTTAATTGATTGCCCAAAACATCGTTTACATTAGCCGGGTGTCTTTGAGGGGCTGTTTCAAATTCAAAATCTTCAAATGGTGCAACATTGTCAGGAAAGTTGAATTCAAACGATTTTTCTCCGTCCATTCCCGGAAAATCTTTGTGAAAATGAAACCTGAAAGCTTTATTATCCGGAGCATCCATGAGTGAATCAAAGTGATAAAATTCAAAATTCTTATTTTTTAACTGGTCTCTGAGCATTTCCATATGTTTTTTTACATTATCTCCAAATACCCTGTTTCCGGCGATATCTTCAAAAGAAAAGTTGCGAAAAAATGTATCAGAGGGGAAATCAAATTCAAAATCACGGTCCCCGAAACTGTAGATACGAATATCCTTTTTTACGCCACCGTCATTACCAAAAGAGTGGATTTGAATGTCCTTGGTCACTTCCGGATATTTGTCATAATTTTCAGGTTCGATTTTTTTACCGTCGATTTCCATGTCAACGATTTTACCGTTTTCCATCTCTAGTTTCACTTCTTTATCATTTTCCTTTTTGATGATGGTAACGCTTTCTTTCCTAACCGGAATCGAATCTGATGAAAGTACATTTGATGTATTGTCAACAAAATCAAATAAACCACTAAGGTAATCCTGAGTACTGTTTTGATTCCATTGTCGTGCAATGGTGTCTTTGCTTACAAAAAACAAAGAAGAAAGGATGATTAATCCGATGAGGATGTTTTCACTTTTTACATTTTTTTTGGCATTCATGTTTAAAATTTTTTTAATACGGTCAACGAAAAAAGATTTATTTCCGACAAAAGCAAGTGCCGGCGTCTTGTAGGGTTGGTTTTCCCATTCCTGTAATTTAACAAGTGTTTTTGCGTACGTCAGGTGTTGGCCTCCTATATGTTGAATGGCACATTCGTCACAGCAACTTTCCCTTTCCTCTCTGATGAGTTTGGAAATGTAATAAACAGCGGGATGGTAGTAGAAAATAACTTCTACAATGGTTTGCAGAAGATTAGCCCACCAATCGTATCTTTTGTAATGTGCCAGTTCATGGGCAATAATACATTCAATTTCGAAAGCATTGAGTTGGGTTACAAGAGAAACAGGAAACAAAATGACAGGTTTCAGCTGCCCGATGATTAACGGTGAAGATATATAATCCGATAGTTTCAATTTAATGTTTTTATTTACTTTCCCTGTATGTTTGTATTCATTCCATAATTTCATGAGCACGGATTCTGAACCCGGAATGATAGCTTTCTTTTTCAGCCATTCCAGATAGAGGAGAGAACCAAAAAGTTTGAAAGTAAAAAATATAATTCCTGAAATCCATAACAATAGAAGCCAATTTCTGAAAAGCTCAAAGTCCTGAAAAAATGTGACTTGTGGTACGACCAAATTTCTAGAAAAAACAGGAGAAACGGTTGTGCTGATGGTTGAAACAACATTTGTATTTTCATTCCCGGAAAAATCATAATAAAAACCAAAGGTTAAGCTTGCGGTAATTACCATAATAAACAAAGAAGACCATGAAAAAAAATATCTTGCAGAGGGAGTTTTGATAATATTTTTTTTAAGGCACCATGAAGCTATCGCAGCAATGAATGTAAATTGCCACAGACTATGTAAAAAGACCATCCCAAGGGCATCTTTGGTATTTTGACCGGGTAGTAAAAAAACATCTTCGAACATGGGAAATAAATTTAATCTTTGTTAATATTTTTATTCTCGATTATAGCTATTATAGATTTTAAGTCATTAATGTCTTCATGACTTATTTTTTGATTTCCGAGCGTTTGCATCACCATATTCATAGCCGAACCATGAAAAACATTATTGACAAAATCGTCTATCATTCTATTTTTGGTATCTGCTTCGTTTATGACAGCTTTGTATACATGTGTCTTATGGTCAGTATCCCTTATCGTCAGTCCTTTTTCATTCATAATCTGCAAAAACTTTAATGTGGTGGTATAGCCCACATCTTTTTTTGAATTGAGAATATCATTTACAAATCTGACCGTGGAGGGTCCATGTTGCCAAAGGACTTTTAATATTTCCAACTCTGCTTCTGTGGGCTTAAACATTTTTTTATTTTTTGAAGGACAAATATATACGAAACAATTCGTAGTGTAAAAACTTTACTACGAAAATGTTCGTACTTTAAGAAAAATTTAACTTTTTTGACCTATGAAAGTTTACAATTCAGATAATTTGGATTTCCAAATTATTATTTTTTCCAGATGTATTTCATTGTTATTATGGGTAAAAGGACAAAAATTATAACGCTGGTTACCTGCAATCCCTACTTATGGTATATTTCCTGATTTTATATGCAAAGTATTTAAGAAAGATTTGATAGTCAACATGCATGTTTTTTTCATTTCTCTGACTTCAATCGTTTCTGGCCAATTGAGGGTTTGGGATCCATCTTTTTTACTGGTTCTTGATTATGACACAATTTTAACTTTTTCAGAAGACTATTTTATAATTCTTACGGTACCACCAAAAAGATCACAAAATCATTGAAAACATCAAACTATTGCAGTTTGGACCCTGTATTTCACAAATCTCCATAAAGCTAAACAAAGTTGGCCAAAAAATTTATTTTTTGAATGACAATAGTTTACTTAAGGTTATGCTTGAAATGGATTTATATTTATAAACTTATGATAAAATGCTTTCCAATGAGTCATACAATTATTGTTGTGTAATAACTTGACTCATAGCAGGTACCGTTAAGGTAACATTATTCTCTAGTGTTAAGCTTTTAATTGTATGTATACTTCCTTCATCAACGGTAACAGTATATGGAGATCCATAATTCGGTAAGACAACATGGTCACATTGTCTGGGCAATCTTTGAGGATACCAATTGGTGGCCAAATTCCAGTTTCCACTTCCGGTATTCCAACGAACTGACAAGGATGGGGCAGTATTAGGTCCTGCCCAATAAACCGCATTTCTGATGGTTTGACCGTAATGATGATTTACAGCATAATTGGCCCTCGTTTCCCCTGGTTGAAGATAAACCACTTTGCCTATGATATCATCATTGTTTTGATTAAATCTTTTAACAAAACCAGATGTGAAATTTTGGGAGTTTGTCAGTTGTCCAATTCCAAAAAGAGGTGTGATCTGATTTACATTTTCTTCCTATTACTGGGCTTCCAACAAAGGTAGTATTGGTGTAAATCTCATCAAAAAGGGTATTACCGAAATAATAGGAATATCCTGAATTTACGGCATATGGAATGCTATTAGACCAAGATCCAGGCGCCTGATTTACATTGGAATAAAGTAAACCATTTGTTGTTATAAAATGTCCAAGATTGGTATTAATAAAATTGTAATTTAATCTGTTGGCTCCCCAACCACTTTGAGCTGATTGTACATTAAAAAGTTGATGAACCAAAATATCTTTATTGTTGCCTGTGGGTACATCAATATCATTATATAAACCATGATGCAAAGAGACAACTCCTCCACCATAATCTGTGAAAGAAACAATTGCATTTTGTAAAGCAAGTGTAACACCCGTACTCCAGTGTTTATAAAAAAAGATGACATCATATTGATTGAAGTAGGTGGTCATTGAGCATTCATTTAATACATCAAAGGGTAAGCCGGTTCCCGTGATATTCACTTGTGAGACATTAAAGTTAAAGTCATCGTGAGAACTATTAGCCAATAATAAGGATTGTAAGTGCGTATAATCTGCTGGCAGGTCATTCGTTCCATTTCCATAATTGCATGGAATGTCATTATTTCGGTTAGTGTAATGACAGTTGTCCTGATCTACAGCACCTCCGTGCAAAATTAATACATCAATAGATGAAGATGTTGTTGGGGGAAAAGTCCTTAGTATATTTAATAAAGTTAAAGCTGCATGAGCAACTGTTTGTGGATACCAATCCCTTGTCGAAATGATTTTATGATTCCCGGCATTATTATCAGGCACAGATGTATGTGGACTGGCAATAACGACGGGGCTGTTGGGAAAATATGTGATGCCAAGATTGGACAGTGAATCAGCTGTTGCCGGTTCAGGAAAGCCAGTGGCTTGGTTGCCGGATAAAATACTTGGTCCTAATTGAGTTCTTGGAGTCATATTGGGTATTGGGTACCTCCAATTGGCAGGGATGCCTGCTCCATGACATTGTCCCATTACTGGTTTTCCCGATATGATAGCTTCAATGGCTAAGCTGTTGAGTTTTTCGGCCACATTTTGTACCGTTGTAGCTGATAAGAATCTGCTACCTACTCCTTGACTGCTATAAATGCCATCCACATTGTAAGCTTGTGCTCCTGTGCCCCCTACCACTACCAAAGCTACATACATACTCATATCTAAAACATCTAAAATACTGCCAAAGACCGGGATAGTTGATGGAGTTGGGTTTAATGTTGAATTCCATGCTGAACCAAAATAATTCTGATATTGTGTTTGGAATTGTGCATAACTTCCTGCAGGTAAAGTATTGGCTGTTGACTCAATAGTCGTATTTGCAGGAATCATATAGGTAGAAGCTGTCAAATTTGAAGCACTTCTAACTTCAACTTGATATCCAGCATGGGTCAATGCTTCCCTCATTACAATATACTCAGAATAGTACGTCTCTTCATGTGCTACAAACATGAGGGATTTTATCCTGACAATTTACGTTTTGAACAAAAATTGTAATTATACATAAAAAAATAAAAATAACTACATCATTAATTCGATTCATCATTTTGAAATAATAATAACTTGAACAAAGTTAATATTTATTGATCAAAAATGGAGTTCATTTTAGACAAAATCATCGTATTATCAATAAAAATTATGGATAAATCCTTTAACCAACTTTTAAAGTATTCAATTTTTCTTAAAATTAAGATCTTTGCTTTTCCCGGAACTGGCGTGAAGAAAAATAGTAGATTCTTTTCATAAGTGAATTCAATGGAATTGTGATGCATGTACAAAAAAAAGAGGGCCAAAGCCCTCCTTTTCAATAATTACTTCGGAACTGTAGATATTGATATTTTATCTGCTTTGAATCGCAGGTACTTGTTGAATTATAAAATTAAAGTTTGAAATATAGTTTGTATTTAACGGATGGAACAATGTCTGGTAAAACAACATGTTTTTATCGTCATCCGGATTGTCGTATTTAGACTTTGCATTTAGGTTGTAATCTCCCTGAAGGTAACCATAAGCATAATTATAATTGGCTGTATACTCTGTATTTGTAGGGTAAGTAAGTACTTCAATAAACAATACGTTTTGATCATCATCCGGGTTTACAAATTTAATTTTCCCGTTGCCATCAAAGTCTCCTGCCCACAATGCTAGGTAGTCCAGAATGACATCCGATTTTTGTGCAAGATTTACGTAATTATACCCATTGTTGAGCGAAGTCCCGTAATCAAATGTAGGGGTCGTCGGTAAAGTGAAGTCCGTCAAATCAATGGTGGCCACTTTTAAAGACATAACACCAAAATGGTTTCTGTGCCTTAGTACAATATAGCAGCTATCGACTTTAGTACCCGGAAATTCAACAGGACTTATACCATCCAGATCAACCACATCACCATCTCTTTGAACAAGGGCGGAGCGGGTAGCAAGTAATCTGGTATAATCATTTTTATCTCTTAATTCCATAAAAACCCAATCTACGATGGCATTTTCTCCCGTCACACCAAACACAGCGGCAGAATCCTGGATAGTTTGATATTGAGGCATTAATCCGGCTCTTTCGTGTGTATAATTTGTTGAAATATCAGAGAAGGAGCTGGCAAATGAATACGGATCTCTCACGGGTATATAATTTAATCCTGTATAAGGACTCACTCTTAGGTTGTCTCTCATCAAAGGCCTGCTGGTTGAAGATCTGGCATCTCCATTTTCCAACAAAGCACCTTCGAGATACACTCTGGATCTGATGAGCATATGATCTACCACAAGTATGTGTACTGTCGCACTGATACAGAAATTTTGATTGTCACAAATAGTGTAAACAATATCAACAGGACCAATAAATCTTGGATTGGGTGTAAAGAACAATCCTCCGGCACTTGTGATATAATAACTTCCTGAAGAAATCATTATCGGATTTGATAAACTGCCCTGAGGTAATATACTAAAGTGAGTATCTTCAGGATCAAAGTCATTGATGATGATATTTGTATTGGTCAATATACTGCCTTTCATAATCGCATAAAAGTCATCGGTAGCTACGAGTGTATTTATTGCATTACCAGCCATTACCGTTATGATTTGTTTGGCAAGTCTGCAGTTGGCCGGATCAATAGAAGAACAAAGTCGGTATTCCAACGTATCCTGACCAACAAAATTATTATTTGGTGTATAGGTAATGTCGCCATTTGGTAAAAGCGTTGCAGTTCCATTTTTTGGTTGAGAGATGATATTCATCCTTGAAGGATCTGAAAGACACTCGTCTTCTGCAACACATTTATCATTGTATATTGATTTTATGGTAATGGCAGTATTTTCAAAAGTTGAAATAATATCAAGATTAGGTATGATATTTTGTTTTTCGATATAAGAATTTACTACGGTAATGACAAGGTTTGACACCGGGCAATTGGAAATCATTCCAGGCAAACAAACCTGAATATTGTATTCATAAACGCCTTCCATGCTGGCGGAAAATGTAGGTGCCCCCCAGATTAATCTCAAAACTGGCAGCACTGCCCAAAGGTTTTGATACAAGAAAAGGATTGTTTAAGTACGTGGAACCATTCGGGATTTCATCGTTTGTTTTTAAATTTCCATTAAGTGTAATATTGACAAGGGTGGCATTAAAGTCAGGATCGATACAATTTACAACAGAAATGGCATCAGCCGGAAGATAAGAAATACATCCTGACCCTGTTTCTTCAAAATAGAAAGAAACTTTTCCCGGAGCTTTACCAGTGACTACACCGATAGAAGAAACAGACGCAACAGAAGGGTGGGTGCTGTACCAGATTCCTGATGATGATGCACTTAAAGTAGTTGTATAACCCAAACAAATAACATTTGGTCCTGTAATCTGTAAAACTGCAGGCGCCTGAACAGTAATCTGACTTGTGGGATTTGAAATACATCCTGTAGACAAGTCCGTAAAGGTAAAGGTAGCAGTTCCCAAAGCGACTCCGCTCACCAATCCCTGATTGTTGATGGTGGCTACCAATGGGTTGGATGAAGTCCAAGTTCCTCCTGTAGTGGGTGAAAACTGTGTTGTATTTCCTATACAAATGGTTGGTGAACCCTGAAGCAATGTATTAGGCCTGCCGGATACCGTAACAGGTGCTGAAGGTAAGGAACTACAGCCGGTTGTATTTGTAAATATAAAAGTTGAAATGCCTGAACTGATACCCGTTACTATACCCACCGGAATTAACAGTTGGCAACAGCCGGATTTGTGGATAACCATGTGCCACCCACAGAAGGGCTAAGGGTTGTGGTATTTCCTATACATATCGGATTAGGTCCTGTAACACTGACCAATGGTCTTGATAAAACCGTTATGGCATTGTTTAGAGTAGCCTGACAGCCGCTGCTTGCTTCTGTAAACACGAAACTTTTCCTGAACTGATTCCCGTAACCAGACCTGTATTGGACACGGAAGCAATAGTTGGTTGTAAGTGACAACCATGTGCCACCACGGTAGGGCTTAATTGAGAACTTTGGCCCATACAAATATTGCCTGGGCCAATTAAATTGAAATATTTGGATTTCCATTGACCATCAAAACTGCAGATGAATCCGAAGAACAACCTGTTGAGGTATTGGTAAAAACAAATCTTGTTGTACCGGCTGCCAAGACCGGTTACAAGACCTGCATTGTTGACAAGGCAACCGTAGATAAGAAGAACGCTCCATGTTCCACCACTGATGGGTGACAATTGTGTGGTAGTTCCAATACAAATCGGCGACGGACCGGTGATAGCAATGACAGGTTTTCCGTTGACGCGACTGCCTTGTAGGTTGGAAACACATCCCTGAGGGTAGTAAAAGTAAATTGTACAGAACCGTTTGAAAGACCCGTCACCACACCGTTATTATCAACAGAAGCAACCGACGGGTTCATACTTGCCCATGAACCTCCACCTGCAGGACTAAGTTGAGTAGTCTGACCAACACAAATGTTGTTATTTCCTGTGACGAAACCACTGGTTTTGGTGATACAAGTAAGATTGGCAGTAGGATTTGAGATACATCCTGTCATACTTTCTGTAAAAGTGAAAAAGACCACACCTTCTGAAGATTCCTGTAACAATACCTGATCCGTTTGACACTAGCCACAAGAGGATTGGATGATGCCCATGTGCCACCTATTGAAGGAGTCAATTGTGTTGTATTACCTACACAAATTGCCAGATTTGCAATACTAACTATAGGTTTTGGGTAAATAGTTATATTTGTTGATGGTAAAGAAATACATCCTGTGCTGGTTTGCGTAAAAATAAAATTCACAGAACCTGAAGATATACCGGTTACAAGTCCTGCATTTGTGATAGTTGCTTTTGCGATATCACTAGAAGACCAGGTACCTCCCGTTGCAGGTAGCATATTTGTATTACCGCCTATACAGATGCCTGATGGACCTGAAAGGGATATTGAAGGCCTTGGATTTACAGTTATAGGTGTTGTTGGCAATGAAGGGCAACCTCCTGATGCACTTGTAAATGTAAAAGTAACCTGTCCCTGGGAAATACCCATGACAATACCGCCATTATTTACTGGAAGCAACGGATGGGTTACTTACCCCAAACTCCACCTGAATAAGGTGGGATAAAGTAGTACTGCCGCCACACATATCGGATTTGGACCGGTAACTGACACAATACTGGCAGATAAAACGGTGATGACAACGGAGGAATCCGAAGAACAACCTGAAAAAGTATTCGTAAATACAAAGCGAGCTGTTCCTTGTGTTATCCCCGACACCAGACCACTATTAGTGATGGTAGCTACAGCGGGATTTGAACTTACCCACGTACCGCCGACTGATGGCAGAATTGTGTATTTGTTGATGGGCAGATTTGATTCGGACCGTCGAGTATTATGGATGGATTATCCTGAACGCTTACCATTAAATTGGCATTAGTGACACACCCGTTTGCATTAGTGAACTTCAAAGCAGCCGCACCGGCCGATACTCCGGTCACAAGACCTGAATTTGTTATGGTAGCTACGGAAGGATTCAGTGAAATCCATGTTCCACCTGAAGATGGATTAACCTGCGTTTGACTTCCTTTGCAAATGGTTGAAGGCCCCGCAAACGAAGTTGGAGTAATTCCAAGTACTGTCAAAGCGGATGATGTATCTGAAGCACAATTGGTTGTGCTGTTTGTAAAAATAAATCTTGCAAATCCCTGACTTAAAGCGGTAATCAAACCGGAATTACTTACAGAAGCAATGGTTGGATTCAGTGAAACCCACGTACCACCTGAAGAAGGAGAAATGGAGGATGTTTGACCAACACAAACCGGATTACTTCCGGTGATTACAGGTTTTATTTTGGATGAGCTATAATATTGGCGTTGGCGACAGCCTGGCATCCCAGATTATTTGTAACTGTTACAAAATACGCTGTGGAAGGAGGCATTGGAAATACGGTAACAGAAGAGGAAGTGCTGTTGGAAGCATTAGATCCCCATTGATAATGGACAGCATTGGTTGCATTTACCGAAAGGTTTATACTTTGCCCCTGACAAACTCCGTTTCCAAGGTTTACAATGACAGGCTCAAATCGTTGATGAATAAAGCCTGAAACATTGGCTTTACATCCATAACTATCTGTTACAGTAACATAATAATTACCGTTTAATGTAAGATTGATGGTAGCTGTATTTGTTGTAAAACCCAAAGGCCCTACCCATTGATATGTATAGTTTGGCGTTCCTCCGTTTGGTAACGCAGTTATTTGTGAATTATCTGTAAGACAAACACTACCATGATAATCCAGAGCTGCTGTCAAAACCGGGCCAACATTAATTGGCGCACTTGCATTTGAAATACAGCCGGTGCCATTGTCTGTAAAGTTAAAGTAACCATACCAGCGGCAACACCGGTAATAAATCCGTTTGAGTTGATGGTTGCGATAGCAGAGTTGGAACTTGTCCAGATACCTCCTGAAGATGGCAGAATATTGGTTGTATTTCCAACACAAATATTGGAAGGCCCTGTAAAAGTAATAACAGGTCTTGGATAAACCGTTATGTTTTGAGAAGGATTGGAGTAACATCCCGTAGAACCGTTCTGAAATGTAAATGTTGCTATTCCGGCATTAATACCCAAAACAACTCCGCTTGAGTTGATTGAAGCAACACCCGGGTTAGAACTTGTCCAAGTGCCTCCCGTGGAAGGAGCAAAAGTTGTAGTTTGCCCTGCACAAATTGTATTTGTTCCTGTAAGCGTTATCACAGGTTTGTCCAAAACTGTAATTGATTTGCTGATTATAGATGTGCACGAACCTGATACATGTGTATAGGTTATATTGACAGTTCCGTCTGATATACCTGTCACGATACCGGTATTGCTTACTGTTGCAACAAGTGTATTGGAAGAAGACCAAGTACCGCCAGGAAGAGATGCGGTTAATGAAATATTGGATGATTCACATACAAAATCAGGACCCGAAACACTAAGATTGGGTGCTGCACTTACTGAAATGGAAGCAGTTGCATTAGATGCACAAAGTGTTGTTGAATTTGTAAATGTAAAAGTGGCAGAACCAGTCGCTACTCCAGTTACGATTCCACCATTTGTTACGGTAGCTACTGAAGGATTGGAAGATGTCCACGTTCCTCCGGTTGTAGGAGATAATGTTGTGGTTGATCCTATACAAATATTTGAAGGACCTGTAATACTGACAGTAGGTTTGGCGTTAATGGTTATCGCTGTTGTAGCATTTGAAGGACAATTGGTAATTGAACTTGTAAATACAAAAGTAGCTGTTCCCTGACTGATTCCGGTTACTACCCCGGAATTGGAAACTGATGCAACGGATGGATTGAACTAGCCCATGTTCCTCCCGTTGTAGGAGAT
>JADKAS010000015.1 GCA_016715245.1 Saprospiraceae bacterium
AAATGGCAACCTCAACTGGCACCTTACAGTTTTTTGTAATGCTTTTAGTTCCAATCCACCTATTCTGGTTTTTTCCTCAAACCGAAGGGTAACTAACAATACGACAAAAGACACACCTTACAACATACTCACCATAAAAAGCTGTCATCAATGCGGTGTCCTATGATATTGTAAGGCAGATGTCCCTTGGTTCCGTTTTGAATTTGATCCGTGGCGTCGGGTGAATTTGAAAAAGTTGGTCTTGGGCCGCCAAACTTTCTGGGCAAGTCATCGATGTACCGTTGTAAAAGAATCCCCTGTCAACATGGAATGTGTGGTGAAAGATATCATCGTACCGGGAGAACACGGCGGTGCCAAATACTTACACCATCATCAGAAGTTATTCACATTTCTATTGATGAAAAATACCCCATAGACGGAAAACTGGATCCTTACAAACTGGATCTTATGGCCAGATGGGGCGCTACTATTATGTGCGCGCCAATGGTGACGCCATTATGGAAATTCACCATGTCCGTGACCGACAAAACCTATAGGCTTTGACGGTTTGCCTGATGACATTAAAAGTAATATCCTTACAGAAATGAGATAGCCGCTATCGCTTGTCTGTTACAACTTCCTGGATGCGGAGGAAAAACAAAGTTTTTGCAACACATTTCAATTGAACAAAACCCGCAAAGAACTTCTACATCAGAGCTTATATTTAATCCGGGAAAAAAAAAGTGGAAGAAGCATTGGCATTGCTGGATGGCGTGAAGCAAGTAAACGACTCGTTTTAGGTTTTAAAATTTAAAATTGGCGTTCTATTATTGCTTTTTGAGGGTTTGGGAGACATTACCCAATTTTATGTAAATGAAATAAAAGCAGGTTTATTCATTGTTTAAAATATTGTCAAAGATGATTAAAATTTCAATGTGAAACATACTCCAATTGTGAACAGGACTTGTCCATTTATGTCCAATTTATACATCATCACCGGCCTTAAAAAGAAAAAAAGTACCTCAACCCTATTCATTATTTGTACAATTCAGACTTCATCACACCGAGTTTGTTGAGGAAGTGAATCAAGGATACCCGGAGTACACCCAACCCGTATTGTGTACTTCTTTGAAATTGATGGAGGAAGCTTCGTCAAAATATTTAGTGGACAGGTGACTTGAAGATGTCAAAACCTTTATAGATAATCTGGGACAACATTTCATTGTCAAATATAAAATCATCCGAATTTTGATTAAAATTGATGGATCTGAGGACTTTGCGCTGAAAGCTACGATAACCCGTATGGTATTCTGACAATTTGTACCGCACCAAAAAGTTCCGGGAAAGCGTCCAGAAAACGATTAGCAATCCGTATACTTATACAAAGGCATTCCACCTTTTAAAGCACCTTTGCCAATAATATTCTCGAACCCAAAACCACCTGATAGAAATCCTCACCGATGATGTCTTACCATGGAAGTTGAATCAACAATGAGTGTACTGGTAATCCGGGTGCAACATGATTACAATATCGCCACCCAGTTCCAATGCTTTATTGTACAATGATTTCTGATTGCCTCACCCTCTGTTTTTTTCGTGAATGATGATGTGTTTAATGCCTAACTCACCGGCAACCTGACCGTATGATCTTTGCTGGCATCATCACACAGTATGACCCTCATCGACGAGGTCAAAAGGATTTCTTTATATGTTTTTTCAAGTGTCAAAGCCGCATTATATGCCGGCAGGACGACAACTACTTTTTTATTTTATACATGGAATACCGCTACGGTCAATAAGATGTATTTACCTGATTAAAGTTAGGTAAAAAATGACCATTTTCTGGTAAATCCAGATTAAAGAATGATAAAAGAATGATGGTAGAATAATTTTCCCAAAATGGCTCCTTTTTCCAAATTCATTGTTTGATGCCATGACTTTTATTTTGTTTGCTGCAAAAATACACTCTTTTAAAAATTGAATGAAGCAAATACAATTTTCTGAAAATCTTTTCATTTTCCGGTTTCCTGAACCTACTTTTCTACACCCAACCTATTTTTATTCTGATGGAAAAAATGATAAAAGTCAGAATGTGTAATATAAATTCCACTAAAGGCATTTTATATTTGAAGAACATCGTTTGACGAGCTGACGTTGTAAAAACTGCTCTCCTATAGAAAATGCAGGATTCTTTAGGTTGTAAGTCTTAAAATCTGTTTCAGTCACTTTCGACTTCCTGGCCAAAAAACCTGCGATAAGGAGTGAAGAATCGCAATCGCGTCATTTGCACCTTTGAGTAGTCCCACGGAACAAGGTAGGAAACAACAATAGATTAACAGATGCTAAAACAGGCAAATGAGGTAGCGTGAAGATTCGAAAACGACTGGTGCTTGCCTCCGCCTTTTTTGGCCTTGACTTTTTTGTAACTTTTTTGTGTCAAGTTAAAAAAGTTAGAACTGGTCTCGTTTGGTAATTCTTTATATTTTAGGGCTCAATGTAAAATAATATTAATGGTTAACCTAATGCCTTTTGTTATAAATACAAAGTCAGATGACACGATGTCGATACTTTGATTTTTGTGCTATTTTTTTACATCGTAACGAAAAAGTCTAAGTCTTTCTATTTCACTTTAAAAATCCAAATTCAACATTCCAAAGACCTACATGAAAATATGATACAGAATTTGACTTAATACTTGTACAGAATACATTACTTTTGCAAAAATTTTGATGCGTGAAAATATGTAATTACCTGATTGTTCTTTATTCCCTAACCTTGTTTTCCTGCGGACCAAAAACAATATTCGAAAAAAAAACAGATCTTGATAGTTTCTGGACTTATCAGAAAACATTGAGTTTTTCATTCGATATTACGGACACTATACCCGCTCATGACATTCTGCTGGATGTAGAACACTCAAAAGATTTTTTTTATCAGAATATATATACCAAGGTGACTACGGTATTTCCGGATCAAAAAAAAGTGGATCATATCATTTCCCTTAACCTAACCACTCAAAATAATCGATGGGTCGGTGACTGTTCTGCTCAAAAATGTAAAGCAGAACTTGTTTTGTCAGAAAACATTTATTTTAATCAAACCGGCAATTATACCATCGCACTGGAGCAATACGGCAGAAAAGATACCCTGGCCGGAATTGAATCCATGAGCCTGAAAGTCATTCAACACCGTGAAAAATAAACCTTTATGGAACGGGTCCAAAAAATAAGTTTGTTCCAGGTCTTCTATCATCGAATATGCGGATTTTTTACAAGTCTGTTATTGCTGATCTACGTAAAGTTTTTTGTACACGAATTGTGGAAAGACGAGTGGCAGGCCTGGTTTGTAGCCAAAGACAAAAACCTTATTGAAATAATTTCTTTTTTGAATTATGAAGGTCACCCTGCAATTTGGTACTTTTATTTACTTCCTTTTACATGGTTGTCAGCGGTATTGCCTGTTCCGGAAGAGTATATTTTGACTTTTGCCCATGTATTGCCGGCGTCAGCGGTATTGTATTTGTTCTGGAAAAAATTTGATCTTCCTTCTCTCGTAAAAATATCATTTGCCCTAAGTTATTTCCTGATTTTTGAATATGGCGTGGTCAACAGAGGATATATTTTTGTCATCTTATTTTTATTTTTGGCTGTTTATTTTTTAAGAAAAGAAAACAATAAAGGTCTCGCCTGGTCTTTATTTTTATTATGTCAGACTGAGGTTTTCGGAGTTTTTATGGCGACCGCCCTTGGTGCATACTGGTTTTTGAAAGAAAAAAAGATCGGTTCAGATGTGGTAAAATATTTAGGAGCCGGACTCTTGATTTTTGTTATTTCCGTTTTCCCGAGAGAGAGCGGTCATATTGCCAAAACACAAGGTAAAATGCTTGAATTCGGAGACCGCATGCTGGTTTCATTACAGGGAAATCTCACCAATGCTTTTTTACCCGGAATAACACCGGATACGAGTTTGTTTGGCTGGAACACGTTGGGGGTTTTAATCTCCCTCGCTTTAATCGTTGGTTTTATTGTCATTTTCCGGAAAGAAAAAAATTTATTTATACCTTTTCTGCTGGTATCAATAATGTCTTTTTTATTTTCACTTTTCTTTTTTGTCGGTGGAATCCGGCAATGGGGAATGATGTTTATTTTTCTGATCGCCATTCTCGCCCTGTCAGATAAAAAGCTGTTTGCAGACGCAAAAATATTGCTGTTGGTCATTTTTATTGGTATAGTGCAAAGTGTGTATGGTATAAAAGCTTTGTACAGCGACATCAATCTTCCCTTCAGCAATGCAAAAGAAACCGGTTTATACATTAAAAAAACAATACCTGAAAAAGTTCCGGTCGTAGCCATTAATAAATTCGAAATAACACCGGTGATTGGATATACACAAAGGAAATTTTGAACTCCTCCGGTGAAGAATTCAGTTATTTCAAATGGGTTGAAAAAATATATATTCCGACGCAGGAAGAATTAAAACTTTTTGCAAGGTATAAAGGGGTTGGTGGTCTGGTCATCATTGCTCCCAAAAAACTTGACCCGGGAAGGTTTAGCGAAGCCCGGCTTGGAAAAGAATTTACCGGGAAAAATATGAAAAATGAAAACTATTACCTGTACACATTATCTGCAAAATAATAGCTTATCTTCATATTTTTGAGGTTAAACTTGTGCCCGGATATAAAAATCAATATCTTTGCATTGATTAAGTATTATTCAAACATTTTGTCGCAATAATACCTTAATTGAATGAAGTGAGCATGAACAATAAGTTCCTGCCTGCCTGACAATTAAAAATAAAATAAACATAAACAGATGAAGAAGATAGGAATTTTATACGGATTTGAAGCATCATTTCCTCAGGCTTTTGTTGACAGGGTCAATTCCAAAAAGATAAAAGATATTGTTGCTGAATCAGTGACAATAGATGTCCTTCAGCAAGCTGATCCAACAGAATATGCAGTAATAGTTGACAGGATATCTCAGGATGTTCCATTTTACAGAGCCTATTTAAAAAATGCTGCTCTCAACGGGACTGCCGTCATCAACAATCCTTTCTGGTGGAGTGCTGACGAAAAGTTTTTTAACAACTGCCTTTCTGTAAAAATGGGGGTGCCGGTGCCGAATACCGTTTTGTTGCCATCACATGAAAGACCGACCGATACAAAAGAAAAATCCTTCAGAAACTTAAAATACCCTACAGATTGGGAAAAAATCTTCAACTATATCGGTTTTCCTGCCTATATGAAACCATTTTCAGGTGGAGGATGGAAGAGTGTATATCGGGTTACTGACCCAAATGAGTTGTGGCAAAAACACGCTGAAACAGGACAACTGGTGATGATGTTGCAGGAAGAAATCGTTTTTGATCACTATTTCAGATGTTATTGCCTGGGTGGTGACAGAGTACATATCATGCCATATGAGCCAAGAAATCCACACCATCTAAGGTATGTAGTCGACAATCCCACAAAAGATAAAAAGCTTTTGGCGACTGTTGAAAAATATACGAAAATATTGTGTCAGGGCTTGGGTTATGACTTTAATACCGTAGAATTTGCGGTAAGAGATGGTATTCCGTATGCTATTGATTTTTGTAATCCTGCGCCCGACGCTGAAGTAAGTTCTGTAGGTCAGGAAAATTATGAATGGATTGTCGAAAATGCAGCACAAATGGCGATAGACAAAGCCAAAAAACATAAAGAAGGACAAATGAACCTTACGTGGGGAACTTTTATCAGCAATATTTTTACTCAGCCCAAGAAGTAAACTTTCGTTTACTTCTGATGTTTCCCGGGTTTAAAGTTAAATCACCATGGATCAAAAATTAAAACTGGCTCTATTAGACATGAATGCCGGCAGACCCAATCAGGGGATGCGGTGCATCAGAGATATTGCCAATATTTATAAAAGAGAATTTGATATCACTGAATTTGATGTAAGAATCACCAACGAAGTACCTGATACAAGTTTTGATGTTTATATTTCAAGTGGTGGTCCCGGAAATCCCCTTGAAGGAAATGGAATATGGGATAAAAAATGGTATCAGCTTGTTGACGACCTTTGGGAATACAATCAGAAAACAAGTTTTCAAAAAATATATGTTTTTTGTGTGTCACTCTTTTCAAATGGCCTGCCATCATTTTAATCTGGGAGAAATCACAGAGAGAAAATCTACTTCGTTCGGTATTATGCCCGTGCACAAAACCAAATTTTGAGAGATAGATCCTATTTTAAAAAACTCCCTGACCCTTTTTATGCGGTGGACAGTCGGGATTGGCAGTTGATACAACCGGATCTAACCGTCTTCCAGAAACATGGCGCCAAAATACTTGCTTGGAAAAAAATCCGAAGCCATGTAGAATTCGAAAGAGCCATTATGGCAGTGCGTTTTTCAAAAGAATTTGTCGGAACTCAATTCCATCCTGAAGCAGATCCTGAAGGTATGACCTTACATTTTGGGAAAGAAGAAATCCGAAATCAAGTGATTGAAAACTTTGGAAAAGAAAAATATGACAACATGATGGACCATTTGGATGACCCTGATAAAATAGCATTGACACACGACACTATACTTCCCTCTTTTATAGAAAACGCGTTGGATTCCATTTATTCGCAAACTGCAGTATTGGTATGATACGATCAGTACGACAATGGTATAACCAGAATTTTAGTGAGGAAAAATATCAGGCTTTGCTTGAAGATTTGAAAAATCAATACAACGAAACTCCAAATTTCAGAATTGCTGAAAGTCCTTTTTTTATTCCCTCATTACTCAAAAAAAGATTGCTTGAAGCATGTGAAGAAATAACGGATGTCCTGCTGAGACCGGATCTAAAGACTATTTCTCAACCCGCTTTGTATGATCCCAAATACATAGTTCCGAATGAAGATGATCATACTACTTTTTTACAAATGGATTTTGGCATTACACTTGATGAAAACGGGGACCCCTTTCCAAAACTCATCGAAATCCAGGGCTTTCCGTCTGTATATTTTTTTCCAGATCATGATCAGCAATGCTTTTAAAAGACAAATGTTGATACCGGATCATTTTACGGCTTTTTTTAAGCAAATGAACAACAGGGAATACGTGCAGCTGTTAAAAGATATCATCGTAGGAGATACTGAACCTGAACATGTAGTACTGCTGGAGATAGAACCTGAAAAACAGACTACCTATATTGATATGTTATGTACTTCAGTGGAATTGGGTATTCCATGCCTTTGTATCACCAAAGTTTTAAAGGAAGGAAAAAACTTTATTACAAAAATAAAGAAGGAGATAAAATACAAATCAAAAAAATATACAACCGGGTTATTTTTGACGAACTCGATCAAAGGAGTGATCTCAATTTGAATTTTTCTTTTACAGACGACCTGGAGGTAGAGTGGATAGGACATCCCAACTGGTTTTTCCGAATTTCAAAATTTATCCTTCCTTTTCTAAATAGCAAATATGTCCCTAAGACCTTGTTTTTGAAAGATTTGACTACCTATCCGGAAGACCTTGAAAATTATGTCCTGAAACCCTTGTTTTCATTTGCGGGCGCCGAGTCATCATCGATGTCACCAAAGAGGATCTGGACAACGTAGAGGACAGAAGTAATTTTATCCTGCAGGAAAAGTTCATTACGAACCGGTAATTCAATCACCGGAAGATCCGGTAAAGTGCGAAATAAGGTTGTTGATGTTATGGCCGAAAGAGGAAAAAAGACCATTTATTGTCAATAATCTTGTGCGTATGTCGAAAGGTAAAATGGTCGGTGTTAAGTATAATAAAGATAAAACCTGGGTGGGTGCCAGTGTTGGCTTTTTTGAATAAAGATATTTGTGTGATTCCATATTGATGTATTTATTGTATAAATCCATACTATACTTTATTAGAATATCATTAGAATTTAACTTATTAATGCCATAGACAGTGTATACATTTTGACTTATGAGGTACATTTTATACTTTTGTATAATTATTTAATAATCAAGGTTTTTGATGGGTACTCATTAGATTTGCCTTAATAATTTTTATGCCAAAAAAAATTTTAATCGTAGACGACCACCACAAAACTGTTCAATCTATCCGCAAAGGTATGATTGAAAATAATATTGAGGTAGATGTTGCCCACGATGGAAAAACAGCTAGTCAATTGGCCATCTCCGGAAAGTACGACGTCATCATTTCTGATGTAATCATGCCTGAAATGACAGGGATAGAATTTTGTCAGTTTATACGTCATAAAGGAATTCAAACGCCTGTTTTATTATTGTCCGCGCTTGATTCAACGGACATGAAAATCACCGGTCTTAATGCAGGAGGAGATGATTTTATAACTAAACCATTTGAATTTAATGAATTATTGGCAAGAGTCAGAGCATTGGCCAGGAGAAACAGAGCATCCTATTTGGCGGAAAATCCAAACATTATTTTGGCAGATTTAACAGTAGACCCCATTAATAAAACAGTATATCGGAGTGATGAAAAAATCGAACTGACACCTAAAGAATACAATTTGCTTATATTTTTGCTTAATAATAAAGGGAAAGTGGTCAAAAAAGAAGAAATCATTAAACATGTATGGGAAATTGATTTTGATACGGGTACCAACGTTGTTGAAGTTTACATCAATTACCTAAGAAATAAAATTGATAAAAAATATGACAAGAAACTAATACAAAACAGATCCGGAGTTGGTTACTTTATCAAAGATAATGATTGATATGCAAATAAGAACAAAACTCGCTCTTCAGTTTAGTCTCGTGGTGGCATTATTATTAATTCTTGCCATGACGTTGATTTATACCTTGTCTAAAGAATCCATGAAAAAAGATTTTTATGAAGGACTTGAGTCAAAAGGTCTTATGACGGCTGAAATGGTTGTCAAACATCAAACTCTCTCCGCAAAAGATTACAGCTCAAGCCTTAAAGATAAATCCAAAATCATTTTACCCGCCAACGAAAAAGTCTCTATTTACAATTCCAGTTTGCAAAAAGTTTTTGCCTTTCAAAGTAATGATGAAGTCCCGTTATCAATTCTCCAAAAGATTTCTAAGTTGCCCGAATCTGAAAAATTTATATTTAATGATCATGATTTTCAAAGTGTCGGCATTAAATATACAAACAAATTGAATGAAGAATACCTTTTAATATCACAGGGAATTTTTTCTTCCGAGGAACTGGTTCGGCTTTCCTACATACTCATGCTGGTTTTTTTTATTATTATTTTATTGGTTGGATTAAGTGGATTTTTATTTTCATATCAGGCATTATCACCTATCACCCACATCATTCAGCAAATGAATGCGGTATTTCCTTCTCAAATAGGAAAGCGTTTGAAAACGGGTGCAAATAAAGACGAAATCACCAATCTTGCCTTAATGTTCAACAATTTACTGGATAAAGCAGAAGAGGCATTTCTGAATCAAAAAGGATTTCTTTCCAACATTTCCCATGAACTTAAAAACCCCCTTTCATCGGCTATAACGCAATTGGAGGTGACGCTCAATATGAAAAGAAGTCAGGAAGAATATAGTGAGGTAATGGGCTCTGTACTTCACGATCTTAAAGAATTAAAAAATGTTGTTGAACAACTTATGGCATTAGCCAGAATAACTTCCGGGGATGTGAAAGCAACTTTTGACGCTGTTCGTCTTGATGAACTCGTCTGGCAGGTACAGGATAATCTTATTAAAATTCATCCTGAATACAAAATTAGAGTAGATACAAAACTACTTCCTGAAATGCCTGAACAAATGGTTGTTTACGGCAATGAATTGTTGTTAAAAACGGCCATTTCCAACTTATGCGAAAACGCCTGCAAGTTTTCTGCTGACCAAACAGCATTAGTCAGAATTTTCCTTGACGAAGATAATAACCCGGTTCTCGAAGTAGAAGACAATGGAAAAACCATACCCCCTGAAGAACAAATTTTGATTTTCAAGGCCTTTTACCGCAGTCCGCATACAAGCCATATTAAAGGAACAGGTATAGGTTTACCCCTTGTACAGCATATAATTACATTGCATAAAGCCAGAATAGGCATCAATGCAGGAAATACCAATGGCAATAAATTTACTATATGGTTTGATCAATTTACTTCAGAACCTTTTGCGAAGCTAAAAAAAGTATCTTAGATGTCCATTAAAAATTATACCATTATTTCTTTTTGGAATTCCAAAAAAATGTTTTTTTCCGGAGTAGCCGGATTAATATGTGTCTTTTTTATTTTCAAATGTGTCTCTGAAAATAGATTTCCATCAAAAAATAATATCCCTGATTTTTCACCCGCCAGTGTTATTACTCAGTATCATGAACTTTATACTGAGATAGAGTCACAAGATATCTTCATTTCGCCTGTGATTTCGACACGTTTTTTAATGACGTTAAATCTTACTATCCGCGATGTTTTCAAGGCTCATTCGGTACAAATTGATTTAAATCCTGAACCAGTAGAAAACCAAAATACAATATCACGATACAAGAATTCAGACACGCTTTTGCTTTCCTATATGCTAAACAAAGCCATCTCAGAAAACCTGCATTCTATTTTTGATGAAAGAGTAATAAATGGGAAACAAATTATAAATAAAAAATATGGATTTCTTGAATCGGCTATTTTGAAACAAATGTCTGATGTACATTTTGATTTTTCAATATTAAATGAAAAGGTTAAACATATTTCTGATTCTATTGCTCAAAAATATTTGCCCAAAGAATACATTAAATATCCTGATCTAAAACATAGAGACACCATTCATAATATCTTTTATTCCAAATATGGTAATGTTTCTAACAAATGGGTTCATTCTCTTTTAAAATACGAAAGCATATTGGGTGATTTGGGTTTACAGAATGTTCCCGACCTTGATATTTCAATGTATACACCACTTAATGATAAAATTATATATCAGGAAGCATTGGAAATTTATAATTTGTCCAAACCTTTGCAATATAAATTTAAATGGATAGCCGAATTCTGGAGTGATGATTACCCCGGAGTAACTTATTCTCCTGCTACCAGATGGATTTCAATTCTCAATCAAATATTAAAGAAAGAAAGTGGATCATTTCAGGAAGTCCAAAATATTTATTTTTTAATGAGTCTTGTTTTGCATGAAACGGCTGTATCTTGCTGGAATATTAAGTATAATACCTTACAGGTAAGACCCTCTGTTATCATTCAAACTAAGATTGACCCCATCTGGAAACCTTTTCATGACAATCCTCCATTTCCGGCTTATCCTTCAGGGCACTCTGCGTTTGGTGCTGCCGCATCGTCTGTTCTTGAATATTTTTTTGGCAGAACGTATACCTTTACAGACAATAGTCATAAAGGTGTAAAAGCATTTTTAAGTGAACCGAGAAGCTTTTCTTCCTTCCGTGAAATGGCTGAAGAAAATGCTTTGTCAAGATTGTATTTGGGTGTACATTTTCGAAAGGATTGTGAGGATGGTCTTCACCTTGGAAATAAAATAGCTCAAAATATTTTAAAAAACATAGTTTCTGAAACTTCCTTGAATACCGATAGCCGATTAAAACTCACCGAATCAAAGGATGAATCAATTTTGCTGGAGGCAATGTTTAGTGGCCAAAACTGACCTTTGAGCTTTCAACCCATCCAATTTTTTTATTAGTTATTTGTACTTTGTACCAGGTTGGGTAATTAGCAAATTTGCCTTTCTCATCATTTAAAGATGTTTCAATCAAATAGATATTTTCACCCTTTTTAAGTTTCCCGATTTGTTTTGAATTTACATTGGACGATTCAAATAACACCGTATTATCTTTTATAATATAACCTTTAGGCTTTTGAACTTCATTGTCATTTTTATTCTGATCCTCAATTGAAGACGCTGAATTATCTTCATTTACATTCTCAAGAACTGCTTCATTAGCATTTGGATTTGCTAACTCTTTAGATTCTGCAGGAATTATAGAATCCTCTTTTATGGTTTCGTTCTTTATTTCTTCTTTTCCGGAAATAGATTGGTTTTTACATGCAAATAAAAATAACAAGCAAAAACAAAAAAGAAATTTTTTAACTCTTATAAAAGTAAACTTCATATGACAAGTTTTTGAATTAATTGCGCTCTTTATCATGTAATGATAAAGAGTCATTTTTGAATATCAGGATTTTTAAATAGCGTCTGATGAAAA